>JASGIE010000112.1:0-98893 GCA_049841055.1 Paludibaculum sp. | reverse complement strand
ACGTATTGCTAAGGTTAATAGGGAAACACGATAGAATCCGACACACCTGTCCTTGGCGGCCGTGATTCCGGGTTCGGCACGGCCGAGGCGCGCCGTATTCCGCCGGTGTTTGTTCGAGATCATCCGACGTTGCGCCGACGATCAGTTGATCGAAATAGGCGACTTGCGTGTCGCCGTGGACGGGGCCGAGTCCGGTCAGCGTGAACTCGCCGAAGTCGGCATACAGATCGCGCGTGACGACCACGTATTTTTGATTCTCGTGCTTCTCGGCGACCGTCAGCGACGCGCCGAGGGTCTCGCCGGCGGGCCGGCGTGGTAGCGGAACGTTGGGCCTCCCTTTTCGATCCGGGCCGAAACGGCCGTCGTGGCCCAGTTGGATTCCGACGCCGACTCCGCCTTGGCGACCGAGCGCGAGACGCATGTAACGAATTTCGCCCGGCCCCGGACGCCAGCGAACTTTGAACGCGACGCCGGGCCAGGCGGCGGGAAACGTCTGATCGTCGGCCAAGTGCAACGCCTTCTTGCCGTGGTCGTGACGGTTCGATTTCTTGATCCCCACGTTGAGTCTGGGTTGCACCGTTTCGATCTTGGTCAACAATTCGGCTTCTTCATCGAACAGGATCGCGTGCGTCAGCAACTCGGGCTTTTCGCCTGCGACTTATTTGATCGGCAACGTCGACGGCGCAGCCAACACGCCGCCGGCCACGACCCATCTATCGACCGCGACAGCTTATGCGCGACCAGTTCCAACTTGGTCACATCCGTTTTCATGTTCGCGGTCGGCCAACGGAGCGGCAACGCGAACGCGGCGGAGTCGGTCGGCACGTCGACCGACGGCACGGGCCATTCGACGGGCCAGCCGCTCACCGACACGCGCACCGCGCGATCGAAGCCTGCGCATAGAACAATCTTGCCGCGCACGACGTAGCTCTCGCCCACTGCCGGCGCGGACCTCGGCCGGTTTGCCGGGCATGGGAGGATTGTCCCAGGCGAACGCCAAGAGGCGATCAGGTCTTCCACGTCTCGATCGGCGTCCACGCCGTGGCGAGCACCGTCTTGTCGATCCGACGAGCAATTCGCCTTTGAACGCCAAACGATACTCGTCGCGCGGCAAGTCGCCGGGCACCAGGAGTTCGATGGTCGCGTCCTGCACATCGGCCGCGATCGTCGGCATCCGCCAAGCGGATCATCTTCTCCGGATCGTCGACCTGTTTGTCTTTGTTGTTCTCTTTGATCGTCTTCTTCGTTTGCGGCTGATCGATGACCAGCGATACGCGGATCGAACCCCGCGCCGGCTTGCCGACGGAACCGCAGCGCCGTGACGTGCAACTTGAGTTTCGCCGATAACCCCAACGGCAGCAGACTTGGCGTCTCCTCGCGTTTCAACGTCAACGCGGCCGGCCGATCGCCGCGTACGACGAACAGCGGCCCGGCATAGTAGGAGAAAAATGTTCTGGCGACGCTCTCGATGCGGCCGCCCGATCCAGTGACCGACTTGGCCGCGTCATCGCCGTCGAGCGACGCGACCTGGGCGTGTCAAGGCATACGCACCGAGCAAAGCGCATCCGATCATCGATCTCGAAGAGGAACTCGTTTTGCTTTTCAGAAACGTTGAAGAACCGACGCCAGTACCAAGCCGGTTTCTTCGCCTTCGCGCACATGCCGTAATTCGTTCATCTTACGATTGAACTCTCGAAAACCATCGGCGTGATCGTCGCGTCGATCCATCCAAATCGCCGGAGAGTTCGATTCGCACAGAGACCGAATAGTTTTTACGGTTCAAACTTCCGCGGAGGACCAACCATCCGCCGGCTTCCAGAATACACCGGCTCCTCGGGCCACACGAGTTCCCCGACGGTGCTTTAGCGTCGGTGACGGTGACAAGGTAGGTGAACGCTCGACCGCCGCGTTCCAAGAGATCCTTGACGGCTAGGGTGACATCGACGAATGTACTTCGGTACGGCGTATTCGATCGCGCCGTCCGACGTTTTGGCCTGATCGTCCGACATCGCCAGTTGGTTTTTCCCCCTCTGGTCATACAGCGTCAGCACGCCGTCGAGCGGAGAGCCGGCTCGAGCGGCAATAAGTTCGAAGCGGATAGTCTTACCTGGTTCGACGTCGACCAGCCAGCGATATTCTTCGCCCGGTTCGACCAGCACGCCGTTAAGGTCGAGCGGAACATTTCGCAAATTTCGTATGCCGGGAACGTCGCGTCCGAACTTCGCCACGGTTTGTTTTTCAACGGCTTGATGATCGCCGCCCAAACCTTGCTGCAGGAGCGGATACTCGACAGGCACATCGACATGATCGCCGATCGTCAGGCGATACCGTCCGGGGGCCGCGCCGCGGAACTGGGCGTCGTGCCATTCCACGCGATAGACGCCGTCGGTCGGTGGGGCGAACGTCAGCCCGCGCATCGCCGTCGAGCGCATTCGTCCCCTGTGCCCAGGCCAACTGCGTGCCGCGTTCGTCGAAGACCCGCAGACCGGCGACAGCTTCGCGCAGAGTCGCCGGGCGGCAATCTCGACGTCCAACGGCTTTTTGGCCGTCCCTCGCGACGCGCCACGTATGGACCGCGTCGCCGGTCAACGTGCCGAGGATCGCCTGCCGAAAGCGCAGCGGTTCGGTCGCTTGTCGAGGGCGGCGTATTCGACGTTCGCGTGGTCGTCGATGATCACCGGCAGCGGGCCGGCCAGCCCGGCTTCGCCCTCGACGAACGCCAAGACGGGGCCGTTCAGTTCGCCGGCCGGCAGCGGGGCCAGGAACAACGTTTTATCCGTCGGCGACGCCGCAGCGGGCAACGGTTGCCCCCGACCGAACAACCACACGCGCGGTCAATGCGCCCGACCTGCGCCGCGGAATCGATCCGTCGCGCATCGCCCTCGCGGCCGGCGGCGATCGCATCGACGCGAACCTGCGCCTGCGACACGTCGACGGCGATCGTGACGAGCGTGACGAACGAAACGAAGACGACGATTCGAGATCGCAGAGTCATGCGCGAACGTTCCTACGGCGGGCTGAGATCGTGCGGCGGGAGCGTCGTCGCGCAAGTTCACCGACGACGCCGTTGGGAGCGATGCGCAAGTTGCTCCCACGATACCGGGCGCGTTTGGTTATTCTGCTCGACGACCGCGTGCCGAACAAGAAAAAACTTGCCGGCGTGACGTCGCCTTATGCGTCTTCGCGGTTCTCGAATACCATCCTGCATCGGCGAACGAAGTCGGCGTATGAGCAGAAATCGAAAAGGTTAGTCGGTGAAGACCTTCCCAAGAATCACATACGGACTTGACTAAAAACTTCAGGCTCGATCGCCCGAGATGCGGAACGACGAGCCTGAACGTGTGGTCGACGGACTCGATCGAGTCGATTTAGTTATCGAACGGGTTATCCGACTTCGGCACGGGAGCCGGAGCGGGTGTCGCCGGGGCCGGCGCGGAGTATCGTCGAACGGATTCGGTTCCGACTTCGGCACCGGGGCGGGCGTCGCCGGAGCGGCGGGCGCCGGAGCCGGGGTATCGTCGAACGGGTTCCCTTCGGCCTTCGGCGCAGGAGCCGGAACTGGAGCGACCGGAGTCGTCGGAGCCGGAGCGACGGGGGCCGGCGTGACCGGAGCCGGAGCGGGCGTGACGACGGCCGGTTCCGGCGTCGTCGCGGCCGGAGCCGGGGCGTTGAACGCGTCGTTAAACGGATCGCCGAGTTCGGCCGGGGCCGGAGCGGGCGTCGCAGGCGCGGTGCATCGCCGGTTTGGTCGGCGTCTCGGTGTCGAACGGGTTGGCCGCGTCGACGGCGGGCTTGGTCGGAGCCGGCACCGGCGTGACGGGCTTCTCCGGGGTCGGGGCCGGAGCGGTCGTATCAAACGGATTCGGAAACCGATATGGTGCTGGCGAAGAACTTCGCCCTGCCGATGATCAACGAAGGTGCGCGACTGCAGTTCCGAGGCGAGTTCTACAACCTCTTCAACAAGACGAACTTCACGGCGCCGACCGTGGATCTCTCCAGCGCCTCGTTCGGGCGCTCCGGCTCCACGTTCGATCCCCGCTACGTCCAGTTCGCCCTGAAGCTCATCTTCTAGACCTCCCGCTCAAGTTGGAAGTACGGGCAGCCGCCATGGCTGCCCGTTTTCCATTACGGATGCAGGTACATTTCGAGATACTTCGTGATAGGAACCCAATCGCTCGGGATAGTGCCATGACCACCCGCGTGCATGTGATAGCCGATGTCGTGGAAGATGGGCTCCCCGGCTTTTGGTATCTGATCGGTGCCCAGACCCTGTTTGCCCAGCAGCTTGTAGACCGGTTCCGCCGCGACAGCCGCAAGGAACTCACCCTTCGGGTCGGACCAAAGGTCGGTGTCGCCGGTTTGCAGGAATACTGGGCGCGGCGCTATCAGCGCGACGAGCATGTGCGCATCCACCGGGCACTGTTCCGGGTGCTCCGCGTATTTCGCGCGGTTCGCGGCGAACTGATACCCGAAACGGGACCGGGCCGTCATGTGAGCGATCGTCTCGCCGAAGTTCCTGCGGCTCAGCGCCGCGCCGCCTTCACCGGAACAACTGGCCACCACCAGCGCAAAGCGAGTATCGTGAACACCCGCCCAAAGCACGGTCTTGCCAAGCCGCGATACTCCGTAGAGGGCAACCCGTTTGGCATCGACTGACTGTTCCGTTTCCAGATAGTCCATGGCCCGGCTCAATCCCCAGGCCCAGGCGCTGATCGTGCCCCACTCATCGGCCGCCGGTTCCGTCTGACCAGCCTTCAGGTACAGCGCGCGGACCCCATACGGCAGGCCACCCAGGAAGTCCGGATCAATGTCTCCATAGTAGATGCCCGCTACACCGATGCCCTTCTCCAGCAGGCCGTTGCTGTTCATGCGGCCCAGTCCGCCGCCGCGCTGGGCCGGCACCTTCTTCTTCTCGCGATTCCACATCTCGCCCAACTTGATGCCAGGATCGTTGAAGATCGACGCGTTCGGAGAGAAGTTGATGCAGAGCAGCAAAGGCACGGGTTTCGTAGCCTTAGCCGGCACATAGATGACAATGTCTTCCTTCGGACCGTCTTGATCCGCCGAGAAATAGACGGTCACCTGCTTGCGAAGCGCCTTCCCGTCCATGGCCGGCGTACCTTTGTCGAACACGTCAAAGCTCATGGCCGGAGGACGGCCTGGCATCTTGCCGAACTGCTGCTCTTCATAGAGCTTCACCAGCTCCGGCCTTCGCTTGGTGTTCCAGTCCTTGGCGTTCTTCACCGCCTTGCCGTTCGTCATTTTCAGCACATCCGGCAGCGTATAGCCACCGGCGAGAGCTTCGTCGTAATTGACGGGAATGCCCGCCACTTCCGTAGGAGGCTTCGCCGCCGACGGGGCGGTAGGCGGCGGGGTCTGCGCAGTCGCAGGAACCACAAATGCGGCAATCGCGGCAAGAATCGTGGCGAAACGGGGCTGGAATCGCATGCAGACATCTTATCCCCAATACCGATCGATGCCGGCCGCGGCTCCTCTATAATTCAGACAGTTCAGACCCATTCATAAGGAGCACACGATGTCCCAGGAACGTCTCAGCCGCCGGGAGTTCGGTCTGCTTGCGACCGCCGCCGCAACAATGCAACCATCCGGCCTGACCGCGCAGCAGATTGTAGAGCGCATCCAGAAGAATGTTGGCGTTCCCTGGCGCACGGCCACCATCGACACTTTCAAGGCAGGCAATCCGGAAACCGTCGTGAAAGGCATTGCCACGACATTCATGACGACCTTCGAGGTGCTGCAGCGCGCCTCCGCCTCGGGAAAGAACCTGATCATCACGCACGAGCCGACCTTCTATTCACACACCGACGTCGTGACGCAATTGACCGAGGACCCCGTGTACCAGCGCAAGCGCGAGTTCATCGAGAAGAATCAACTCGTAGTCTGGCGCTTTCACGACCACTGGCATATGCGCAAGCCCGATCCGGTCACGACTGGCCTGATCCAGGACCTTGGCTGGACGAAATACCTTTCGGAGAAGGATCCACGGATGTGGCGTACTGCCTGAACTCTCACTGGGGCACCTGGCACAACAGATGCAGAAGAGCATGAAGTCGCGGACGACGCCAGTCGTCGGCGATCCAAAGACAAAGGTGAGCCGTGTCGTCCTCTATCCCGGCGCCAGCAATCCGATGTTCGCGGTAAAGCTGAACCCGGAGTCAGAGGTCTTCGTCGGCGGTGAATCGACCGAGTGGGAAGGCGGAGCGTACGCTCGCGACGTGATCACGGCAGGTCTGCGGAAGGGCGTTATCTTCCTGGGGCATGAAGTATCCGAGGAACCGGGCATGCGCGTGTGCGCGGACTGGCTCAAGACGTTTATCCCGGAGCTTCCGGTGGATGGATCACCGCCGGGGAACCCTTCTGGCGCCCCGCAGCCTGAGCCCGCGCGTGTCTGTACGGACACGGCGTGTCTGAGCAGACACGCGGCCCAAACTAATCAACCTATTTATTTTCAACAGTATAGAGTTTGGTCTCCGGCCTGCATTCTCTGTGTGCATGGAACACAAGGAATACGGACACGGACAGTTCAGCCGCCTGTTGGCGGTGGTGATGCTGGCAGCGGCGCAGTCGCGCGCCGCCGAGAATGCGAATACGGCTCAGCGGATTGTGGTCAGTATCCGGGACCGAAACTAGCCCTGCTGGAAGACGGCGTGGTGGTGAAGATCTATGCAACGTCGCGGTCGGCAAATCCACGACGCCCAGCCCCTCCGGCACGTTCGAAATCGTCAATCGCATTCCGAATCCCACCTGGTACGGACCTAACAAGGTTGTCGGCCCCGGCAAGACCAATCCGGTAGGCACCCGCTGGATGGGCCTCAGCGCCAAGGGCTACGGCATCCACGGCACCAACCGGCCGGACTCCATCGGCAAAGCCGCCTCCAAAGGCTGCATCCGCATGCGCAACGAGGACGTGGAAGAGCTCTTCGAACTCGTGCACGTCGGCGCCACGGTCGAACTGTCCGTCGAAACTTCCGATCTGTTCCAACCCTGAAAGGAGACCACCTCAATGTTGTTGCTCAAGTACCTGTTGATGGCGACCGGAGCATCGTTGCTGCTGGCGGCGGCGATCATCCTCGTCCATGACCTTTATCTGCTGCTCAAGCTCCGCCGCGCGGAAACCACCGCGGGTGACGTCGAAACGGAGGGAGAGTCGCAGACGGCTCGCCCTATTCGGTGGCGGCTCGGCCTACGCCTGGCTATCCTGGCCGTCCCTCCGGTGCTGGTCGCGTTGAGTATCCTCGTGATCCCCAGCGGCTCCGCCGGCATCCGCGTCAGCCAGATCTCCGGGCCTCTCTCCGGCACACTCTACCCCGGCGTCCACGCCGTAACACCCATGATCGATAACGTCGTGCTCTACAACATCCGCGAGAACGTGTTCACCGCCGCGTCCTCGGACGATCCCAGGAAGAAGCCGGAAGGACTGCGGTCACAAAGCAAGGAAGGACTGAACGTGGGTCTGGCTGTCACGGTACGTTACCGCCTGGACCCAAACCAGCTCTACAAAATCCATACATCGCTACCAGAATCGGTGGGCGAAGACGTAGTAGCACCGGTCGTTACCAGCGCATTCCGCGAACTGACCACCAACTACTCCATCCGCGACCTCTTCGCGGGGAAGCGCGACGAAATTCGGCAGCTCGCGGCCGGCCGCATCGCCAAACGGCTCTCCGCCGACGGCATCATCGTGAAGGAAGTGATTCTGCGCGACGTTCAACTGCCGGCCGAATACGCCCGTGGTCTCGAGGCCTTGCTCTTGAAGGAGCAGGAAAACGAACGCCTCACCGTCGAACTGGAGGCCAAAGAGAAGGAAGTGAAGGTCGCCCAGATGGAAGCGTCCAGCCAGCGCGACATCTCCATCAAGGAGGCGGAAGGCCAGGCACAGGCCAAACTGCTGGACAGCCGCGCCGAATCGGAGCGGCAGAAACTTCTGGCGGAAGCCGAAGAGGTCCGCATTCGCCGTGTAGCCTCCGCCAATTCGGAGAAAATGCGAATGGAAGCGGTGGTGCTCAAGGAGAATCCCATGCTGATTCAGAAGATCATCGCCGAACGCCTGTCTGACAAGGTTCAAATCATGATGGTGCCCGCCGATGTGAAGAACTTCTTCGCCACCGACGTACTTCGGAGCGCCATGGCCGGACATCCCGCGCAGTGAGGAGAGTCCCCGGGGACGGGCAGGAATGGCCCGTCCCCGTTCGCATTCTGCTATGATCCGGGCGTTGATTCAAAAAGCTATTGCGGCGCTCTTTTTCGTCTGGCAATTCGTGTGCGCGCAGACACTGGACGAGACCGCGCAAGCCCTGGGCCGCAGGGTAGGGGCGCGAATTCCGGCGGGCACGGCAGTCCACTTGACCGGCCGGAATCTCTCCAGTCTCGGCAACTCCGAGCTGGCCGTCGCTCAGCGAGCCATCGACCGCGCTTTGCGGCGCCGCACGCCCCGCCAGGCTCCGGTGGCGGAGGTGCGGCTGACACTCTCAGAAAGTCCGCGGGAATTCCTGTTGATTGTCGAGATCCGGCGTGAAGGCGAACGCGCCGTCGAGATGTCCTCCTACCGCCCTCCCCCCGTGGTCAGCTCCAACCTGCCCAGCCTGGAGCGCCGCTTGCTTTGGGAACAGGACCGGCCCATCCTCGACGCACTGGCGATTCAGGATCGCCTCCTGATCCTGGACACGGAAAAGGTGACCGTCTACACGCGCCGCTCCGGCATCTGGGAGCCGGCCTCAACACGCGAACTCGATCTTCCGGCGGTGCGAGACCCGCGCGGTCACCTGCTGGTGGATCCGGAGGGCTTGCGCGTGTTGGCGCCGGGTGTAAGTTGCCGGGGCTCCTGGCAGCCGTCCCTGGACCTGAACTGCGACAATCAACCCTCTGAGTTCGAAGCCGGCCCCGTGGCAGCGCACTTCACACCAGCCAGGAACAGTCTCGAAGCCGAGGGCTGGCCGCCCTTCTACTCCTACGCTCGTCTGGGCACAACGGCACGGCCGTTGCACCTGCTGTCCGGCTTGGATGGCCGGGTCCACCTCTACAACCAGGATCAACGCCCCTTGGCCGTCATCGACGACTGGAACAGCGATTTCGCGCCGGCATGCGGAGGCCAGGTATTGGCGGCCAAAGCCGGAACCCGGCCAGGCTTGGATGTCGTAACAGCCTACCGGATTGCCGACGGCCGGGCCGTGGAGACTTCGGAAGCCGCGGAACTTCCCGGCACCGTCACCGCCCTGTGGCCAACGCCGCTCGGCACCCTAGTCATTTGCCGCGGCGCCACCTCAGGAAGATATGCAGCGTATAGCATTACTCTGGATTGCAGCCGCTAGCCTCCTGTCCGCGGGACAGCGGCCGCACTATGGTGGAACCTTGCGAGTCGAGATCCGCGCCGTCGTGCGCAACCTGGATCCCACGGATATCGCCGTGGAACCGGCCGAGGCCGCCGCCAAGGAACAGTTGATCGGACAGGTGTATGAAACCCTCGTACGGCTGGACGATCGCGGTGAACCCCAGCCATGCCTCGCCACCTCCTGGATCCACGACACGTCACGCCGGAAATGGGTTTTCACCGCCGGCCCCAAGGTCCAGTTCCACAACGGTGTAGCCTGGGCCCCGCCGGGCGGCATCATCAGTGTTCCCGACGATCGGCCCATCGAGCAGATCCTGCGCGACCTCGCACGGCCGAAGAGTGCGGTCGTGATCCGTGGATCCGATGGAGCAATGGTCGGCACCGGCCCCTTCAGACTCAGCCAGTTTGAGTCCAACGCCGGCATCGTTCTAACCGCCCACGACAACTATTGGGGTGGCCGGCCATTCCTCGACGCAATCGAGATTCGCATGGGCCGCCCATTGCGCGAGCAGGCCCTCGACTTCGAGATGGGCCGTGCCGACATCACCGAGATCCCCATCACCGAGGTCCGCCGGGCTCGTCAACGGGGCAGCATCGTGCTGCAATCGCCCCTGATCGAAACACTAGCCATCGTGTTTGACTCCGCCGCCACGCCGGCACAACGCGAGGCAGTGGCACTCTCACTGGATCGTGGCGCCATTCAAGGAGTCCTCCTCCAGAAATGGGGTGAGGCCAGCGGAGCCCTGGCGCCTCAGTGGCTCAGCGGCTATGCATTTGTCTTCCCGACGGACCGGGACGTCGCCAAGGCGAAGCAACTGGCAGCCGGATCAACGCCGCTGGCCTTCGCCTACGACCATCAGGACCCCGTCCTGCAAAGCGTGGCGGAACGCATCGCGCTCAATGCCGCGGAGGCGGGCTTGACCCTCCGCGCCGCCACCGGTAGTCCCGGCCTGCGATTGCTACGCCTGCGCGTCACTCAACCTGATCTCGAATGGACCCTGGACCAGTTCGCTCTGACCCTGCCACCCGTCCAGAAACCAGGCAGCGGCTGGGACCGGGAGCAGGCCCTCGTCGAAGGCTTCCGGGTGATCCCCATCGTCCAACTGCCCGCTTCCTATCTCGTCAGTCCGAGAGTGCGTCAGTGGAATCCGTCCATTCGCTGGACGCTCGCCGACGTCTGGCTGCCCGAGGCCCGCCCATGACTTTCCGCACGAAGCTTCTCGTCATCACTTCGCTGACGGTCACCGGCAGTGTCGCCCTGGCCACCGGTGCGATTTCACTCTGGACCCGGCTGACCTTTGAGCGAATGGATCTGGACCGCCGCCAGACTGCGTTGCGCCAGTTCCAGAAGGATCTCGCGACCCGCGGCCAGGACGTCGCCTCACGAGTGCAGAAAGCCGCCGCTTCCGAGACCGCCTTGCGCGTCGCGATTGAAGCGAATCGCACTTCGCCTGATCTGTCTCTGCTGCTGAACGACGCGCGCACTCTCGCCGAGACGCAGAGTCTCGACTTCCTGGATCTCGTCCAGCCCGACCTCTCCATCCTCTCGTCCGCCCACTGGCCGGCCCGCTTCGGCTACAGGAACGACTGGGCAGGCGCCGAGAACGGCCGGACCTCGCCGGATCCTTTTCTCACCAGAGTGCCAACTCAGGAAGGCAGCGCCGCCGCTCTGGCCGCTGTTCGAACCGTAAACGCCGGCGAGAAGAAGATCTTCGTTTTGGGCGCCGAACGGCTGAACCCGTCTTTTCTGGCCTCCATCGGCGCCAGTCCCGGCACCCGTGCCGTGCTTTGGCTCTCCGCTCAGGAAGTCTTCGACGCCAGTGGCCCGTTGGCGCAAGGAGACCGCCTCGCACCGCTGGCCGCCGAAGTGGAACGCTCCGGCAAACCGGCCGGCGCGACCATCCAATGGGATGCCTCCAACGAAAGCGCGGAAGCCCTGCAGGCCATGCCGTTTCTGAGCGGTGGCAAAGTGGTGGGCGTTCTTTTCATCGGAACCTCCCTGCGGGAGCAGATCCGGTTGCAGCGTTCAATCCTGTGGACCGGCCTGCTGGTGGGCGCATCCGGGATTCTGCTGGGGCTGCTCACCGGGCTGTGGACCACCGAGCGCGTCACTCGGCCCGTCAAGCTGCTGGCCGCCGGCGCCAAGGCCGTTGCCGCCGGCGACCTCAACGCACAGGTGGCCATCTCGCCCGGCGATGAGATCGGCGATCTCGCCGGTTCGTTCAATGCAATGACGGTCCAGTTGTCGGAGCAACGCGCCCGGGCGATCCAGGCCGAACGCGTCGCGGCCTGGCGCGAGTTGGCCCGCCGCCTGGCCCACGAGCTGAAGAATCCTCTCTTCCCTCTCCAGATCACCGTGGAGAACCTGCGCAAAGCCAGGGCCCAGCACCCACAGCAATTCGACGAAGTCTTTGAGCAGTGCACATCTACCCTACTGGCCGAACTGGGCAATCTGCGCGGGATCGTCGACCGCTTCAGCGACTTCGCCAAAATGCCGCAACCCACCAAGGGTCCTGCGGAGCTCAACGAGGTGGTCCAAGGGGTAGTCCGCCTGTTTGAGGCTCAATTTGCCGCGCGAAAGACGGCTCCAATCGAACTCGCGCTCGAGCTTTCAGCCGATCCCCTGCCTGTCCAACTCGACCAGGAGCAGATGGGCCGCGCCCTCAAGAACCTGGTTCTCAATGCCATGGACGCTATGCCGGCGGGCGGCACCTTGAGGATCCGCACGGCTCAATCCGGCGATGGTGTTTCTCTGGAGGTGGCGGATAGTGGACAGGGACTGACGCAGGAGGAGTGCGAGCGCCTGTTCACGCCCTACTACACAACGAAACGCCATGGCACCGGCCTGGGTCTCGCCATCGTCCAAAGCGTCGTCAGCGACCATCAGGGTAAGATCAGCGTGACCAGCGAGCCGGGCAAGGGTGCCTGCTTCCTGATCACACTACCCGCCGGGAGGGCTGAGTGAGTCACCTGCTGATTGTCGACGACGAAGCCAACACCCTCGCATCCCTCTCTCTGGCCTTCCGCCTGGCCGGCCATCAGACAACGCTCGCCGACAGTGCTCAGCGGGCGCTCGAGTGCGTTCGTACGCAGGTCTTCGATCTCATCCTCTCTGACGTCGTCATGCCGGATAAGGATGGCATTGCCCTCCTGGAAGAGATCCGGGTCTGGGCATTTCGACACCCGTGATCATGATCTCCGGTCAGGCAACCGTCGACATGGCGGTCCGAGCCACGAAACTGGGCGCGCTCGACTTCCTGGAAAAGCCGCTCTCCACCGACCGCCTGCTGCTCGCCCTCGACAACGCTCTCAAACTCACGCGCCTCGAAGCCGAGAATCGCGAGTTGCGGCAGCGTGTCGGCCGGCACGAGATCGTCTGGGAAAGTGAGCCTATGCGGCGCGTGATGACACAGGTGGAGCGCGTCGCCACTGGCGAATCGCGCGTCTGCATTCTGGGAGAAACCGGCACTGGCAAGGAACTCATCGCCCGCGCCGTCCACGAGAAGAGCCACCGCCGCGAGGGCCCGTTCATCACCCTCAACTGCGCGGCCGTCCCGCAGGAGCTCATCGAGTCGGAACTCTTCGGCCACGAGAAGGGCTCCTTCACCGGAGCCACCGCCCGCCAGTTGGGCAAGTTCGAACAGGCACACGGCGGCACTCTATTCCTGGATGAAATCGGCGACATGCCGGCTGTCATGCAGGCAAAGTTCCTGCGAGTACTGGAAGAGGGAGAGATTGAACGCATCGGCTCCAGCAGCACGGTGCGCGTCGACGTCCGCGTCGTCGTCGCGACGCACCGCAATCTCGAGGAACAGGTCCGCGCAGGCAGTTTCCGCCAGGATCTCTTCCATCGCATCTACGTCATTCCCGTGCAGCTTCCGCCGCTGCGCGACCGCAAGGGTGACATCCCCGTGCTGGTTGAACATCTGGCCAACCAGATCAGCCGCCAGAACGGCTGGCGTTTGAGAGGCTTCACTTCAGAAGCTTTGCAGGCGCTGGAAGGCTACTCGTGGCCGGGCAACGTCCGCGAGCTGCGCAATGCCGTCGAACGCGTCCTGCTGCTGGCCGAAGGCGAAGTGGATGAGGAGGCGGTGCGCCTCTGCCTGCCTCATTCGAGAGAAGCCGCCCCGGCGACCGGGACGCTCGCCGCCAGGATGGACGCCTTTGAAAAAGAGACCATCCTGCAGGAGCTCAAGCGCCAGCAATTCAATATGACCGAGACGGCGCGGGCGCTGGGCCTGGAACGCAGCCATCTTTACAAGAAGTGCGCGCAGGCGGGCATCGAGGTGGAGTCGCTGCGCAAGGGTCAATGAAGGGGCCCGGCACAAACGCCGGGCCTCTCCCTTCTGCAGTGTTAGCTCAGCCGGCCCATCCTGCCGGCGTTGAAGTCCTCAATCGCCTGCATGATCTGCTCGCGGGTGTTCATCACGAACGGGCCGTAGCTGGCCACCGGCTCCTGAATCGGCTCGCCGCCAAGGATCAACAGGATGGTGTCCTCCAGCGCCTCCACCGCAATCAGTCCGCCGCGCGTAGTGAAGGTCGCAATCTGCGCCTCCCCTTTGACCGTCTTCTCGCCATTCAGTGCCACTGCCCCTCGCAGCAGCACAACCGCCGCATTGTGGCCTTCCGGCACGGGGATCTCCACCTTGCTGCCGGTCTTCAACCGCACATCAAACAGCTCCACCGGGGTGACCGTCCGGGCCGCCCCTTTCGCATCCGCCCACGCTCCGGCAATGATCCGGGCGACCGAGCCTTCGCCCAACTCCACCACCGGAATCTGCGCGCTCTCGATCCCCTGATAGCGCGGCTTCGACATCTTTTCCTTGGCCGGCAGATTCACCCAAAGCTGCACCATCTCAAAGATGCCGCCCTTCTTCGTGAACTCCGCCTCATGCATCTCCTCGTGGACCACACCCGAGGCGGCCGTCATCCACTGCACGTCCCCAGGTCCAATCACGCCCGAGTTTCCAGCGGAATCGCGGTGCGCCACCGAACCCTGATACGCGATCGTCACCGTCTCAAACCCCCGGTGCGGATGCTCACCCACACCGCGCGGCCGGTCAGCCGGCTCAAACCTGCGAGGCCCGGCATAGTCCAACATCAGGAACGGGCTCACTTCCCCGTTCAGCCCGTTGGAAGGAAACAGATTGCGCACCGGGAACCCATCACCCACCCAGTGTGTGGAACCGGAACCATGGACACCAGTCAGTTTCTTGAAGTCGCTCATATTCATCCTCATTTCTTTTGCCACTCTGTTGCTTGCATGGGACGCTCAAACCCGCCTCTCTCTAAGAGGGCGAGCGCAGCAACGCCCCGGCTCCCAGCCCCAGTTTGCGCAGCAGGTGGATCAACGTCGCCTGCTCCTCTTCGGTGATCACCGCGGCCGCACATTCCATGTCATCGGCATGGGCGGTAAAGAGTTTCTCCGCCAGCTCCGTGCCCGCCTGTGTCAGCGAAACGATTCGGGCCCGCCGGTCTTTGGCGTCGCTGCAACGCTGGACGTAGCCGCGCTCTTCCAGGCGATCGACCGCGGTCGTAATCGAACCACTGGTCAGCAGTACTTTCCTGCCCAGAACATTCACAGGCAGCGGTCCCTTGTGCAGCAGAGCCTCCAGCACCGCGAAGTCGCTCTTCCCGACCCCCATCGACTCGATGCTTCGAACCGCATGCATTTCAATGACATGCGACGCCCGCGAAAGCACCAGCCAGAGATGAACCGCCTGCGCCTTGGAGTTGGTCGAATTACTGTTTTGCATCGTGTTCTCTTGATGTAGAGATGCTTGATATCAAGAAAAGATTCAACCGGAACAACACCACCTCCAGGTGTGTGCTACATTCGACCCCTATGAACCCCTATGCTTCCTTCATTGACGGGGGCGATCCGCAAGAAATCATTGCTGGAACGCCCGCGCGGCTACAGGAGTTGTTCACGAAACTGGGACCGGATCGCGCAAGCATCGCGCCGGCCGAAGGCAAATGGAGCGCCCGGGAAATCCTCTGCCATCTCGCCGACACCGAGATCGTCTTTGCCTTTCGTTTGCGGCAGTCCATCTCCGACGATCACCACATCATCCAGCCCTTCGATCAGGACCGTTGGGCCGCATCCTACACACCCTACTCCACGGAGATCGCACTAGCCACCTTCACGTCCGTCCGCCAATGGAATGTCGCCTTCATCCGGTCCGTCCCGGCCGCAAGCTTCTCAAAGCTGCTCACACACCCGGAGCGGGGCACGATGTCATTTGGGGTTCTAGTGGAAACAATGGCTGGGCACGACAACAACCACATCCGGCAGATTGAGGCGATCGCCGCACTCTGACGAGACACCCCAGGGAAGACCATCGGAGGCGGAGAGTCCAGTCGCAGGACCCTCCGCCTCCGGAGGACACCGGGCAAGGGGTCAGAGGCCCGTGTCCAATACGCAGGCAGCCGGCCGAAGCTACACAGAGAGGGTCAGCGTCTCTCCATTCGCGATCTCCACCGGGTCGGTAAAGACGAACCGAACCCGCTTCCCCTCCCGTTTCAGTTCGTGAGCCAGTTTACGGCTGCCGATGCTCGCCGTCGACGATCCGCCTGCTGCAGCGGCGCCGGCCACCTCCACGGTCCTGCACGACAGCTTGCCCTCCGTCACGGAAACGGTGAGTTGCATCCGCCCACCCCTCAAGGAGTGCGAGAACGTCCCCCAACCGCCGCCAGTGGACCAGAAAGATGTGAAGTTCTCTGGATGGAAACGTGGAGCAACGGCAAGGCTGCCCGCTCCGCCGTGATACTGGAATCCGGTCAGCGCCAGCACCCCCGACCATGCGGACATCGCGCGCGCATAGTGGTGCCCGCACTCGATCTCATCCCAAGGATTGCGCTTCTCCCCGTCGTACCGCCGCCGTACGTCCTCAAAGCACTGCGTACCCTCGCGGACCATCCCCGCCGTGATCAGTTGTGTCCCGAAGAGGTACTCGATCCCGGTCCAGGCCTCCGACGCGTAAGGGAACGGGATGCGTGGCCGCTTGCCCGCGGCATAGTCGCAGATCAGCACCGCCGCTTCGTCATTCAACGCGTAGATGCGCTCCACGGAATCGTGATTGGTGAGATTGGAGCGATGGTTGTACCGGTAGATGCTCTCCAGAGTCTTGCGGATGTGTGCCGGATCCAGCAGCGGCCCGAGTCCCGCCAGGTCCGCCAGGTACTGCCCGATCAACTGATCCGTGAGGCAGCCCTCGCCTAACTGGAAATCAGGATGCTCGGGATCCTCGGCGCCGCCTGTGGACCGCAGCGGCTTGGCAATCTTCTCCGTCGGGATCCCTTGAATCTTCTGGATGTAGTGCTGGCCATTGAAGAGATTGGCATCGATCCAGGTGCTGCCGCTCTTGAACAGCCCGGCGCACCGTTCAGCGAACGGCGAGTCGCCCGCGGCCCGCGCCATCTCTTCGCAGGCCCTCAATCCCCCGAGATAGTACGCACCGCACATCGGATTTGGCCCGTAGAACTCGACATCGTACGTGTTGTGCTGCACCCCTTCCGCCACGCCGTCACGATCCGCATCCCAACCGCCTTCCACCCAGGCGAACTCCATCGCCCTGCGGATATTGGGCCACATCGACTGCAGCCAGGCATTGTCGCCCGACAACCTCCAGTCCAGGTACGCCTTGATGATCTGCCCCATCGTGCCGTCGGCCGCCGTCGTACCCGAATGCTGCTTCTTCTCGGGAATCATCAGCCGGATGGGAATCACTCCCTCCATCGCCGCACCCAGTTCGAACGCCGATTCCCGCATGGAACGCGCCAACGACGGGAACAGATGCTGCGTCGCCACTTCGTAGTTCCACACGTGCGTGCAGTTGCCGAAACAGCAGCCGCGCTCATCGTCGATACCTTCAAACCCGCGGAACTTCCCGTCAGCGGTGCGGAAACAGGTGTTCGTCACCAGCGTGGACAGGTTCGCGGTGGCCGCATCCTTCACAGCCGCCGGAAGAGTGGAGGCACGGATCGAAGCGGTAAACGAGCGGGTCCGCTTCTCCAGCGGCTGCAGATGGGACGCCGTGTACTCGGCCACCTTCCAAGCGTCAGCGAATCGCTGCGCATAGTAGTTGCCCATCACGACGTTCTCATCGCCCTGCGGAGCCACCCAGCCGCACCACGCCGGTGTCCGGTTCGGGAAGTGCCACGTCAGCAGGAACGTGAAATCGGCTTCGGCGCCCGGCGCAATCGTCCGTTGCAGGCACAGCGAGCCGACAGTGTTGCGCGACTCCGGCTCCGGCCCCAATTGGCCGTCATCCGAGAAATCATCCCAGAACAACAGCGGACTCGCCCACCACTTCGCCTTCTGCCAACCTCGCAAATGCGTGACCTTGCCATCACCTGCATTCAGGATGCAGAGCGCAACGGAGCCGGTCATCGGGGCGCCGTCCGCCGCTTTGGCATCCGTCATCATCAGCCCGTGCAGACCATCCCCCGAGCGGAACTCGTTCGTGCGGTCCTGCTCCGGAGTTCGCCCCCGTTCCGGACGGACACGCGGATTCAAACCGACCGGATTGTCCAGCGAGTACGCAATCGAAACCTTCGCCGCTACCTTGCCCGGATTCGTCACCTTGTAGCGCAGCACCGCCACCGGTAGCCCGGAATCGTCCGGCTCCAACGGGATGAACGGCGTGAACGCTTCAAGCTTCACCTTCACCGGCAGCGTCCTGTCGCGAAACTCGATCCCGGCCATGGGAAACTCGCCCGTGAACTTCGCATCCTCCAGACGGGTCAGGCCAGACACCTGCGCCGGATCCAGGCCGCGGCCCACCTGGTAGGGCGAGATCAGCCGCGCCTCCAGCACGCGGGCCACCGGCTTACCCGTGCCGGCCTGTGCCCAGATGCTGGGGAACGTGTAGTTGAGCAGTCGTCCCTTCTCGGGCCGGTTGAAGATCTCCCAATCCCGCAATTGCCCCCGGCCGCCCAGGCTCACGCTGCCGGCACCCACTCCACCCAGCGGAAAGGCAATGGTGGCGAGTTGCCTGCCCCGGAACGAGCGCGGATACTCGAACGCAGCCGCCGACGTAGTCGAACCGCCTGCAGGAGGAGCAACCGGTGCAGCCGCCGGAGCCTGGGCGGCCGGGGTCTGCCCCACAGCCGGTACAGCCGCGGCGCCCAAAGCCACCGTCTTCAGGAAGCCCCTGCGGCCAGGATCGGATCCAGTCTGTCTTCGACTCATAGACGTCTCTCCTTCACCACGGGCGCGCCGGGCAACTCGACCCACTCGCGCCGCCGGATGGATCTCGCTTACCGCGCTCCGTTGGTTCCCTGAACCAGTGGCAGAATCAGCTTGTCCAGAGCAGCGTCCGTCCTGGCATCCAGGCGCACGTTCTTGTGCAGACTCCAACTCTCCACATGCTCAACAGTCTGCCCGGGCTGTAGCTTCGTCAGTGGGCTGAGAGTCTCCACTTCCAGAAACTCATCGTTCGTGAAAGTCTCGAACGAACACCCGAAGTCGGGATAGCTCTTGCTCGCGTCGGCTTTCACTCGCTTGACGAACGCCTCTCCATTCAGCACGTAGACGGCCCAGGTATCCGCATTGAACGTCCCCAGCTTCTGCGGTTCAGAATTGGCTGGATCCTGGCGCAGCATGAGGTACTTTTTCGTAAACGTCCAGCGCTTGTCCGCAAGGTCGGTGTAGGCCCACATGACAAGTGGATTCGTGGCCTCCAGGTTCACCGGGTGCTTACCGCGCGGCGGAAATCCGGTGATCGCTGTGCCCCCCTGTGCCATCTGGGTCAGCGCCCACGCCGAGAACTCCAGCGGAAACAGCGAGCCGTTGGTAATGCGGTGGATGACAGTGACGCCCGAGCCACTCTCGGCCAGCCTGATCTCGATCTCCTTCTGCAGCCCGGTAAGCGGCTCCTTCGGTTCTCGCGCAATCACACCCTGCGCCGTCTGCTTCACTTCCACGGGCACATTGTCCGGAGCCCAGGTCGCCACCGGATCCTCAGGAGCCTTCCACACCCTATGCCCGCCGCGTGCCTGAAATTGCGCCTCTCCGCGCTTCCCGAGTTGCTCCTTGTACTCTTTGAACAGATTCTGCCCACCCACAAATCCGAAGCGGATCACGCGCGGTCCGACATCGCCGGTCACCACCAGCTCCACTTCGCCGTTGCTGATGCGGTAGCTGTTGCGCCACCCTTGATAGTTCTCTTTCTGTACGGTAACAGCCGCGCTGCTGACGAAGCTGAGGACGGCAAATGCGGCAATCGCCAATCTTGTTTGCACCATGGGCCCTGGCAGGTCCTTTCCTTGACCACTCTGCTGTGAATCGCGGCACAAGCTCGTTGAGGCATGCATGTGCGGCCTCACTGCGCACGTGCCTGGCCGTTGGGCAACACTCTATCACAGCGATTCGCGAGAGTCCGTCCCCCTACACCCACCTCCTCAACCGGCCCCGCTTCACGGCGTAATCTGGAGGAGTCCCGAGAATGCCGGATGCATCTTTGCAGGGGCGAAGAAACAGGATAGGATGGATCTCATGAGTGACGTCATTGCCGAGTACCAGCAGTGGAAACAAAAGGGAGGCGATCTGCGCGCCAAGGCCAAACTTGCCATGGAGGCCCGCTTCCGCGAGCTGTTGCAGGAGGCGGTGAAGCTCTCCGAGGAATATCGCGCCGATTTCGGACCCGGCCTCAAACCCCCGCCGGCCGTGACGTCTTTCCGCTACAAGGCGGGCAAGCCGAAGAAGGCAGCCGCGCCCAAACCGGCACCCGCTGCCGCCCCAGCCGCGGCGGCGCCAGCCCCAAAAAAGGAGCAGCCGCCGGCCAAAGCGGATCCGAAGCTGCAGGGACTTCAGAAACGGCTGGCGGCGGCCCAGAAAAAAGTCGAAACCGCCAAGGCGGCCGGCAAACCCACCCGCGACCTGGAAGACCGCGTGTACGAAATTGAAGACGCCCTGCGCGTCGCGGGCAGCACCGACTAGAGACCCCGCACAGGCCAAGGCCCCACATCCGCCGCGAGTGGCAAGCACGAGTGCTGCCTGAGTCACTGTGGGGCCCACCTCGGAAGAACTCCCGAGGATCGGCCGCAGGCCGTCGAGAATCCCGCGTCAAAGGGTATACACCCTGAATCGGCCTGTGTCCGGTAGGCGTACGCATCCAAGCAGCCCGCGGCAGGAGGTCCCACCCCGTGAAGCGGCCTGGTTCACGAGCGCCCAGCACCGCTGCACGGCCCGCGCCGGTAAGGCAGACGCCCTCGTCTGCAGCCGGCCCCCTGGCCGGCTCCCCACGCGCGTACTGACCCTACACCCTCCGCCGCCGCAGCCAGCCCAACAACAACAGCGCTGGAGCAGCCAGCAAAGCCGTGGAGGGCTCCGGAGCCGCTACGGAATCCGGCGTAGTCCCGGAACTGATCCGGAACGCATTCAGATAACTATCGCCGTTCAGGTGCCAGTTGACCGAACTGGCCGAAGCAAACGTCGGTTGCGTATTCTGCCAACCCGTCATCCCGCGAATGTTGCTGGCATTGCCCCACCAGGCGCCCTGCGTACCCTCCCCAGCGCCGCTGATCACCATCCAATAGAGATTGCCGGCTTGCAAGGACGGGCCATCCGTCAGGTTCAGCGTCGTCACATATCCGGTCAGCCCGAAGTCCAGACTAAACAGACTCCCGCCCGTAGGCCCGCCTTCCCCATTCGCAACAATGTCCAACCGGTACAGGTTCTGCCCGGAAGTGTGCCCCATGGCAAGCGTGATCTGGCTGATCTGCCCGTCTTCCAGGGGCTCAACGAGGTTGGCGATCACCTGATCATAGGTCCCGCCGATCGTCGAACCCGCAAGCTGGTAACTATTGGATGGCCCCAGCGTGTCGTAGAGAGTGGCGCCATGAGCGGCGGCCGTGAGTAATGCTCCGAGAGCGAAAACAGTGAGTTTCATTCTTCCTCACTGAAGAGACGCGTAGCGCCAAAGCGATCGGGATCACGAGCTTACGATATTTTCGGAAGGGACCCACGGAGCCAGCGTCCCTCTCTCAGGACTTGGCTCGCCTGACCTTGCCGCGAGCGCCTGCAGCCTTTACGCCGTATGCCCGCCAGAACGCCTCCACCACACGCTCCGCCACCACGGTAGGCCTCTCCTTGGTGCCCTTGAAGAAGATGTACCAGTAGAGCACCGGGCCCAGAAGCAGCGCCAGCGATCCTTCAATATCGAGATCCGCCTGCAGTTCGCCGCGCTCGATGCCAAGGCCCAGCAGATGCCGCAACTCCCGGCGCGGCGGCTCCATCACCATATGCCGCCATGCCAGCCCAAACTCCGGATTGCGCGCCGAGTAGGCAATGCAGTGCGGCATGAACTTCTGGTGCACCTCCGCTCCTTCCGGGTTGCGATAGGCCAGCACCGCGCACACGTCCGCTCGCGTATGCCCTGTATCGAAGGTCGGCCGCGTGTTCAGACCATTGACGTCGGCCATCACTTCCAGCGCCAGGGCATCCTTATCGGCCCAATGCTTGTATATCGTCGCCTTGCTGACACCCGACTGCTCCGCCACGGAATCCATGCTGGTGCCGTCGATGCCCCGCTCGGCGAAAAGCGACAGCGCGGCATCCAGGACCTTTCGATGCGCACTGTCGCTTCGCGTACGAGCCATGGTCAGACCTGAATCCTGGAGAACAGACGGCTGCCGACAAACATCAGGACTGTCGCCACGCTGACAAGAACCAGCGCATCGACGCCCAGATCGAAGTGAGCCTCCCCGATCAGGGATGTTCGCAGCCCGTCCACTCCATAGGTCAACGGATCAAGCCTGGTGACCGCCGCCATGACCGCGGGCAGATTGGTCAGCGGATACAGCGCGCCGGACAAAAAGAAGATCGGCATCACCAGGAAGTTCATGATCAGTTGAAACCCCTGCATGTTCTCCAGCACCGACCCGATCGCCGTCCCCAGTGCACTGAATACACACGCAATCAGCACCATGAACAGCAGAGCAAACGGAAGCATCACCGGATTGGCAACCCGGAAACCCGCCACAAAACAGATCACCACCACCAGCAATCCCTGGATCACGGCCACCGTAGCGGCCCCCAGGGTCTTCCCAAGCATGATCTGGATCCGCGGCACCGGAGCCACCAGCGTCTCTTTCAGGAAGCCGAACTGCCGGTCCCACAGCAGGCCGATTCCCGAAAACACCGAACTGAACAGCACCGACATGGCAATCACACCCGGCGCCACAAACTGCAGGTAGCTGCCCTGTCCGGCCTTCTCGAAAATGGGCCCCATGCCGAAGCCAAGGGCGATCAGATACAACATTGGCTGCCCCAGCGAGGCCACAATCTGCGCGCGCGATCGCACATATCTGCGCAGTTCTCTCAACCACAGGATGTATATCGTGCTCATCGTCGCTTGCTCCACATCTGGGCCACCTGCTTCAACTGGTCGGAAGAGACGTTGGCCGTCTCATCGCGAATGGACGAGCCGGTATACGCCAGGTAGGCGTCTTCCAGCGTGGTCGTGTTCGTCTGCTGCTTCAGGCTCTCCGGCGAACCTTCCGCCACGATCTTGCCGTGGTCGATAATCGCGATCCGCTGCGCGACGCGGTCCGCTTCATCCATGTAGTGCGTTGTCAGAAAGACGGTGACACCCTCCGTCTTGTTCAACGTCTTCACTTGGTTCCAAAGCTGGTTGCGCGTCTGCGGATCCAACCCCAGCGTCGGCTCGTCCAGAAACAGGATCTTCGGCGTGTGCAGGAACGCGCGCGCAATCTCAAGACGCCGCTTCATGCCGCCCGAGAACATCTTCGCCTGATCGTTCCTGCGCTCCCACAGCTCAAACGTACGCAGCAGTTCCTCGGTCCGGGCGATGCGGATCCTGCGCGGAACGTGATACATCACGCCGTGCAGTTCCATGTTCTCGTACGCTGTCATATCGCCGTCCAGGCTCGGGTCCTGGAAAACGATCCCGAAGCGCTTCCTCACTTCGTTCGCGTTCTCGGATGGATGCAGACCATCAATCGCCAGTTGGCCGCTCGTCGGCGTCAGCAGCGTGGTCAGCATCTTGATGGTGGTCGTCTTCCCCGCCCCGTTGGGCCCCAGAAAGGCGAAAATCTCGCCTTTGCCCACCTGGAAGGAAATGTTGTCGACCGCCGTGAAGTCGCCGTACTTCTTGCAGAGATTCTCCACTCGGATCATACCTGCCGTAGGCCTCCTTGCACCTCTTTGGAATACTAAACGGTTCAGTTCATTAATGTCAATTGAAGGCGCCCGAACTTAATAGTAGTTTCTCTACCGGTGGAATGATAAACTGGCTCCATGGCCGCACCGCCCAAGCCCGTCGACATCCTCCAGGGCACCCTCAACATGATGATTCTCCAGACCCTGCTGCCCGGCAAGGCCAACGGCTACGAGATCGCGAAACTCATCGAACAGCGTTCCGACGAACTCCTCCAGATCGACCACGGCTCCCTCTACCCCGCCCTTCGCCGCCTGGAATCGAAACAGCTCATCAAGGCGGAGTACGAAGTCTCCCCCACCAACCGCCGCGCCCGCTACTACAGCCTCACCCCCGCCGGCCGCAAACAGGTGGCCCTCGAACACTCCCGCTGGCAGACCCTCGTCCACGCCATCACCCGCGTCATGAGGCCCGCTTAGCCCCCATGCTCTCGCGCTTCTTCAACCGTTTCCGCAACAACCGCGGCCTCGACGCCGAACTCGCCGATCACCTCGCCCAGCTCAAGCAGGAACGTCTCGACGCCGGCGACACCCCCGAAGCCGCTGAACGCTTCGCCCGCCGCCGCCTCGGCAATCCGGCCCTCATCCACGAAGACGTCTACGAGTCCACCCCGCTGCAACCCCTGGAAACCGCCCTCCGCCACGCATCTTTCGCCCTGCGCACCTTCCGCCGCAACGGCTCGGCCTATCTGTTCGCCATCGCCATCCTGACCCTCGGCATCGGCATGAGCGTCACCATGTTCTCGCTTGTCCAGGCGGTCCTCCTGAAGCCTCTGCCCTTCCCCGATCAGGACACAATCCAGGTCATCTGGAAGCAGGACCAGGTCGCCGGAGTCGCCCTCGTCGAACTCGCCTACCCCGAACTCGGCGACCTCCAGGCCCTCAAAGCGTTCAACTCCGTCGCCCTCATGCCCACGACGCTCTACGGTTACGGCCGCGTCCTGGACACCGGCCACGGCGACCCCGTCCAGCTCGAAAGCACCCCCGTCTCCCACGACTTCTTCCGCGTCCTCGGCGTCAAACCCGCCCTGGGCCGCGATTTCAGCGATGCCGACGAACAGGTCAACGCCGCCCCGGTCGTCATCCTCTCCGATCACGTCTGGCGCAACCACTTCTCAGCCGACCCCGCCATCCTCGGCCGCCAGATCCGCCTCAATGGCGCCGGAGTCACGGTCATCGGCGTGACAGCCCCGGCCATCGACTTCCCGCGCGGCGTCGACATCTGGCTCCCCCTCGGCGTCACCCCCATGAAGGAACGCCGCGGAGCCACCTATCTCCAGGCCATCGCGCGCGCCCGGCCCGGCTACTCCGCCTCCGCCATCCAGGCCCAGGTGGCCGCACTCTTCCAACGCCAGGCGCGCGACTTCCCGCAGTTCTACTCCAACTCCCAGAAAGCGATCGTCACGCCGCTGCCTCAATACTGGACGGGTTCGGCTCGCATCCACCTCTGGATCTCATTGGGAGCCTCGCTCCTTCTTCTGATCGCCGCCTGTATCTGCGCCAGCAATCTCTTCCTCTCCCGGGCCCTGGCCCGCCGCCGTGAAATCGCCACCCGCACTTCGCTCGGAGCCGCGCCCCGTCACATCCTCGCCCAGTTCGCCGTTCGAGGGACTCACCGCCGCTATCCTCGCCGCTGTGTCGGGAACCCTGCTCGCCACAGCCCTCATCCACCTGCTCAAACTCTGGGCGCCGGCCGACATCCCCCGCTTGACCGATGCGACGCTGGATCCTCGCGGACTCGCCTTCGCCCTCGCCACCGCCGCCCTCGCCGCCCTGGTCTGCTCCTTCGCGCCCGCCTGGCTCATCACCCGGCTCGATCTCGACGCCCTCCTCCGCGAAGGCGGCCAGCGCACCGCCGGCTCCCGCACCGGCAAGCGCCTGCAGCGCGTCTTCGTCACAGCTCAGACCGCCGCCACCGTCCTGCTGCTCTCCATCTGCGTGCTCCTGGTCGTCAGTTACCGCGCCATGCTCCAGACCGACGTGGGCTTCTCCAACCGCGACACGGTCACCCTGAATCTGGCCCTGCGCGGCGACGGCTTCACGCCACAATCCCGCGACGATTTCTACACCCGCCTCCTTGAAAAGCTCCGCGCCTCTCCCGGAGTCACTCACGCCGGAGCCGTCCTCCTCCGCCCCTTCGAAGGCAACGTCGGCTGGGATCTGCGCTATGAATTCGATTTCGAAGCCGGTCGCCACCGCAACGAGGAACTGCCCTCCGCCAACTACGAAGTAATCACGCCCGGCTACCTCGCCACCGTCGGCACGCCCCTGCTCGAAGGCCGCGACTTCCGCCTCACCGACTTCGGGAAAGCCGAGCCCGTCGTCATCATCAGCAACGCCCTGGCCCGCCAGCTCCGCAAATCCGGCCACGACCCGCTGGGCCTGCGCCTCCGCTTCGGCCGCCGCCCCGACGATGTCTGGTGGAAGGTCATCGGAGTCGCCGCCGAAGCCCGCTACCGCCGCGTCACCGAAACCGGCATCGACCTCTACGTGAACTACCTTCAGTCCAACGTACCCACCAACTACGTCGTGCTGCGGGGCAGCAGACCCGCGCACGAACTCGTAGCCCTGGTCCGTCAGGCCGCGGCGGAAATCGATCCTCGCCAGGCCATCGCCGGTACAGCCACCCTGGGCGAGCTCATCGAAAAGGACACGGCCCGCCACCGCTTCAACATGATTCTGCTTCTGTGGTTTGCCGCCTGCGCCGTGATCCTGGCCGCCGCCGGAGTCTACAGCGTCATCACCGAAAGCCTCGCCGTACGCACCCGCGAAATCGCCCTGAAAGTCGCCCTGGGCGCGGGCCGCCGCCGGCTGCTCCTCGAAATCACGGGCAGCGCCCTGGTCTTTGTGGTGATTGGAGAACTCCTGGGTCTGCTGGCAGCCATAGGAGCGGGCCGTGCCGCCGAAGACTTACTCTACACAGTGACAGCATCGGACCCGAGAGTCCTGGTCTCGATCTTCGCCTTCCTGTTCCTGGTCTCCGCCGCGGCCGCCCTCAAACCAGCCTGGACCGCGGCCCAGAGCGACCCGCGTTCAGCCCTCCAGGCCGACTAACCAAACCAATCGAGGCCGCGAACAGACTGATCACGGCAAGCTGAGCAGTAAACCCTCAACCTTCAGCTCCGTCGCCCCAACCCCAAAGAGTCTCCAGACCTAGTCTGCGACCGCAACCCATTGGGACGGCGGACCCCCAGGTCCGCGCGGGGTCCCCCGACCCCGCCCGAGGAAGCGAGTGGCCATCAGCAATCATCAGCCGATGGTCGCCTGCGAATCCGGACTGGGTTCCAACCAGCGCCCATTGACTTCGCAAACTAAAAAGCTGACAGCTGATAGCTGACGGCTGAAAGCTGCCAGCAGACAGCACTCCTACGGAACCCAAACCCGGTAAATGAGCCAGCAAAGCGCGACCCCAGCCGCCAGCGAAACCAACCCCGACATCCGCCGTTTCTGCAGATAGAAGATCAACACCAGCCCCGTCAGCGACACCAGCGTCATCAGCACCGCCGACACATCGATAATCGCCGACCACACCTTCCCGCTATCCCGCCCCTTGTGCAGGTCGTTCAGAATCGCCACCGCGCCCATGCGCGTCTCGGTGAACTCATACCGGCCCGTAGCCCGGTCGACAATCGCATCCGCCGCATACCCCGGCCCCTTGAACGAAACCGTGCACTGGAACTCATCAATGCGAAACTCGCTCATCGCGGTCCGCACTCCATGAGCCTTCCTCAGCAGCTCGACAATCTCCAGCTTCGCCACGCTCTTCTCATCGGAACCCTTCACCCACTGCAAATCGACATTGCCCTTGGACTGCACCGTCCGCTGCTGGCCCTTCAACCACTCCGTGTGATTCAAGGTCAATCCGGTCACCGCGAAGAAGCACAGGATCCCGAAGCTCGCCATCGACAGGTAGATGTGCAGCCAGCGTGACACCATCGCCACCCGCCGCTTCCACGGAGCCATCCGATGACGCGTCACAGGCGCCTCCTCCACCGGTGTCGCAAACGCGCCCCGCATACCTCAGTGACTCGCCTTCCGGTAATCCAGCGACGCGCCCGCGATCTCCGTGTTCCCAGGCAACTGCGCCTGCTTCGGAGCCCCGCTGAAATCCATCTCCTGCCGCATGATCTGATACGTGCCGTGCTCCCGGGCCGCCTCGATGCACACCGTATACTTGCCCGGCTTCACGGCCTTGCCCTTATCGTCTTTCCCATCCCAGCGCAGCGTATACTTGCCCGGCGGCCGCGTCGCGCTCGACACCGAACCCGCGATCTCAGTCCCCTCCGCCATCGCCCGCAGGCGATCCCCTCTATACCACGACTTCAAATCCGGCAGCCATCGGTCCTTGTCGAACCACAACGCAATCGTCCGCACCGGCACATGATCCTTGTCTTCGATCCACACCGCCACAAACGGCCGCCGTGCCCGCCCGTCCTCAATCCGCGCCAGCTCCAGTTGCACCAGCAACTCCATCCCCGCCGCCGCCGGCACCGAACCTCCACCCTGCGCGGCCGCCGGAGCCGCCTTTGCCGCAAACCCCGCAGCCTGCACACGAGGAGCCTCCAACCCGCTCCAGCCCGGACTCGCCGTCCTGCGCCCGTTCCGCTCCACAATCAGAAACTCCACATCCTCCATCGTCGAAGCCAAAGCCAGGCTCTCCGTCGGGGTCATCACACAAAACGCCGTAGCCAGAGCGCCCGCATCCACCGCGCCAGGAGCCACCACCGTGGCACTCACCACATCCTCCGCTGTCTCACCAGTCCGGGGATCCACGATGTGCGAGTAATGCCGCCCACCGATATCGAACCCGCGCCGGTAGTTCCCGCTCGTCGCCACCGCCCGGTCCGCCACACGCAGCCGGGTCAAAGTCGGTCCGTTCTCGACATCGGCCAGAGGATCCGCGATATCCACACCCTCGGTCCACGACCCACGAACCACCAGGTCGCCCCCAATGTTCACGACCACCGCCCGCACACCCTCACTGCCCAGAGCCGCATCCGCCGCACGATTCACGAT
The DNA here is from genome assembly GCA_049841055.1 of Paludibaculum sp. GTDB lineage: Bacteria > Acidobacteriota > Terriglobia > Bryobacterales > Bryobacteraceae > Paludibaculum. The sequence continues at coordinate 70,346 of JASGIE010000112.1, read as the reverse complement.
GTAGCTCTTGGTGAATGAATTCAGCGCCAGCGCCGCGCCACTCGTATGAGTCGCCGTACCCGCCGCGCCATCCAGGACCCAGTGCGCCTGCCGCACCTGCGCCACCGCGGCCGCCATCTCAGCAGCGGTAGGAATCCGCCCCTGCGCCGCCGCCTGCTTCCACACCCGGCTCACCACCTCGGCCGACGCATCCAGCGCCCCGTCCGTCCGCATCCGCCACTGGTCGAACAGCCCCAGCACTTCCATCAACTCCGGCGACACCCGCACCGCGTCACCCGACGTCCGCGCCCAGCGGCTGACTTCACTCTGCGCATCATACGTACTCAGAATCCGCGCCAGCCGGTCAATCTCCTTCAATGCAGCCGACTCCGCCGCTTCCGCCTCCGCGCGCGTCGCCGCCGAAACCTTCAGCTCCATCGACGTCCCCAGCACATTCTCGTGATGGAACGTCTGCATCCGCTCGCGGCTCGAGGGCATACTCGCCGCACTCACAGCCGGAAGCGTAAGGACAACTCCGGCAATCCAGATAGACAGTGATTTCATATCGGTGCTCTACTACTCGGGTTCTCAGCCGGTCGGCTACTGTTTCTGTTCCTGCGGAGGCCGCTGTCCGCCGCGCCCGCCGAAGTTCGGACGAACTTCGTCCTCGGTCAACTGCCCGTCGCCATTGCGATCGAGCTTTGCCAGCGCAGCCGCGGCGCCCTGCATCTCCTGCGCGGAGATCACTCCATCCTGATCTACATCCAGCGCGGCAGTCACCGGATCCATCCGCTGCATCCGCCGCCCGCCTTCTCCACCTTCCCGCTCACCGCGGCGTCCACCCTGCTCCGCTCGCGGAGCCGACGCCGTCTTCTTCAACTCTTCCACAGTCAGATACCCGTCCTTGTCCGCATCCGACCGCTCGAACAGGCCCTGCATCCGCTCCGGCAACTCCGCCTTCGACAGCTTCCCATCGCCATCTTTGTCAAAAGCCATCAGCGTCTTGACCAGCTCATCCGCACTCGGAGCCTGCGTCTCGCCCGGACCACCGCCGCGACCTTCCGGACCCCCACGCCCAAACGCCGGACGCAGCTCTTCCTGCGTCAACTGCCCATCGCTATTCTTGTCCAGACCCTTCAGCACCGCCGGAGCCGCCTTCAACTCGGCCGCGGAAATCGTCCCGTCATGATCGGCATCCAATGCCGCCAGAATCGGGCTCATCCGCATGAATCCACCCTGACCGAAACCGGGACGCTGTCCGCCTTCCCGCTCTTGCCCATACCCCGCCGCCGCTACGGCGATCACCACAAATAGGACTCTGCTTGTCATCTTCCCGCCTTTGGATTCCTCCGGATCGGAGAGCCGGAGCTGCTACTCTCTGACCTCTCCTTGGACGGGCATCTCTCCGGCTCAGGTTACAGACTGCGCGTCCGCCGCCCGCCGCTTCCCCTCAAAAACGCCCCAAAACACTCCGGTTTTACATGTCGGGCTCGCCACGTTAGGAGTGTTAAGAGATCCCTCCGTCAATCGGCCACCGCTTCCGACCAGAACCGGAAGGTCACCGCACTGATCCCAGGCCTCGATTTCCCCCGCTCTTCTTCATACAGCGCCGCCAGGCAGTCGAAGAACGCTCGAGCCTCCGCACCCAGTCCCAGCAAACTCAGACATTTCAGGATTCGCGTGATCCGCAGATGATTGTGGTTCCCCGGCGTCACCCACTCGCGGGCCCGCTCCGCATACCGCCCCGTCCGCCGCACCATCCCCTCGTGCCACTCCAGCCCATAGAACACCAGCATCCGCCGCAACGACTCGAACAACTCCGCGCGCAGCCCCTCCTCCACCCGGAGAAACGCCCCAATCGCCGCCTCATCCAGCACCGGAGCCCCCCAATTGAACTGGCTCCGCTCCCGCAGCACGGGAACATCCACTGAATGTAGTCGTGCGTATGCTCCAGCCGCTCATCCGGCCATAGCCGGATCTCCTTCAACCACCGGCCCGCGTCGTCAGCACCCGTCCCGCGGTAGAAACTCACCAGCGGCCCCTCGGCAGTGGCACTCATGCCGCCTGCCCCCTACGGCAGGGTGTATTCGAAGTCGTAGAAATGCTTCCCATCGGGCTCGATCCGCACCGCCATCTTGCCCTTCAGCCCCGTCAGCTCACCAGTCCCGGAATCCGGCACCACCATGATCACCAGGTTTCGCCGCGCCTCGATCCATGACGCCCGTATGCTGCAGCGCGAACGACCCCTTCTTCCCCTTCAGCATCCCCCCCGTCACCCGCTCCACCGCGACGTACTCCAGCCGACCCCTGCACCGCGGTTCCGGCCGTCAGCATCTCGCCGCGTGCCGTGCCCGCCAGCTCGCCTTCATACGTTTTGAAGATCGCCATTCGCCCCAGCATCGTCCCCTCGGTCTTATCCTCCATCTGCAGAGGACTGATCTTGGCCCGGAACGGCCCGCTGATCTTCGTTGCCACGCTCTTCTCCTTCGACGCCTGCCCCGTCAGCAGACCACCTGCCCCGAACGCACCAGGAAAACGGCCAGCACTCCGCCGGATGCTTTGCGTGTGAGCTTCTGCATTGCCCGTCCATTATGCACCCAAACCGCGCCGCTCAGATCCGCCGGACTGTATAGCGCCTGCCCGCTCGCTTTCGTATTCCTCACCAGCGCCAGAACCAGCACCATCGCAACCAGCGGAATCAGACTCGCCCCGATCGAGCGCCGCCGGAAGCCTACTTTGTCCGCAATCGACCCCACCGCATACGTCAACAGGAACTGCGTACCCGCGCCCGCCGCCGCGCCGCCCAGTCCGCTCACCGAGGCAACCGCTCCATCCACGAGAAACAATCCACCGGGAACATTGTTCGCCATCGTGGAGAACGCGGCATAGGAGAAGGTGGCCCCGCCGAACAAAAGCGCAATCCCCATCAGACTTGGCCGAAAATCCGAGCGCGGAATCAACAGCAGCACCCCCAGCGCCCCCGGGATCACCACGGCCTTGCGCGCCCGCCCCACCGCCCATCCTCGATGCACCAGCCAGCTCGACACCGCCCCACCTGCGTAGTTACCCAGATCCGCCGCCAGGAACGGCGCCCAGAACGCGATCAGGCTCTCTTCCACCCGGTATCCACGCCACACCAGGTACAACGCCAAACCAGTCCGTGATCAGATACCACACCGGATCCGTCAACGCCCGGCTCGCAATCGCGCCCCACGTCTGCCGGTACCGCAGCAACCCCAGCCACGACACGGCCTGCTCCTGCTCCTCCCCATCCCGGCTCGCCTGCTTGTCCGCCCGCAGCATCGCCAGTTCCTCAGCCCCGATCCCCGGATGCTGCTCCGGCGGCTGGTAAAACCGCCGCCATACCAGGCCGCCACCCGAACCCCAGAACACCCGTCACCAGGAACGCCGGCCGCCAACCTCCAAACGTCGTGTACAGCCAGATCACCAACGCCGGAGCCACCGCCGCCCCAATCGACGAACCACTGTCGAAGATCACCACCGCCAGCGCCTTCTCCTTGCGCGGGAACCCACTCCGATACCGCCTTCGTCGCCCCCGGCCAGTTGGCCGACTCGCCCAACCCCAGCAAAAACCGCATCCCGCCGAAGCTCTTCAACCCCGTCACCAGCGACGTCGCCATCGCAATCGCCGAATACCAGGCCACCGCCACCGTCAGTCCCATCCGGGTCCCCAGCCGGTCCAGAATCCGTCCGCAGCCTGCCTGCCCCACCGTGTACGCCACACGGAAGGCGATGATCAGCAGGGCAAAGTCGCTGTTCGTCCACCCGAACTCCGTCTTCAGGTGCGGAGCCAGCACCGACAACGTCTGCCGGTCCAGATAATTGATCACCGTCGAGGCAAACAGCAGCGCCACCACGCGCCAGCGCAGGCCGGAAGGGACCGTCAACGCGTCGCTCCGGCCTGCCGCAACTCCTCACCAGCTAGGGTCATGGACTCAACAACTAACATAAGCAAAGGAAAGAAATCAACACAAAAGGAAGGTCATCTTCTCACAGGGACCGCATCACCAGATCCGCTGGACTCGAAGGCGCCAGCAGCGTATCGTTCGGATAGTACACATCAACATTCTGAGCCGTGATCATCGCATGCTTCACGAACACGGCCCCGGGCACCGCCCGTTTCTCCATCAGGTCCAGGGCAATGCGCACCAGTTCCGGCCCATACCGTTCCGGGAAGAACCCGACGGACCCCACCAGCCTCGTCTCTGCCCGCCTCAACTCCGCCCGCGCCTCCGGCTCTGCATTCTGCCCGGCGGCAAAGCACCTCCCGGCCCAATCCCGACTCCTCGAACGCCCGCAACGCCCCCAGCGCGCTGGCATCGTTGATCGCCCCCACCAGGCACCGCCCCGGACGGTTGCGCCGCAAATGCCGCCTCACCACGTCCAGGCTCGCCCCAAACTCGCCTTTGCCATCCAGGTGGACAAACCTCTCCTGCGCGACCTCCGGCAGCACCTCCCGCAATCCCCTTTGCAGCCCGGTCATGCTCGAATGCGGCAATGGTCCGCCAGCCGCCATCTCCAGCAGCAGAACCTGATCCACCACCCCGCGCCAGGCCTGCTTCGCCCGCTGCCCCAGGGTCACTCCGCACAACCGTCCGGCTTCGAAGTTGTTGCCCCCGAAATACACGGCGCCGGGATGCGGAATCTCCACGGCGATGAGAGGGATCCCGGCCTCCAGAAACCGGCTGGCGATCCGCGCCGCCGCCCGCTCGTGGACCTGAAACTCAATGGCAACATCCACCTGTTCGCGCACCAGCCGTTCCGCGTTCCGCAGCGCGGCCGAGGCGCTCCCGCGGTTATCCAGCAGCACCAGGTCCAGCCCCCGAGCCGCCGCCTCCGCACGCAAACTCTCTCCCACCGCGCGGGAAAACGCGGATTCAATGCTCTTGCCCGCAAACCCGATCCGCAGCCGGCTCCTGCCCGCCACCGAGACCAGGGAGCGATACTGCTCCGCCCCCACCCGTTCCACGGCCCCCACCTGCTCCAACGTCTGCAGCAGCCGGAACGCCGTAGCCTTCGGCAAGCCCGTACGCGAACACAAATCCCGCAGCCGCAGCACCTCGCCCTCAAACCGCGAAGCCTTCAGAAGCGCAAACGCCCGAACCACCGCCTGGACCGAGTACCGCCCGCCATCTCCGTCTTGCCCGAGGATGTGTTTCACGATACGAAACAGCATACCCCACCGCGCCGGGGCGCGGTAGGGACGGCCTTCACAGGCCGCCCCCCGCTCAGATCCGTACGTGCGGCACTACCGCATACGGCTCCTACCTCGGATATCTGGCGTCAAAGCGTACGTCAGGATAGGGGTGCACCACCCGGGGGCGCGGCAGCCAACGGTTGAACAATCGAGCAATCCGCGCCGCGCTCAGCCGCCCATTCTGGCTGCGCCGTTTCAACACGTGCCGCCAGTAGCGCCCGATTCGCGTCACGAATCTCTCCAGGCTCGCCGAGTTACCCGGCACTCCATGGTATTGGTTGAACCCCTTCACCACTCGCTCGAGCCACCTCCCCACTTCCGGCACCGGTGCATGCATCCGTTCCCGAAGCGTCTGCTTCACTTGCTGCAGTTTCGCTTCCAGCCGTTGCTTCACTGTCTGCCGCCAAATGGTAAAGTACCCGCGATTGCTGGTCCCGCACTGATGCCGGAACCCCAGAAACGAGAAGTTCTCCGGTTCTCCCTCTCCACGCTGTCGCCGGTTTTGCCGTGCAAACCTGCCAAACTCGATCAGCCTCGTCTTCTCCTCGTGCAGTTCCAGCCCAAACTTCGCCAGCCGTTCCTCAAACTGCTTCCGGAATTGCTCAGCTTCCGCCCGGTACTCAAACCCCAATACGAGATCGTCCGCATAGCGCACCACGATCATCTCGCCGGTCGCTACCTTCTTCCGCCAGGCCTCCACCCACAAGTCGAAAACATAGTGCAGATACACGTTCGCCAGAAGCGGTGAAATCACCGAACCTTGCGGAGTACCTACTGCCGTCTCCAACCACTCGCCATCCTCACTCACCCCAGCCTTCAACCATTTCTGGATCAGGCGCAGGATTCGCTTGTCGGCGACCCGATGCTGCATAAACTTCATCGTCCACTCATGGCTCATCCGGTCGAAGGAAACCCCTACACACTACCCACCGTCAGCACTTCCCTGAACGCGTGACCATAACGCGTCCGCGTCACCCTTTCGAAGGCCAGTCTCTGGAGGTCCTCCGGCAAGCTCGCATGCCGGGCGGCCTGCAGTTCGTGCTCATTCTTCCAGACGGTAGTAAATCGCTGATGCCCGCTGGCTGGACAGACTTCCAAGCTACCTCTCGCGCGCCACAGGCTCCTGTGCTTCTCGGCTCGCTGGACGACCTGCTGCGTCTTCGCGACCTCGTTGATGCTCTTCTGCGCCGCTCTGGCGAACTGCCCGTAATATCTGGAGCAGGCCAGGAGAGCGATGCCACAGCTAAATCTGAACTTCAACGAGATCTCGATTCCGGAGGCGCACCTGTGGGAGCAGTTCGACGACGAGCAAAAACGGATCGTCATCGAGACGCTGGCACGCCTCCTTGTCCAAGCGACTTGCGACCAGCACCAGGAACAGACCAATGACTGACCCCTCCAAGATCAAACCTACCCACACCCAGCGCGCCGCCTGCGTCTACATTCGCCAGTCGACGCCGGGCCAGGTCGAGCATAACCGAGAATCTACCGCCCGCCAGTACGCCCTGGCCGATAGGGCTTCTCAACTGGGTTGGCCCAAAGAGCGAGTGGTCATCATTGACGAAGATCTGGGGCTGTCTGGTTCCACCACCGATAAGCGCTCCGGCTTCGCACGCCTCACCAGCGAAGTGGCCCTGGCCCATGTGGGCATCGTCCTCGGACTGGAAGTTTCTCGCCTCGCGAGGAACAACGCGGATTGGTATCGTCTGCTGGAACTCTGCGGCGTCACCGATACTCTCATTGGCGACAACGACGGCGTCTATCATCCTGCGCTGTTCAACGATCGACTGCTGCTGGGATTAAAGGGCACGATGAGCGAAGCGGAGCTGCACATCATTCGCGCACGGCTGGACGGAGGCATTCGCAACAAAGCCGCTCGCGGCGAACTTCGCCGCGGATTGCCCGTGGGCTTCATTTGGGGAGAGCAGGATGGTGAAGTCTTATTCCATCCGGATGCGGCCGTCTGCGGCGCCATCCGCACGGTCTTCGAGCGCTTCGCCGAATTCGGCTCGGCGCGCCGCGTGTGGCTCTGGTTCCGGTCCGAAGGTTTGTCTTTCCCGCTGCAGACGATGCCCGCCGGCATGTCTGGTCCGATCCGCTGGGTTGCTCCGACCTACCATGCACTCCATCAAATCCTCACGAATCCGGTGTATGCTGGCGCTTACACCTACGGCAAGACCAAGTACGAACGCTACGTGGATGATGACGGCGCTGTCAGAAAACGCATTCGGCATTTGCCCATGGATCAGTGGGCAGTGCTCATTCCGGACCACCATCCCGGCTTCATCGATTGGGCTACCTTTCAGGCCAACCAGGCGCGGCTCGACTCCAACACCCGGCCGCAGCCACACCAGGCGGGAGGTGCAGTAGAGAAGGCTCGGCGCTGTTGCAGGGCTTGGCCACTTGCGGCCACTGTGGCCGCCGCCTGCATGTTCACTACCGCGGCCGGAACTCGGCTCCGGGTTATCACTGCGCCGGCAAAGACCTCGTCAACGGACGCGGCGTGTACTGTCTCAACGTCGGCGGAACGGTAATCGAGCAAGCCGTGGCCAACGCTTTTCTCGAAGCCGTCACACCGGCAGCCGTGGAAGCAACCATGCTCTCGGTCCAGCAACTCCAAGCGAATCACGATGCGGCCCTGTCGCAATGGCGGTTGGAAGTGGAACGGGCGCACTACGAAGCGGAACGGGCGGAACGCCGTTACCGAGCCGTGGAGCCGGAAAACCGCCTTGTGGCTCGCGGCCTGGAGACCGAATGGGAGAATCGCCTGCGCGATCTGGCCGCCGCTGAAATAGAACTGCGCCGCCGCGAGCAACAGCGGCCCAATCCGATTGGCCCCGAGCAACTCAAACGCATCCAGATGCTCGGCTCCGACGTTCGTCAAGTCTGGGCTGCGCCAACCATCACAGATCGCGATCGCAAAGAACTCCTGCGCACGCTGCTCGAAGAAGTGATCTTTGATCTGAAGCGAGCCGAAGGCAGGGCCCTCCTCACTCTGCGCTGGCGCGGCGGCGCGATCACGCTGCTGGATGTTCCGGTTCCACGATTCAAGCCCATGGGGCCGCGCACCGACGAAGATACGATCTCGCTGCTTCGGCGTCTGGCCGCTCTTTTATCCGGACGAGGTCATCGCCGGAATTCTGAATCGTCAGGGCCGCAAGACAGCTACCGGCGAACGCTTCACCGCCAATCAGGTTGGCAGCCTACGCCGCTACCGCGACATTCCTCGCTTCCAAGCGCCGGCTGAGCCGCCCACTGGGGAGTTGGTTTCGATCCGCAAAGCAGCTCAGATCCTGGGCATGAATACGTCCAGCATTCATCGCTGGCTGGCCGATGGCTTCATCGCTGGCGAGCAGGTCACGCCAGGCGCTCCGTGGCAGATTCGCATCACCGACGAGCTGCGTTCGCGCATCGTGCAGCAAGCGCCGCCGGAGTATCTGCCGATGCTGGAAACCACCATAAAACTGGGTGTTTCGCGGCAGACGGTGTTGCAGCGTGTAAAGCGCGGGGAACTCGAAGCGGTACTGGTGCGACAAGGACGACGTAAAGGCTTGCGAATCAAAATAGTGGAGCAACAGCCGGGCCTCTTCAGCAACCAGGGGGCAGTATGAAGCCGTATCCAAAAAGCCCTGAATGTCGGTGCCCAGAATCCAGTTCACCTTCTTCCGTACGATGCCCGCACTCAGCGCATCCAGCGCCATGTGCGGACTCCGCCCTGGCCGGAACCCGTAGCTGAATCCCCGAAAGTCCACCTCATAGATCTCGTTGAGAATCGTCACCACCGCCTGTTGGACCACTTTGTCCTCCACGGCCGCGATGCCGATTGGGCGCTGTCGCCCGTCGGCCTTCGGAATGTAGATCCGTCTTGAGGGCTGGGCCCGGTACGTTCCACGATGGATCCGGTCTTTCAGATCGGCAAGCCGCTCTTCCAGTCCCTCTCCATACTGCCGCCACGTCATCCCATCCACACCAGGCGCCGCCTTCTTCTGCAACTGCAGATAGCTTTGCCTCAGCAGGTCGATGCTCATGTGGTGCAGCAGCGTAGTGAACCGCTCCTGCTTCCTCTCCTTCGCTACTTTGCGCACACCCGCCAGGCCCTGTGACACACCGTACCCGTCCTGTGCCGGTGGTGTGCGTTCCTGGTTGGTGTTCTCCTTGGTTGACGTCCTTCCCTCCACCCTCTCCGCCGCTACGGCCTGTTGCTCCGTCTCTTTGTTCGAGGACTTCACGGGTACTACAACGTCATCCGACTCCTCACCGTCGTTCACGCCGGTCTCGTGGCTTTCGCCTTTCCCGGCCGGACTGCTCCGTTGCCGTGCAGCCGACGATGAGGTCTCCCGGTTCTCGTGCATGCAGTTTCTCAGCGTGCCTGGGGTCTACGACTACGTGGGATCTCAACTCGGACTCGCGATAGCGTCCGCTCTGGTGTGGCCTTCCCCTAACGTCCACAGGGTCGGCATCCCAAACTAGCTTTTCGAAGCTCAATACCCAGCCCACTGATCCCTCTGTCTACGCTTCGGTCCGCGCCTCGCGACGCGTACCGCAAGACTCGAGGCCAGGTGGTTCGCTACTCCTTTCCTGTAGGACTCTTCCATTCCCTACTGCATGCCGGTTTATCCCGGCGCTCGGACGTTCATCCCCTGTCCCGAAACGCATACTGCCGAGAACCTCAACGAGATCCCAAGGTGGACAGAGTGTGAACGTCCCCAAGCGCCGCAGGGCCCAGCACGCAGCCCCACCGCCAGACAAGCCCCGCCCCTCCAGCCCCCCACCTTCGTTTCATCCAGCGAAACAACCGGAACCCACAAACAAAACCCTGTCGACCCGCCCTCATCTCCGCGAAACTCAAGCTGTCTCATCGGAGCTCATCCCGTCATGCAAACCACCCAACCCAAATCCTTCGAAGTCGGCCCGCTCCAGGTCACCATCTACGACGACAAGACGCAGCTGGGCGCCGCGGCCGCCCGGGACGGTGCCGAACTCATTCAGGACGCCATCCGCCAGCGCGGCCGGGCCCGCATCATCCTCTCCGCTGCCAACTCTCAATTCGAGGTAATCGACGCCCTGACGGCCACACCCGGCCTGGACTGGTCCGCCGTGGAAGTCTTCCATGTGGACGAGTGGATTGGCGTCCCCGACACGCACTCCGCCAGTTTCCGCCGCTGGGTCCGGGAACGCGTAACCCGGCGCGTCCGGCCGGGCATCGTCCACTATTTGGCAGGGGATGCGCCCGACCTGGAAACCGAGGCCGCCCGCTACGCCGCGCTCTTGGCCGAAGCCCCCATCGACATCTCATTCCTGGGCTTCGGAGAGAACGGCCACATCGGCTTCAACGACCCGCACGAAGCCGACCTGAACGACCCCCAACCGGTCCGCATTGTCTCATTGGACGAACGCTGCCGCCGGCAGCAGGTAGGGGAAGGACACTTCCCGGACCTCGACGCGGTCCCGTCCTTCGGCTTCACCCTAACCTGCCCGACGCTACTCTCCGCCGAGCACATCATCTGCTGTGTCCCGGATCTCCGCAAAGCCGAAGCAGTGCAGAACGCCCTGGAAGGCCCCATCTCCTCAGCCTGCCCCGGTTCATTCCTGAGGCTGCACACCAAGGCAAACCTGTACCTCGACCCGGACTCAGCATCAAAACTCAAACTAAAAAGCTGAGAGCCGCGAGCTGAGCGTGGAAAGCTAAAAGCCGAGAGCTGAGCGTGGAAAGCTGACGGCTCTCCAGAAACTTCTCCCCCAAGCGTTCCGATTTTGGTGCTCTTCAGGGCTTCGAACAGGGAGGCGATCGTCTCTTGGATGGCTCCATTTGACTGTCGTAAGTGCCCAACCGTCTGTGTCGGGGCTCCGTCGGCACACGAATCCCGGGACGTCCGTCAGGGGCGCCTGATGCGTCACGCCCTACTTCGTTGCGATCGGTGTGAGCTGAAACCCTCTGGCTTTCGCTCTCGATGCCAGCGACGCCATTTCACGCTCTTCGCGCTTCGCTTCAAAGCGCTCCATCCCGCGATCCACCCACGCCTGCCCGTTTCTCATCAACCGGTATACCAATATCGCCAGATACCGCCCCATCGCCTTCGTCGCCGCCGTTTTCGACGGCAGCTTCATTTGCAGATGCCGGTATCGCGCACCCAAAAACGACTTGCTCTGCTTCAGCGTCATCGCCGCATTGCGAAAGGCAATCGCCACCCGATTGCGCACCTTCGTCCGCGCTGTGCCAATCACCCTTCCTCCACTGACGTCCTTGCGCGGGCACAGCCCCAGCCAGGACGCAAAGTGATCCTCCGTCGGGAACGCACTCAAGTCGGGGCCCAGTTCCGCCAGAATCGTCTGCGCCGTCATCACCTCGATCCCATCGATACTCGTCAGATCCACTCCAGCAATCCGCGTCAGCTCCGCACGCAGATCGAACCGCGGTGCATTGCCCCGCGCCTTCTTCTGACCCGCGCTGCCCCGCGTCCCTTTCGGCTTGCTGCCGGGCTCGGCACCAGCAGCCGAACCCACCCCGGGCGCAGCCAGCGGATGCGTCGGCAATTCCGCCAGGTATTGCTGCAACTGTTCATCGCAGGCATGTAACTGGCGCTGCGTGAAGTCGTAGCTGTCCACGGCCTGCTGTAGTTCAAACAACACTTCGTCCCGCCAGTTGCCTTCCAGGCTCCGCGCCACTTCCTCCCGCGTGGCCTGCACGCGCGCATGGCACAGATCGGCCAGCCGGTAGGGATCCCTCTCTCCGCTCAGAATCGCCCGGATGATGGCCTGGCCGCTCAGGCCGCTCAGATCGCTCAGCGCGTTACTCAACTGTACGTTCATCGCCGTCAGCGCTTTCTGCATATGCTGGATCGCCCGGCTGGCCTCCTTCACGTGCCGGTCTCTGACCCGCCACACGGTGCGTACTTTCTCCACCGCGCGCGGCGTATGGAAGGAGTCATTCAACAGACCGTACGCATGGAGCTTCATCAGCCACTGGCATTCCTGCACGTCGGTCTTGCGACCGGGCACGTTCTTCGTGTGTACAGCATTGACCACCGTGACCCGCAATCCGCGTGCGGTGAGCACGTTGTACAGGGCGAACCAATAGACGCCGGTGGCCTGCACCGCCACCGTGTCAACCTGGCACGATAGCAGCCAGTCGGCCAGCCGGCGCAGTTCCGAGGTCCAGCAGCCGAACTCCTGCACGGGCTGCAGATCGCGGTCGGCAGGCACGGCGGCGAAGTGGCTTTGATTGCCGATATCGATGCCGGCAGCATTAGGGTGGACAATGGTGAGCCCTGGATCGGCGGAGCGCAACTGGCCGCGCAGAGTTCTGCGCTGCTGGCGGTTGAGGCGGTTCCAGCGGGCCGGAGTAGATTTCCGAGGAGGAGCCATGTGAAAATCGTCCTGTCTGAAAATGACTCAGGCTCGGCTCGACTGACGCAGGGAACCACAGACTCTCCAACGGGGTCGAGCCGGGCCTTGAACAGGCTGGCGGCAAGCCACCAATCAATACATCGCAACAGTCGAAGTCATGCTGAAAGACGGGCACAGAGGCACCAAGCGAACGCCGACCATAGCTTGCCGCCTGAGTCTGTAGTGATTACACACGGACGGCGAGGTGCCCCTCAAGTTTCCGGCTCAATGAATCGCGGCCCCAAGCCGCGTCAGGGATGCTGAAAGCTGAAAGCTATAGACTCCGCGCCGAAACCACTCGCTCCGCGATATCCCGCAACTGGGTCCAATGCAAACTGGACCCCAGTTCGCTATCCGAACCAGCAGCGAGATTCGACCCGCCCCAGATCTTCACATCCTGGCGGTCTTCCGCGGCCTGGAATGCCTGGATCAGCTCGATCACCGGGAAGGTGTCTTCATCGTACGGGGACCCGCGAATCACGCTATACGTATACCGCCCGCTGGGCCGCTGGCAGATCAGGCTGATCAGGTTTCGGTGCCCCTCGGCCGCCAGCACCAGCCGCGAATGCGGATCGCCCTTCTCGGCGGCAATCACGAAGTCATGTTCCGAGCGGTACAGGATATCCGGCCGTGCCGTGATCGGCGACGTCCCCGCCCGGCCTTCGATCAGGGCGAGCAGCCGGTCGCACACCGCCCGAATCGTCTTCGTCACCAGCTCGGCGTCGCCCTGCTCCTTGCCCCGGCTCCGCTGCTCCATGTACGGCTCAAAAACCCAGGTGAAGTGATTCTTGACCAGTTCATCCAGCCTTACCGGATACAGCCCGCCGCAGACGTCGATCTTATTATTGTACTGGACAATCCACCGCAGCAGCGGAGTCCCCTCCACCCGCTCCAGCAGGTAGTGATACTCCAGAACGAAGGCCGAAAGGCAGACGTCCTGGTCAGCATTCCACACATACACGGGAATGGGTTTCCGGTGCCGCAGCCACCGCTCCATGATGCGGCCCTGCCGGACGGCGATATACACCTGCATCGCCGCGCTCATCGTCACTTCCCGGATCACCCCGCAATGATGATCGAAGTGGGCGTAATGTCCCTGATGGCCCGGCGTGTCGTCCATCACTTCCAGTCCGATGGAGTACTCCGGAGCGTTGGTGGTGAAGTCGGCCCAGTTCTGAAAGCGGCGCTCCGGGACGCGAATCTCAATATTCTCGAAAAGACCAGACATGATACCGGCCAAACCAGGCCGGTTCCCATTGTGGTCATCCCCGGCCAGGCTTTGCAACCAAACAGGGCTTAACCTGAATGGGTGCAGACCCACCCCTCCCTTGACGCCGTCGGGCGAACGCTTCATCCTGAAGTTGGAAATTCATACTTTCCGACTGATGCCCATGCACACAACGAAGAAGCTCCGCCCCCTCGTGCGAATCAAGGAGAAATTCCAGGTGACCCTCCCTGCCGAGCTGCGCACGCAATCCGGTCTCTCCGTCGGCGACTTTCTCGAAGTCGGCCTGCAGCAGGGAGGAGTTATTACGCTCACGCCCAAGTCGCTGGTCGACCGCCAGGTCGCCGAAGGTCTGGCGGACCTCAAAGCGGGCCGTGTTCACGGACCCTACGCCACGGCGGAAGAGGCAATTTCAGCTCTCGATAAGCGAACCCGCCGAAAGTAGTCCGCGGTCATGCTTGCCCGGTTCACGCAAAAGGCCACCTCCGACTATGCCAAGGCGCCACAGGAAGTGCGCAAGGCCTTCCAGAAGCAACTGGTGCTTCTAATGCAGAATCTGCAGCACCCCTCTCTCCACGCCAAGAAGTACAGTGAGGCGGAGGATGTCTGGCAGGCGCGAGTTAACAGGAACTGGCGCTTCTACTTCACCATCCAAGGGGACACGTGTGTGATTCTCACCATCATTCCCCATCCGAAATAGAACCTCGGGCATCGATCGGTGCGGTTCTAGTCCACTCACCGGGGATGGCGGGTCGTGGCCCGGACGAAGCCCAAGCCGGATCCCGGCCATCCTGTGGTTCATTTAGAGCACTGAGCCGAATCCACGTCTTTCTTCCAACTGGTCCTCACATACACTCGTTCAAAACCGCACCGCAGAAAGTTCTTCTCCGATACGCTGCCCTCCGCGACCTCCGCCACCGCCCAACGGAATCCGCCGGCCATCGCCCGCCGCAGCCGTTCCCGGATCAACGCCGTCTGTACGCCCTTGCCCCGAGCCTCCGGCAGCGTGCCGTCGCTGCCCAGCACGGCGATCTCGCCGGCGGGGACCAGTTGCGCGCAACCCATCACCGGGCCACCCGCATCCGCCACGCCCAGATTCACAGCGCCGGGCAGATGCCACGCCATCCGAGCCAGCAACGGCCACATCGCTTCAGCCGGCATCTCAAAGGCGGCAGGAAACACACGCGCCCACTCGTCTTCGGGAAGTTCGATGGAAGAATGCGCCGGTTCTTCCACCGTGCAAGGCATCTCCGCGCCGACCACCACCTCGGTTCCTGCAACAGCATATCCGCGCCGGGTCAGCCGCTCCAAAGTGGCCTCGGTCAGCCAGGGAGCGCACTCGAACACAACCTGGCGCGCATGATTCCGCCGGAAAAACAGCTCTGCGGCGTCGAACTCGCTCTCTGGAATCTCCGGACCCGCGCCCTTCACCGTAGTCAGTGGCGAATCCGACCCGGTAAAAGCAGCCAACCCACCGGCGCAAGGCATGGCGGCCGCACCGCACTTCGGAGCCCACAACTGAAACGCCTGCACGTAGTCCAGAAGGTTCCGTGCCGCTGCGCCTTCGACAATCGGGTCAGGTATCAGGGACTGCACAACCGGCAGTCTAACATCCGCCGAAAACGCCGAACTTCACCACAATCAGGAGGGCGGGCGCCCTCGCCCGCAGCCGACCCCCAGGTCGGCTCTCTTCTCAACAAGCACGAAGGCCCACCAGCCCCTACGTCAGCAGCTCATCCTTCATCGACGAAACCAGCAGCAACAAACACCCGTTCACCGTGAAGATCCGCCCATGATCACTACCCGCGTCATTCCGGCTGTAGTCACCAGCCTTCATGACCACTCCGCCCTGCCGCACATCCCCCTCCAGCACCAGGCACTGCTCTACGGCCGTGTGATGATGCGCAGGGTAAGACGCACCTGGCTCCAGCCGCAGGAGGTTCGTCGCCATCGACGTCTCACGATCAAAGTAGAGCGTCTTGCTGGTGACCCCGGGAAACGGAGTGGGACGCCAACGCCCCTCGCCCTCCCTCACGACATACATGCCCGGCTCAGGCTCGGCAATTTTCTCCAGCACCTTCGTCCGCAGACCCGGCGGTGGCGCCACCTCTTCCGCCGCCAGCGGCAAACCACTGGCCGTCGCCGAAAACGCATCCACCTCGGCGCGGCAAACCGCACACCCCTCGGCCAAGTGCTGCTGGAATTCCTTCGCTTCCTCTTCCGGCATGGCGCCCAGACTGTAGAGGGCCGCCGCCGCTCTGATCTCTTCCGTCAGTTCCAAGTGCGGCATGGTTATCCTCTCTGCTCCAAAATACGCTCCCTGAGGCACATCATGCCCAGACGCACTCGCGTCTTCACCGTGCCGAGCGGCAACTCCAGCCGCTCCGCCATCTCACTCTGCGAAAGCCCATGAAAATAGGCCAGTTCGATCACTTGACGCTGCTCCGGCGGCAGGGCTTCCATCGCTGCCCGCACCACCTTGCGCTCTTCGCCCATCGACACCAGCCGCTCGGGCGAGGGCGCCTCCGAGACGCCCTCATCCAGCACCGGACCAGTCTCCCGTTTCTGTCTCGCCCCGTGCGCGCGATACCGGTCCAAAGCTCGGCTGCGCCCGATGGTCGCGAGCCAGGCCGCGACACCTCCGCGCGCCGAATCAAACCGCGAAGCGTGGCGCCACGCCTGGACATACACGTCCAGCGTCACCTCCTCGGCATCCGCCGGATTGCCGAGAATCCGCAGAACCAATGAGTAAATCAGCCCTGAGGTGGCGTCGTACAACCGGGCAAACGCATCCCGGTCGCCTTCCGCCGATTGCCTCAACCATTCGCGCCACAGCAGCTCGCGCTCGTGGCCGGTTCCACTGCCTACTGCAAATGCTGGACTCACATCTCTCTCTACGGGCCCGGGCGGTAGACCGGATTCATCCATGCACCCCTCCATGTACAAACTAGTCGATTTTTACATGAAGAAATTCTTAGCGATGAGGAGATCCTTCGGACAGGCAAAATTGGCTGAATTACCGACCTTCATGTCCTGATACAATGAGGACACGGAGATCGCATGTACCTGGAGAACGTGAACGAGCGCAACTTCATGGTCACCTCGGTCGACTACGTGTTCAATTGGGCGCGCAAGTCGTCGATCTGGCCCCTGACGTTCGGGCTCGCCTGCTGCGCAATTGAGATGATCGCCAGTTCCGCTTCGCGATTCGACATCGCGCGCTACGGCGCCGAAGTCTTTCGCCCCAGCCCCCGGCAGTCGGACCTCATGATCGTGGCGGGCACCGTGACGCTCAAGATGGCGCCCGTGCTCAAA
Source organism: Paludibaculum sp. (assembly GCA_049841055.1). Taxonomy (GTDB): domain Bacteria; phylum Acidobacteriota; class Terriglobia; order Bryobacterales; family Bryobacteraceae; genus Paludibaculum. The sequence continues at coordinate 53,223 of JASGIE010000112.1, read as the reverse complement.
CGGATCTACGACCAGATGCCTGACCCCAAATGGGTCATCTCCATGGGCGCCTGTTCCAGCGTCGGCGGCCCCTTCAATACCTACGCGACCCTGCAAGGCGTGGACAAAATCGTCCCCGTCGACGTCTACGTCAGCGGCTGCCCGCCCCGGCCCGAAAACCTGTTCTACGCTCTGCTGAAGCTCCAGGACAAGATCGACCAGATGAGTCTCATTCAGAGACCCACGGAGATCCGGCTGGAAGAGACCATGCTCGAGGACTTCAAGAAGCAGGTCATGATCGCCCAGACCCAGAACCCCGCCGCGTGAGTATCGTTCGAGGTCCCCAAGGCTACTACATCTCGACCCTGCTTTCGTCCGAAGCGTGGCTCAGCCATGCCTTCGGCACGGCCGCCGTCGCCCCGCCCCATGTCTACCTGGTCCTCAAACAGGTGCATTCCAACCTGGTAAAACTGGCCGGGGAATGTTTGCCGGAAATGGAAGGAGATGGACTCATCACGAACGAGCCCGGCCTCTTCGTCGCAGCCAAAAGCGCCGATTGCGTGCCTCTGCTCCTGGCTGATCCTGTCAACCATGTGGTCGCCGCTGTCCACGCGGGATGGCGCGGTTCGCTCGGAAACATCGCAGGCGCCGCCATTGAACGCATGACCAGCGAGTACGGTTCCCGGCCGTCGGACCTGCGCGCCGCGCTCGGTCCGTCCATCGGTCCCTGTTGTTTCGAGGTAGGTCCGGAGGTCGCTGTCCTATTTCGAGACATATTCTCAGAAAGGGACGACCTCGATCGCCGCACCACCATCGATCTTTGGGAGACGAATAATCGTCACTTGCGGCAGGCAGGCCTTCGGCCGGAACGAATAGACACACCTCCCCCATGTACTTGCTGCGGGGGGGATGAGTTCTACTCATGGAGGCGCGACCGTGTCACCGGTCAGCGCATGTTCGCGGCTATCGGCCGCCTGCCAAACCACTGACTCTGCTCCAGAAGAGACAAAAAGGGCGCGAGCCCCAGGCTCGCGCGCCCTCCTGTCAGAACCGGAGCGTGGAGTCTTTAAGCGACCATCAACTCTTCGAACATTTCCGTGTTGTCATCCTTCGCACGGTCGGCCAGTTCCTGGCACTCGATACAGAAGGGCGTCCACGGTACCGCGTTCAAACGCTTGGGGTTGATGTCCTCTTCGCAATGGAGGCAAACGCCGTAGTTGCCTTCCTCAATACGTCGGAGGGCAGCGCGCACGTTGCGCAGCAAATGCGACTCACGGTCAAGGTTCCGGATGGCTAGCTCACGCTCCGCGGCGTGCTGCACTTCGTCCAATGCGTCCGGGCTCTTCTCGATTGCAATTCCTTCCCGGTCACGCACGGCCTGCGAGAGCTCTGCGAGCTTGGTCTCCAAGATCTGCTTGTATTTGTTGAGCTCCGTCTTGGTCATGTCTTATCTCCCAGTCTTCACTTTCCAACTCAATGTCGTCTTCGGTTCTGCTAACAACGGATTAGACGGCGAACTTTCCAAAAAGTTTCAAGATGTGAGCGTCAACTGCTCAACAATCTTTACATAAGCAATCCCTAGCAATGTCTTCCTACTAGGTGCGTCGCCGTTCATCCCAAAATCCAATCTGCTAGGATACCATATCCCAGCAATTCATATGCCAATTGTCAATCCGGGGGAACTCGAGGTGCGAGCCCTTCGGTCGCTGCTCACTGTTGCCTGCCGCCGCAACTTGCCCGGCGGTCCCTTCCGTCCTACCTCTGGACTTGGCTCCAGACTGGACGTTTCTGGCCGGCGCCCGCTATCAACCCGCTTTTAGAGCGGTCTAGCATACTGCACCTCATCGGCCGTTGCAACAGAAATCATTATGAGCGTATTCGTACAGACGCAATATCCTTCAAGATGTTTCAGCAATTCCGCATTCCTCTCCTCAAAGGACGAAAATTAATGCGGAAGCGTGAAGGTTCAGTCTAGCGAGTGCCGATCCGGCCGAACACCAGGCCCAGTTCCCGGCCGTCGCCTGGCTGCTTTACGGTGCGGGCGGATTCGATTCTGACTACCATTTCGGGGCGCCCGGCAAGGGCTGCGGGGAGATCGAAAGTGTATTCGAATGAATCGTTTGCGGACGTCACCGTGGCTTCGCCGACGGGCGCGCCATCCACCTGGACCTTCAGCACCAGTGGGGTCTTCAGGTACTCCTTCGGGCAGTATCCGGCGATGAGAACCTTCACTAGCCCTTTCGGGCCCCGCTACCCGGACCTCCGCCCATTTGCCCATCCATCGCCAGGGAAAATCGCTCGGATACCACCCCTCACCCAAGTCACCCGCGAAGTCCGGCAGACCCACATTAACTTCCTTGGGTCGGAGGTCCAGCCACTCCGCCGGCATCTGCCGGGCATAGCGCCGGGTGATATTCCTCAGGATGGTGCCCTCATACGAGTACACAGCCCCGTGTCCCTTGGACACAACCCTGGCGGTGAAGCCGGGAGAGGCGACAAATTGGGTCAAGTCACCCAGTTCTGGGTGGGCTTCGATGAGTTGGATGCCACCCGGTAAGATGTACACGTCGCTGACGCCGAAGAGGTGATACGGTTGGTCATAATAACCGGACCAGAAGAGATCCGAGTCGACGCCCTGGACGAACAGCACTTTGTCGGGGTGGAGTTGATGCGCGCGCTCCAATCCTTCGACGAGCGCTCGTACCCTGTGACCCCGTTCATATCGCCATATCGTGATCTGACGATTTATCGGAAGGGCAAAAACGAGGTGGGCGCCCATCACGCCGAGCGCCGCCGCTCGCCACAGCCAGCGGTTCGACCGCCAGGCCGAATGCGCGAAGGAGCCGAAGATCAACGCTAACCCTATGGAAGGAATGGCCAAATAGTAATCCGTGAAGTGATCGCGCAGCGACAGGACGGGGGCGATGGCGACCGAAAACCAGAGAAATCCGAGAGCCGGGAGCTTGTCGCCCCGGCGCCAGACCCAGATGCCAAACACCGTCAGAATTGCCGCAAGTATCCACGCGTTTACCGTCCAAAACGATTCGGGCAGCCGCTGAAATCTGGACGGATTGACGCCGGCGGCCAGGGCGGTCCCCCAGTATCGGAAGTAGGTACTGAAGACAGCGAAGTCCCAGTGCTGGGCATAGACCCCCTCCTTCGGATTGGCCGCGACCTTGAAGTGGACCAAAGCGTACACGGCACTAACTGAAAAGAGCCACATGGTCCTCTTGAGGCGGTCACGCTGGTACAGCAGACACCAGGCGGCAGCCAGAGCCGGGTAGATGATGTTGAGTTCCAGTGCGCCGAAGCCGAGGACGAAGACGACAATCTGCCAGACAAAGTGTCCACGGATGAGCAGCCAGAACGCCAGCAGGATGAAGAACGCGCAAAGGACCTCGTTATAGGACGACAGCCACGACATTGGTGTCGCCAGGCCGACATTCGCCACCCAGATCAACGGCGCGACGAGGGCAGCGACGCGGGAGCCGCTGAGACGCAAGGTGATCGACTGCAAAAGAAAGAGGTTCGCGACCTGGGTGAGAGCGACCAGCAGGTGGTAGGGGCGGTGGTCGAGGCCAAACCTATCAAAGAAGACAATAAAGAAGAGGCGTTCGCTCCAGGGCCGGATGGTGCCCTGGGCTCGCGGCACGAAGAGAGCTTCGAAGAAATCGTGCCAGTTGTGGATGGCGTTGCGCTGGGCCAGCCAGGCAAAGTCGTCCTGCTGAAACCAGGCACGCAGGCCGTACCAATACACCCAGACAAAGAACAGCGTGGGCAGAGCCCAGAAGAGTCCGGTCTTCAGGCGGCTCATTTTGAGACAAACCCAATGTGTGAGACGACGAGCCCGAGTTCGCGCGAGTCGGAGACTTCCGGGCCGATGGCCTTGTCGAGTTCAAACTGGACGATGACAGCCTCTTTGGCGAGCGGCGCGGCGGGGACGTCGAACTTCAGAACCTGGTCGCCTGCCTTGTCGACCTTGACGGGGCTGAGGCGGACACCACCTACGGTCGGGGTGACGCTGACTCCGAGCATTCTGGCGGCGATCACGTCGGGCAGCGAGCAGGCGAGTTCGAGGGTGGCGCCGCGCTGGGCGCCGTTGAGAGGCGGTGCCAGGCTGACCGCGAACTTCTTCATGCTCCAGCGCCAGGCGTTCTGCTCGAGGTTGTAGAAGCCGCTCAGGAGCTGGGAGGCGTCGCGAGGCTCGGCCACACTGATGGTGCTGGCCAGTTCGGACTCCTCTTCGATGGTGGCGGAGGGATTGGGGTGATGCTTTCGTTTACACCCGGCTGCGAGAACTCCTGCCAGCAGCACAAGAACAGCTATGCGCCGCAACGCCTTACCTCCACTAGACAATTGTAGAAACAGGGGCCGCCGCCGATGTCGGTCAGGCGGTCGGAGATGAGGACATTCACATTGAAGCCATCGGCGGCCTGGCGGGCCCAGCGGACAGAGGGCGCCCGGACGACTCCCGGCCTGACGGTGGCACCGACCTTGGCAGTAAGACGGACCTTGCCGCGATGGTTGAAGACTTCGACCTCCTCGCCATCGCTGATTCCGCGGGCGGCGGCATCCTCTGGATGGAGTTGGAGGACAGCGGTCTGGGTATCGGTCGCCGAGTGGACTCCAAAGGTGGAGTTCAGGCTGTCGTGGTTCTTGGAACTGACCAATTCCAGAGGATACGGGTGCTCGCGGCCGAGCCGGCTTTCGCGGGGCGGTGTGTAGTCGAGCGTGGCGGCGTCCATGTCGACGGGCCGGCCGGCCATGGGCAGTTCAGGGATGTTCAGGGGGACGGCGTGCTCCTGTTCCAGCCGCTCGAGGGTGATGCCCTGGAGGCGGGGGCTGCCGGAGTCCAGCAACTGGCGGATCATGTCGTCGTCGGAATCGGCGAAGCAGGGTTCAGTGAACCCCATGCGCTGGGCGAGGGCGCGGAAGATCTCGACGTTGGGCCGGGCTTCGCCGGGCGGGTCGACCGCGGGCCGGGCGAGTTGGAGGTCGTAATGGCCATATGCCATGTAGAGATCGGTGTGTTCCAGGAAGGTCGTGGCGGGCAGGACGATGTCGGCCCAGTCGGCGGTATCCGTCTGGAAGTGATCAAGGACGACGGTGAAGAGATCTTCCCGGCCGAGTCCCTGGCGGACGAGTGCCTGGTTGGGGGCGATGGCTCCGGGATTGGAGTTATAGACGATGAGGGCCTTGACCGGCGGGTCATTGACTTCGGTGAGCGCCCGCCCCAGGGTCGACATATTTAAGGTGCGGGCGGGGGTACCGAGGTCGGGGCGTTCGAGGGCCGCTTTGTTGACGTCGAAGGCACCTGAAGTGGTGAGTTGGAGGCCGCCGCCGCGCTCGTCCCAGTAACCGCAGAGGGCGGGCAGGAGGGAGATGGCGCGCACGGCTTTCCCGCCGCGTTCACTACGCTGGACGCCATAGTTGAGGCGGATCGCCGCGGGCCGGGTGGTGGCGTATTCGCGGGCCAGAGTTTCGATATCAGCAGCGGGGATGCCGGTGAGTTCGGCGACCCGTTCGGGCGGATATTCGGCGGCGCGCTGGCGGAGGGAGGCGGTATCGCCCTGGTAACGATCGAGGCCTTCGCAGAAGATGACGTGCATCAGGCCGAGGGCGAGGGCGAGGTCGCTGCCGGGATAGGGCATGAGGTGCCAGTCGGCGAGCGAGGCCACCTTGGTGACGACGGGATCGATGACGACGAGTTTGGCGCCACGGCGGCGGGCCTCGACGATGAACGGCCAGAGGTGGACGTTGGTCGCGAGGATGTTGGCGCCCCAGGCGATGATGTACTTCGATTCGGCGAATTGCTGAGGCGGGGTACCCATGCGGATGCCGTAGGCTTCCATGAAACCGGCTGCCCCAGCGGAAGCACAAATCGTGCGATCGAGCCGGGAGGCGCCCAGCCGATGGAAGAAGCGGCGATCCATGGAGCCGCCCTGCAGGTAACCCATGGTTCCCGCATAGCTGTAGGGCAGGATGGACTCAGGTCCGTACTGGGCCGCTAAGGCTTTCAGATTAGTAACAATTTCGTCGAGCGCATCGTCCCAGGAGATGCGCGCGAACTGACCCTGGCCTTTGGGGCCGGTGCGGCGCATTGGGTATTGAAGGCGATCGGGATGGTATTGGCGGTCCAGGTAGCGGGCTACCTTGCCACACAGGAATCCCTGGGTGACGGGGTGGCTGGGATTGCCGCGAAGGTGCGTCGCGCGGCCCTGATCGATGGTGACCAGAATCGAGCAGGCATCGGGGCAGTCGAGAGCGCAGGTCGAGTGCCGGACGTCTTTCACTATATTGATTATAGAGGGTAGCGGTATGCGGAACGCGACATTGTGGATTTGCCTGTTGGCGATGAGTGCCATGGGCCAGGCTCGGAAGCCTGCGTTTACGGGGGCTTCGGGCGGGTCGGGGACGCACAATGGCGGGCCGGCGAAGGCGGCACCCCGGGCGAACCGGCCAGCCAGCCACTACTGGCGGCCCTATGGGGGCTATTGGGGCACGGGCTATGACGCCCCCCATGCGGCGGCGCCTTCTCCGGTGGCTCCGGTCAAGGAGAGTCCGGCGCTGGTGGTGAACCGGGACTATGTCCGGGAGAAACTCGCCCCGCAGACGACGGTCTTTCCCGAGGGCGCGCTACCCGCGCCGAAGCGGAGCGTGGAGGCGGCTCCGGTGAAGCCACAATGTACGGTTCGATTCAAGGACGGAGAGAGCGTGGAGGGGACCAACTGCTCCGTTCGTGAGGATACGTTGAGCTTTCAGACGGCCCAGGGCCGGACGACGCGCGTGACGCTGGATCTGGTGGAGCGGTACTAAGACGGCCGAGAGCCTTACTGGGGAGGGCAGCAGGATGTCGATTCGATCGCAAGCCGAACTGGAGTATCTGCGCGCCATCGGGCGCATTGTGCGGAAGGCCTTGGACGAGATGGCGAAGGCCGTGCGTCCAGGCGTGACGACCGCCGAACTGGACTCGATTTGCGCCACGGTTCTGGCGCGGCATGGAGCGGAATCGTCGCCGGCGAAGGTGTATGGATTTCCTGGGACGGCGTGCATCAGCGTCAATGACGAGGCGATTCACGGGATTCCGGGGAGCCGGGTGCTGGTTGAGGGCGATCTGGTCAAGCTGGATGTGACCGCGCAGAAGGACGGGTTTGTGGCCGATGCGGCGGTGACGGTGCCGGTGGGGCAGGTTAGCGCTACGGCCGAAGCGCTGGCGCGGTGTGCGGAGAGTGCCTTGCGGCAGGCGTTGCTGGTGGCGCGGGCCGGGAATCGCGTTTATGAGATCGGCCGGACGGTGGAACGGGCCGTTCGGAAATGCGGGTTTAGTGTGATCAAGGATTTTTGCGGACACGGGGTGGGCCGCACGATTCACGAAGAGCCGTGCGTGCCGAACTATTTCGACCGGCGGTTCCGGTCGAAGCTCACGCATGGGCTGGTGATCACCATTGAGCCGATCATCTCGGCGGGCGACGGGTCGATGCGGATGGATGCCGACAAGTGGACGATCCGGACGAAGGACCGGAGCCTGGCGGCGCACTGGGAGCATTCGCTGGTGGTGACGGAGGGGGCTCCGATTCTGCTGACGGTGGCGTGAGGGGCAGAACGGGCGGCTGGGGGTTTTCGGGGGTGGGGGACGTTCGCACCCTGTCCACCTGCGGCTGCCGTTGAATTCTCGAACAAATTGCGTTTTGGGACAGGGGGACGAACGTCCCCGGCGGCCGTTGGGTTAGTGCAGGGGCCGCTGGTAGAGGAAGCTCTCGCCCCAGGTCATCACGATGGCCGGGTAGCGGATGGGGAAGAGCCGGGTGTAGGTCTGCGTGTAGTCTTCGCGGTGATCGACCTTGTGGCCCATCTCGTTTTCGTGACCGGTGATGACGAGGGCGGGGTTGATGCCGCGCACCATGCGGCCCAGTCCATTGGCCCAGCAGTTGGGCATCAGGATGTCGACCTTGTGGTCGCGACCGATCTGAGCGAGCCAGTCGAAGTCGCTGCCGGGGGCTTCGGATCCGGATTGATCGCCCGTCTGGACGACCGTGAAGCCCTCGGGTGTGGTGACGAGAGTTACGTTGACAAGGATGCGCGGGCCCTGGTGACCGGGATAGGGCAGGACGGTGAGGTTGCGGCCATTCGCCAGTGACAGGGTTTGGGCTGGTCCGGTGGTGCGGGGCAGGTGGGTGACGGCTTTGGCCAGGGTGGGGTCGGTGGGCCAGACGTCCTCGGGTGCGACGACGGGTTTGTGGAGGGCGAGGAAGGCTCGGACGACGGTCTGGTTCGCGTGATCCCCGTGCTGATGGCTGATGAAGAGCGCGTCGGCCTGGGCGGCGAGACGGTCGATCCACTCCTGGGGCATGTTGAAGCCGGGCTCGCGGGTGCCGGGCACGATGTCAAAGGCGACGGAGACGCTGGCGGTGCGGAGGAGGAAGCCGTGGTTGTAGAGCTTCCAGATGCGGAGTCCGGTGGTGACGCGGGTGGTTTCGATTTCGCGGAGGGCGGCTTCGAGACGGGCCTTGTAGTATTGCTGGACGATTGGCTTGCGGGGGGCGGATTCGATGTGGAGGACGTCGTCGAGGCGGATCATGGCGGCTCGGCGGACGGGGGCTTCGATTAGCGCGGGTTGGTAGTTGGTGAGGATGAAGTTGACCCAGTCGAGGGAGTTGGCGATCCAGTCGTCGGGTGCGTCCTTGAGTTCGGGCGCGGTGAGGAGGCGGCGGGCGGAAGTGACGAAGGGGGGCTTGGGGGCATCGTCGGGGACGGATTCGCGGGGGTCCGCCGGATCGAATTGGAAGGTTGGCGCCTGGGCCAGGAGGTAGGGGGTGCTGGCGGTGATGAGGGTCAGGAGGAGGATCGGGCGGAAGGAGTGCCGTGGGTGCATGAGAGTGAGGTGCCGAGACTAGTGTATGCGTTGCTGGTCGCGATGGAGTGACTTTGGTGCGGCTTTCCGGTGAATGTGGGGGCTCTACGCGGAGTTGGGGCAGACGTGCCTTTGGGGGTTTTGGCGTTCGGTGGATGGTGGTTAGGACCGTTGGGATTGCGATGGGCCTCCGGCGATGCCGGAGGGAATGCTGGTGGGGGTGGTTGGAAACCGTTCTTGGTGAGTATCGGGCGGACTCGGGCGGGGTCGGGGGACCCCGCGCGGACCTGGGGGTCCGCCGTCCCTTTGGACGACTGGGCGTTTTGATGTTGGTGTCGAAGGCCGTTGGGATTGCGATGGGCCTCCGGCAATGCCGGAGGGAATGCTGGTGGGGGTGGTTGGTTTGTTGGCAACCGTTTTCGGTGAGTATCGGGCCGACTCGGGCGGGGTCGGGGGACCCCGCGCGGACCTGGGGGTCCGCCGTCCCTTTGGAGGTTTGGGCGTTCTGATGTTGGTGTCGAAGGCCGTTCGGATTGCGATGGGTCTCCGGCAATGCCGGAGGGAATGCTGGTGGGGGTGGTTGGGTTGTTGGCAACCCGTTCTGGCGAGTGTCGGGGCCGACTCGGGCGGGGTCGGGGGACCCCGCGCGGACCTGGGGGTCCGCCGTCCCTTTGGAGGATTGGGCGTTCTGATGTTGGTGTCGAAGGCCGTTGGGATTGCGATGGGCCTCCGGCAATGCCGGAGGGAATGCTGGTGGGGGTGGTTGGGTTGTTGGGGATTGAGTCGGCCGCGCTTTTGCTATGCCGGTCGTTTGTGGCTGTCCCCAATCCTGGCGATTGGGGACAGCGGATTGGGTTGGAGGATTCCGTTGCGGACGGACCGCCGGCTATTTGGTTTGGGCGTCCAGGAATTCGTAGCGGCCGCGGGTGGCTTCCGGTTGGGCCTTGGCCTCGACGTCGAGATGCATCACCTGCGTCGCTGTTGGGGTGTAGGCCGGCCACTTCGGCAGGCCGGGGCCGTTCGGGTCTCCCGTTTTCGCGAAGTTTGTCCAGTAGTTCTGGAGTAACTCCGAGACTTTGCGGTCTTCCGGCTGCCAGTTGAAGTCCTTGTTCGAATCGAGGGCTCCGAAGACATATTCGATCTCCGAGGCATGCACGGCGCCATAGGAGCCGGGGTCCATGCCGGGGATGGATTTGCCGGGTAGAGGGGGACGGACCCGATCGAAGACGTATTGGTAGACCGGGCTGGCCGCTGTTTTCGCGTGGGTGTTGATCCACTTCCACGTGCCGTAGGCGATGAATTGGTCGCCATCCAGCGCTTTGGCGGAGTTCAGGGCATCGGCGTCGTTGGCGGCGGTGTAGAGCTTTAGAAAGGCGTCGGCATTGTCCTTGTAGCGGTCACGGGCCTGTTGCTGAAAGCGCTCCGCCGTGAGCTTCTGTTTTGCGTTCGACATCAGCGCCTGATAGGGCATTTCGTCGGAGTTCCAGCCGGCCAGCAGCGGGATGCGGGCCTGTTTGCCGGCGTCATAGATTTCCGCGGCTGAGGTGGGGAAGTAGTAGCCGTCGATGTTGGGACCGAACCCACCGCGACTGTTCTTTGTGGCGTCGAGGAGGTTGCCAGCGGGGATGGCTCGGAGGGCGGCTAGGTTGGCGGCCTTCTGCTCGGCCGCGAACTTGACGCCGGCCTGCTCTGAATCGGCGAGATTGCGGGCGCGGAGGGTGGCTCCGAAGAAGGCTCCGCTTTCGCCGATGGCGCGCGTCATGAGGTCGCGGGCGAGGGGGGAAGCCATGAGGCCGCAGACGGAGAAGGATCCGGCGGATTCGCCGAAGATCGTGATGTTGTTGGGGTCGCCTCCGAAGGCCTTGATGTTCTGTTTGACCCAGCGGAGGGCGGCGGCCTGGTCCATCAGGCCATAGTTGCCGGAGGCGTTGTGGCCGGACTCTTTGGTGAGTTCAGGGTGGGCAAAGAAGCCGAAGATGCCCATGCGGTAGTTGATGCTGACGACGATGACGCCTTTGGCGGCGAGGACTTCGCCGTCCTGGCGGGGCTCGGAGGAGCCTCCGGCCTGGAAGCCGCCGCCGTGGACCCAGAACATGACGGGGAGCTTTTCCTTTGCGGATTTGGCGGGGGTCCAGATGTTGAGGGTGAGGCAGTCTTCGCTGGGACCGGGGTCGCGGAAGATCATGTCGTCGTAGATGCGGGCCTGCATGCAGCGGGCGCCGAAGGCGGTGGCGGGGCGGACGCCTTTCCATTTCGGCATGGGCTGAGGGGCTTTCCAGCGGAGATCGCCGACGGGTGGCGCGGCGAAGGGGACTCCTTTGAAGGTGCGGATGGCGGAGTTGGCGCCGGGTGCGCCTTCGAGGGTGCCGGAGGCGGTGCGGACACGGTCGGCGGCGTGAAGAGTGAGGACGGCCATGGGGAGGAGAACGGCGAGGACGGTAATGCGCATAGGGTTTGGACCTGGGGAAGATGCCCGAGGACAGTTTATGACAAGCGGAGGCGGTGTGGTTCAGGCGTCGGCGATCTGATGGGCGGAGTTGAGCCGGAGTTGGAGGGCGTCGCGCTCGGCGCGCGCCTGTTCCGCGTGCCGGCGGGCTTTGCTCCGCAGGGACCGGTTGCCGGAGTAATAGATGAGGGCAACGCCTACGGCCGGGATCCAGAGGAAGGCGCCCATCCAGGTGCCGTTGATGGTGACGGCGAGGCCGAGGAGGGCGACGAGGGTGAGCGCCAGGAGGAAGCCGTGGGAAATGGCTTGCGACTCGGCCTCGGCCTGCTGGATTTCCTCCTCTTTTTCCGAGATCTCCTGGCGGAGGCGGATGATGGCCAGCTCAGCGGCTGTCTTGTCGGTTCCAGCCTGGACCTTGCGGATTGCATCCTGGACGGACTTGAGGATGACTGTGTGGCCGCGGTGTTCGGCGATCATCTCGGAACCGCAGTGCGCGCAGGCGAAGCGGGTCATGTCCTCGTAGACTTCGAGCCGGCCCCCGCAGTTTTCACAGGACAGCGGGATGAACTTCACGGACATACGGACAGGATATTTCAACAGAGTGCCGATGGGAAGGAAGACGAGGCTCCGCTGCGAGAACTCTAGGGGATAAGGCTTAAATTACCAAATTATTGTTGACATGTTTGTCGAGTAAACTGACAATGGTCGGGTACCTGGAGTACTGCCAGGTGCCTCGGGTCCGTCCATTTGGAGGAGAACATGAAGAAAGTACTGGGCTGCGCCCTATTGTTGTGCGCGTTTTCGTTTACCGCACCCGCAGCCGTTCTGACCTTTGAGGATCTTACCGGTAGCAACCTGCTGCCCAGCAACTATGGTGGGCTGACCTGGAGTGACCAGTGGGCCTACTACGATTCCGTGCAACCGCCCTATACTCCGGCATCCGGAGTGGAGCGAGTCTACAACAACGACGGTTCGGCGCCCCCGCGTTTCAGTTTTGCGGCGCCCACTGTATTCAATGGAGCCTACTTCTCGGGCAGCCAGAACGCGCAGTTTGAGTTGTACCTGAGCGGGAATCTGGTGGCGACTTCGGGTTCCATTGTCCTGAGTTCGACTCCGACGTTCCTGGCTTCCGGTTACTCGGGCATGGTGGATGAAGTGCGGCTGATTGTGTCGCAGGGTTCCTTCGTCATGGATGACGTGACGTTCGACGCAAAGAGCGCGGTTCCGGAGCCCACCACCATCGGTCTGGTGGGTCTGGGTCTGGCCGGACTGCTGGCTCGGCGTTTCCGCCGTTAATCCGAATCGAAGCTTAGTTGGAATCAAAAAGGAGCGCCCTCGCGGCGCTCCTTTTGCATTTCCGGGAGCTGATGCTAGCGGAGCTGGCGGATGCGGCCGCGGGCAATGCGGCGGACGAAGTCGAGGTCGCCGTCGAGAAAGTCGTAGTCCGGCAGGACGGCCGGCGCTTCCCACAGGATTTGCTCGAAGGTCTTGGGCTGCGGTTCACCGGTGTAAGTGTCCACCTTGTGAAACAGCAGGATGAGCGGGGGTCGGCCCTGGGCGGAGTGCTCGTAACGGGCGATTTCAGGACCGATGACGGCTTCAATGCCCAGTTCCTCGCGCAGTTCCCGGCGGAGGGCTTGTTTGGGGGTTTCTCCGATTTCCACCTTGCCGCCCGGGAATTCCCACTTGAGGCCATGACGGTCTTTCGCCATACGCTGGCCTATGAGCAGCTTGCCGTCTTGCTGGAGGACGCCAGCGACCACGATCATTGTGCGCACCATGCAGGGTGAGTAAAGATGGAAGAAACCTTAAACCATTGTACAGCGAACAGCTTCTCGAACATTTTCAGAATCCGCGGAATGCGGGGGTTCTACCGGATCCGGCGCTGACGGTGAATGTGGAGAATCCTGCGTGCGGGGACCGGCTGCGGCTGAGTGCCCGGGTGGAGGATGGAGTGGTTACGGCCGCGATGTTCCAGGTGCGAGGGTGTACGGCCTCGATTGCCTGCGGGTCGGCTCTGACGGTGTGGCTGATTGGGCGGCGGGTGGATGAGGTTTCGCGGCTGAAGGGATCAGAGATCGCCGCGGCGGTGGAGGGATTGGTCGGCGGGCTGGCCAACGAGTCGAAACACGCGGCGCTGCTGATGGCGGATGGGGTGGCGGGGTTGATGCGGGCGGTTCGGGCGCGCTGAACGCGGGTTTGGTGGGGCTGGACGCGGATGGGGAACGTTCCGGCTCCGGCCACCTGGGAGGGAAACAGGATTGCGACTTTTCGGCGCTTTGGGCCAGAGCGGAACGTCCCCATTCTCGGAACGTCCCGTTCTCGGAACGTCCCTATTCTCGGAAGGTCCCCTTCGCGCTAGGGTTTTTTGAAGGACTCGGGTTTCACGCCGGTGTTCAGTTTGCGCTCGGCGATGGTGCGGTCGAGGACCTTCTGGCCGTTCTGGAGGGTGACCTCGTGGAACGGGAGGGTGAGTCCTTCGACGGGCCGGAAGTCGCTGAGCTGGACTTCGGTCTCGGCCGGGCCGCTCATACCGACGCTGGTGTAAGCCATCTCGACGAGCTGGTGGCTGGCTGAGTCGAAGGTGAGTTTCGCTTCGAAGTCACCCTTTTTCCAGTTCACGGTGGAGTCGTCGAGGGCCTGGATTTCGGCGTCGCCGGTGGCGGCGGCGAGAAGCAGGCCGAGTCCGCCGGCAGCGGCGGGAATGCCCTTGCGGAGCTCTCCGGCCAGGTTGGGGGGCAGGTCCTGCGCCTGGGGTCCCTGGGCGGCCCAGGCGTTCGCACCGTCCACGGCTTCCGTAATGACGCCCACGGGCAGCTTCATCACCATCTTGTAGTGAGCCGGGTAGAGGACAGACTCTTCGGAGTCGCCGTCAAAGGAGGCCTGGGGCATGGTGAGTTTGATCTTGCCGGTCAGGACCTGGTCCTTCACGGCGGCAGCTTGCTCCTGACCACCGAGAGCCGTGAGGGCGGCGGCGACCAGTTTCTTTGCCCTGGCGGAGGATTCGGGGTTGGCGGTGGTGGCCGGGGCCTTCACCTTGACCATGTCGGGGGCGGTGAGGTCGAGATCGTCGGACTTGATGATGCGGGTGGGTCCATAGGCTTCGAGGGCCTTGGAGAACTCCTTGGCGTTGCCGACCGCGACGATGGTGAGTTTGTCGGTCTCCAGGAACTTCTGGAGGGAGGCGGACATTTGCTCCCGGGTGAGGGCCTGGAGGCGTTCACGGAACTTGGGGTAGTAATCTTCGGGCAGACCGTAGACGGCGGTGGTGAGGACACGGCCGGCGACGGCCGCGGCGGTCTCGATGCCGACGACGAACGAACCCATGAGGTAGGCCTTGGCCTCGTCGAACTCTTCCTTGGTGGCCGGGTTCTGTTTGAACTCCTTGAGGAGGTCGACCAGCATGCGGATGGCGTCGACGGTCTTCTCGGTGCGGGTAAAGGTGGAGGCCTGGAAGGTACCGGTCTGGCGGGTTCAAAGGAGGAGTTAGCGCCGTAGGTGAGGCCTTCGTTGGCGCGGAGCTTCATATTGAGGCGCGAGTTGAAACTGCCGCCGAAGATCTGGTTGGCGACGTAGAGGGCCAGATAGTCGGGGCTGTTACGGGCTACGCCGAGGTGACCGACGATGATCTGGGTCTGGACGGCGGTGGGCATGTCGACGATGACGACCTGCGGCTTGGGCGCGGGCGGCGCGGGGAGTTTGGCATCGGGGGCGGCGGGCGCCTGCCAGGAGCCGAAATACTTCTCAACCAGGGCGAAGGCTTCCTCCGGGGTGAC
This sequence comes from Paludibaculum sp., assembly GCA_049841055.1. Lineage (GTDB taxonomy): Bacteria > Acidobacteriota > Terriglobia > Bryobacterales > Bryobacteraceae > Paludibaculum. The sequence continues at coordinate 38,171 of JASGIE010000112.1, read as the reverse complement.
GTCGCCAGCCACGGCCATCCAGGCGCGGCCTGGCGCATAATTCGCCTTGTAGAAGGCCACGATGTCGTCGCGTTTGATGTTGCGCAGGGTGACAGGCGTGCCGTCGCCGGGGTAGGCGTAGGGATGGGTACCGAGGAGGGCGCGGCCGGCCGTGGCGGGCGCAAGGTATTCGGCGCTCGAGTACGAGACCTGGAGGTTGGATTGCGCCTGGCGCATGGCGCGGTCGATTTCCTCCTGGGAGAAAGCGGGATTGCGGGTCATGTCGGCCAGCAGTTCCATGCCCAGGGAGGAGTAGGACTTCATGAACGTCATGCCGAGGGTGGCGATGTCGTCACCGGCTCCGGAGGAGAGCGAACCGCCGGCGTTGTCGGCCAGTTTGGCGAGTTCCTGGGCGGAGCGGGTGGTGGTGCCCTCATGGAGGAGAGAGGCGGTCATGTTGGCGAGACCGGACTTCTCGGGCGGGGCGTAGGCTCCTCCGGCGATGATCTGCAGAGAGGCCGAGAGGAGCGGAAGGCGGTGGTCCTCGACCACAAAGACCTTGAGCCCGTTCGGCAGGGTCTTGGAGGCCACCTTGGGGAATTCATGGGGCGCGGTGCGGTGGGAGCGGGAGGATTCATCTTTGGCTTGGCTGGAGACGCGGGCTGGGCAACAGAGAGGGGGTTCACCTTGGGGGGCTGGGCGGACTGGGCGAAGGCCACGGCCGACAGGAGCGCGGGGATGAGAGTCGTGGTGAAGCGCATGGGAGGATCCTTGGTTACTGCTTGGATTCCGCGGCCTTGGGAGCTTCGCTGTCGGGATAGACCCAGAGCTTGGTCTGGTTGGACTTGGCGAGGTACTTTTTGGCGACGCGCTGGACGTCGGCGGCGGTGACTTTGCGGTAGTTCTCGAGCTCGGTGTTGTAGCGCTCGGGGTCGCCCAGGAGGACGGAGCACTTGCCGAGGAAGTCGGCTTTGGCCTGGACGCTTTCGCGGCCGATGATGAAGCCGGCGATGGTCTGGTTCTTGGCCTTGGCGAGTTCCTCGTCGGTGACGGGCTTTTCGGTCATCTCCTGGAAGGTGTACTCCAGGCTATTGGAGACTTCCTTGATGTTCTTGCCCTGGTTGACGACGGCGAAGCCGAAGAAGACGGAGGGCCCTTCGAGGAAGAGTCCTTCACCCTGGGCGGCGACGGCGGATTGCTCGTCGTAGACAAGGCGCTTGTAAAGGCGCGAGGACTGGCCGGTGGAGAGGATGGAGGACGCGATCTCGAGGGCGTAGGAGTCGGGGTGGCCGAGCGGCGGCAGATGGTAGGCGCTGACGACGGCGTCGAGAGGTACGTTCTTGTACTTCAGGGTTGTCTCGCGGGCCGCGGTCTGGGTCGGCTCCGTCGCGTTGACGCGGGGGATGGGCTTGCCTTTGGGGATCGGGCTGAAGTGTTTGTCGATCAGCGCAATGGCTTCCTTGGCGTCGAAGTCGCCGACAGCGACGATGGTGGCGTTGTTGGGGACGTAGAAGAGGTCGTGGAACTCCTTCACGTCCTCGACCGTGGCCTTATTGAGGTCTTCCATCGAGCCGATGGGGAGGTGCTTGTAGGGGTACTGGGTGTAGGTTTGGGCCAGCACGTCCTCGAAGATGAGACCGTAGGGCGGGTTCTCGAAGCGGAGGCGGCGCTCTTCCTTGACGACCTCGCGCTCCTTCTTAAAGTTGGCGTCGGAGACGTCGAGGGAGGCGAGGCGGTCGGCTTCCAACCAGAGCATGCGCTCGAGATAGTTGGAGGGGAAGGTTTCCCAATACACCGTCTGATCGAAGCTGGTGTAGGCGTTGACCTGGCCGCCGGCTTCGCGGACATAGCGCATATGCTCTTCGGGGCCGAGGTTCCGGGAGCCGCGGAACATAAGGTGCTCAAACAGGTGAGCAAAGCCGGTGCGGCCGGTTTTCTCGTCCTTGGAGCCGACATGGAACCAGACCTGGAGGTTGATGACCGGGCGCGAGTGATCCTCGGCGAGAACGACCTTGAGGCCGTTGGGGAGCTCGTGGCGGACGATCTTGAGTGGTGGTGGGGTATCGGCGGCAAAGCCCGTCATAGTCATAGTGAGAGCAGCCAGTGGGGCGAAGCAGAACACGCGCAGTTTGGGTGAGGAGAGACGGCTGAAAGGAAGCGGCATTTTGCGGTATCCACAGGTTACAGATTTGCCTTGAGGGTAGCAGATTGCGGGGAAACCGGTCCAAGCGAGTGGAAATGTTACGGGTGTAGGAGCAGGGATGAGGGTGTTACAAGAGATGGTGCGGGGGTGCCGCGAGGCCGCGAAGCGGCACCCCTGCCAGTGGTCCGGCCGTCCCCCGGGGCAATCGATTCCGCCCCTTCTTCAGCCGTCCCTCCGAACTCGACCGGCCCTCCTCCAGGCCGGTGTTGACCGTCCGAACTACGCCGGTCCTCCTCCAGACCGGCGTCGACCGACCACGCTCCCCGGCCCTCCTCCAGGCCGGGGTGACCTTCTGACCTGCGCCAGCCCTCCTCCAGGCCGGCGCCCGCTGACCACGCTTCCCCGGTCTTCCTCCAGGCCGGAGCTACCTTACGAACTCCGCCAGTCCTCCTCCGGACTGGCGCCCACAGTCTCCGATCCAAGTTCCACAGGGGGTTTCCGGGTGGCGCCCTCCAATCCCACGACCCAGCCAGCACGAATCTCTCCTCCGAGCTTCGCGCGGCCTTCAGCCGCCGGATCTGCCGGTCCGAAAACCCCTCAGCGGGCCTTTGGAATCGACCCACTTCTGTAATAAGCAGGTGCAGTGCCAAAGTCGGAGTACCCCGATCCTATTGAAAACTAGGGAGAATCTCTGAGGTCGGGACTGAGGTTGTACAGGCGCTAGTCAGGCGCTGTCCAGACCTTGGACAGGGGGGTGCGTACAGGATAGACTAACGAATTGTCATGTTGAGCCAGCTGCCAGCATCGGAGAAGCTCGCGGCGATTCTGCGCATCAGCCAGCGCATGAATTCCGAAAGGGACCTGCACCAACTGCTGGACCTGGTGGCCGAAGAAGGAGCACGCCTGCTGGGGGCCGAGCGGGCGAGTATTTTTCTTCTCAGTGAAGACGGGCGAGAGCTGACTTCCAAGGTCGCGCTGGGCAGTTCGGAGATGATCCGGCTGGATTCGAAGCAGGGGATCGCTGGGACTGTGGTCTCGACCTGCGAGGAGATCTGCGTGGACGACGCCTATGGCGACACGCGGTTTTACCAGGGTGTGGACGAGCGCAGCGGCTACCGCGGACAAGGAACATGCTCGCGGTCCCGCTGACGGACCTGGATGGGCGGGCGATTGGCGCGTTCGAAATCCTGAACAAGCGCGAAGGCAGATTCGACGAGGAAGACAAGCAGATCACGCGGGCGCTGGCGGCGAGCTCGGCGATCGCCATCCAGACTGCGAAGTTTATCGCCGAGTTGCAGCGGCACAGGGTCCGGCTGGAAGACGAGAATCGGAATCTGCTGCGGGAGTTGGGCGGGAAGCTGCCGGGCAAGACGATTCTGGGGTCGCACCCGAAGATTGAAGAGCTTCGGCGGATGATCGAGCGGGTGGCCGACGCAGAAGTGACGGTGCTGATCACGGGCGAAAGCGGGACGGGCAAGGACCTGATCGCGCGGTCGCTGCATTTTGGCAGTCCGCGAGCGGCGCGGCCGTTTGTCGCGCTGAACTGTGCGGCGTTGCCCGAGACGCTGGTGGAAACCGAACTTTTTGGTGTGGAAAAGGGCGTGGCGACCGGCGTGGACCGGCGGGCGGGCAAGTTCGAACTGGCGCATGGCGGGACGTTGTTCCTGGATGAGATCGGCAACCTGAGCCTGGCGGCGCAGGCAAAGATCCTGCGGGTATTGCAGGAGCGCGTGGTGGAGCGGATCGGCGGTCGGACTCCGATTCCCGTGGATGTGCGGGTGATCGCGGCCACCAACAAGGACCTGGCGGAGGCGATCCAGAAGAATCTGTTCCGCGAGGATCTATACTACCGGCTGAACGTCATCCATTTGAGGACGACGCCGCTGCGGCAGATGACGGCCGACATTCCGGCGCTGGCGGCGCTGCTTCTGCAGAGGATTGCGGAAGAGATGCGACGGCCCGCGCTGGGGCTGTCCGATGCGGCGCTGAGTGCCCTGGCGGGCTACCGGTGGCCGGGCAATATCCGGCAACTGGAGAACGAACTGCGCCGGGCGATGGTAGTGGCGCGCGGGCAGAGGATCGAGCCGGAAGATTTCTCCGAGGCTCTGCAGGGGTCTCCGGAACAGGCGGCGGCAGAACCGGCCGCTGGGCGAGGTCTGCAGGAAGAGATCGAGGATCTGGAGCGGCGCCGCATTCAGGAAGCAATGGCGCGGCACGGGCAAAATCAGCAGAAGACGGCGCGGGCGCTGGGCCTGAGCCGGCAGGGGCTGATCAACAAGTTGAAGCGGTATGGCATCAAAGCCAACGCGGCGGAGGACGAGTAAGGTGGCCAATCAGGCTCGTGTGAGCGGCACGTCGTCGACGGCCTATGACCGGATCTCGCATCACACTTCGTGGTTGACGCGGCGGGTGACGGCGGTGCTGCTGAGTATGTGGCTGGGCGGGATTCTGCTGGTGGTGCTGGTGGCGCCCGCGGGCTACCGTTCCGTGGACAGCACGATGACGCGGCCTCCGCAGCATATTACGAAAGCGATGAAACAGTTGGGTCCCGGGGCTATGCGGGACATTCTGCAATACCAGGCCTCGGAAGCGAACCGGGTGGTGCTGGAGTGGTGGGGCCTACTGCAGATGGCCGCGGGGCTGACGGTATTCCTGTTACTGCTCTTTATGAGTACGGCGGGGCGACCGGCGCTGGGGCTGTCGCTGGGGATGCTGGTGATGGCGGTGCTGCTGGAGTTTTTCCTGATTCCCCGGATTTCGCAGCTTGGCCAGTCGATTCAGATGACGAGCCAGACCCAGGTCGCGGAGATGGCCGCGAAGCTGCGGGCGCTGCATCTGGGGTTCGCCGCTTTCGAGATGGTGCTGGTGCTACTGGGGGCGCTGCTTCTTGCCCTGCTTCTTCGCAGCAGGCCGGGGTTCAGCGGCGGTCGGAGCGGGCTGAGAGGGGACGGCGTCGAGGTCTGAAACGAGTTGAACGTGATCGATGACGCCGATGACGGCGGAATCGATGGGGGCGATCTTGAGACCGACCGTGGTGAACGCAGCGAAGCCGTCCTGAACCAGGAGGACGCGATCTCCGATGCCGGCGCTGACGCTGTCGACGGCGATGACCGGCATGCCACGGTTGGTGCCGTCGAGATCCAGGGGCTGAACCAGCAGCAGTTTCTTTCCCTCGTGGGAGAGGTGTTTCTGAGTGGCGGTGATGTCGCCGATGACGCGGGCGATGAGCATCAGGCGCCTTCCTCCGCTTTGGGTTTGCCGAGATTGAGTTCGTCGACGATGCCGACGACGGTGGCGTCGGAGGGCACTTCGGCGTCGGTGAAGGGGAAGGACGCCTCCTTACCGCGGACCCAATAAATGAGTTCCCCGGAGCCGGCGCCGGTGCAATCTGTACAGATGATGGCGCGGCCGGTCTGGGAGAGATCGGCTTTCACGGGCTGGATGATGAGCAGGCGCTGGCCGGTGAGTCCTACGTTTTTCACGCTGGACCAGACGCAGCCCACGACTCGGCCAAGTTGCACGATGGGATCCCTTTAGCGGCCCGTATCCATGGAGACGTTGTCGACGATGCCGACGATGACGCAATCGACGGGTTTGTCCTTGCAGCCTTCGGCCATGCGGGCGCTGCTGCCGGCGACAGTGATGACAAGTTCGCGGAAGCCCGCGCTGACAGTGTCGATGGCGACGAGGTAGCCTGCCTCATCCTTGCCGTCGGGCGTGACGGGTTTGATGATGAGCAGTTTGTGCCCTTCGAGTCTGGGATCTTTGCGGGTGGCAACAATGGTGCCCACCACACGGCCGAGCGTCATTTGAATTCCCTTCCCGGCCTACTTGGACGACTTGCCAATGGGCAGGATAGCTTCGAGGCTGGGGTGCGGCCTGGGGATGACGTGGACGGCGACGAGTTCACCGACACGGCGGGCGGCGGCGGCGCCGGCATCGGTGGCAGCCCGGACGGCAGCGACATCGCCCCGGACCAGTGCCGTGACATAGCCGGAACCGATCTTTTCCCAGCCGACCAAGTTCACATTGGCGGCCTTGACCATTGCGTCAGCGGCCTCGACCATGGAGACCAGACCGCGGCATTCCACCATTCCAAGTGCTTCACCCATCGAAAGTTCCTCTCTGCTACTTCACTCAGACACGCGAGCGGCGGGTCAGGCGACGCCTCGCGACCGCAACACTTCCTCGATCAGCGCGATGAGTTCCTCGCGCGTGACCTCGAATTTACCATTAGAACGCACCGGGGCGCTGGAGGGAATGTCCTCGGCGGCCAGCGGGCAACCGGGTTCCAGCCTGGACCTGGCATCCACGCCGTACCGGGCCCTGGATTCGTAAAGTTTGTCGATTTCGACCCGGGGGAGCACCCTGGCGCCGCCCAGAAGTTCGGCGACGAGGGCGATGCGGGCATAGTGCTCGACCGTTTCCATGCGGAAGTAGGCACTGTAGATGTCGGGGCCGTAGCAGACCACGCCGTGATTGGCCATGAGGATGGCGTCGTAGCGGGGAATGTAGGGTTTCAGGGGCTCAGTGAGGGCGCTGGTGCCCGGCAGGCCGTAGTCGGCGAGGGGGACACAGCCGAGTCCGATGATCACTTCCGGAAGGATGGCCTGATTGAGGGCCCGGCCGGAGGCAGCGAAGCCGGTGGAGACGGGCGGATGGGTGTGGACCACGGCTTGCACGTCGGGCCGCATCTCATAGATGAGCAGGTGCATGGCCAGTTCGCTGGTTGGCGACTTCGCGCCGGAGATGCGGTTGCCCCGCATGTCGCAGATGATCAGATCATCCACGGAGAGCATGCCCTTACTCGTATTGGTGGGCGTGCAAAGGACCCGGTTGGAGTCGAGCCGGATGGAGAGGTTTCCGTCGTTCGCGGCGATCCAACCCTTTTCGAAGACCAGACGTCCAATTTGGACGATGTCCTCGCGAAGCTCCCGTTCCGTTCTCGACATCTAAAAGTCCAATTGTACCAGACGGGCTTTTTTGGACCCCCGGAAACGGCCTATCGCGCGATTGCTAGAATGTCCTGGTTAGGAGACCACACCAGATGAGAAATGCTCTTTCGATTGCTATGACCCTGGGCGCCCTGGGCTGCCTGATGGCCGTATCGGCCAGTGCCCAAAAGGCGAGTCCGCATGAGACGACCAAGGCCACGATCGCCGGGAAGACGATCACGATCGTCTACGGCCGGCCGTATGTGAAGGGCCGGGACGTGTGGCACAGCGGCGTTGCGCCGGCCGGCAAGGTCTGGCGTACGGGGGCGGACGAGGCGACCAAGATCACGACCGAGGCGGATCTGATGATCGGTTCGGTTCATGTGCCGGCGGGGACCTACTCCCTGTTCACGATTCCGAGCGGCGACACGAAGGACTGGACGTTGATTCTGAACAAGACGGCCGACCAGTGGGGTGCGTTCAAGTATGAAGAGAAACAGGACCTGGGCCGCACGGCGATGAAAGTGAAGAAGGTGTCCGCGCCGGTGGAACAGTTGACGATCACCGTGGAGCCGGGCAAGGGCAGCGTTGGGAAGCTGAAGATCGCATGGGCGGATTCGGAAGCCAGTGTCGATGTGATGGTGCACTAGAGAGCCTCCAGCTATCAGCATTCAGCCATCAGCTTTAGTTTGTTTGGATAACGAGGCGGCCGGCCGCTCCGATCAGGGGAGTTCGAAGCTCACGAAGCGGAGCTTGCCGGCCCGTTCGATTTGAATTGCGATCGCGTCTCCCGATTTCATCTTGCGGAGCATCTGCCGCAGGTCCGCTACCGAGGAGACCAGCGTTCCGTTCATGGCATAAATGACGTCGCCGGCTTTGAAGCCGTCGTCGAGAAGAGGACCATCGGCGTGACGGGCGGCCACCAGCAGGCCGCCCTTTTCGCGCCGGATGGGCTCGACCTGTTCGCGTAGTTTGGGTGTCAGATCCACGGCGAAGATCCCCAGTTCGGAGACCAGATTCTCTTCGCGGCTGGCGAGATCGGCATACGTGGTGGCTTCATCGTGGCGTTCCACTACCTTGACGGTGAGGGCCAGACGGCGCTTGCCGCGCACGACTTCCAGGTTCACAAACTCACCGATGGCGGGGCGGTAGACATTGATATTGAACTGGCGGGCGTTCTCCATGACCTTGCCGTTCAGGCTGTAGATGATATCGCCCACCCGCAGGCCCGCCTTTTCGCCCTCCCCGTCTGGTTCGACATCACCGATGACCACGCCCCAGTTCTGGCTCAGCTTCAGGCCTTCGGCCAGGGACGGGGAGATGGTCTGAGCGGTGACGCCGATTTCGCCGCGCACGACCCGGCCCGATTTGCGGAGCTGGTCGACCACATTCGCAACGATATTGGAAGGAACCGCGAAACCGATGCCTTCGCTGCCACCGGACTGGGTGAGGATGAGGGTGTTGATGCCGACGACGTTGCCGGAGGAGTCGACCAGCGGTCCGCCGCTGTTGCCGGGATTGATGGGCGCGTCGGTCTGGATGTAGATCATGGGGTCGTCCGGCTTCAACTGGCGGGCCGGCGAACTGACGACGCCCATGGTGACGGAGTTGTCGAGGCCCATGGGGCTGCCGAAGGCGAGCACGAGCTGGCCCTGCTCGACCGTGTCGGAGTCGGCGAGGCTGAGGGCGGGCAGACCCTTTTCGTTCACCTTGAGAAGAGCGATGTCGGCTTCGAGGTCGAGGCCCACGAGTTCGGCACGCATGATGCGGCCCACGGGCCGGACGGCTGAACGGCGGGTGCGGCTGGTGTTCTCGACGTTGGTGGGCAGGGTGACCTGGACACGCTGGGCTCCGATGACGACGTGGGCGTTGGTGACGATGAAGCCCGACTCGTCGATGATGACGCCGGAGCCGGAGCTCTGCTGGCGGGCGGCGACGCCGGGCTCGTCGGTCTCGTCGCCTTCGAGCTGGCGATAGCCGACGGCCGTGACCTTGACGACGGAAGTGTGGACGCGACGGCTGAGGCCCTGGAAGCTGGCGCTCAGGGCGGCGAATTCGGTTCCTCCGGCCGGCGGTTGAGGCCGGTTCTGGGCGTGCAAAAGCAGCGACGCCACAATCGAAGCGAGCAACAATCTTATGAGCAAGCAATTCCCCCGTTTTGTCCTATTCTAATCTCTAAGACACGCAGAGCATTTAGGAGGACCTCACGGTATGAGACGCCGGACTTTTCTGCAGACCGCGGCTTTGAGCGCGGCGGCACGGATGGAACTGTTGGCCGATACCCCCATGCCGACGGCGAGGCTCGGCAAAACCGGACTCCAGATTTCACGGTTCGTGGTGGGCGGGTACCACATGAACGTGCAGGGCGAGGAGAACGCGACGCGGATCATTCACCGGGCGATCGACCTCGGAGTGAACTTCTTCGACAGTGCCAACCTGTACCACAAGGGCAAGAGCGACGAGGTGTATGGGCGGGCGCTGGAGGGTGGGCGGCGGCAGAAGGTCATGCTGATGACCAAGTGCGAGGTGTACTCGCGCGACGGCGCGATGAAGACGCTGGAAGAGCAGCTGCGCCGGATGAAGACGGACTATCTCGATCTTTGGGCCTGCCATCAGGTGAGCGAGCACAAGGAGGTGGACCAGATCCTGGCAGCCGACGGCTCGCTGGAGGCCTTTGTGAAGGCCAAGCAGCAGGGCAAGGTGCGGCACATCGGGTTCACGGGCCATCATGATCCGTCGATCCATCTGCGGCTGCTGGAGGCGACGGACGTGTGGGAAACGGTGCAGATGCCGATCAACCTGATCGACCCGCACTATCTGAGTTTCATTACGAATGTGCTGCCGGTAGCCCGGAAGAAGGGTCTGGGCGTGCTGGCGATGAAGTCGAACGCGATGGGGTCGATCACGAAGCAGCAGGTGGCGAAGATTGAGGAGTGCCTGCAGTTTACGTGGAGTCAGGATGTGGATGCGGTGGTCTCGGGCGTCGAGACGGTGGAGCAACTGGAGGCGAACATTCTGACGCTGAAGACCATGAAGAAGATGACGCCGCAGGAGATCAGCGTGCTGCTGCACAAGACGAAGCAGGGGAAGACGGGCAGTCAGGTGGAGCAGTACAAGGTGAAGGAGAAGGGGGCGTCGGGGCCGTGTCACCGGGATGGGGAGCCGGCGTGAAGGGGGCGGGCGGCTTGTTGGGGGTGGCGGTGGGGTTTTAGCTGTCAGCTTATAGCTCTCAGCTATCAGCGGTCAGTTTTTAGCTTTCAGCTATCAGCGGTCAGCTGTCAGCTTTTGAGTTAGCGAAGTCGGCGGGTGCTTGTTGCCGAATAGGCAGGTATCGGGGCTCAACACGCGCTGAAAGGCGCTGTTTGATTGTTGTCGCGCTTCCTCGGGCGGGGTCAGGGGACCCCGCGCGGACCAGGGTGTCCGCCGTCCCGTTGGTTGCTGCCGCCGGCGAGGCCAGGAGACTGTTTTGGGTTGCGGGCAGGGATGCCGTTAGCTCGTAGCTGATCGCTGACGGCTGATCGCTGATCGCAGACGGCTGACCGCTGATCGCTTTCCGCTCAAACTGCCCGCTTCCGCAGTTCTGGCTCGGATGAGTTACTTCGTGTAGGCTACGGCTTCGATTTCCACTCGGACGTCGCGGGGGAGACGGGCGGCCTCGACGGTGGCTCGGGCTGGGGGGTTTGCCGGGAAGTAGCGGCCGTAGATTTCGTTCACTTTGGCGAAATCGCCCAGGTCCTTCACAAAGATGGTCGTCTTGAGGACGGTTTCGAAGGAGGCTCCGGCGGCTTCCAATACGGCTCGGAGGTTCTCCAGGACGCGTACCGTCTGCTCCTCGATGCCACCCTCCACGATCTGGCCGGTGGCGGGGTCCAGCGGAATCTGGCCGCTGAGGAAGGCCAGGCCATTCCAGCGCACTGCCTGCGAATAAGGGCCAATGGCCTTGGGCGCGTCTTCGGTTGAGATGATTTCTTTCATGATTTTCCCCATTCCAGCGCGCCTGTCAGCGAGGCCGCGCCGGCGATGTTTTCCTGTTTCAAGAAGTGATCGAGTTCGCGCGCGATGCGGATGGGCGCGCGCGGATCCCAGAAGGTGGCGGTGCCGACCTGGACGGCCGTGGCTCCGGCCAGCATGAACTCGGCCGCATCCTCTCCGGTGGCGATTCCGCCGAGGCCGACGACCGGGATCTTCACAGCACGGGCGGCCTGGAAGACCATTCTCAGGGCGATGGGTTTGATGGCGGGTCCGGAAAGTCCTCCGAAGCCGGCGCCGAGGCGGGGCTTGCGGGTGCGGGCGTCGATGGCCAGGGAGACGAAGGTGTTCGTGAGAGAAAGTGCGTCGGCTCCGGCGGCTTCGGCGGCCAGCGCTAGCGGCTCGATGCTGGTGACGTTCGGCGAGAGTTTCACGATGAGCGGGCGGCGTGCAATGCGGCGCACTTCGGAGACCAGCTGGCCCAGCAATTCGGGGTCGGACGAGAAGAAGATGCCGCCGTGTTTGGTGTTGGGGCACGAGACATTCAGTTCGTAGGCAGCGACGCCCGGGTGGTCTTCCAGGACGCGGACCACCTCGCAATAGTCCTCGATCGCATAGCCAAAGACATTGGCGAAGACCGGCGTGGAGTGTTTCCGCAGGGCGGGCAGTTTGTCGGCGACGAAGGCGCGCACCCCGATGTTCTGGAGGCCAATGGAATTCATCATGCCGCCTTCGGCTTCCCACACCCGCGGCGGTTTGTTGCCATCCATGGGTTCGCGGGAGAGTCCTTTGACGACGAAGCCACCCATCTGGTCGAGATTGAGGATCGACTCGAATTCGACGCCATAGGCAAATGTGCCGGAGGCGGCCAATACGGGATTCTTCAGCGGGATACCGCAAAGAGTGACGGCTAGACGGGAAGAGGCGGGGTCACCGGCCATTGCTACCAGTGTAGCGAACGGTGGGGGAATAACCTAAGTCGCGATGCCGCAGGCGGTTGGAATGGCTTGGCGGCATCGCGGACGAGCGTGGGTTCGTTTGCAGCGGGCGGCTAGTGCGACGAGCCGGCCTTGGTACGCGCCTTGGCGAGCTGTTCGTGGAAGCTCTTCTCGTACTGATCGATGGCGGCCTTGTAGCCCTGGGGGTCGACGAAAGAACCGGCTTTCACCTTCTTCTCCATGTCATATTGCGAGGCGTGAGCGGCCACCCAAATCTCGGGGGAGAGACGCTTCTGCTTGGCGAAGGATTGCTCGAGATCGGCGGCGATGTTGGGGTACTTCGGATTGCCCAGCAGCGGCATGACCACGGTGCCCATGTTGGCGAAGGCCATACTGCGTTTGCGGCCATTGTCGTCGACGGTCATGGTGTAGCTGACGCTGCCTTTGGAGTGGCCGGGCGTGGTGATGACGGTGAGGGCGGTGGCTCCCAGCCGGATGACTTCTCCGTCCCTGATGCGGCGGTCGACATGGATGGGCGTGAAGTAGGCTTCGGGACCGAAGGCGGGGTCGCTCCTGGCTCCGTCCTCCATGATGGGGGCGTCGGCCTCGGTGGCGTAGACTTTGGCTCCGGTGAGCTTGCGGACCTCTTCCATGGCGGCCACGTGGTCGAAGTGGGCCTGCATGTTCAGGAGGATCTTAACGTCCTTCAACTGGAAACCGAGCTTCTCGAAGCTCTGGCGCAGGAGTGGTACGGAGTCGGCCAGGCCGGTATTGATGAGGATGTGGCCTTCGGGATTGGTGATGAGGAAGCAGGCCAGATCCTCGGTGCCGACGTAGTAGACGTTTCCGGCGATGCGGTGGGCCGGGAACGGCTTCTTCCAGCCGGGGTTCTGGTCGGCCAGAAGAAGGGGGAGGAAGAGGAATGCGGTGAGCAAAAAGCGCATGAGTGACAGTATCGCGCGGGCGGGTGTTGGCGTGGGGGCGATGGAACGTCCAATGTTACACCGGCAAACTCGCGGGCCGTGGACGCGATCTTCCAGACAGGGCCGCCCTAGATCCTTGAGACCTCGGACGCTCCGGATGAATCAGAATCATGTATGCCCCAACCGACATGCCCGGAGTTTCTCTCTTCCGCCCAGGGGTTGCAGCCGCAACGCCGCGGCTGGGATACTTCGGCGGTGGAGACTACTCTTGAAGATCTGACGGAACGTCTGATCGGTTCTTACAACTGCTGCGGCGGCATCAACCACATTGACGGCAAGAATCTGCCGTCGAAGAATGCGATCGCCGAGATCACGGTCGACCTGCTGCGCCTGCTGTTTCCGGGTTTCTTCGATGAGTTCCTGATTCATTCGTCGGAGATCCACTCCGAGACGCTGGAACTGGTCGGCAGCGTGTTGAGGCGGCTGGAGAATGAGATCTACAAGAGCCTGGAATACAGTACTCCGAAGGAGCTGGAAAAGGAAAACCTGAAGGACGCCGCGCACCGGCTGACCTTGAAGTTCCTGGGGAACCTGCCGCAGGTCCGGGCGCTGCTGCAGACGGACATCGAGGCGGCGTACGAGGGCGATCCGGCGGCATTGAGCAAGGAAGAAGTGATTGTCGCGTATCCGTTCGTAGAGGCCATTACGGCACAACGGCTGGCGCACGAACTCTACCTGGACAATATCCCGCTGATTCCGCGCATCATGACCGAGTGGGCCCACTCCAGGACGGGCATGGACCTGCATCCGGGGGCGCGCATCGGCACGCACTTCTTCGTGGATCACTGCACGGGCACGGTTATCGGTGAGACGTCGGTGATCGGCAACCACGTCAAGATGTACCAGGGCGTGGGCCTGGTGGCCAAATCACTGGCGGCAGGCCAGGCTTTGCGCGGGCAGAAGCGCCATCCAACGATCCAGGACAAGGTCACTATCTATGCCGGGGCTACGATCATGGGCGGCGACACCGTGATCGGTGTGGGCAGCACCATCGGCGCGAGTGTGTTCGTCACCGGCAGTGTCCCGCCGTACTCGCTGGTGATCCAGGAGGCGGCCGAGGCCAAGGTGATCCAGAAGCGGCCCAGCGGGGCCTATGAGCTCGACTTCCAGATCTGAGGGCGCCCGGCGTGGGCTCAAGGCGCCACAACGCGCTAACTTGGATCTGTGAGGAAATCGGAACTGGCCGTATTGGAGGAGATGCCGCTGTTGTCGCGGACGCCCGTAGAGTGGGCACGATCCGTGCTGGCGGAGCCTATGCGCTTGTTGGTGGATCACGCCTTTCTGGAAAAGAAGGCCGCCACGAATGCACTGGAGTTGCTGACACGCTGGCCGAACGAATGGCTGGACGGCTGGGTGGAGACGATGACCGGTGTGGCGCGCGACGAGACGGCGCATCTGGCCCAGGTGACACGGATCCTGCTGCGGCGCGGCGGGCGTCTGGAGCGGATCCACAAGAATCCCTATGCCAATTCCTTGCGGCTGCTGGTGCGGAAGGGCGAGGCCACGGAACTGCTCGACCGGCTGTTGATTTCCGCCCTGATTGAAGTCCGGTCGTGCGAGCGGTTTCTGGCGTTGGCGGAGGCATCGGACGACCAGGAACTGGCTGAGTTCTACAAGGCATTGTTCGCGTCGGAATCCGGGCATTACCGCGTATTTCTGAAGCTGGCGCGAAAGGTCGCCAAACCCGCGGTGGTGGACGCCCGGTGGCGTGAGATGCTGGCGGCGGAGGCGCGGATTCTGAGTGAGCAGGAGGTGGGTCCGAGGATCCATTCAGGCTGGCCGGGCATGACCGCGGGCGCATCGTAGGATTTCGGCGCAAAACGTGGATCCATTATTCGGATATTCTTCTCCTCATTGACTTAACCCTTCTTTACACCCCGGAACCTCAAGCGGCGCCGAGGGAAGTCGATGGTATGGGCAGTATGTCTGTGAACGCAATCAACAGTTCGCTTTCCGCAAACTCGCTGGAAAGCATACTCAAAACACGGACGACGAGCGCTTCCGGAACAACGGGGGTGTCGTCGGATCCGCCGGCCAAAGTGTCCAAGCTGGGCAGTCTGATGGCCCAGTTGAGCGAGCTGCAGCAGTCCGATCCGGACAAATTCAAGGAAGTCGCCTCGACCATCGCGGAGAAGCTGAAGGAAGCTGCCGCGTCGGCCAGTGAAAGCGGCGACTCCGAGAAAGCTACGAAACTGTCAGAGCTCGCCGAGAAGTTTACAAACGCAGCAGAGACGGGCAGCATGCCGGATCTGCGGCCGCCGGGCGGCATGAAGGGTCACGGAGGACCGCCTCCCGGTGGTGGACCGCCTCCCGGAGCGCCGCCGGCCGATTCGAGCACGAGCAGCACGAGTTCGACGGAGGATGATGACAGCAGTTCGACCGACAGTGCGGACAGCACGGATTCCGCGACGAACACGGTGCTGGAATCGTACAAAGAGATGATGGCGTTGCTGGAGAAAGAGGCGGGCAGCGATCCGATGTCGACGCTCACCGATGTGTTGGAGAGTGTGTTCTCCGGCCAGACTGCCTGAATTCAGTAGTTGGGACGGGCCTCTGCGTGGGGCTGGTCCGTCCTTGCCTGCGTAGGCCGTGGAGGCGCCTAAGCCCAGTCGGGCCGGCGGCGCCGGAAGACCCCGGCAGCATCCTTGAACTGACGAGCCTTGTCCGCATCCATCGATGGATTCTTGAACTGGGAGTCCATGAGGGCAGTGAGATGCGGGAACACTTCGGTATTGCGGACGAAGCCGGAGAAGCGTTCCGCCCCGGGACCGAGGGCGGTCAGGAGGGTGTAGTCGGAGGTATGAGTGGAACCGGTCCAACCGATGCCTGTGTGATTGCCCACCACCTGCCCCATCAGCCCGGACATCGTGTCGAGCTGGCGGTTCATGCTGAGTTTCTTCGTGCCGCCGCCGGACTTCCTGAGGATGTCGATCTCGTCCGGCGCCAGTTCAAAGCCGAAGTGATAGCGCGCTAGTTCCTGGACGCGCTCCGGCGTGGGCGCGGGACCCGTGGGAACGGTGACGGCGGGAGTCTTCATGGAGTACTCCGCGGCGCCGCCGAAGCGGGGTGAGATCGCGTAGAAGGAACTGTTGATGCGGGCCAGACGTTCGAAGCACTGGGTGCTTTCCTTGTACTCATAGCCCATGCCGACCAGTCCCGGATTGGAGTTGCCATGATCGCTGGTGATGACGACCAGGGTCTCGGGATGTTTCTCGGCGTATTGCAGCACCGTCTCGACGGCCTCGTCGAAGGCGAGCATGTCCCACAGCAGGGCGGCCGCGTCATTGGCGTGGGCGGCATGGTCCACGCGGGCGCCTTCCACCTGGAGCAGGAAACCATTGGGGGCGTGGCTGAGGGCGGCCAGCGCCGTGGAGGTCATTTCGGACAGGGTGGGGACCAGTTCCTGGGCGGCTTTGTCGCCACGGCGATCGATGGAGTAGGGCAGGTGGCTGGCGCTGAAGAGGCCCAGCAGCCGGGAACTGCGCAGGGCGTTGAGCTCGTCGCGTGTGGCGGCGTAACCGTAGCCGGCCTTGCGGAATGCGGCGACCATGTCGCGCTTGTCGGCACGGGCGTTGGGATCGAAGAAGCGGCGGCCCCCGCCGAGAATGACATCGGCGCGATCGAGATACTGCTCCGCGATGAGGTGCTCGTCGTCGCGGTGCTTCACCGCGGCGGTGAAGCCGGCCGGTGTGGCGTGCGTGACGGTGGCCGTGGTCACCAGACCGACTCGTTTGTGCTTGTCCCTGGCGATTTCGGCGATGGGGGTGAGTTCGGTCCCGTCGGGCAGGACGTTCACCCAGCCGTTGAAGATGCGGGAGCCGGAACCCCACGAGGAAGAGGCGGACGAGGAGTCGGTTACGAGCGAGTCCAGCGAGGCCATATCCATGAGGCCGCGCTGGGCTTCCGGCCGGTCGAACAACGCCTGCCAGACCAGGCCTTTGCCCCGAATGAGTTGGGAGAAGTGATCGGCCAACGGGAGCACACTCGGACTCATCCCATCCGCCACCATCCAGATGATGCTGCGGGGCCGGGCGCCGGGTTTCAACTGAGCTGAATGGAGTGCCTCGAGGCTGCCGCCCAGCGCGGCGAGGGCGCCGGCGCGGCCGAGGAATCCACGCCTGCCGAACTTTGCAGGGTTGCCTGTGCGTAACATCACACCAAGATCAATTATGACAGCTTAGTCACGGTGTGGATGGCGGAGATGACAAGTTCCGGAGCGTCGAGTTGAACCCAGTGACCGCTGAGGGGAGCAATCACGTGGCTGCCCATCGCGGAAAGGGCGGCTGTCTCCCGGTGGGCTTCCTGGACCTTGGCCTCTATTTTTCCGCCGGAGATGACCACGACCGGAATAGCGCGCAGCGGCGTCGAATCGAGGGCGCTGGCGCAGGTTTCCGGGAGTCGCTGGAGGTACTCTGCCATGGTGAGGAAGCAGCGGGGCAAGCACCAATGGGCACACATGATGGGCCAGAGATCGGAGGGGAGTTTGCGGACCTCGCCGACGAGGCGGTCCGTCACGGAGCTGCCCTGGCCACTGGACGCCTTGGCCATCAGCTTAGGGATGGCGCGCGAGCCGGAAAGGAGCAGATCGAGCGCGAAACGGACGACGCCGATGCGCGCCAGAAAGGCTCCCCGTCGCGAGAGCATCACCCCTTTGGCCAGCCGCTTCGCCTGGGTGGAGGTGAGTGGGCTCCATTCGAAGGGCTCCAGCGGGTCTACGAGCACGAGCCCGCGCACCTTGCCCGGATGGGCGGCGGTGAAGTGGCGCAGGATCAGACCGCCGAAGGAATGGCCCACCAGGATGTAGGGACCGGGAAGCTGCGTGGATTCCAGGAATTCGTTCAGATCGGCGACGAGATTGGGCATGGTCCGCGGAGTGGGGCGGGCCTGGCTCCAGGCGAGTCCGGCGCGGTCGTAACTGGCGACGGTGCACTCCCGGCTGAGGGGTTCCTGCACCAGCCGCCAGCTCACGGAACTGGCGGCGATGCCGGCCTCCAGAATGACGGTGGGCCCACCGCTGCCGGTCTGATGAATGTGGAGTCCATTGACGATACGGCCGGGACAGGGAAAACGAGTCGAGTCGCGGCGGACGCCCAAGGCCTGGTAGAGGAGGCCCGCGGCCGGCAACAACAGAACTACGACCGCGAGCCAGATCACTGGGATCAGCCTTCGTACTTGCCGACAACGATGATTGAAAGCGTTGTCGAGCCAACTTTCACGTGGAGAACCTGGTCCGTCTCGCCGGCGGAATCGATGCCCTGGCTGATGCCGCCGTCGTCCTTCCAGATACTGAGGACGAGGGGATGAGGGGTCCCCGAGGCCTTGCGGCTCATGTCCACCAGAGCGTCAAACGCCGGCTTGGCGGCGGCATCCGTGTCGGTGGCAACAGGCGAAAGAATGGCAAAATCCCGTTGCGGGGCCACGCCCTGGTGGTCGCCGTTCATGGGGAAGTAGCTGTACCGCATGGTGTAAGTGCCGGGCTTGATCGTCTGGCCGCGGCGATCGCTGGCGCGCGCCGGGTACTTGACTACGCCCAATAGAGATCCATGACCAACGCTGGACCAGGTGGTGTTCTGTTCGGCGGCGCCGCCTTTGGGCTCTGCCGCCACGACCCACATTTCCAGCAGGACCGAGCCGTCTTCCTTGAGAACTTTTACGCCGTCCTTGACGAGCGACGCGGCGACGGCGGAGGCTTCCGCGGGGGGAGCGCCGGCCGTCTGCACCTTAAACTCAGCAAAACACGAAACGGCCAGCAGACTGGCCACACCGATAGCGCGGAGAAATGTCATTTCCTACTTGGATGCAAGGACTGGCAATAAGATGCGATCCAACTCGGCGTCGGTCCAAGCGGAGGGGGTCATATTCCGGTGAAGCGACCAGCATTCGACATGCTCCAGAGTGGCGCCCGGTTCGACCTGGGTGAGCGGGCCAAGTGTCTCCATTTCCAGGAAATCCGCGTTGGTGAAGGTCTCGTAGGAGGATCCCATATCGGGGTGCTTCTCGCGCGGAGCGGCGTCGTATTGCTTCAGGAAGACCTCGCCGTTCAGGAAATAGGCGCCGAAGGTCTTCGGGTTGTGGTGAGCGAGCTTGGTGGGGGTCTTGTTGCCGGGCTCGCTGCGCAGAACCAGGTACTTTTTCGTGAATGTCCAACGAGGGTCGCTCAGGTCGCTGAAGGCCCACATCACCAGGGGGTTCGTGGGCTGAAGCATCTCCGGATGCGTCCCACGAGGGGGGAAACCGGTGACACCGTGTCCGCCGGGAGCCATCATCGACAACGCCCAAGCGGCGTACTGCAGGGGCATGTTTCCCTTATTAATAAGGCGGTGAATGATGGTGGCGCGGGTTCCGGTGGCTTCCAGACGGATTTCAATCTGCTTCTGGATGTGGGTTTCCGGCTCGACAGGCTGGGTGGCGATGAGCACATCGCCTTTTGATTCCACCTGGACAGGGCTGTTGTCAGGCGGGTAGGTGTAGCGGATGTCCTCGGGGCCGACCCAGATGCGGTGGCCTCCGCGAGCGACCCAGGCGGGTTCGCCGCTCTTGCCTTCCGTCTCTTTCTGCACCCAGAAAAGATTCTGACCGCCGACGTAGCCGAAGCGCATAATGCGCGGCCCGATATCGGCGGTAACGATCATTTCAACTTCGCCGTTGCTGATGCGGTAGCAGTTCGGCCAGCCACCCCAAGCAGTTTTATCGATTTGAATTGCAGCAGTAGAGGTCATGGCGGTAATGAGGGCGAGGGATACTATCCTGCTCATCGCCCGCTATTCTTTCTTGAATGCGAGGACAGCGTCAAGCGGCGTACCGGTGCGCCGGGCCTCGACGCGGCAGAATCCGGACGACTCCAAGAGAGCCTGATATTCCGAGGCAGTGCGCTCGCGGCCTTCGGTACAGACGAGCATATTCAGCGATTGCATCTGGGAGGAAACAGGGCCGGAGGCATCCTCATCGAGGAGCGTCTCGCCGATCAGCAGGGCGCCGCCGGGCGGCAGGGCGGTGTGGATCTTCTCCAGCAAACGGTGGATCTTCGCGTCGGACCAGTCGTGGAGGATGCGGCTGACGGCGTAGAGGTCGGCGGGGGGCAACGGATCGGTGAAGAAGTCTCCGGCGACGACGGAGAGCCGGTCGGCCGCTCGCGAGGCGGCGATGTGGGGCCGGCGGCTTCGACGACGGCAGGCAGGTCGAATACCGTGGCGCGGAGGTTGCCGTACCGTTCGCAGGCGGCGATCGACAGGTGGCCGGTGGCGCCGCCCAGATCCACCAGGTGGCGGAACTGATTCAGGTTAAAGATGCGGACCACGGCCGGTGAACCGATTTGTCCCAATCCGTGCATGCCGGACAGGAAGGTCTGGCGGGCCTCCGGGGTGCGGAAGAAGTGGTCGAAAGAGCGGATTTTCCGCCAAAAGACTGGTCCCAGCGGTGGGTTCCTTCGCGCACGGCATCATCCAGGTGGCTCCAAAGCTGAAAAAGGACCTGATCGGAGTACAGAATGTAGCCGCTCAGAGTATCCGGACTCTCTCTCCGCAGGTACACTTCCGCCTCCTGCGTGTTAAAGTACAGATCTCCGGATTTGGTGAGCAGGCCCAGAC
The DNA here is from genome assembly GCA_049841055.1 of Paludibaculum sp. Taxonomy (GTDB): domain Bacteria; phylum Acidobacteriota; class Terriglobia; order Bryobacterales; family Bryobacteraceae; genus Paludibaculum. The sequence goes on along the minus strand of JASGIE010000112.1, from coordinate 17,639 downwards.
CGACACAGCCGTCGAGCAGCCGGGCCAGAGCACCGGGGTGCAGATTCAGCTCCACCGCCAGGGCAGCGGAGGAAGCAGCGGAGTGATGCAATTGGTCGAAGATGCCGAGCGACACGGCGGTGAACATTGTCTTGGAGCGCCGGAACGCGTCGATAAGGTCGAGCACCTGGGAAGGATCAGCGTGAGCCATCTCCCATCATTGTGCCTGATGTATCGCTTCAGGGTGACTCAGCTAAGGCGATTCCCCTATGGTTTCAGGGGCTGATTTGACCGAACGTTTAGGGAAGGAAGCGCAACAAACCTTGGCCCAACCCAAGAAGATCAGGTCGATCGCGACGAAGTTCTCGATGTTCACCGCGATGCTTGTCTTCTGGGTGATCTCCGTAGTACTTGCGTACGATATTTCCGCCAATACCGACGGGGTCCGGTTGAGCAAGGTGGTGATCCTGCTGGCGATTCTGCTGCTGGTGGCAGGCACGATCGCGCGGTTCACAACGCGTCTGCTGGTGAAGCCTCTGCTGCTGTTGCAGGAGGGGATTCTGGAAGCGCGGGCCGGACGGATGAAGAAGGTCCAGCTGAGCGAAACCGGCGACGAGATCGAAGGCCTGGGCGAGAGTTTCAACGAGATGATCGGCTCGCTGGAGGCTTACCAGGAGCAACTGCGGGAACACCAGGAACAGCTGGAAGAGAAGATCCGCAGCCGCACGGATGAACTGGAGCAGGCGCTGCAGAAGGCTCTGTCGGCCAGCCAGGCCAAGAGCGAGTTTCTGGCGAACATGTCGCACGAACTGCGGACTCCGATGAGTGGTGTCATCGGGATGCTGGATCTGGTACTGGACAGCCCCGTAAGCAATGAGCAACGGGAACAGCTGAAGGCGGCCCAGAACTGCGCGCACTCCCTGCTGGGGCTGTTGAACGACCTGCTGGATCTTTCGAAGATCGAGGCGGGCCGTATGGTGATTGAGGAGATCCCGTTCGATGTCCGGCAGCTCGTCCAGGATTGTGCAAAGACGCATCAGTTGAGGGCGCGCTCGAAGAATGTCGCATTGACATGGGAAGTGCATCCCTCGGTTCCGGACCAGTTGATTGGCGATCCGCTGCGGCTGCGGCAGATTCTGGCCAATCTGTTCAGCAATGCCGTGAAGTTCACCCCCGCGGGATCGGTACGGGCGACGATTGCGGCGGAGGCGCCGGAGTCGCATGGGGCGGGGCCGGTCCGGTTGCAGATCCAGGTGACGGATACCGGCGTCGGCATCCCCAAGGAGAAGCAGGACGCCATCTTCGAGAAATTCACGCAGGCCGACGGCAGCATCAGCCGGCGGTTTGGCGGCACAGGGCTGGGGCTGGCCATCACCAAGCGCCTGGTCATGCTGCTGGGCGGGCAAATTGAGGTCGAGAGCGAACCAGGCAAGGGCAGCACCTTCACCGCCGTGGTTCCGCTGATGCCGGGTTCCAGCGAGAGCCGGGAAGCGCTGCGCCAGAGTGCGTTGGCTCCGCCTGAATCGGTGGACGAGAACGGCCGCGGACTGATCCTGCTGGTGGAAGACAACCTGATCGACCAGAAGGTGGTCACCTCGCTGCTGCGGAAAAAGGGCTACACGATCGACGTCGCCAACAACGGGCAGCAGGCGCTGGAGACGCTCGAGAACAGGTCATACCGCCTTGTGCTGATGGACGTCCAGATGCCGGTGCTGGACGGGTTGGAAGCCACGCGGCGCATCCGGGCCGATCAGCGGTTCGCGAACCTGCCGGTGGTGGCCATGACGGCGCACGCCATGAATGGCGACCGTGAGCGGTGCCTGCAGGCCGGCATGAACGCCTACATCGCCAAGCCCGTCGATCATAAGCATCTGCTGGCGCTGGTGGAGCAATACATGGACCAGCCGCTGTTCCCGTTGCAGGAACGGCCCACCGCGACGGCGGCGGGGCGCGGAAGCATCAGCTCTGCTTCGCGCATGATTGATGCCGACCCGGTCCTGCTGGGACAGATGATGCAACTGTTCCTGCAACTGGCCCCGGAGCGTTTGAAGAAACTACAGGCGGCCACCGAATCGGGCGACCTGGCCTCGCTGCGCAGCGACGCGCAGCGGATTCAAAGCGCGGCGCAGAGCATTATGGCGGCGGCAGTGGCGGAAACAGCGGCCCGGCTGGATCGCGCCGCCGAGGAATCCGACTTCGAAGCGGCCCGCCTCAGCCTGGAAGCGATGGAAGTGGAACTGCGGCGGCTGCAGGAGACGGCGATCGCCGCCGCGAGCTAGATCCGCTCCCAGAACTCCTCGTCCTTCTCCAATTCCCGCAGCATCCGTTTCTCGTCGGGTGAGCCGTGCGATTCGAAATGAATCTCGCTGAACTCCTTGCCGGATTCATCCATGCCGCGCACGAGTCCCGACCGGATGTCATAGACCCAGCCATAGATCTCCATGCGGCCTGCTTCGACACGCGACCGGATGAAAGGGTGGGTGAGCAGATTCTTCACCTGCTGGATGACGTTCTGCTCCACCATCCGCTCCATCCGCTCGTGCTCGGTGACATCGGGAAAGAGTTTTTCCACTTCGCGGCGGGCGGGCGCGGCGTGCTGCACCCAGGCCGCCACATTGGGCATCGAGGCTACTTTTTCGGGGTGGAGAATGCCCTTCATCGCTCCGCAGTTGGTGTGGCCGCAGAGGATCACGTCGGTGATGCCCAGCGCCGACACGGCGTATTCGATGGAGGCGACGGTTCCACCGCCGTCGGCCGAACCGACCGGGGGCACGATATTGCCGGCGTTGCGGATGAGGAAGAGATCTCCGGGCTCGGCCTGAAGGATCAGATTCGGGACGACACGAGAATCGGAGCAGGTGATGAACAGGGCACGCGGCTGCTGGTTTTCGGCCAGGTGAGCGAAGAGGTCGCGATGGCTTGGGTAGACCTCGGATTGAAAGCGCTTAAGTCCGGTGAGGATGTCAATCATGCTTGCTCCTGTGTGCTGCGCGGGCGGATAGAGACACTGCCAGGGTACAACGCGGCCGCAGGCGCGGGAACGGTTCGCAGATTGAGATCCGGTTGTCAGCCGGCGGTGCCCTCAAAATGGCTGTCGTCCGATATACAATAGTCGGCGGCTGAGGTGCCGAACGAATGGAAAGCAAGAACAACAACACGTCACGCCGGTCGTTTCTGACCGGCCCGGCAGCGGCAGGCGCCGCATTTACGATCATGCGGCCTGAACTCGTCAAAGGCTGGGCTCCGGCAAAACTGAAGGTAGGCCTGGTTGGATGCGGCGGCCGAGGCTCGCAGGCGGTGCTGGACGCCCTGAAGGGCGATTCGGCCGTGGAGCTGGTCGCGATGGGCGACGCCTTCGAAGACAAGCTGGAAAAGAGCCTGAAGGACCTTCGGAGCAGAGCAGAGGCGATGGGTGCGGCCGACCGCATCAAGGTCGAGCCCGACAAGCGGTTCGTGGGTTTCGACGCGTTCAAGAAGGTGCTGAAGTCCGACATCGACGTGGTCTTCCTGGCCACGCCTCCCGGCTGGCGTCCCGTGCACTTCGAAGCCGCGATCGAAGCCAACAAGCACGTGTTCTGTGAAAAGCCCTTCGGCGTGGATGGCACCGGCATCCGGCGCTTCATGGCCGCGGCCCAGAAGAGCGTCGAGAAGAAGCTGACGGTGGTGAGCGGCGCCCAGCGGCGCAGCGATCCGTACTATCTGGAAAACGTCGATGCGCTGAAGAACGGCAAGCTGGGCGACATCGTCGGTCTGTACGCATATTGGGTGGGCACTCCGGTCATCCAGCAGCGGAATGGCCGCGACGCCAAGTGGGGCGACATGGAGTGGCAGCTCCGCAACTGGTATTCGAACCTGTGGATCTGCGGCGACCAGATTGTTGAGCAGCACCTGCACAACATCGATGTCTGCAACTGGATCATGGGCACCCACCCCATCAGCGTCGTCGCCTCCGGCGGCGCGGCGTGGCGTCCGAAGGATGAGATCCACGGCACGATCTTCGACCATGTCTCGGCCGACTACGAGTATCCGAATGGCGTACGGATGTCGAGCTACTGCCGCCAGTTCCCCAATGGCCTCTACGGCCAGGTGAACGAAGTGGTGGCCGGCGCTAAGGGCCGCATCGAACTGTCGCAGCCGCGCGGCGGCGTGGGCTACTATCTGGAGCACACGAAGCTGTACAAGTCGATTCGCGGCGACGGTCCCTATATCAACGAATCCCTGGAAGTCGCGGCCAGCACGCTGACCTGCATCATGGGCCGCGAATCCGCGTATAGCGGCCAGAAGATCACTTGGGATATGATCTTGAATTCCAAGCAGGACCTGATGCCCAAGGAAGATCAGTGGAAGTACGATGGGAAGCCGGAAATTCCGGAATTCCCTGTCCCTGGCAAGTACAAGTTCATCTAGAATTGTTTGAAAGAAGTAAGGCCGGGCAGAGCGCCCTGAAATCCCGCTATCAGGGAGCGCTGCCCGGCCTTGCTGCGTCCGGGCATCCACCGGAGCGGGTAGGATGAGATCACATGCGACTTTCTTCCTATGGGCGGGCGTCGACAACCCCGGCGCCGGTGAGCCGGATGATGGCCGAATTCGCACACGACTTCCGGGATGGGATCGATATCAATCTCGGCGTCGGATATGTGAATGAGGAGACGATCCCCGTGGCCGGGCTGCGCGAAGCGATGGAGGCCGTCGCTTCGGACACGCGCCGGTACCGGCAGGCGTTCAACTATGGGAGTCCGGCGGGCTCGGCCAACCTCATCGCGTCGCTGCGCAGTTTTCTCATCGGGCACCGTGTGGGCGGCCTGACGGAATCGGACCTGGCCGGCAAGCGGCTGACGATCGGGGCGTGTGGCGCCACCAGCATTCTGGATGCCCTGGGGGACGTGCTGCCGCAAGGCATCGTGATCACTTCGGATCCGATGTACTACATCTATGCCGAAGCGCTGGAACGGCGTGGGTTCGAAGTCCTCACAGTGCCGGAGGACACGGAAGGCCCTTCGCTGGAATTGCTGCGCGAGAAGCTGAACAGCCTGGGGCCGAAGGCGGAACGGATCTCGTTCTTCTATTTCGTGACGGTGAACAACCCGTCGTGTACGCTGCTTTCGAACCGCAGAAGGCGGGCACTGCTGGCGATCGCGGAAGAGGTCTCGCGGGCACAAAACCGCAGGATTCCGATCATCTATGACAACTGGCGTACGAGCTGCTGCTGCACGACCCGGAGGTGGAGCCCTTCGAATCGGTGCTGCCATTGGATGCATCCGGCATCGCCTTCGAGATCGGGACGCTTTCGAAGATCCTGGCGCCCGCCTTGCGGATCGGTTACATCCTGGGTCCGGACCGGCCGTTGACGAATGCGCTGGTGCAGAAGACGAGCGACACGGGCTTCAGCGCACCTCTGTTTGTGCAGGAGATGGCGAGTTACCTGCTGGATCACAAGATCGATGAACAACTGCGCGGCGTGAATGCCGGATACAGGGAGAAGGCGTTGGCGGTCCGCGCGGGCATCGCGCAGCACCTGGGCGCTGAGTTGGAGGAATGCCGTGGAGGAAGTGCGGGCTTCTACTTCTACCTCACGTTTCGCGAGGTGGAGACTCATCCGGATTCCGCATTCTTCCGGTATCTGACCAGGACTACCGGCGATCCGGAGGTGGATGAAGTGGCAGGCTCGAAGCGGCCGCGGGTGTCTGTACATTTCCCGGAAAACTACTGCGTTCATCCGCACGGCGATCTGGCCGGGAAGGGGCTTCGGCAGCTGAGGCTTTCAGTACGGCTTCGAGCACGCCCCGCGCATCGTGGAAGCCCTGGGTCTGATGCGGGCCGCGACCGAGTATGCCAAACGCGCGCAGCAGGCGGTTTGCCCCGGGTAGGATAGAAGACTGTGCTCAATTTATTCCTGTGTTACGCCCCCGGGGATCGGGCGGTCGCGCAGACGCTTGCGCGTAGGCTGGAAGGCGGGGCGGAGTGCCGGGTAACCCTGGAAGAACTGGGACCGGCGGTGGGGTCCACCGTGGCGGCGGCCTGGGACGGCGGCGTAGGCAACGACGCGATCCTGCTGGTGCTTTCGAAGCAGGCCGTGCCCGAACGCGCATCGCGGGCCGACTGGGCGGAATTGCTGGCGCACGTGGAAAGCAACGAAGATCCGCCGGTGGCCTGTGTGCTGGCCGAGGATTGCCCGCATCCCGCGCTGCTGGAACGGCGGCGGTTTTTCCGGTGGAGCGATGAACCACTGGAGATGTTGCGCGCTCTGGAGCGCTGGGTGGTCAGCCTGCATCCCCGCGATGCCGCGACTCCATTTTCCCTGGCGGCGCTGCCCGAATTTGAAGGACGGGACGAGGAGCTGGAAAAACTGCGGCAGGCCCTGGTGGACCGCTGCGGGACGGCCGTTATCCGCGGCAGGGCGGCAGGCAGCGGGAAGACCTGGCTGGCGCATGAGTTTGCGCGCCGCTCTGGTGCCCACTTCCGCGATGCTCTATGGATCCAGTGCGGCGACCGGCCCCTTTCGATGATCGCCGGGGAACTCGCGTGGCAATTGGGTATCGCCGCCGAGGGAACTGCGGAGAGTCTGCTGGCCGCGGTGGGTGAAACAGTGCGATCCCACCGGGTCTTGGTGGTACTGGATGACGTCCGGGGGGCTGAGCCGTTTTCGACGCCGCCCGACGGGCTGGGCTCCGTGCTGATCACCACACGGGAACCGGGTCCGGCGCTGGTTGAGTTGAAATCCCGCAAGGGGGGAAAGAAACAGGCGCCCCTGGAAGAAGAGGTCGAGAAGCTCTGGCGGGCCATTTCGCTGTGCCGCGGAGATGGGTTTTCGCTGGAGTTGGCCGGACGGGTGGCCGAACTGTCCGGGGTGGATGCGTTGGAGGCGGCCGGGAAGCTGGTAGAGCGAGGGCTGCTCGACGCACTGGATTCCGGGGGCACGGTGTTCCGGCTGGCGGGCGGGGTCTCGCTGAAGCCGGAGGAGGCCCTGCGCTGGCGCCACGCGGAGGCGCTGAACGAGTTGTTCCTCGATTGGCGCGAGCAGGCTGTTCTGGTGCGCAAGATGATCGCCGAGCTGGATGCCGCGCTGGCCTGGGCAGTGAGGGAAGACTGGGCTGTGGCCGTCCAACTGACCCGGCGCGCGTTTCTGTATCCCTCGTCAGAGCGCCGGCGAATGGAATCGGCGCTGTTGATGAATCGACTGCTGGAGACCGCCCGGCAGCGGGGCGATCACCAGGTGGTGAAAGATTGCGAGTGGGAGCTGTCGTGGTTCCAGGATGACCGTGGCGACATCTACCGGCCGGCGGATGCAGGCGAGCAGATGTCGCTGTTTTGACACAGGCTCAGGCCGGAGATTGCACGGGATCGGGCGCGGGGAAACGGCGGGAGAACCAGAAGGAATGCGGTGTTGCTCCATGGCGCTGGTAGTGCTGGAGCCGTTCCCTGCCCTCGGCGACCGTGGGCACATGGCCCGCGGGAATCCACCACAGGCAGTAGTGTGGGGTTTCCATGCGCTCGAACCAGAGGGACCGATCGCGAAAGACTTCCACGTGGCGAGTGGAGTAGGTGAAATCGCGCAGAGCGTCTACTGAGGTCCAGACGGACATGTTGACGATGACGAAGGGGTCCTCGGAGTAGGCAATATCGGTGGCATTGCCGGAATCGGATTTGAGGCGCCAGACAAATCCGGGCGAAGATTCGGCGAGGGCGTTGATTTCGTCCAACTGGCTGACAAAGGCGGAGATGCGGGGATCATCGAGCGGGGCGACCAGGCGGGCGATGTTGATCTGCGCGAGGTGGAAGTCCATCCGGTGATTATGAGGGGAAACGGGAGGAATCCGTCCTCGTATGGGAAGGATTTACCGGGCCGCCCCACTCCTGCTATACTAGTTTGGTCTGACTGCGCCTGCCCGGTCATCGTGTGCGCCCGGTCTGCATAGGCTTGGCCTGTCCGGATTGACACACTTCCACCGGGATCCGTAGACTAAAGTTTTGTAGTTCGCAAACGGAGATCGTCTGTCTATCAAAGACCGAATTTCCGTCCAAGAGCGAGATCACGCGCTGCTGGTTCGTGCTCGATGCCAGCGAGGCAGCTCGGGACGGGTCGCCAGCAAGGCCGCCAAAATCCTGATGGGGAAGCATAAGCCCACTTATGTGCCTTTCATCGACACCGGCGACCACGTCATCGTTATCAACGCCGATAAGGCGATCTGACCGGAGAAGAAGGGCCAGAAGTTCTACCGCCGCCCCACCGGCACCCAGGCCGGTTATGAAGGAGACCAAGCGCCGACAAGATGGAGGCGACCCAGCCGATCCGGCATCATCGAGGAGCGCCATCAAGGGCATGCTGCCGAAGAGCAACATCGGCAAGGAGATGTATCGCAAGCTCAAGGTCTACGCGGGCCCCGACACGAGCAGGCCGCCCAGCAGCCCCAGATCCTGACCGCGATCCAGAAGTAGAGGCTCGAGGACCCCATGAGACATTTCCTCAGAACTACGGAACCGGTCGCCGCAAGAGCGCGGCCGCCCGCGCCTTCCTGCGTCCCGGCACCGGCAAGATCACCGTCAACGGCCGCAGTCTTCGAGTACTACTTCACCGAACGCCGTGCTCCGCATGATGGTCCACCAGCCGATGGCGGCTGACCGAAACTGACGGCAAGTTCGACATCTGGTCAACGCGACGTCGGCGGCGGCGTGATCGGCCAGGCTGTCGGCCATTCGTGGGCATCTCCCGTGCGCTGCTGCGAATACAACCTCGAACTGCGCGGAAGTCTGCAAGAGTGCCGGCCTCCTGACCCGCGATCCGCGCATGAGCATGAACGTAAGAAGTACGGTCGAAAGGGCGCCCGTCGTCGCTTCCAGTTCACCAAGCGCTAGCCTCGCTCTGTATGAGCGGCTGCCTCAGAGTTCCGTACTTATTTTTGTCCTGGTCTGTCTCTCACCGACAAATCTCGCTTGGGCGAAGGTGACTAACCCGACTGCTCTTGCGTTACCCCCGCGGAACCCCGACGCGGATAGCTGGTCGCGTGGTGACCAAGGAGGACAAATTTGCCATCGATTCAGATGAAAGAACTCCTCGAAGCGGGTGTTCACTTCGGACACCAGACCAAGCGCTGGAATCCCAAGATGAAGAAATATATCTTCGGCGAACGCAACAGGATCTATATCATCGACCTCCAGAAGACCTTGAGGCTCTTCAACGCCGCCATGCGAATTGTCGGCGAGCAAGGCGGCGAGAAGGGAAGAACTTCCTGTTCGTCGCCACCAAGCGCCAGGCACAGGAAGCCATTGCCGAACAAGCCACCCGCTGCGGCACGTACTACGTCAACAACCGCTGGCTGGGCGGCCTGCTGACGAACTTCGTCACGGTCAAGCAGTCGATCAAGCGGCTGAAGGAACTCGAGTCGATTCTCGACGAAGGCAGCGGAGAGCGGCGCACCAAGAAGGAACTCATCCAGATGGAGCGCGAGCGCAAGAACCTGATGTCGAATCTCGCCGGCATCAAGGACATGGACGGCCTGCCGGACATGCTCTTCGTCATCGACTCCAACAAGGAAGACATCGCCGTCAAGGAAGCCCGCAAGCTCGGCATTCCGGTCGTCGCCGTTGTGGATACGAATTGCGATCCCGACATGGTGGATCACCCGATCCCCGGCAATGACGACGCGCTGCGCGCCATCCGCCTGTTCGCGAACAAGATCGCGGACGCGATGGTGGAAGGCCGTTCGCTGGCCAGCGAGCAGGACTTCACGCCGAAGGAAATCGTGACCGAGGACGGCCCGGTGGAAGACATGTCGCAGTTTGCGCACGATGTGGACCCCAGGCTGAACGAGGACGTGCTCACCGAAGGCATCTCGGATCTGGACCTGCCCAGCACCTCCCTTCCGAAGAAGTCCGCTGAGCCCGCCGCTGAAGTCGCGACGGAAACTCCGGCCGGCAGCAACCACCGGACCCACCTTACCCGGGCCGCGTCCAACCATCCGCTCCCAGCCTGAACTGATCTGAAAGATATATCCCCATGGCAGAAATCACTGCGCAACTAGTCAAACAGCTCCGCGAAATGACCGGCGCGGGCATGATGGAATGCAAGAAGGCCCTGGTCGAAGCCAACGGCGACTTTAACGAAGCGCAGGTCATCCTGCGGAAGCGCGGCCTGGCCACCGCCGCCAAGAAAGCATCACGCACCGCGAAGGAAGGCCTGATTGGCCTCCACATCAGCCCCGAAGCGAACCTCGGTCTGCTGGTGGAAGTGAACTGCGAAACCGACTTCGTTGCCAAAACCGACGATTTCCGCACGCTGGTGGAGGAAAATCAAGCAGATCATCCTGACGCACAAGCCGGCGGATGCCGATGCTCTGAAGTCCCTGCCTTCGGTCTCCAATCCGGGCCTGGCCGTGGAAGCGCTGCTGAAGGAAAAGATCGCCAAGGTGGGCGAAACATGAACGTTCCGCGCTTCGTGCTGCATTCGGCGGCCGGTGCGCTGGGCAGCTACACCCACCCCGGTTCGAAGCTGGTGGTCCTGGTGGACATCACGGCGAAGAACCCCGCCACGTTCGAGCGCCCCGAGTTCAAGGAACTGATTCAGGACATCGCCATGCAGGTGGCGGCGGCCGATCCGAAGTTCCTGACCCGCGAGGAAGTCACCCCCGAGTACATCGCCAAGGAGAAGGAAATCCAGCGCTCTCGCGCCCTGGCGGAAGGCAAACCGGAAAAGATCGTCGACAAAGTGGTGGAAGGCCGCATGTCGAAGTTCTACGAGGAAGTCTGCCTGCTGGACCAGCCCTTCATCAAGGAAAACTCGGTCACGATTTCTCAGTTGCTGGCCGACAAGAGCAAGCAGTTGGGTGACGAGATCGCGCGTGGCGGCTACGTCCGGTTCAAGGTAGGCGAAACCGCGGCAGCGGAAGAGCCCGCCGCCGAGTAAGCCCCACCGGCATCATGGAGCAAAAAAAGATGGCGCCCCGGTATAAGCGAATCCTGCTCAAGTTAAGCGGGGAGGTGCTGGCCGGCGGCGCTAGCTTTGGTATAGACGCCGAGCGTGTGCGCTCACTGGCCGGAGAGGTGGCCGGAAGTTCGCACGCACCGGTGTTCAGCTCGGCATTGTGCTGGGTGGGCGGGCAATTTCTTTCGTGGAGTGGCCGCGGCGGCCCGCCAGATGGATCGCGTGACAGCGGATTCTATGGGCATGCTGGCCACGGTGATCAATTGCCTGGCCCTGCAGGACGCCCTGGAGAAGCAGGGCATGCCCACGCGCGTGATGACCGCCATTCAAATGCCGCAGGTGGCGGAACCCTACATCCGGTGCCGGGCGATCCGGCATATGGAGAAGGGGCGCATCGTCGTTTTTGGCGGCGGCACCTCAAATCCTTTCTTTTCCACCGATTCCGCCGGCTCGCTGCGGGCCCTGGAGATTGGCGCCGAGATCCTGGCCAAGGCCACAGGCGTCGACGGCGTCTATGACAAAGACCCGCGCAAGAACCCCGATGCGGTGAGATCGAGAGAGTCACCTACAGCGAGATGCTGGCGAAGAACCTGGCGGTAATGGATGCGTCGGCCGTCGCCATGTGCCGGGACAACAACATGCCGATTGTGGTCTTCAACCTCACCACGCATGGCAATATAATGCGAATGTCGATGGGAGAGCCCGTCGGCACGATTATTGGGAACGCTCTATGAAACCTGGACAACAAACCTCAGCACCGTCTGGCCAGTTCCAGAACGTGAAAGAAGTGGAAGCTTCCGCCAAGGCGAAGATGGAAAAAGTCATCGCCGGCCTGCAGCATGAGATGACGAGCATGCGCACCGGGCGGGCCTCTGTGAACCTGTTCGACGGCATCACCGTGGACGCCTATGGCTCACAGATGCCGATCAACCACGTGGCCACGCTCCACGTGCCGGAGCCCACTCTCATCACGATCCAACCGTATGACGTTTCTCAGATTGGCCTGATTGAAAAGGCCATCCGCAGCTCGGACCTGGGCCTGAACCCGTCGAATGACGGCAAGCAGATCCGAGTTCCCATCCCGACGCTGACTGAAGAGCGCCGCAAAGATATGGTGAAGCACCTGCACCATGTGGCCGAAGAACACCGCGTCCGGCTGCGCAACATCCGCCGCGATTCCAACGAAGCGATCAAGAAGCTGGTCAAGGACAAACTGATCAGCGAGGACGACGACCGCCGCGGCCACGACGAGACGCAGAAGCTGACCGACGCCTATATCGCCAAGATCGATCAACTTTCCAAGGGCAAAGAAAAAGACATCCTCGAAGTCAAGTAGCAGCGATCAGGCTGTTAACGCCGGGCGGTGATCACCGCTTCCCCGCACCAGTTTTTCAGGGGCGGGCAGATGGTGATCACCGCCCGGTCTGTTTTTTCCAGCAGCTTGACGGCGGCCCGGGCCCAGGGCCTTTCGAACTTGCCTCTCAGAAGCCGCTTGCCCATGGCCAGCAGGTTGAGATGCTGCACCTGGATGTCGCCGAAGTGCTCCTCCAGCAGCTTCAATTCTTTACTGGAAAGAATAATATCCTCACCCTGCTCTTCGAGCTCTCCTTCCACGCGGGCGCGCCACTGCCGCGCGGCCTCGAGAAGTGGATTGCCGCCCCATGTCTCACACAGCACGAGGCGCGCCCCCGGCCGCATGATGCGAGCCAACTCCTCCATGGCGCCCGGATACTTGAGGGTATGGTGAAGGGAGGCGCAGGCGAAGACCAGGTCGAAGGCATGGTCGGCGAACATGTCGAGGGTGGAAGCGTCGGCCGCCACGCCTTTCACCCGGCGGGCCACGCCGCTGGCTTTCGCCCGTTTCAAGCCGAGTTCGATCGCCAGGGAGAGGTCCAGGAGCGTCACCTCAGCGCTTTCTGTCGCCATCCAGACGCCGAAATCGGCTGGCCCGCAGCCGTAGTCCAACACTCGCTTGCCGGGAAATGGCTCAGCTTCCAAGGCTTGCATCGAGGCCAGGTACAGACGGCGGCGTTCATAGAACGGATGCGCGGGATTGTTGCAGTTACCCAGGAGGATGGACCGGTCGATGCGCAGGGCATGGTCGGGCAATTCCAGGAACTGCCGGTACTGCCGGTCGTAGAACTCGCGCTCCTGCTCGGCTGTGATCATTTCTTCACCGCCGGACCGAACAACGGCCGGCCGCCAAGCTCGCCTGTCATCTTCCCTTGCCGCATTGCCGCTACTCCATTCACCCAGACCGAGTCTACCCCTACTGAGTACTGGTGCGGGTGGAGATAGTCCGACTTGTCGGCAACTTTGGCCGGATCGAACAGCACCAGATCCGCTTTCATTCCGGGACTGATCACGCCGCGATCGTGCAAACCGAATCGACTGGCTGGCAGCCCGCTCATGCGGTGGATGGCATCCTCCAGAGTGAGAACCTTCTTCTCCCGGACATAGCGGCCCAGGATGCGGGCAAAGGTGCCATAGTTGCGCGGATGCGGCATCTCCTTGCCGAACGCGGGGATGCCGCCGTCCGACACGATCATGGTGAACGGGTAGCGAAGGATCCGCTCGACGTCCTCCTCGCTGATCGCGTGGTAGATCGCCGAGCAACTGCCCCGCTTCTGGAGATCGATGGCGACTTCCGCGGCGGATTCAGGGGTGGCGTCACGGCCCTGGGCGCGAGCGATGTCGGCCAGGCTCTTCCCGGCCAGTGACGAATCGAACCCACAACTGGCGATGACCACATTGGCCGGATCGCCGGCTCCGCGATCGTTCAGAATCCGGTCGACAATCTCTGCTTTGATCCGCGCCCGGGATTCCGGCGCCGCCAGTCTCTCGGCGAGCGCCTTACTGCCTCCGGCCATAGACCATTGGGGGAACAAGGCACCTATCCCAGTGGAGGAAGCGGTGTATGGATAGGCGTCCACGGTGACATCGACGCCTCGCGCCCGGGCCTCTTCGACAAGACGCAAGGTCTCCCTGCTCAGCCCCCAGCTTTGTTTGCCGATGATCTTGTGGTGGGTGACCTGTGTGGGAAGGTGTCCTTCCTCTCCGATGCGGATCGTTTCCCTGACGCTGTCGAGGACGAGGGCGCCTTCATTCCTCATGTGGGAGGTATGCAATCCGCCCAGTGCCCCGACGACTTTGCCCAATTCTATGACTTCTTCGGTAGAGGCATAATTCCCGGGTACGTAAAAAAGTCCAGTGGACAGGCCGAAGGCGCCGTCGAGCATCGCCTGGCGCGCCAGAGTCTTCATCTGTTCGAGCTCAGCCGGGGTAGCCTGACGGTTTTGACTGCCCATCACTTTCGACCGGATGGTGCCGTGGCCGACCAGGAGGCCGAAGTTCACACCCAGATGTCCCTCGATCTGGTCGAGGAACGGGCGAATGGGCAGCGGTGAGCTGCCATCGGGTCCTTCAATGATGGTCGTGACGCCCTGGCGGATCAGGTTCTCGGCGGCTGGCGTGGCCTGGATGCCGCGCAATCCGTGGCTGTGGGTGTCGATGAAACCGGGCGCGAGCGTCAAGCCGCTGGCATCGACTGTAAACTTTGCGGACACATCGGGGAGGAATCCCACCGCGGAAATGCGGTCTCCCTGCACCGCCACATCGCCCTGAAACCAGGGATCGCCCGCACCGTCCACGATGTGGGCGTTACGGATGAGCAGATCGTACTGCTGCGCGAAGGACGGGAATGCGAGAAGGAACCCGAAGAAGAGCCCGCGAACCATGCAGGCTATTGTAGCGGGACTTTGTGTCCCAAACGGTCACTGGGTGTTTCGAAATCGGCCAATCGGCGACAGGGCGAGTCTAACGCTCGCTACGAGGCGACGAACCGAGCATCGAGAAGAACAGCCCCAGAATCAGCAACGCTGTTATCACTCCTCCGACTAACATTGGTACCCCCGATAAGTTGATCATGACGCTTCTAGTGCAATTGACGAGCCAAACTGAATTCGGTTGCAGGAATCGACGCCCAAAGGGGAAGTGAATCCATGTTGTGATACGTTGCAACTATGCGTACGGATTTCGCCTTCGGCAAGTCGGGCTTGAGTTTGGAGCTGCCCGATGGGCCTCGCTACCGCGTCCTGGAAACGCGCTGGGCACAGGCTTCGGCGGATGAAGCGGCTCTCCTGGCGGCAGCACTGGACCGTCCGACTGGTTGCCCGCCGCTGCGGGAACTGGCGGCGGGCCGTCACAGCGCGTCGATTTCCGTCTGTGACATCACGCGTCCGGCGCCGAACCGGCGGACCTTACCACCCCTGCTGGCCCGTTTGGCGGAGGCCGGCATCCCAAAGGAGCGGACCACAATCCTGATTGCCACCGGACTGCACCGCCAGGCCACGGAATCAGAGATCGTCGAGATCCTCGGGCCCGAGATCGCCGCCAGCTATCCGGTCGTGAATCACAATGCGCGCGAACTCGCGGATCACCGCGAGCTGGGCGTGACGAAGTCCGGCACGCCAGTCTTCGTCGACCGGCGTTTCGTGGACGCCGACTTGCGCATCACGCTGGGGTTCATTGAGCAGCACCTGATGGCCGGATTCTCCGGCGGCCGGAAGCTGATCGCGCCCGGCCTCGCTTACCAGGACACCATCAAGACCCTGCACAGCCCCCGGTTCATGCGTGACGCCCGGGCTGTCGAGGGGTCTGTCGAGGAGAACCCGCTGCACCAGGAACTGCTGGAAATCGCTGGAATGGCGGGACATGATTTCGTGTTCGATGTGGTGCTGAGCGAAGGGCGGAAGATCGCGGCCGCTTTCGCCGGCGAGCCGCGGAGGGCCCACGCCGAGGGGATCGCCTATGTCCGGGCGAGTACCACCCAGTGGATTCCCGGCAAGGTGGACGCGGCCATCACATCGGCGGCCGGCTATCCGCTGGACCTGACCTTTTACCAGGGTGTGAAGGGGGTGACGGCAGCGTCGCATATCGTTAAGCCAGGCGGGATTATCCTGCTGATGGCGGCGTGTGAGGAAGGCGCCGGCGCTCACGAATTCTCCCGTCTAATGAAAGAGTTCCCGGACCCGCAGGCGTTTCTCGAAACAATTTCGAATACTCCTGTGACGATCGACCAGTGGCAGTTGGAGAAGCTGGCCATGGTAGTGGCCTCACATCGGGTCTGGTGGTACACCCCTGGGTTGCCGGCCGAGTACCACCCCACGATTTGGGGAAAGTTGTTCCCGAGCGCCGCCGCCGCCCTGAACGCACTCCGAGCCGAGATCGGAGCGGACGCGGAAGTGGCGGTGCTGCCGGAGGGCCCGTATGTCTTCGCCCGGCCGGAGTCGGCTCAGCCCGAACCGGCATTCGTCTGAATCCTCAGCGGTTGCAGCGGCGGGAGAAATAGAAAATCGGCGGCGGGAGCGCGGTTGACAAGCATTCCAGGCTCGGCTATAGTTCTGAAGTGTCGCACTTTCAACGGTTTGTGTGGAAGCCGAGGGGTGCACACGCACCTGTGGCGAGTTCGATCCGGGAGATCCGCCGAAATCCGAGGGGCCAACACGCTGACTGCGCGGCTGGACTATCGAGTAACGGCTTACTTCCCTGGACGATGATCGTCGCAGATTGCGAAATTGAGGCGTTTTTGGAGACTGGGGCATGACCAGCAACCAGGACGACCGTCCGGCGGAGATCCCTGCCGGCGGCGAGGAAAGCTACGAGCAACTGCTCGACGACTATAGCCATCTCGCACCACCCGCCGAGGGTGAGGTGCTGATGGGGCACGTCCTGCAGATCACCCCTCAGGGCGTCATTGTTGACGTCGGGCTGAAGCAGGAGGGGTGTGTTCCGCTCGAGCAGTTTCCACACCAGACGGACAGATTGTGGTTGGACCGGGAGACATTAATTGAAGTTATGGTGGATCGCCGCCGCGAGATGGAGGGCTATATTGCCCTTTCTCACGAGCGCGCTAGCCGGATTAGAGCCTGGGACACCCTGGAAAAGGCGTTCCGCGAAAGCCTGATGATGTCCGGCCGGGTCCTGGGCCGGGTCAAGGGCGGCCTCAGCGTGGATGTTGGCGTGGTGGCCTTCATGCCAAGCACACAGGTGGATGTGCGGCCCATGCACAACCTGGACGCCTTCATCGGCCAGGACATCATCGTCAAAGTCGTCAAGTTAAACCGCCGCCGCAACAATGTCGTGGTCTCCCGCAAGGCGGCGATGGAAGACGAGCTGACGGTCCGCAAGACTTCGCTGCTGGATCACATTCACGAAGGTGACCTGGTGACCGGGGTCGTGAAGAATGCGCCGGATTACGGCGCTTTCTGTCGACCTGGCGGCATCGACGGTCTGCTCATGTCAGCGACATGTCGCACGGGCGGGTGGCGCATCCATCCTCCGTCCTGCAGGTGGGCCAGGAGATTACGGTCAAGGTCCTGAAGTTCGACAACGAGAAGGAACGCATTTCCCGGGCTGAAGCAGGTTCAGCCGGATCCCTGGGAGACGATCCACGACCGCTATGCCGAGGGCATGAAAGTCGTGGGACGCGTGGTGAGCGTCACTCACTACGGCTCCTTCGTCGAGCTGGAGCCTGGCGTGGAAGGTCTCATCCACATCTCGGAGATGACCTGGTCGCGGCGCATGAAGCACCCGTCCAAGGTGGTCCGGGTGGGGGACAACGTGGAAAGTGTCGTTCTGGAAGTAAAGCCGAAGGAACGCCGCATCTCGCTGGGCATCAAGCAACTGGAACCGGATCCCTGGACAGGTGCTGTTCGGATTATTGTGTTTCCCTATTAACCTT
>JASGIE010000111.1:0-39180 GCA_049841055.1 Paludibaculum sp. | reverse complement strand
ATCCTGCTTCGTTCCATGTCGTATTGCTAAGGTTAATAGGGAAACACGATGAATCCGAACAGCACCTACCGTGCCCGGTGCAAACGCGGTGACCATGGTCGGGAGGAATGTGGTCAACAACGCCGCGAAGAGCCAGTGCGTGAAGCTGCCCAGGGCCTGGCCTTCCGCGCGGTGGCGGTTCGGGAAGATCTCCGAGATCAATACCCAGGATCGACGGTACCCTGGCCCACCGCGTGGGCGGCGATGAAGAAGAAGATGCAGCCGGGAACGATGGAGTAGTGCCCGGTGGTGAACGCCCACGAAGTCAGTCCAAGGGAAGCGATATCAGCCGACGAAGCCGAGGCATCGAGCGAGGCCACGGCGGCCCAGCTTGTCGATGAGCAGGAGCCCGAGCAGGGTGAAGAGGATGTTCACGACCCCGAATGCCGACCGACTGGAGCAGCGCCGCCTTCTCCTCCAGGCCAGCCAACGCGAAGATGCGCGGTGCAAAGTAGTTCACCGCATTGATGCCCGAGAGCTGGTTCGAGACCGAAACCAGGATGGCCGAGCAGAATGGGCACGCGGAGCTGACGATTCGCAGAACGGGGCGGCGGTGTGGGCGGTGGGCGTCATGGAATCGGCGAGTTTCAGGAGGCCGGCCTCCGGCATTGAGGGCTCGATGAGGCGCAGGACCTGGAGGCCCGCCGCCCGGTCGCCACGACGGGCGATCAGCCAGCGCGGGCTTTCCGGCAGTCCGAGGCACATGACGGCATAGAGAACAAGGGGAAGGTCGCGACGCCGAGCATCCAGCGCCAGGCGTTCTCGCCGCCGATCTGGGCGATGGCGTAGTTCGACACGAACGCCACCAGCACGCCGAACACGATACTGAACTGGAACATTCCCGAGAGGCGGCCACGATAGGCCGGCGGCGCGATTTCGGAGATGTAGAGAGGAGCCGCCACGGTGGAGATCCCGATGCCTAGGCCGCCGAGGACGCGCGCGAGGACAAACATCACGGCCCGGTAGCGAAGCCGCAGCCCACCGCCGAGATCACGTACAGGACGCCGACGAACAGGAGCGTCGATTTCACGTCCAAAGCGATCACCGGCCAGCCGCCGGCCAGCGAGCCGAGGACCGTTCCGTAGAGGGCCGAGCCGAGCACAACTCCGTGGACGGCAGGACTCAGCCCCCAGAGTTTCTGGATGGTTTGTTCGGCACCGGAGATGACGATGGTGTCGAAGCCGAACAGGAATCCCGCAAGGGCAGAAGTGATCACCCAATAGAAGACTCGAGTGTTCATCGGCTTACCTTCCGGGTTCGACGAGGATATCGGCGATGCGGACGTTGGTGAGTCCAGACCCTCGGTGCGGAATTCCACGCGACCGACGGAAAGGTCCGGCCGGTAGGAGATCAGGGTGCGGCACCCGGCGATTTCGGCATCGATCAGCGAGCCGCCGATCTTGCGGCCGCCCTTAACGATCAGGCGCACGGAAAACGGCGCCGTGGTGCCGGACAGGTTCTCGATCGCATAGTCTCGCGCCTGATGCGGCGACCCACCTTCGCGCAGCGTCTTCTGGGGTGCGGCGGAATTCCCGGAAGCAGCCGGGGCGAAGGCGGCCCGCCCGCGCAGCAGGTCGATCTGGAACTCGCAGGCCGGCGCCGCGCCGGATTCGGGCAGAAAGGCAACGGCCAGGCGTCCGGCCGGCTTGGCGACGTCGAAAGTCAGCAGGAAGGAGCCACCGGCGACCTTCTCAGACGCCGGCCGGGCCGGGCCTGTGGGCGGGGCGATCTCCTCCATACACTTCGACCCGATGCGACCGCCCTCCAACTGCACCAGTTCGCGGATCAGGAGAACGCCGCCCCAGCCGCGGATGGGCACCCATGCGGCCATGAGAAAGCGGCTCCCGCCCGCGATCTGCGTGATGCACGGCACATTCGAGCCGTCGTAGAAGTCGAGGCCACGGGCGGCCTGGTCTTCGTAGGCGGAATCGGGGGCGTCCACGGGTTTGGACCAGAGTCCGGTGAAGCCGCCGATGATGTAGTCGAAGCGGCCCCAGCGGAAGTAGAAGGTGCAGTCGCCGCCGGGCGGGAACTCGGGGCTCGTGCAGCGCCAGCCGCCTTCCAGGGTCTTCGACGCCCACATCCCCTTGGACCCGGCGTTGGCCAGCATACGTAGGTTGCCCTCGGGGTCGATGTAGACGGAAGGGTTCTGGCAGGGGTGGAAGACGATGCCTGACTTGCGGAAGTGCGAGACGCCATCCGCGCTGGTAGCCCAGGTGGACCCGGCCGGCACTCCGGATGCGGAATTGCGCGGAAACGATCCGGTCACCCCGTGTTTGTCGAGATAGGCGTTTTGCGCGGGCCAGTTCGTCTTCTCGTCCGGGTAGACCCGGCCGGTGTGCAGTCCGTAGCTCAAACAGAGCCGGCCGCTGTAGACGAACGGCGTCCCGGTGCCGATGCATTCCCACTGTTCTTCGAGCGGCGTGGCCGCCTCATGCTGGGTCCAGGTGCGGAAATCGCTGGTTGAGAGGTGTTCGAAGTAGTGGGCGCCCTTGCCGAACTTGCTCTGGTGATGGCGGCGATCGTAGAGGTAGAAGACGTGGTAGCGTCCGCGATGGAAGGCCGTTACGACGTCGCCGACCCAGGTGTTGTGGCCAGGCGGAGTCCAGTACTGAATCTGACGGATGGCGGGCAGCGCGATCTCCGGCACCAGTAGGGGGCGGGCGAAGTCGATGGAAGGGCTGGTTACGAAGGCCGCGTCGAGGCGCCAGGCGTTCCGGCGCGGCCAGTCCGGGTAGCCGAAGGGGAAGTCGTTGTCGGCGAGGCGGCCATCGACGTACAGGCTCCAACGGACGCCGGTAAAGACGAGGCGCACCTCGTAGGTTTGGCGGAGCGGCCCGAGCATGGCCAGCGGAACACCGATCGTCATGCGGTTCCAGTCCGGATGTTCGGTGGAGGAGAGGGCAAGAGTCGCCTCGAGGACAGGCACAGAGCCGCCTGGAAGCGGAAACGCGGGGTAGTTCTGACGAGTGCGATCGGCGGGGTCGTGGTCGTGCAGCGTGACTTCGAGGACTTGTGGAATCTCGAGGATCGTTCGTTGGCCGGTAGGCGATCCGTTCGGGTTGAGATGGAACGAGACGGCGAACCCGGCAGTGCGCCCGGCGGGACCGGCGAACTCGGCCGGAGCGGGCGGGGCGTTCTGTGCCGTAGAGGCAGGGCTAGCCGCGGCGAGCAGGCCTGCGAGGAATCTTCGTCGCTCGTTCACCGTGTCATCGTATGCCCGGCTGGGGCGTTCGTCAAACGGGAGGGCGACTAACTGCCGATGATCTGCCGGAACACCGCCAGCTTCTCTTCGGTGTGCGGGACGTATTTGAAGTCCGGATCCGGTGTGAGGTCCTTATCCAGGATGCTCTTGTAGTGGGAGAAGGCCCGGAATCCGGCCTCGCCGTGATAGTTGCCGATGCCACTGTCGCCGACTCCTCCAAACGGCAGGTTGCCATTGGAGATATGCATCAGCGCGTCATTGACGCAGCCGCCGCCGAAGGACACCTCGCCGAGCACTTTCTGCTTGGTGACTTCGTCGATGGTGAACAGATAGAGTGCCAGCGGTTTCGGGCGAGCCTTGATCTCGCGGATGGCGTCATCCAGGTCGTCGTAGACGAGAACCGGGAGCAGGGGGCCGAAGATCTCCTCCTGCATGACAGGATCGGTCCATTCCACGTTTTGGAGGACAGTGGGTTCGATCCAGCGCTCGCTGATGTCATGACCGCCGCCGACGAATACCTTGCTGGGATCGATCATCGCGGCCACTCGCGAGGCGTTGCGCTCATTCACGATGCGGGCATAGTTCCCGTTCTCGAGGCTGTAGCCGACCTTGGACAGCTCCTGCCGGATCCGTTCGAGCAGGAGGGCTTCGATGCTGCTGTGCACAGGACGTAGTCGGGTGCGATGCAGGTCTGGCCGGCGTTCAGGTACTTCGCCCACACCAGCAGCTGTCACGGTCTCATCGAGGTCCACGCCCGGCGTGATGATGGCGGGACTCTTTCCTCCCAGTTCCAGCACGACCGGAGTCAGATGACGGGCGGCGGCCTGATAGACGATGCGGCCCACCGGTACGCTGCCGGTGAAGAAGATCATGTCGAACTTTTCGGCCAGCAGTGCCGTCGTCTCCGGCACGCCGCCTTCCACGACGGCGAAGTACTCGGACGGGAAGGTCTCTCGAATCAGCCGCGCCAGCAGTCCGCTGCTCTGGGGCGTAAGCTCGCTCGGTTTCAGAACGATGGTGCAGCCGGCCGCCATGGCTGCCACCACTGGGCACAGCGCCAACTGGTAGGGATAGTTCCACGGCCCAATCACCAGGCTCACCCAAGCGGTTCCGGAAGGATATAGCTCCTCGCGCCGGAGTTCAGCAGGTTGGACTTTACGGTCTTCGGCGTCGCCCACTCCCTCACTTCCGTCGCTGTTCCGGTTTGCGTCGTAGATGACGAAGAGCTCCGTTAGAAACGTGTCGAATGCCTGCTTCCCATAGTCGGCCTGGATGGCGGCCTGCAGCGCTTCCTCGTTGGCCTGAAGCATCTGTTTCAGCTTAGAGAGCTGTGCAAGCCGAAAGTCGATGGATTTTGTGGAATTGCCAAGAAAGTAGCGGGATTGGGTGGCGACTATTTCCGCAATCGCCGAAGCGTCCGCGCCGGGGCGCTGAATTGTCTGTGTGGCCGGGTTCACGTGGGCTCCTTCGGGGTGTGGGGCTCTCTTGCTGGTCAGATTGCAGTATGCCCAGCAACGCCGTTGCGCGCCCCCCCTGTTCAGGTGCCCATCGTCTACCACTATTGGGAAGACGTGGAGCAGGCTACTGACGCAGCCCACATCTCGGTCACGGGGAGCCGTTCAGGAGGACCCCCAGTGCTTTTCGAATGGCGAGTTCGACGGGCGAATAGGCGGCATCGGCCCGCTCCAACAGGAGTGGTTCACGGGGCAGAAGCGGCGGCTCGCCCAGGAAACGCGGCTGTGTGCCGCGATGGCATTGGGCGGCGTGAACCAGGAACGGATGACAAAGGTAGACGGTGCCTGCTTTACCGGTCGCCAGGGTTTCCGGGCAATGGGCGGAACTGGCGAAGCCGTCCGCGGCCAGTGCCCGCAGGGTCAGGCCCTGGGCGCCCATGGGGGCAAGTTGCCTGGCGATAACGAGATGGGATCCAGGTGCGAATACTTCGGGGCGTGAGCCTCCTCTCCGACGTCCGAAAAGAGGAAGAGCATCAGCAGCGCGCGTCCGCGGCTTGTGACGTTCGCCCGCCATTCAAGAAAGTCCGGGTGATCGTAGTCGAAGCTGGTGTCGATGTGCCAGCCCGCATCGCCGGGATCGACGGGGGAAGGGAAGCGGACGGGGAGATGTGCCGAGAGTCTCGCGGGGGAGACCAGCGTCCTTCTCCGGCCAACTGGTCGAAGGCTGTGTGGAGCAGAGGAGTGTTTGCCGCCTCGCGGAACGGTGGTTGGCCGTACTGGCCGAGCCGGATCACCGGACGGGTCCAGGTCAGGGGATCATCAGGGTCGCAACCGGTATCGCGCCAGAGAATGGCCCTGGCCGCCTCGGCGCACTCGTACCGGGAACGCGTGGTCGATGCGCACGAAACCATCGTCGATGAAGGACCTGATTTGGTCGGAGGTGAGTCCCGTCCGCGATTTCGGATCCGTGCTCATACTGACTAAGCTCCCCGCGACCGTTGAAGCCAGGCAAGCGTGCGGCCGGTTGTGCGGCGCGAATTTACTTGCACGTCTTACTGTTATTCGATAATATCGTTTATCGATAAGACTGAAGCAGCGCAGGCGCGGTTCCTGGGCCGGCACTGCACTCTGGAGGTTGGGCCATGAAAGCACTCGGCGATCGATCCATAGCCGCCTTGATCCGGCGCGTCCTGGAAGCGGCCTGGTGGTTGGTGGCGGTTTCCCTGGTGTTGTTGGGCGTATTGATGGTGTGCACGCTATTCGTCAACCTGGAAAGGGACAACCTGACCATGGACCTGCCGGTTGCACTCGTGTTGAATGCTCCGGCGCGTGCCGGCAGCACGGTTCTGCACTCCGAGGCGCGCATCGAGAAGCTGAGCGGGAATCTCCGGTTTCCGGTGCGGAGAGGGGCCATCCTGTCCGGCAGTGTATTCCTGGTTGTGGTGCTCTTTGCGATTCAGTTGTGGGGGCTGACGCAGCTTCGTCACATCTTCCGCGCGTTGAGCCGCGGGCTGGTGTTTCTGCCGGAGAATGCCCGCCGGATCCGCTGGGTCGGGTTCGCGGTGCTTTGCGGTGAGGTGGCGCGCATGGTGCTGGTCTTCGTCTGGAGCTACTACACGAGCCAGCATTTCACGGCGGACGGGGTGCGTTTTGTGCCCTCGTTCGACTTCCGCGGGCTCACGTTGTTGAGCGGTCTGGCGATTCTGGTGATTGCCGAAGTCTTCCGGGAAGGGGTGCGGTTGCAGGAAGAGCAATCGCTGACCATCTGATCCGTATGGCGATTCGCATCAATCTGGAGCGCGTGCTGGGGCATCGCGGCATCACGCTCACTGAGTTGGCAGGGCGCGTGGGCATCACCCTGGCCAACATGTCGGTGTTGAAGACTAACAAGGCTCGGGCGATCCGGTTCTCCACCCTGGATGCGCTGTGCCGCGAACTGCACTGCCAGCCCGGAGACCTCATGGAATGGGTGCCGGGCGAAGCGGAAGCAGCCGACCCGGCGGAGTGGGAAGAAGTGGATCGCCTGCGCTAGGCGGGGCCTCGCGGCTCAGTCCGCCACTTCCACCCCGAGCGCCGCCGTTTGAAACTGTTCGATGGCGGCCCACACGCCGAGCCCGATGCCTTGGCCCATCTGTGCGAGGTCGACCATATTGTGTGCCAGGAAGACGAGGACGCAGTTTTCCTTCGGGTCAGCGTGCCACCAGCCTCCAAAGGCGCCGGGCCAACTGACGGTACCCACGCTGCCGCGCCGCATCATGTCGGAGGGGCTGGTCTGCAAAACCACGGAGACGCCCAACCCGAACCCGAGCCCCGCGGCGAACGGCTTCTGTCCAAGCCAGCCGGAATTCGCCCGCTGCTCGTCGGTCAGCTGATTGCTCATCATCATCGCGAGGGTTTGTGGTTTCAGGAGCCGCACGCCATCCACTTCGCCATCACCGAGGAAGAGCCGGGCAAATCTCGTGTAGTCGTCGAGGGTGGACCACAGTCCGCCGCCGCCCGATTCGTAGGACATTCCGGGCGGCCGGTGCGCGGCGAAGATGTTCTCCCGCTCATTGCACTTCATCAGCCGGCCACTCTCATCAAAACCGTAGGCGCAAGCACGGCGTTGGTGGTGCTCGGGCGGGACGTCAAAGCCGGTGTCCTTCATCCCAGCGGCAGCAAAGATGCGGCGGTGGAGCACCGCACCCAGCGAGGTTCCTTCGATCCGCGCGATGAGAAAGCCCAGCAGATCGGTGGATTGCCCATAGAACATGGCGCTGCCGGGCTGACCGACCAAGGGAAGGCCCGCGAGCCGGCGAATCCAGTCGTCCGGAGTGCGATGGCTATCAATGTCAGCACCGAGGGCCTCCCGGGAGGCCTGGGCGATGGGTCCGCGGTGAAAGTCGCCGTAAGTCAGGCCGGAGCGGTGCGTCAACAGGTCGGCCACGGTGATGGGACGCTCGCATGCCTCGGTATCCTCCAACGAGCCTGTGGCGGACCGGAGGACCCGCATCTGAGTGAATTCAGGGGCGAATCTGGAGATCGGATCCTCCAGCGCCAGCTTGCCTTCCTCCAGCAGCATGAGA
Organism: Paludibaculum sp.; assembly: GCA_049841055.1. Lineage (GTDB taxonomy): Bacteria > Acidobacteriota > Terriglobia > Bryobacterales > Bryobacteraceae > Paludibaculum. The sequence continues at coordinate 31,417 of JASGIE010000111.1, read as the reverse complement.
GCCGCGACGAGGTCAACGGCTTCGACATGGAGGCAATGCGGAAGATGGTGCCGGCGCTCGATGGGAATGCCGGCTTCGATGTCCTGCCAGCCTGCGCAGGCCGTTTCCAGGACGCCATCGCGCCACACGGCAGTGGCGGCGCCGGCGAGTTCGCCTTGGTCCACGAACTTCTGAAGTGTCTGTTGGATGCGCAGTGGCCGGTTCATCGTGCAGTGTCCCTCTGTGTGTTTTATAGACAAACTATAAAATAGAATCGTTATAAAATCAAGACATGGCGGAACCGTCGAAGGATATGCGCTCGCGCCCGAAGGGGGACAAGCGGGAACGGACTCGTGCCACATTGTTGGAGGCCGCGCGTTCACTGATCCGGGAGAAGGGGTACGAGCAGACCACGCTGGAGGAAGATCGCCCGGCGGGCCGGCATGACGACGGGGCGATGTACGGCAACTTCAAGAGCCGCGACGACCTGTTCATTGCGCTTGGCCAGGCGTATTCGGTGCCGATCCGGCCGAAAGTGAAGCCGGGCGCAAACTTCGCCGGAGGTGATCGGGCAGTAGCGGAGGCGACCATCGCTGTGCTCCCCGATCGCGCCGCGGCTGGAGTGGGCCGGCTGACAGGCATGGCGTACACGCTGACGCATGAGGAGCTGCGGGCGCGAGTGACCACGGTGACGGCGGAGAGTTACGAACTGGGCGAATCGTGGCTGCGCGAAGTGGTGAAGAAGGAGGACCTGCCGATGCCGGCCGGGCAGCTTGTGCGGGTGCTGCACGCTCTTTCCGAGGGGCTGATCTTCCAACGGCTGTTGACGCCCGAACTCGTGCCGGACGGGGTCATCCGTGCGGCGTTTCTGGCCCTCGCCGGCAAGCGGCACTGAAGCCAGGCGCCGGGCTCCGTACGGCCGCAAAGTCTCGCCCTCGGAATCAGGAGTGTTGGAGCCGGCATAGATCCTACCCTCGCTGCGGATCGGTGCAAATTTGCCGCCCGGCGCGGCAGAGAATCATTGACCGTTTAGTATGCTTGGGCTATAGTACTCCGGGTCGGAGCTTCCTCCGAGGCCGCACCACATGGATCTACCGTCGCCGCATCGTCGCTGCCTGACGGATCCATGCCCCGGTCCATCCTTTCCCGGTCACTCCTGCCTGTTCTTCCACAGGAAGTGGCGGGCTCACACAAAAACAACCCTGTCGTAAAGACTCCAATCGGAGGGGTTATGGGCAATATACGCAACGATCGCCGCAAGTCGAGGTGGACGTTCGGTGTCGTCCCCTTTTCCATTGACGGCCCGATCAGCCTGATCGGCCGTCAGCAGATCAGTACGGCCATGACCACTTGGAGCAATGTAGCTCCTGTCCGGTTTATCCAGCACACGAACGAACCGGACTTTGTCACGTTCAACATCAAGAACGATCAGTGCTTCTCGAAGGTAGGAAAGGTCGGCGGCGGGCAGTTGATCGGGTGCGAATTCCCCATCACGCCGGTGGTCGCCACCGGCTCGCGGCTCGCCTTTGACCGGCAGGGCGACGGCGGCCAGGTGGATTGCGTCTTCATCGGCATCGATGGCGCGGTGTATGTGATGTGGACCGTGGCCCCATTGGTCTGGGCGAATCCTGTGCGCCTCACCGCTCCGAATCTCGCGCCCGCGGGTGCGCCGATTTCGCTGCATCACCAGGGCGGAGGCAATCAACTGGATGCGGTCTTCGTCGACAACAACGGCGTGGTGAATGTGATGTGGGTGGTGGATACCGGCGCCTGGCAGGGGCCGGTGGGTTTGACACCGCCAAACACGGCACCGCCTGGCGCGCCCGTGGCGTTGCACTACCAGATCGGGCCGCAGCAACTGGATGCGGTCTTCGTCGACAACAACGGGGTGGTGAACGTGATGTGGGTGGTGGACGGTGGCGTGTGGCAAGGGCCGGTGGGCCTGACGCCGCCGAACACGGCTCCGCCCGGCGCGCCGGTTGCGCTGGCGAATCAGGTTGGACCGGGACAGTTGGATGCGGTCTTCGTCGATCGTAACGGCGTCGTGAATGTGATGTGGGTGATTGACGCGGGCGCCTGGCAGGGCCCGGTCGGGTTGACGCTGCCGAATACGGCTCCACCTGGCGCGCCGGTTGCCTTGCACCAGCAGATCGGCCCGCACCAGCTGGACGCGGTGTTCGTCAACGGCAGCGGAGTGGTCAACGTGATGTGGGTAGTGGATGCCGGAGTGTGGCAGGGGCCGGTCGGTCTGACGGCGCCGAATGCGGCACCGCCCGGCGCTCCGGTTTCGCTGGTGAATCAGGGCGGACCGGATCAGTTGGACGCCCTGTTCGTCGACGGCAACGGAATCATCAACGTGATGTGGGTGGTGGGTGCGGGGACGTGGCAGGGTCCGGTAGGACTGACACCGGCGAATACCGCGCCCATCGGTTCTCCGGTGGGCATTGCCGAGCACGATGGAGGGATTCTGGAGGCCTTCGTTGTCTCCACCGCCAATGTGCCTTCGACGATTTCCGCGACGGGCCTCCAGGCCTGGTCCGGGATTACCCAGATTGGCGCGGGATTTGGAACAACGGCGATCATTCACGAGTTGGGACACGCGCTGGGGCTTTTCCACGAACACCAGCGTCCCGACCGCAACAGCTTTGTCACCTATAACGCCGCCAACGTGCTGCCCGGCAAGCAGAGCGACTTCAACATCCCGCCGCAGGCGCAGCCGCTGGGCCGGTATGACTACGGCTCGATTATGCACTACTCGACGTCGGCCTTCGCGGCGCCCGGCACGGGGCCGACGCTGGTTCCGCCGGCGGGTGTCGCCATTGGTGTGACCAATGCGCCGAGCGGGGGCGACATTCTGGCGATGCGTTACGTGTATGGAAGAGTGACCGTACCCGGGGCGCAGCTGGATGCCGAGTATCAGGTGAGCGACCAGCAACTGAGTGTAGCGTTCAGCGATTCCTATGGCGGTATTTCCGTCATGTGGGTGGTCGGGATGGGCGTCTGGGAGCCGCCTGTGCAATTGTCATTGCCTGGGACGCCCCTGCCGCCCGGCGCGCGCGTGTCGCTGCACCACCAGATCAACATGAACCAGCTCGATGCTGTGTTTGTCGATGGCAACGGCGTGGTGAACGTCATGTGGGTGGTGGGGGCTGGAGTGTGGCAGGGTCCGGTCGGTCTGACACCGCCGAACACGGCGCCGCCGGGCGCTCCGGTCGCTCTGGAACATCAGGTCAGCGATCACCAGTTGGACGCAGTCTTCGTGGACAGCAACGGCGTGGTGAACGTGATGTGGGTGGTGGATGCCGGTGTCTGGCAAGGGCCGGTGGGCCTGACGCCGCGGAACACGGCGCCGCCCGGCGCGCCCATCGCGTTGCACCACCAGATCAGCGACCGCCAGTTGGACGCGGTCTTCGTGGACAACAACGGAGTGGTGAATGTGATGTGGGTGGTGGACGCCGGTGTCTGGCAGGGACCGGTAGGTCTGACGCAGCCACGAACCGCTCCGCCGGGCGCGGCGGTTTCGCTCCATTACCAGGTGAGCTCACAGCAACTGGATGCCGTTTTCGTGGACAACAACGGAGTGGTGTGCGTGATGTGGGTGTCCGGCGCCGGCGCCTGGCAGGGGCCGGTGGGTTTGACGCCTCAGCGGACCGCTCCGCCCGGCGCTCGCGTGGCCCTGCATCATCAGATCAACAACCATCAGCTCGACGCGGTCTTCGTGGACAACCACGGTGCCGTGAATGTGATGTGGGTGATCGATGGCGGCGTCTGGCAGGGGCCGGTAGGGCTCACGCCTCCAAACGTGGCGCCGCCCGGTGCGCCGGTGGTCCTGCACCATCAGGCGGGGACCAACCAGTTGGACGCGCTGTTTGTCGACAACAACGGCGTGGTGAACGTGATGTGGGTGGTGGGCCCTGGGATCTGGGCCGGACCGGTTGGGGTGAGTTGAGCCCCGTTCCGCCGCCAGTTGAGCCTGGGGCGGAACGGAGCCGGCGGAAGGTCACGCCGCGTTCTCAGCGCGGCGTGATCAAGCCGCCCAGTTTGTCGCTCTCGCTCTCAGAGACTCTTGGAAACAGGGTGGAGTACGCCTCCAGGTACTTCAGGCCCGCGCCTGTGTTGTAGACGACGATCTTTTCTTCCGGCTGCAGGAAGCCGGTCTTCAACAGATGATCGAGGGCCGCGAAGCAGGCCGCGCCTTCCGGCGCCGCAAAGATGCCCTCGCGGCTGGCCAGTTCGGCTCCGGCCAGCAGGGAGGCCCGGTCGCTGACGGCCACGCAGGTTCCTTTGCTCGCCCGGACGGCTTGCAGAATGAGGAAATCGCCCAGCGGCTTCGGCACGCGCAGTCCGCTGGAAACGGTCATGGCGTTCTCCCAGAACGTGCTGCGCTCGGCGCCCTGCTCGAATGCCCGCACCACCGGCGCGCAGCCATCGGCCTGGACCACAATCATCTTCGGCCGCTTGGGGCCGATCCAGCCGAGCGCCTCCATCTCGTCAAACGCCTTCCACATGCCGATGAGTCCCACGCCCCCGCCGGTGGGATAGAAGATGGCGTCCGGCAGGTTCCATTGGAACTGCTCGGCCACTTCGTAACCCATCGTCTTCTTGCCCTCGATGCGGAACGGCTCCTTCAGGGTGTTGATTTCAAACCAGCCTTCGGCGTCTTTGCGTTCGACGACGATGCGGCCGCAGTCACTGATGAGCCCGTCGACGAGGGTCACCTTGGCGCCGAAGCTCTTGCACTCGATGTAGTTGGACTGCGGCACGTCCTTGGGCATGAAGATATGCGCTTCGATGCCGGCCGCCGCCGCATAGGCCGCGGTCGCGCTCGCCGCGTTGCCGGCCGAGCCCAGGGCGACCTTCTTGATCCCCAGTTCGTGGCACATGGAGATGCAGCAGGCCAGTCCGCGCGCCTTGAAGCTGCCGGTGGGATTGATGCCCTCGTCCTTCACCCACAGGTTCTGGGCTCCGATGGCGGCGCCATAATGGCGGGCCCGGATCAACGGAGTCCAACCTTCCCCTAACGAAATCATGGAGGTGGGTTTCGAGACCGGCAGCACGGGCGCGTAGCGCCACATCGACGAAGGACCACTGGCGATCCACTCCCGGCTCCAGCCATTGCGCGCGGCATCGAGGTCGTAACGAACCAGCAGCGGTCCGCCGCAGTCGCAGAGGTTGTGCGGCTGGTTGGCCGGGTAGGTTTTTCCGCACAGGCTGCATTCCAGGTGTGTGAGAGTGGTCATCTCTTGCAGCATACTGAAAACATGTCTCGCGTGACTTGTCCTGCGCTCCTCTTTTTCCTCGGCGCCAGCCTCGCACTGGCCCAGACCCAGAAGCTCGACGACGGCTACGCGAAGAAAATCCGCGAATTTACGACCGATCCGATGTTCCTGACGGAACTCGTGGATCACCTGCCGGCGTCGGACAAAGTGCCGACCCCGGAGAAGTTCCTGGGCTACATCGCCGGGGCGGAGAACAAGCTCACCTACGCCAAAGACATTTACCGCTACATGCGGGAGGTGGAGAAAACGTCGCCGCGCGTGCGGGTCCTCTCCATCGGTCAGACCGAGGAGAACCGCGAAATGGTGATCGTGGTGGTGTCGAGCGAAGCCAATCTCGCCCGGCTCGACCGGTTGAAACAGATCACCGCCACTCTGGCCGATCCCCGCAAGACCACTCCGGCCCAGGCCGAGAATCTGATCGCCGAGGGGCTGCCGTTCTACTGGGCTACCGCCTCCATCCATTCGCCCGAGACGGGTTCGCCGGAGATGTCGATGGAACTGGTCTACCGCCTGGCGGTGGAGGAGACCCCGTTCATCCAAAAGATCCGCGACAACGCCATCGTCCTGGTCACCCCGGTAGTTGAGGTGGATGGCCGTGAGAAGCAGGTGGACCTCTACCGCTGGCGGAAGGAGAATCCGGGTAAAACCGCCCCCAGCCTGCTCTACTGGGGCAAGTATGTCGCGCACGACAACAATCGCGACGGAATGGCCCTCTCCCTGGCCCTTAGCCGCAACATAACAAAGGCCTTCCTGCAATTCCACCCGCAGGTTCTGCACGATCTGCACGAGTCCGTACCGTTTCTTTATACGTCCACCGGCATGGGACCTTACAACGCCTGGCTCGATCCCGTCGTCATATCTGAGTGGCAGAAGCTTGCCTACTACGAGATCGAAGAAATGACGAAACGGGGTGTGCCGGGCGTCTGGACCCACGGGTTCTACGACGGCTGGGCCGCTAATTACCTGATGGAAGTCGCCCACGGGCACAACTCGATCGGCCGGTTTTACGAGACCTTCGGCAACGGAGGCGCGGACACGCGCGAGCGCACTGTTCCCGCCGCCCAGACCACGCGCGCCTGGTTCCGGCCCAATCCGCCGCTGCCCAAGGTGAAGTGGTCGCAGCGGAACAACGTGAACATGCAGCAGTCGGCGCTGTTGCTGGCGATGAACTACACGGCCACGAACAAGGAGACGTTCCTGCGCAACTTCTGGCTGAAGAGCCAGCGCAGCGTGGCCAAGGCGACCACCGAGGGTCCGGCGGCCTACATCGTGGAGGCCGCGGTCCGGCCGAACGAGGCGGCTTCGCTGGCAGATCAGATGGCCATGCACGGGGTCGAAGTACACCGTCCTGACACAGCCGTATCAGGGGTACGCGGCTGGATCGTACGTCGTGCGGATGGACCAGCCTTACTCGCGGCTGGCCGACATGCTGCTCGACCGCCAGTACTACAACGCCAACGACACACCGCCCTATGACGACACGGGCTGGACGGTGCAGGCGCTCCGAAATCTGAAGAGCAGCCGCATTACGGACGCGGCCGTGCTGAAGGCGCAGATGACGCCGGTGACGGGCTCAGTCAAGCCCGACGGAAAGCTCTCCGGTGAGGGTCCGGTGTATGCCGTGAACCACAATGCCGATCGCGTCCTGGCCACGCTGCGCTTCCGGCTGAAGGACGTCAAAGTGAATGCGGCCGAGGAGCCGTTCGAAGCCGACGGCCAGAAGTTCGCCGCGGGTTCGTTCCTGATTCCGGCCGACGGCAATCCCGCCGACCTGAAGCAGAGGCTGGAAACCGCCGCGAGCGAGCTGGGGGTGAACATCGTTGCCCTGAAGGCGGCCCCCAAGACCGCGCATCATCCGCTGGCCGCTCCGCGCATTGCCCTGGTTCACAACTGGCTGAATACGCAGAATGAGGGCTGGTTCCGGCTGGCCATGGACACCACCGGAGTGCCCTACACGTACATCTCCGACCATACTGTTGCGGCCACGCCGGACCTTCGTTCGAAGTTCGACGTCATCATCCTGGGGCCCATGGGCGGCACCGCGCAACGCATTGTGAACGGAATGCCGAAACGCGGTGAGCCGGTGCCGTGGAAGGCTTCCACCCTGACGCCCAACTTCGGGACGTCGCCGGATCAGACCGATGACATCCGCGGCGGGCTGGGCCTGGAAGGGGTGCAGCACATCCGCGACTTCGTCGAAGCCGGTGGCCTGTTCATCACCATCGGGGGCAACGCGTCGCTGCCGATCACTTACGGTCTGATCGATGGGATTTCGATCCAGCCGACGCGCGAGTTGAAGGTGCGCGGCAGCGTGCTCGATTCGGCGATCTCCGACGCACGCAGCCCCATCGCATACGGCTACACGGAGCATCTGCCCGTCTACGTTGGATCGGAACTCGTGCTCAACGCCAGTGCCACGGCTGGGTTGGGCGGTGGAGGCGGGGGCCAGGCCGGCGGCGTGAGCGGCCAGAACCGGCCCAGCGGCCGGGGTGGAGTTACCGATCCGGATGTGATCCAGGGCCGTCCGCCGTCGCCGCCGGTGCCTGAGCCGAAGCCGGGCGAACCCAGCGCGGAGATGCTCGAGAACATGCGCGCCTACCTGCCCACGCCCGCCGAGCGTCCGCGCACGATCCTCAAATTCGGTGAGGAAAAGGACCTGCTGATCTCCGGCCTGCTCGCCGGGGGCAGGGAACTCGCGGGCAAGCCCGCGCTGGTGGATGTACCCCAGGGGAAGGGCCACTACGTCCTGTTTGCTATCAACCCGATGTGGCGCCAGCAGACCCAGGGCAGCTTCATGCTGCTCTTCAACGCCGCGATGAATTTTGACAACCTGGGAGTGGGCCGCCCCGCCGGCAACGGCCGCTCCAATGAGACGCCGACCGCCGGTGACGACGACTACGACGACCTGATTCAATGAAGCGCTTTGTTCTTTTTCTGGCTGTCTCGATAGGGCCGCTCGCCGCGGCCGATATCGCCGTGCTCCATTCCGGAGCACGGATCCGCGCTCAGCGGATTGAGAAGGTCGACGATGTTTACGTACTCACGACGACCGGCGGCCGGATCGAATTGAAGTCGGACTTGATAGCGGACTTGGAACACGAAGAGGACTTGCCTTCACCGCCTGTACTTCCGCTGCCTGCTCAGGACAACCCTGCCCCAATACCTCCAGTGAAAGCGGCAGACCCCAGGAAACTAGTCACGGAGGCTGCGCTCAAGTACGGCCTGCCGCCCGCCATCGTTCACGCCCTGGCAATGACAGAGTCCGCCTACCAGACGAACGCCGTCTCCCGTGCGGGTGCTATCGGTGTCATGCAACTGATGCCCGGGACCGCGCAGTCTCTCAATGCCGATCCGCTCGATGTCGAGCAGAACATCGATGCCGGCACCCGGCTGCTGAGGGAACTGCTGCTGAAATACGAGAACGATCCCAACCCGGTGCGGCGCGCCCTGGCTGCCTACAACGCCGGCTCAGGCGCTGTCGCCCGCTACAACGGCGTGCCGCCTTATCGCGAAACTCAGGCTTACGTCGAGAAAGTCATCGAGCGCTACTGGAAGCAGGTCAATGCTCCGCCACAGGCAGCAGCCGCAGTTCCAGGTTCTGCGGTCCAGACTCCCGCACAGTGACCTTTTTCGCCTTGGACAGAAACGGTTTCACGAACTCCTCGTCTTCCAGCGCGCCCGGCTCCAACTGATCCAGGGGCAGGATCACGTATTCGCCCGGAGCCACATTGGGCAGTTTGAAGGCGCCGTTCTGGTCGGTGCGCGTCATCCGGACGCGGAACGCTTTCTTCGGTAACGGAACCAGGCCGACATTCACGGACGGCACGGGCTCGCCCTTGTCGTTCTGCACGACCCCGCCGATATCCGCGGTCGCCAGGCCCATTGAGACCGCCACGGGCGTCGCGGCATTGGAAATCTCCACCTCGTCGTTGTCCAGCGTCTTTTCGCCCAGCTTGATCTCCTTGACGTAGTGGGTCGCCGGCATGCCGGTGAAGGCAATGCGGTAGCGGCCCGCAACCAGATTGCCGAGCACGAAATCGCCATTCTCCGCCGCCGACGACATGGCAAAGGTCGCCACGATGTCGTCCGACGGCACGGCCACAATCTTAATGGCGCCCACCTTCAGTTCGGGCGAAGGATCGGCCGTCAAGTGGCCCTTCACCTCAAACGGAGCCGCCGCCTGGATGGTCACCTTCTCAATGGGCTGGTCGCCGATTTCGATGGAAGACTTCACGACGTAGGAGACGTTGCCCAGGCCGGTGGGGAGGGTCTGGAGAATGTACGAACCGGGCGGCACGTTCCTGAAGGTGAACTTGCCGTCAGCGCCCTGCAGGAGAGACCGCGGACCCATCGCGCGGCCCATAGGGCCCGCATCCTTCGGAACCAGGCTGAGATACGTCACCAACGACGTGCTGGCCGGAATGCCGTCGATACTGCCCGTGAATGTCACGGTCTTCACTTTGTTCAACCGGATATCGATGCCCGGCACCTCGGTGGAGTCCTTGATCTCGATCGACTGCGCCTCCGTCATGCTGGGCACTGAAGGGAAGCAGGTGTTGGTCAGGGCCTCTTCGACGCCGGTTTTGACATCCTTCGGGTTCAGTTGCGGCTGGTAGGAGCCTTCCAGCACCGCGCAGACGATGAACTTGCCGGGTGGCAGCTGGCCGATTCGGTACTCGCCCAGGTCGTTGCTCATGACGGGTACGGTCCCCGCCGGCAGGCGCACCTTCTTGCCGTTGGCGTACATGCTGTTCATGGCCAGGACCAGTGCCTTCGCCACAGGTTCGCCATCGTTGTCGGTGATCTTGCCCGCGATGACACCCTGCTTGGGGAGAGCTATGCTCATCCCGGTGAGCGCCGCGCCGGCATCGATGCGCAAGGTCTGCCCCATCGCTTCTCCGGGGTTCTTCGCGCCATAGGCCGTCGGCTGGTAACCGGTTTTCTCGGCGGTCAGGCGATAGCGGCCGGGTTTGACGTCTTTCAGCGCATACTTCCCGTCGTCGCCCGTTTCGACGGACTGCGTCTGCTCGCTGCCGCCGATCAAAGTGAGCGTCACCTTGGCCTTGCGGATCGCCGTCTGCGTGGCCGCATGGGTGACGGCCCCTTCCACGGTGGCCGGCTTCACTTCCTGTGAGGCCGGAGCCTGCATCAGCATCGCCATCACGAACAGGGAAATCATGTTAGGAACCTCGTAACAACACCTTCAGGACCCCGCGTTCCTGCGCACGCGCAAACGCCCGCGGCGCTTCGGCCAGCGGGCATTCATCCGAAATCATCTGGTCCAATTGTAGTTTGCCGGTCTGCAGCAGTTTCAGGGCCGGCTCAAACCGCCCGCAGCGTGAGCCCACCAGGGTGATCTCATTCACGATCACCGGGGCGGCATCCAGAGGGACATGCCCGTGCACGGTCGACTTCATGACGATGGTCCCGCGCGGCCGGGTCATCCCCACGGCCTGCATCAGACCCTCGCTCGAGCCGGTTGCTTCCACCACATAGTCATACGCGGCGGCCGGTAATTTGTTCGATAATCTAGCGTCGATCCCCGCGGCTTCCGCCACCCGCAGCTTCTCCTTGTGGCGCCCGTACTGGTGTACTTCCAAACCGGAAAACTGCAGCGTCTGGCCGATCAGCAACCCCAGTTTGCCGTCGCCCAGCACCGCCACCTTCTCCCCGCGTGGAATCTTGACCTGATCGAGAATCTCGCAGGCGGCCGCGATGGGCTCCGTGAAGACAGCGTGTTCGGTCTTTACCTTGGCCGGTACGGCCCGCAGATTGGCTTCCGGCAAGGTCAGCAGTTCGCGAAAAGCGCCCGGGTGCCGGACAATGCCCAGAACCGTGCGGCGGGGACAGTGGCGCCCCAGGCCGCGGCGGCACCAATCGCAGTGCCCGCAGGGGAGGTTGATTTCACCCACCACGCGGCGGCCGACCCAGGCCGGATCGTCGCTCTGCACCACTTCGCCGACAAATTCATGGCCAGGCGTACCTTTGAAACCGTAGTATCCGCGCAACAGCTCGATATCGGTATTGCAGATGCCGCCGCACAGCAGCCGGATCAGCGCCGAGCCCTTGGGCCGGCGCGGTGCGGCCATCTTTCGCACCGTCACCGCGCCGGCCTCCAGGTGAACCCCAATCACTGAATCTGGCCCTTCCGCACCCGGCTCCAGTACCACCAATTGCGCTTTTCGGCCGCCAGGTTCGGATCCTTGGCCTGCGCCACCGCACAGACAAAGACATCCAGGACGCACGGATCCTGCCGCTTTCCTGTGAGTTCACACAGCCGGTCGTACATTCTGCGCCCGGACTGCTTCTTCAACTGATCGATATTGGCGATGCCGAGCAGCTCGAAATCCTTCAGCATCGCCGGTCCAATTCCGTCGAGATCCTTGAGTTTTCGCAAATCGGCCATGGCAAGGGATATGATGCCAGAGATGCAACGCGTCTGCTTCCTCCTTCAAGTCAAGAAAGATCGTCTGGCCGAGTACAAAGAGCGCCACAAGGCGGTCTGGCCCGAGATGCGGCAGGCCCTCAGCGACACGGGCTGGCACAACTATTCGCTCTTTCTGCGGGACGACGGCCTGCTGATCGGCTACGTCGAGACCCCCGATTTCCAGAAGGCGCTGGACGGCATGGCCGGACTGGAAGTGAATGCCCGCTGGCAGGCCGAAATGCGCGAGTTCTTCGAAGACACCACGGGCCGCAATGCGGACGAACGGATGCGCCCGCTGGAACAGGTGTTCTATCTGGCTTAGCCGGAGGAAAGCCGGAACCGGCGGATGGGACCGCCGCTAGTCGAGGTCGAACGGCTTCGGCGGCGGCTTGGTGGGATCTTCTTCCTTCGCCTGTTTCAGCAGTTCGTCGAACTTGCGCGACAGCACGTCCTTGCTCGACTTCATCGCCTGGAACGACTTCTGGAAGGCGTCTTCACGCTGCTGCTCGGCATCCTTCAGCTTGGCGATGCCGGTGCTGATGTCGTCCAGCGTGCGCGCCGCGGGCTTGGCCTTATGGCTGAGAATGGCCTTCACTTCCGGGTCGATTTTCAGCGTGGCACCGCAGCACGGGCAATCCACTTCAAACGCGACGGACTTTGACTTCGCCATGGCAATCCTATTGTAGTGCGCGATTACAGGCCCTGCAGCAGATCGTAGCCGTGATCCGGGATGTGCGCCCAGAGGATCTCGCTACCATGCCCGTGCTTCTGGAAGATGCCGCGCATCTGCTCGCAGACGTCTTCGTGCCCGCGTTCATAAAAGACCAGCACACTGGGACCCGCGCCCGACAGCGCGCAACCCAGCAGGCCTTCCACGCGCAGCTCCAGCATTTCGCTTAGGCCGGGCACGAGCCGCGCGCGATACGGCTGATGCAGCCGGTCCATCAGAGCTTCATGGAACGCATCCGTCGTCTGTGTCAGCATGGCCGCGATCAGCAGCGCCGAACGCTGGATGTTGAACACCGCATCAGCCCGCGAGTAGTTCTGCGGCAGTACGGCGCGCGCTTCCGAGGTGGGCAGGATGAAGTCCGGCACGATGATGGCGACACCGTAGCGGGCCGGCAACTGCATGCGCACGGCGCGCGTAATCCCATCCGTGTCGATGGCGCTGGCGACGATGGAACCCAGCGCCGCGGCCGCGACGTTATCCGGGTGTCCTTCGATGCGCGCCGCTTCGTCGAGAATCTTGTGACGGTCCCAGCCCAGGCCCAGCACTTCGTCCGCGATGACGACACCCGCCACCAGCGCGGCCGCGGACGAGCCGAGCCCCTTGCCGATAGGAATGTCGTTGTTCACCTGGAGTTCGATCATGGGCATCGGGCGCCGGGTGTGATCGCTCACCTGCAGCGCAGTCTGCCAGATCAGGTTTTCCGGTCCCGGCGAGATCATGCCGGCATCCCGGCCCGAGGGCGTGATGATCAGCTTCTCCGCCGGACGGAAGCGGCACTCGAGATAGATGCTGAGCGCCATGCCCAGGGCATCGAACCCCGGCCCCAGGTTGGCGCTCGTCGCCGGAACTCGTACTTCGGTCCAGCTCATGTCGCTAGAACTTCACCGGCAGGCCGGTGCGGCAGCTCTCGTAAACGCCGGCGACGATCTCCAGCGCCTTGAGTCCTTCTTCACCGGAGACGAGCGGCGTGGTGTTGTTCTTCACCGCGTTGCCGAAGTCGAGGAACTGGCGTTCAAACGGCGTGAGCGGGATGGCCATGGGATCGGACGAGCCGCTCATGACTTCCTTCTCGACGGGCGCGGGATCGCCGGAATCGCCATCGACGTCCCAGGCGGTGAGCTTGTCACCCGTGAAGATGCAGGTGCCCTTCGTGCCGTGGATCTCGATGCGCTCGGAGTAGCCGGGCCAGAACGCCGTGGACGCCTGGATGATGCCGGTGGCGCCGTTGCTGTACTTCAACAGCGCGTTGATGACGTCTTCGCTCTCGATCTTGTGCCGCGCCGCGAGCTGCCACTGCCCGTAGAGTTCCGACACGCCGCCGACGAGATAGCCCAGCACGTCCACCTGATGGACGGCCTGGTTGATGAGCGCGCCGCCGCCTTCCACCGCCCAACTGCCCTTGATGGCACGGCTGTAGTATGCTTCACTGCGCCACCACTTCACATACGCGTCGGCCTGCAGAATCTTGCCCAGGCGGCCGTCCTCAATCGCCTGCTTGACGAAGATGGTGGAGTCGTCAAAGCGGTGCTGGCTCACCACGCCCAGCACGACGCCGCCGGCTTTCGCCGTTTCGATCATCTTGCGGGCGGTTTCGACGCTGGTCGAAATCGGCTTCTGCACCTGGATCGCCTTGCCGTTTTTGGCGGCAATTTCGATGGGCTGCAGGCGGAAGTCGGGGAAGGTGCAGACATCGACGTAATCCACATTCGCGTGGCTGCAGACCTCTTCGTAAGTGGGCACGAACTCGCAGCCGTACTGCTCGGCGAAGCGCTTGCCCGCCTCCGGAAAGACGTCCGTACAGACCGTGATCCGGTAACCGATGTTCTTGTAGGCCTGCGCGTGTTTGTGGGAAATCGCGCCCGTGCCGATCATGCCGACTCGCAAAGGAAGTACCTCCAGAAACGTGAATTTTCTAGCATATCAGAGGCGCTTTGGCAGGGTCATCGGGAACCCCGCCCGGACAAACGAAAACGCGCCGGTGCTGACCCGGCGCGTTTCGATTCGGACAATGCGGGACAGGCGTTATTCGCCCAGCCCGTGACTGGTGCCGCAGACATGGACATCGATGCCCAGGTCGCGGAACATGGCTGCCTTGACGGCCAGAGCCTTGTTGGCATCCTCGGCCGTGGGCGCGTAGGCCACGTTGATGTGGTTGGACTTGTGGCGGCCCATGAACTGGTCGCGCGACACGCCATACAGCACGGCGTGCATGATGGGCCACGGCGGAGTGGTGAGCTTCCACCGCCGGTCCGTCTCTTCAGCCGGCAGGTCGATCGCCTTGGCGCGCCCGATGTCGGCCTTGAGGATGCCGGAGTCGATGAAGATGCGGCTCCAGACCAGTTCGCCGGCCTTGGAGATGCCCTTCACCGTGCCGCCGCCCTAGCGGAAGTACATCGGAGGCTGGCGTTCACTGGAGGTGCCGGCATAGCCGCCGGCTGGTTGTGAGCCGGCGGAACCGCGCCTGAGATCAGATACACCCAGACGTAGTCGCCATTGTACTGCTCGCCGTAGCGGACATCGTGCAGCGTCGTTTCCGGATCGTAGCCGAGCTTGGTCCACACGCGGTTGGTAATCAGCGCGTCCAGGCCGCAGCACTCGTCCACTTCGTTGAAGTGCGGCAGCGCCTCGCCCTCAAACAGGACTCGCGCGCCGTCGCGCGAGGTCACGGGCGGCCGGTCGACGTTATTCAGCAGTCCTTCCACCAGATCCGAGGCGGGGGCGAGGTCCTTGAGCCCCTGCTGATACTGGATCCCGACGGTGGCGCAGCCGAAGTCGTCGGCGATGCGCAGCGCGGCGATGTACATCTTGCACTGCTCGAGAATCTGGCGCGTCGGTGAGGTCCGTGTCCGGATTCGGGCCGGTCATGAAGCTCATGCCCTTGGCGTCCAGCCAGTCCCGCACGGCCTGGGCCTCGGCAGTCGTGACGGTGCAGCATCTCGGCGTAGAGCGCGCTCTGGCTCAGCCGTTCCTTGAAGACGCCGATGCGGTGCAGCAGTTCGTCGGGGATGATGGCGTTGTACATGCCCATGCAACCCTCGTCGAAGACGCCCATGATGGCCTTGCTGCGATAAAGGTCGCGCGCCATGGCCGAGCCGGTCTCTTCCGCCTGCTTCGGCAGGCGCAGCGCGCCCAGCGGGCGGACGTGGGTGGTGTCGTGAACGACTTTCTCGCCGTTCAGCCAGCGCTTCAGGCCGCCGAGGAAAGCCTCGTCCTTGAAGTCTTCCGACCACAGGGTGGAGTAGGGCACTCCGGCCTTGGTCAGGCTGGCGTTGAGATTCAGCATGCCGACCAGACCGGGCCATTGCCCGCTCCAGTTGGCGATAGTCAGGATGGGGCCCTGATGGGTATAGAGCCCGTGGAGCACATGATGGCTGTACTGCCAGACGGCCTCGACCACAATCAGCGGCGCGGTGGGAGGAATCTGCCGGAACACCTCCATGCCGTGCTTCTGGCTGTCGATGAAGCCGTGCTTCTTGGTCTCATCATAAGGATGGCCGCGTTCGATTTCATGACCGAAGGCACGTACCGCCTCGATGACCATCTGCTCTACTTCTGCCTGCGCCGCCCAACACGTCTGGTTGGCTGAAAGGCGCAGATCCCCATTAGCGATTAAGATGACCGGGTCTGCCATGCCCCTATTCAATCACAATCAAAGGCGCGATTGTGGGCCACTTTAGCGGTAAAAGTGGCGCCTGGAGGACCCAAGGGTACTGATTGTACGATGATTGATTGTACACCCGAGGGGTACCCTTGGTATCCTGGTGAAAGGTGCCCGCCCGCCGGGTATCCCAGAGTGGGCCGGTAGCTCAGTGGTAGAGCATCTGACTTTTAATCAGGTGGTCGCGGGTTCGACCCCGCCCGGCTCACCAGTCTGTCTTAACCCGCCTTGCCGAGAACATCTTCCACCGCTTCCGGATGGCGTGCGATGACGGCGAGCAGGACTCGCGTCGGTGCATCCGGTCTCGCCCGGCCCTGCTCCCAGTTCTGCAACGTGGCCAGCGGGAACCCGAACTTCGCCGCGAATTGAGACTGGCTCAGACCCATGCGGCGGCGAATCGAGCGGACATCCGTGTTTGGCACTTGAACGACGGTGGTTTGCGCGCCTTCTTTTTTCCCCTCGGTCCACGCCACCGCCTGCTCCAGCCCTTCAATAATGCGTGCGCCAACTGTGGTGCGGCGCACCGCCTGATTCTTCGCTGCCGATTGTTTGGACGCTGCCTTGGTCGCCATCGTCGTTTTGCCTCCTACCGGTTCGCCGGGTAATTCGCCACCAACAACGGGATGATCCGCTTCATAGCGTTGCGCTCAGCCTGAGTTAGGTTTGCTTTCTCGTTCTTACCGTACGCGGCGAGCAAAAACAGCGGCATGCGCTGGTTGTGGAAGTAATAAATGACACGCGCGCCACCCCTCTTGCCCCGTCCGGGCTGTGCCCATCGGAGCTTTCGCACACCGCCTGTATCCGGGATGATATCTCCAGCATCCGGATTCATAGCCAGGAACCACACCAGCTCTGCCCGGGATCCTTCCGGCAGCAGCGACGCCGAGTCCTTCAGAAACCGCTCGGTTTCCACAACCGTCATCGGTCGCCCGCTGATGGCTTCCCGCATCTTTCCAGTGTACGCAATTTGCGGATAGCCCGGAGACAGGCGGCAACCTCCGCCGTGGTGGGCGAGAATCAACAGCCCGGGCGATCATCCCATCCATCACAGAAAGTGACCGCCCGGCTCACCAGTCTGCCCAAATAGGCAGCTCAGGCGTTCGCCCCTTCCACTCTGCTCGCAAAACACACCGCGAATCCGCCCGGCTCCCGCACCACGATCTCCTTCATCCCATAGAACGCCGTCCGCTCCGGCATCACCACTTCCAGACCCGCCACCCTGGTCAAAAGATCGTCAAAATCGGGCACCTCGATGAACAGACCGACTCCCTGCCCATTCAGCATCGGAATCATCTGAGGCACATCTTTGGCGACACTGTCGCGCGTCTGGAACATCAGTTCCGCCGCATCCTTCTGCAGGATCACGAAGCCCAGGCGGTCTCCTTCCGGCACCTCCACCGTCTTCTCAAACCCGAGCCGGTCGACCCAGAACGCCAGGCACGGCTCAATTGCTTCCACAATCAGAACGGCTGTAATCTTCATGCGGTTAGCTTAGCGGCGAGGCCCCGCCTCCGTCTTGGAAAAAACGGTCATGGCCGCGCGACATAGCTCGTCGGCGTCAACCCGCTCAACTCCCGGAACTCATTCACCAGGTGGCTCTGGTCGTAGTACCCGTAGTCCAGCGCCAGATCCGCCCAGTTCGCGTCTTCATCCTGCGCCAAGCGGTTAATCAGACTGCGAAACCGCACCACCCGGCAGAATAGCTTCGGCGAGACGCCCGTCTGCTCCAGGAAGACCCGCCGCAAGTGCCGCTGGCTGAGTCCAGCGAACCGGGCCAGATCGTCCAACCGGATGCGGCCGCCCTGTTCGGCGACCCACAGCACCATCTTCTGGCCGCGGTCTCCTCCACGGGCCGCAATTCTTCCGCCAGGCGCGCCACCGATTCTTCGCCCGTCGCCGCTGAGCTCAGGCGGCTTCTCAACTGCTCGCCCCGGGCCCCCCACAAGCTGCCCAGGTCCACCAGACCGTCGGTGAGTTCATGCGCAGCGACGCCCAGAAACTGGCGCGCCATGGAAGGGTGAAACCGGACGCCCACCAGCGTTTGCGGCTGGGCGTGTGTATAGACCTGCGCCTTTGTCATCGTGCCGACGGCCGCCAGCAGGCCGCTGCCGGGTAGGAAGACGATGTCCTCGCACGCGTCGGGCAGCACCCGATGCGTCCCTTGCGAGGCATCGGCGTCGAAGGTCCAGAAACACTCCACGGACCCGGCGAGATGAGCGGGGGGTGCGTATTCCCGGTAGCGCACCCAGCCAGCTTACCCCGAATCCGCTCCGCTGGCCAGACCCATACTCCGATCCACGCATGTACGGAATCCGAATCCCGATCGGATTGCAATTCCGAGGATTATTTTCGTATCGAATGATTCAGCCGGAATCGCGCGAAATTCCACCCCGAATCGAAATCCGTTGACCCCGCGATGACGTACCTCCACATGAACAACGGCTTCACAATTCCGCGAGGAACAATCCATGCTACTCAGATCAAAAACACTACGAACCACTCTCGCCAT
Organism: Paludibaculum sp.; assembly: GCA_049841055.1. Classification (GTDB taxonomy): domain Bacteria; phylum Acidobacteriota; class Terriglobia; order Bryobacterales; family Bryobacteraceae; genus Paludibaculum. The sequence goes on along the minus strand of JASGIE010000111.1, from coordinate 12,835 downwards.
GCTCATGGCGACTCTCACCATCCAACAGCCGGCGGTCTTTGCCGCCAGCCATCGCGAGGCGCCCATCACGTCTCTCGACCAGAAGGCCGACATCACCGACTGGTACACCTTCGTCAGCCCCGAACGGCCCGACAAGGTCATCATGATCCTCAACGTCGACCCTTTCCTCGAGCCCTCCAACGGTCCGAACTACTTCCCCTTCGACCCCGGCATTCTCTATGAGATGAAGGTCGACAACAATCGCGACGGCATACCCGACGTCACCTTCCAAATCCGCTTCAAAACCGAAATCCGGGCGCCCGGCGTCTTCACGGGATTCGTCGGAAACCTGGCTGGAATTCCGGCCATCACCGCGCTCGACGGCTCCGGCTCGGAAGGACTGAACCTGCGCCAGAACTACACCGTGACCATGGTGACGAAGTCCGGCTCGCGGGAGCTCACGGCCGGCATGAACACCTATGCCGTACCCGCCAACGTCGGTCCGCAAGACCATGCCCGACTATAACGGCCTGCGCGCCCAGGGCATTTACGATCTCGGCCAGGGCGTGCGTGTCTTCGCCGGCACCGTCGCCGATCCGTTCTACATCGACCTCGGCGGCTTCTTCGACTCAGTGAATCTGCGCAAAGCGGCCGGCGGCGGCGTCCTGCCTGCCATGGCCGAAGGGGACGACCAGCACAATTACGCCCCCAACGCTCTGGCCGGCTTCGACGTGAACACCATCGCCCTGGAAGTGCCCATCACCATGCTCACCAGCGACGGCAAGATGCACGCCGCCGGCGAAAAGGAAGCAGTCATCGGCACCTACGGCGCCACGTCCCGCCGCCGCACCACGGTGCTGGGTGATTCCACCACCGAATCCTGGGGCCAGATCCAGCGCATGGGCAATCCGCTCATCAACGAAGCCATCATCGGCACCGGCTCGAAGGACAAGTTCAGCATGGATCATCCGACGAACGATTCGCAGTTCGCTGACTTCGTGCTCGACCCGCTGGCCGCCAAGATCCTCGCCAGCATCGGCGTACCGACGGCGCCGGCCCCGCGCACCGATCTTCTGCTGCTCGTGCAATACGCAGCCCCCATCTGTCCCGGTTGCGGCGCCGGTGACGCCGGCCCCGTGGCCGACCTGCTCCGCCTGAACACCGGCATCCAGCCCACCGCCATGACTCAGCAGAAGCGGCTCGGCTTCCTGGCCGGCGACGTCTCGGGCTTCCCGAACGGCCGCCGCCTGGGCGACGATGTCCTCGACATCGCCCTGCGCGCCGTGGCCGGCATCCTGGTGGACGGCAAGAAGTACGGCACTCCGCTCGGCGATGGGGTCAACACCGGCACCGCGCCCCTGCAGCCCTCGTTCCCCTTCATGGCGCCTGCCTACAGTGGCCGCGACAGCGTTCACGCCGGGCCCGGCCAACCAGGCTGCGCTTATTTCGAAAGCGGCATCTGCCCGAGCCTCTAACTCTGAAAGCGGGGCGGACTCAACCGGGTCCGCCCCAAACCACTCAATCCGAATCCTTGACGAATCGCTGGACGCCCCCATGAACAAAAAACTCTTCGCTACCCTCGCCCTCTTAGCAACGGCCGCCATTGCAGGCACTCCGGCCGAGAACGCCATCCAGAAGGCGCAGGCCGGACTCAAGGCCCACCCGAATCACGTGCCCTATCTGAACAGTCTCGCCATGGCCTATGCGCGCCGGGCCCGCGAAACCTCGGATGTCGACTATTACGCGAAGGCGGAAGAGACGCTGAAGCAGTCGCTGGCCGCCTCACCGGCCAATTTCGAAGCGCTCAAAGTACAAGCGTGGCTCGAGCTCGGCCGTCACGAATTCGCGAAAGCTCTGGAAACCGCAACCAAGCTGAACAAGCAGACGCCCGACGACGTGACCGTCTATGGCTACCTGGTGGATGCCAATGTCGAACTCGGCAACTACGCCGAGGCGGTCAAGGCGGCCCAGTGGATGCTCAATCTGAAGCCCGGCAATGTCGCCGGACTCACCCGCGCGGCCTACCTGCGTGAACTGCACGGACGGCTGCCCGGGGCGATGGAACTGATGCAGGCCGCCTACGATTCCACGCCCTTCGCCGAAACAGAGGACCGCGCCTGGCTGCTCACCCAGATGTCCCATCTCAGCTTGATCAACGGCGATCTGGCTCAGGCCGAGATGTTCTCCACTGGCGCGCTCGGAGTCTTTCCGAACTACCACTACGCCCAGGCCGCGCTGGCGCGCGTACGGAGTGCGCAGGGCCGTCATGACGAAGCCGCGGCTCTGCTGCAATGGCGCTACGAAGCTGCTCCGCACGCCGAGAATCAATACGCCTGGGCGGAAGAGCTCGCCCTGGCCGGCCGCAAGGAAGAAGCCGCCAGGATCTTTGCCGAGTTCGAGCGCAAGTCCCTGGCCGAATCCATGCTGGGTGACAACTCGAACCACGAACTGATCGCCTACTACATCGACCACGCGAAGCAGCCGGCCAAGGCGCTCGAGATTGCCAAACGGGAAATCGCCAGCCGCCAGGACGTCTTCACGCGCGACAGCTACGCCTGGGCCCTGGCCGCCAATGGCGAGTACGAGCAGGCCGATGCCGAGATCCAGAAGGCGCTGCAGATCGGCGTGAAGGATCCCAGGCTCCTCTATCACGCCGGAGCCATCGCACATCATTTGAACCGGCCGGAGCAGGCGGCGGCGTATCTGAAAGACGCGGCGGGGCGCAACTCCGCCGAAGCCGCCAAACTGCTTCGGGAACAGTTGCAGACCGCCGCCCGCTAAACCTCGAGGCAGATTGGGCCGACTGTGCTGCCTGAGGCTTGCACCTGTGTGCGAACACCCATGGGGCATTGGCGCGCCCTTCTCCTCTGAAGCCGCATCGGGACCATGCGCCATGACTAGCACAGGGCTGCCGTAAGCCAAGGCCTCCGGAACTGAGCCTCGTCGTGCGTGGTCCCCGCTTCCACCGAGCCGAAAAATTGTTATTTACATGGCTGATTTGTCGCTCGATGTCTTGGTTGCGTTTTCCATGTCAGACGGACGGAAAACCTCTTCGTTACCGCACTGTTGCAAGGTGAAGCGAGAAGATTTGCAAGCAATCGCTCGAAAGCAATAATAGAATCGCGAAAAATCTAGTTGACGCTGGATGCAATACGTGCTATTTCCTGAGTGTGCGCCAAAGCTTGCTCAAAGGAGGTACGCTTGAAGTTCTCAATTCTTAGGTTTCCATTGGCTCCGAAGAGGAAATATCTAGCGGGGGCCTTTGTCGCCTCTGCCCTGATTTCGTGCCTTGCGGCGGGCCTTCTGTTCGTAAACAGCCCTGTCAAGGCTCAGGCGTCTGCCTCAGGCGCTGTCAACGGAGCCCAGAATCCTGAATTGATATCAGACGAAGTGATGTACTCGCTCCTCTTCCTTACTGCGACAACACCGCCCAACACGGTTAAGGAAGTAGAGAAAGCTCGCGCTGCCACTTTCGTGAGTGGGCTGCCGCTCAGCATTCGGGAGAAGACCGAATTCAGCAAGAATGCAGATATGTACCGGGCCGCTCACAGTGAGCTCGCAGCCCGTCCTTCAACTACAGATTCTGCAGTCATGCAACAGCGCCGGGAAGAGGGCCTTCGTCTAGTCCAGAGGATTATGCAATCCGTTTAGGGTGGACTGACCCCGATGGGTGCCGCTAGGCTTCACGGTTTTGCAGATGCCCAGAAACGATCAGTGGTGCTGATCCCGATTCCAGCGATGCATCCCCACGTAGCCCGGGGGTGGGTTGACCGTTTAGAAGAATACCTATCGGTCCGGCCCGTCCACGCACAAGGAATGATACCTTATTCGAGTCTTTACACCGTTGTTACTGGTGTTGACGACGACGGAATCATCTACGCGACGGGAACCACAAATGCATTCTCGGGATGCAATTGCCATAGTGTGAGTACCTACACGCTAATTACACTCCCCAGCGGGCACCAAGCGGGTGATACCGACCCCGGTGGACACGGAGAGGTGGCACAGACGACAGCGTCTCTGGCTATGTCGGGGAGCGATTTCCAAGTAGATGGGACAATAAATGTAAATACAACCCACAATGCATACTGCCCTATTAGCTACACTCAGTTTGTAAACAATGAACAGACCGCCGTGACTCCGCCGTTGAAGAATATTCGTGCTTACTATCGGTGTGATCAAAGTGGCGGCCAGTGTACTACGAACATGGGGTTTCGCGCACATCGGCGATGCAATCCAGGTAACGTTTGTGATCTGTTACTGAGCGTGCAGAACAATTGGCTATACACTCTGCAAACGGTCGCTCAGATTTCCATCAATGGGGGGGTTGACTTGCGCTGCGGAGAAGTCTACGGCGCAACAACAGACGTCCTGTCATTCTCCTGATCCTGTACCCTAGAAGTTCGTTGGACAGACGGCTAGAAGTGAGCGGCCACTATCTGACGTCAATCTTTTATCATTTTCACGCGTCAGGTATTGCGACATGAACATAAGGCTGTTTTCAACAGAGTTTCGAATCCACGGTGGTGCCTGCGTGTTCTCGAACGGAAACCCACTCTGGCAGTCGGGCGCAGATCTCATGCGATCAGGGCATTGTAGCGAGAATCTCCTGATGGACGCGGAAATAGGCCAACCCGGAACTTATTTTCTTTGGCTAGTTGGTGCCACTGTGGAGCACGTGGCCAGTCGAACCCGGACCGCGTTCGACATGGTTTCGCCATGGAGACTTACTCTCCTTGAGGAAGATCTACGGATAGGCGAGATCACACTGCCGCTCGAATCCGAGCAACTATTTATGGTGACAGTGACGCGATCCGGATTGCCAGTGCGAGGAGAGCCGGTGCTCTTCTTGAGTGAGATGGAAGAGGGCGAAATTACTTGCGAGATCCATACCAACGCCCAAGGAACTATTGCCGTGCTCGGCAGATCTCTTCAAGCAAAACCACTTGAGGGAAAAGATCTTGTACTGACGATCGAGCGGCTTCGGTAGTATAGTTGTCCGCCGAGTTCGACTGCGCCCAGGAAGGGATCGGGCGGGCTCCGCCGCCTGGACTCGCCTGCACCAGCGAGCCTCCATCCGGCGGGACCGGCCCGATGTGTGTCTACTGCTCTTCCGACGCTCCGGTCATCACCGGCGGGCCAAACCCACGGCCTGCCGTCGGCGGATGCAGTTCGTACTCCTTGGGCGGTTCGGCGCCCATCAGCCACTTCACGAAATAATCCCAGCGCCGGCGGATCATGTACGGCTCGGAAGCAAATCCGTGGCCGCGATTGGGCAGCATCAGCAGGTCGAAGTCCTTGTTCGCCTTGATCAGCGCGTCCACCACCAGCAGCGTGTTGTTCGGCGGCACATTGCTGTCCATGGTGCCGTGCGCCAGCAGCAGCTTGCCCTTCAGGTTCTTCGCGTGGTTCTGATTCGCCTGGTCGTCGTAGTTGGTGGTGCCGTCCGGATTCTTCACCAGCAGCCCGTGCCACTTCTCGGCCCAGTCGTCTTCATAGACCCGGTTGTCGTGGTTGCCCGCTTCCGAAATGCCCACCTTGAAGAAATCGGGATAGCGGAACATCGCGTCGGCTGTCGCGAAACCGCCGCCGGAGTGGCCCCAGATGCCGGCCTTGTCGATGTCGATCCACGGATACTTCGCGGCCAACTGCTTCATGCCGGTGATCTGATCGGGCAGCGTATTGTCGCCCATGTTCGCGTAGTAGAACTCGTGGAACTTCTTCGATCGTGAGGGATTGCCCATGCCGTCGATCTGCACCACCACGAAGCCCAGTTCCGCCAGCGCCTGCGTATCGCCGCGCGTCGGCTGGAACGACCGGCTGCCCACGCTGCCGGCCTGCGGTCCCGGGTAGATCTGGTTGATGATCGGGTACTTCTTCGACGGATCGAAATTCAGCGGCCGGTACATCAGCCCGTAGAGGTCGGTCTGCCCGTCTCTCGCCTTCACCGTGATGGGGATCGCCGGCTTCCAGCCCGTCTCCACCAGCTTCGAGATGTCCGCCTTCTCCACCGTGCTGATCAGCTTGCCGTCGGAATCGCGCAGCACCGCCACCGGAGCCACGTCAGGCTTTGAGTAGCTATCGACGAAATAGGCGCCATCCGGCGAAAGCGTGATCTCGTGGTTCGCATCCTCCGGCGTCAGCAGCTTCATGCCTCTGCCGTCGAACCCGATGCGATAAAAGTGCGTGAAATAGGGATCGCGCCCCTTCTCCTTTCCGACGCCCAGGAAGTAGAGCAGCCGGTTCTTCTCATCCACCCGCAGCAGTTGCGTTACGTTGCCTTCGCCCTTCGTGATCTGATTCTTCAGCTTTCCGGTAGCGAGGTCGTGCAGATACAACTGGCCCCAGTTGTCGCGTTCCGAGAACCAGATCATCTCGTTGGACCCGCGCAGAAAGCGCCAGTTCACACGGCCCGCGCCGGACTCGAAAAACGTATCGACCTTCTCTTCCAGCACTTCGCCGATCTCACCGCTAGCCGCATCGGCAATCCGCAGGTTCTCCTGCTTGTGGTCGCGCGAGGTGGAGACAAACGCCACCTGCCGGCTGTCCGGACTCCACTCGACGTCAGCCCATTCGCCGCCGCGGCACGAGATGTCGTCGCACAGCGTCGAGCGGTGCTGATCCGCGGCCATCTTCAGCCGCACCACCTTCGGCTCATCCACTTCGATGACGACCCGGTGGATCATCGCTACGGCCGTGTCGCCGGGCAGCGGATACTTCCAGGCCTGCAACGTCGGGTGGCCTACCTTGGTGTCGACGAGGTACATCTCCCCCACGCCGCGCTGATCCTGCTGGAATGTCGCGATGCGCTTGGAATCGGGCGACCACAGCAGAATCGGGCGGTCGCTCTTCGTCCAGCCCGCATTGTCCGTGGCGTAGCCGAAGTCCTTCACCCCGTCCGTCGTCAACTGCGTCTCTTTGCCCGAGGCGACATCCCGCATCCAGAGGTTGTAGTCGCGGATGAACGCCGCCTTGGTCTTGTCGGGGGAGAGCACGTCGTTGCGCATGCCACGCATGCCGCGCGGTCCTCCGCCCATCGCGCCGCCCGCTTCGACCGTGCAGGCGCTGCCCTGGATGTCACAGCGGAACCGGCGCGGCCGGCCCGCATTCGGGCGTCCACCCTCCGGCATCGCGGCAGCGGCGCCTGTCCCGCCCGGCATCACACTGAAGCTGATGCTCTGTCCGTCCGCTGACAGTTCGAAGTCGGTGAACGGCAGATGAAGAGCGTCATACTTTGTCCCCGCGGCGTCTGACAAGGCCGCCGCCAGCTTCTCGTGATCGAAGACGGGCGCCTTTGCGCCGCTCGCCGCCGTCACCATGACAAACTGGCTGCCGTCAGGCCGCACGTCGCGGTACCAGAACCGGTCGCTGCCGGCCCAGGTCGCCCGCACATTCGAATGAAACACCAGCAGGCTGGTGTTGTAGTTCATCATCTTCTCGGCGCGGGCGTAGTCGGCGGCCGTCAAGGCCTGCACCTGTGCGACAGCCGGAACCACTACGGCACAGGCCGCGGCGGCGAGAAATCGAAGTGTGATCATGTGGAGGCGCGCTGGCATTCCATTCCTTCCCTGAAGTTGGCGGCAATGAGTCTATTCTAGTGTGTCCGAGTGGGCCTTCTCTTCCTGGCGTTGAAGCCGCGGCCTCCCGTTACGCGCGTGTCTGACATTTGAACTGCTCCGGTACCTCTCCTGCGATGGGGTCTTTGCCAGGACCCTGGAACAACTATCGAATGACTTGATTTTTTGTAACTCAGGTCAAATAATTGTTCCAGCCCCCGTGAATGGGGCTTTTCAGGGTAGGAGTCCACGATGGTTTGTCCGGCGTGCCGGAGTAGCCGAATGCTCCGGCAACGGAGATCATTTACGGAGAAATTCAGATTTGCCGCGGTCTACCTTTGCCAGGACTGCAAGCAAAGCCACAAGGTGCCCATCCGGCGGCGCTACCCCATGCTTTCCCTGAATGTCTGCTGCCCTCGCTGCGGCACCCGCGACCTGCGCGTCTTCTCCCGCATCGACAGCATCGAGGGCATGTACAACAACCCTCTCAGCCGCGTTCAGCAGCTTTTCGGGGCCACCCTGTGGTACTGCCAGTGGTGCCGCCTGCAGTTCTTCGATTGCCGGAAACTGCGCCGCTGACCCCTCAGCGGGATGCGATACCATAAATGCCGCGGAGGAGGATCCCACCCATGCGGCGACTGCTTTTCGTGCTCGCGCCCGTCCTGATTGCGTCCGCTGCCGACCGTCGAAACCTGGAGTGTCCCAACACCGACACCCATGTCACATTCCAGGCTCCGGCCAGCCTCGAAAAATGGGAACAGCGCCGTCAGCAGTTGCGGCTCCAGATCCTGTCCGCCTCGGGCCTCCTGCCCCTGCCGGAGAAGACTCCGCTCAAGCCGCTGGTCTACGACCGCCTCGAGCGCGAGGGCTATACCATTGAAAAGGTTGCCCTCGAGACCCGGCCCGGCTACTGGCTAGGGGGAAACCTCTACCGCCCCAAGGGAAAATCCGGTAAATTCCCCGCTGTATTACATCCGCATGGACATTGGAATTACGGCCGTCTCGAAAACCAGCAGCTCTGCTCGACGCCCACCCTCGCCATCAACCTGGCTCGTCACGGCTTCGTCGTCTTCGCCTACGACATGGTCGGCTACAACGACACGGCCCAGACTTCGCACGATTTCAGCACGCCCGAATACCAGCTCTGGGGCTTCACTCCGCTCGGCCTGCAACTTTGGAACTCCATCCGGGCGCTCGACTTCGTGGAGTCACTGCCCGATGTCGACCCCCACAAGCTGGCAGTCACCGGAGCCTCCGGCGGCGGCACGCAGGACTTCCTGCTGACGGCCGTCGACCCCCGCGTCGCTGTCTCCGCGCCAGTCAACATGGTCTCCGGCATCATGCAGGGCGGCTGTGTCTGCGAGAACGCGCCCGGCCTGCGCATCGGGACTAACAATATAGAGATCGCGTCGATGACCGCGCCCCGGCCCATGCTGATGGTCGCCGCCACCGGCGACTGGACCCGCAATGTGCCGAAGGAGGAGTTCCCGGCCGTTCGCAAGCTCTATGAGCTGTACGGCAAACCGGAACTGGTTGAGAACGTCCAGTTTGACGCGCCACACAATTACAACAAGGATAGCCGCCAGGCCGTCTACAACTTCCTGCGCAAGCATCTCCGGCCGGAGGAGCCCGAGTTCCAGGAGCGTGGAGTCAACGTCGAATCCCTCCAGGACATGCTTGTGTTCTATGGCCGCAGCCGGCCCGATCACGCCCGCTCCTTCAATCAGCTCTTTGACGAATGGAAGGCCGAGGCCGTCCGGATGCAGCAGTCAGCCACCCCGGCCGAACTGAAGCAGAGACTCCAGTTGCTGTTCCAGGGCCCGCAGCCGCAGCCCGCCCTGGGCGACCCCATTCCGTTCAAATTCAATGATGGAAAAGGCCCCGCCGTGCTGCTGCTCCATCCGGAGGGCATCGCCGGCGCGGAGGCCAGCGCCAACTTCCGGAAACTAAAGGCGGAAGGCCGCGCCATCCTGCTCATCGACGCATTCCAGACCGGCGCCGCCAAGGCCGCCCGCGACCGCTCCCACCGCCACTTCCTCACGTTCAATCACAGTGATGCCGCCGCCCGCGTCCAGGACGTCCAGGCCGCTCTCTCCTGGTTGGCCGCCAGGCGACCCTCCGAGACGCCCGAGCTGATGGCCGAGGGCGAGGCGCAATGGTGGGCGCTATTTGCCGCCGCGACTACCTCCACTCCGGTCCGATTTTCGCCATCGCTTCTCGCATATAAGGTGAATGACCTAGAGCTAACTAAGGTGTTTTTCGTACCTGGATTGCAACGCGCCGGCGGGGTGGAAGCTGCGGCGAAAATCTTGAAAGTCAGCGCCCGCTGACGGCATTTCCCGATTTCGAGGTACCAATTTTCGTGGAATGGCTATTCATCTTTGGGCTGGCGTTCGCGCTCTGGATGAGCCGCCGCCGTGTGTCCCGTCTCGAAGAGCTCATCGCGGAGCTGACCACCCGGGTCTACGACCTGGAAAGCAGGCCGGCCGCCGCGCCTCCTCCCGTCGTGCTGCCCACCCCGGTGACCGTCGCGCCTCCGCCCCTGGCGCCGCAAGTGGTGGAAGAAGAACCGGTTGCCGTCCAAACGACACCTGTCGTCCAGTCGCCCGAGGCCGAACGCCCGTTTGTACAGCCGCCCGAACCCGACCGGCCGTTCGTACCGCCGCCGCCGGAGCCCGTGTTTGTGCCGGATCCCGGGCCAACGCTCTCCGACCGCCTGCGTCAGATGGTGGGCGACGACGAATGGGAGTCGCTGGTCGGCGGCAGCCTGCTCAACAAACTGGGCGCCTTCGTCCTGGTGATCGGCCTCGTGCTGTTCCTGGGCTACTCGTTCACGCAGATGGGGCCGGCAGGCCGGGTTGCCGTCTCGCTGACCGTGAGCGTTGCTCTGCTCGGCTCGGGCATCGTGGTGGAGCGCATGCAGGGCTACCGTGTTTTCGCCTGGGGTTTGTTGGGCGCCGGTTGGGCCTGTTTGTATTCAACCACGTACGCGATGTTTGCGATGGATGCCGCCCGCGTGATCGAAAACGGCACGCTGGGCGCCCTGCTGCTGGTGACGGTGGCCGCCGCCATGATCGGCCATTCGCTGCGCTATCGAAGCCAGACCGTGACCGCCATCACCGCCGCCAGCGCCTATGGAGCCCTGGCTCTGTCGCCCTCGAAGCAGTTCGGCGTGGGCGCGCTCATCCCCCTTCGGCCGCGCTGCTCTATCTGGCCGACCGGCTGAGGTGGCACGCCATCGGGGTCCTCAGCGTCGCCGCGACATACGGCATCATCATCGCGCATGGTGACCAGGGATCGCCCATCGCCACCACCCAGATCTTCCTGTTCTCTTTGTGGCTGATCTTTGAGGCCTTCGACATGGTGCAGTTGCGGTCGGAGGATCCCCGTCCGGATTACGCCACCGCCCTGTTTCCCCTGAACGCGCTCGGTTTCCTGCTGCTCTCCGCCGCCAAATGGGAGAAGGCCGACCCCGACCACCTGCCGCACTTTCTGGCCGCCGCCGCGCTGCTCTACCTGGGGGATTCCCTGCTGCGCGGCCGTCTGCGGCCCAACGCTTACCGCTACTCCATCGTTCTGGCGTCCGCGCTCGCTGCCCTCGCCGTGGTGCGCTACGCCGGCGGAGCTTGGGCCAGTGTTTTGTTGGGGGTAGAGGCCGAACTGCTGTTCCTGGCCGCCTGGCGCTGGCGTCTGCGATTCCTGGAATGGCTCGCCGCGATCGTTTTTGCCGGCGCGCTGATTCGGATGTTGTCGACGGCCGCCGAAGCCGCAGCGCTGGTCACCTGGAGCGGGCTCACGTTCCATAACTGGACCCCGGCCGCCATTTTGCTGGCCGTCGTTGCCTACACCAACCGGGAACTGCGCACCGTCCCGATTCCCTATGGCTACGCGGGCTCCGCCCTCGTGCAACTCGTACTGGGCGCCGAACCCCGAAACGCTGGTTGGGTTTGGTCTGGACGTCGTGGACCGCCATCCTGCTGGAACTCAGTTTCTGGCGCAAGGCGTCCGACTTCCGGCGGCAGGCTTACGGTTCCTGGTTTCTGGCCCTAGCAGGCGTTCTGTTCAGTCTGTTTGACCACCTGCTGCGCCCGGCGGGCACCAGCGAATGGGTGTCGCTGGCCGGCGCCTCGGCGCTTGGGTACTGGATGGCGCTACGCCTCTGGACGAAGGAAGGGAAGCTCTGGGTAACCACGCTAGCCGCCATCGCGGCCAGCGGATACGCGATGCTGCTCTCCTGGCTGCAACTGCCCGATGTGACGGTCGCCGTGGCCTGGGCGGCGTTGGCCGTCCTTCTCCTCGAGGCCGGCTTCCGCTTCCACCACGAACCCCTGCGCACCATCGGGCATTTCACGGGCGCCATGGCGTTCGGCCGCCTGTTTTTCACGAACTTCACGAACGAGGGCCTCACCGGAGGACTTTCGCACCGGCTCATTACCGTTGTGCCGGTAGCGGGTTCGTTCCTCTACCTGTACCGCCGGAGCAGGGAAGACGCCTGGCCGTGGCTGCGGATGCATCTCTGGCTCGCTTCCGCCGCCATCGCCATCCTCCTTCGCTTCGAAATGGGCCATGTATTCACGGTGGTCGGCTGGGCACTGCTCGGCACGATTCTGCTGCTTCTCAGCCGGAAGTACGAAACCGAGGACTGGCGGTGGCAGAGTCAGATCCTGGCTCTCATGGCCGCGGTGCGATGCGTGGCTTCCAACTTCGACGATCCGCAGAGTTTCGCCGGACTACCCGGCCGCCTGCTGACCGCCGGCATCGTGATCGGCACGCTCTACGCGCAGGAGTTCCTGGCTTCGCGGGAACACCGGTCGCGGACCTTCTACAGCCTGCTGGGCAGTCTGCTGCTGGCCTCGCTGCTCTATCGCGAGGTGTCCGGCAGCGGCCTGACTGTTGCCTGGGGCCTGCAAGGCCTCCTGCTGCTGGCGGCCGGTTTCCCGGCCCGGGAACGGATCCTGCGCCTGACCGGGCTCGTCCTGCTGCTCAGCTGCATTCTGAAGCTGTTTATCTACGACTTGCGCAATCTGGAAACTCTCCCCCGGATTCTGTCCTTCATGGCGCTCGGAGTCATCCTGCTGGCTGTTTCGTGGGTCTATACCCGGTTCCGGGAGAGAGTGAGGAAACTGCTGTGAGCGACCGGATTCTGCTACTGATCACCATGGGCGTCCTGGCGCTCTCCGCGATTCTTGTCCGTGCCGGCAAGATTGACGACAAACAGGATCTGGAGTCTGTCGCCAGGTGCTGTTCGGATTCTATCGTGTTTCCCTATTAACCTTAGCAATACGTAACTGAACCAAGTA
>JASGIE010000110.1:0-12698 GCA_049841055.1 Paludibaculum sp. | reverse complement strand
AAGGTTAATAGGGAAACACGATAGAATCCGAACAGCACCTACTGCGTGACGCGGCGCATTGCCTTTTCGTCGAGCGCGGAGGGCAGGCAAAGCTTGGGGGTCGACGCGCTTTCCAGAATGGCCAGGATTTCGAAGGGGCCGCGGCGAGCGGCAAGGCCAGCAATCCGGCGGATTGGAATAGCGCCCGCCGGGAGGTCTTGGAGTGCATACGGAGTCTCCTATTGGAGCGCAGTCTATAACAATTGCGCGCCGGAAACAGGCCCTGGCGCTGCGGTGTCCAACGGCGCATGGCTCCACTTCTACTGTTGTGGCTGCAATTGGGTCAGGTGATGCCGCCGCCGGCTCCGCCGCCTCCACCGGGCGCCCCACGAGCCGAGGTGCCCGCGCTGAATCTGACGGCCAGTTTTGTGGATCGAATTCCGCGCTGGAGGTGACATGGGCCAATGCAGGCCGGCAGGGCCTGTATCTACAACTGGGTTCAATCACGGGACGGCAGGTGCTGATGAACGTAAAGTTCCGGCGGGAGGACGGTGGCGAGGTTCTGAACAACAGCGAACCCGGAGTGATCGCGGGCAGTTTGCAGCCGTATGTGCTGTTCCTGCCTGACGGTGGCCGGTCATTCACCGGATCCCCACGGCGCTGCTGTACGACATGAAGGCCCACAGACCGGTCTCCGAGCTGAATGGCGAAGCGTATACGGTAGTCGCGGATTTCGCCTATCTGCCGGCCACGCAGTCCGACCTTCGAATGCTGGAATTCGCCACCGCCGGCATCTGGACGGGGCGAGTGTCGGCCAAGGCCTCACTCGTACGGCCAGGCTGGGCGGGTAAATAGGCCGCCGTCGACCCAGATAGTCTGGCCGGTTACGAAGTCGGCGTTGCTGGACGCGAGATAGGCTACGGTGTGGCCGATGTCGACCGGCAGGCCCACTCGGGCAAGAGGCGTCAGCTTCGACCAGGTGGCGCCGTAGTCGCCGGATTCGTGTTTGGTGCGCTCGATCTCAATGGCTCCGGGGGCCACACAGTTCACTCGGATCCTGTATTTGCCCAGTTCCACGGCTGCCACCTTGGTGAACTGTTCAATGCCGCCTTTGCTGGCGGTGTAGTCCACCAGATTGGGGAAAGCCCACTTATTGCAGCCTGAACCGATGTTAATGATGGATCCGCCGCCGGTGTCCTTCATGCCGAGCGCGGCCCGCTGGGTGCACAGGAAGCAGCCCTTCAGATTCACGGCCAGCACGCGGTCCCATTCGGCTTCGGTCAACTCCAGCAAGGGTTTCCACGTTTGGACGCCCGCGTTGTTGACGTGAACATCCAGCTTTGGAAAGCGCTGGAGCACCTTATCGAACATGGCGTCGATTTCGCTTTTGACGCCCACATTGGCCTGTACGACGAAGGCCGTGGCGCCCAGGGCGTTGGCCTCTTCCACCGTCGCCAAGGCCCCGGCCTCGTCACTGTTGTAGTTCACAGCGACCGCACAGCCCTGACGAGCCAGTTCAAGCGCAATGCCTTTGCCGACGCCCTTGCTGGCTCCGGTGACGAGCGCGAATTTGCCTTCCAGTGGGTTGCCCATACCCTGTCGATTCTACTTCGATCGCATGGCGGGCGTGTCCGGCGGGCGCGGCAACGACAATCGTAAGAGCCGGGGCTGCACGAATGTAACCAATTTCCAGTTGCCCCCTCCTCCGTTTTTATTCACACTTGGTGGTGAGAGAGGCCTTCGACGAATTTGAACCTGAAACTGCCAGACTCACCCCCAGTGTGGGAGCCGTCCGACCGCTGGACCGTTGTCAACGCCAAGGAGCTGTACGACATCGATCGTTGGGGGAAGGGTTACTTCTCCATCAGCGACGAAGGTCATGTGCTGGTACACCCCACGGCCGAACCGCATAAATACGTCGACCTCAAGAAGCTGGTGGACACGCTGGTGCTGCGCGGCATCGATCCGCCGATCCTGATGCGGTTCCCCGAGATTCTGAAGAATCAGCTTTCGGAGCTGAACAGGTTTTCCAGCGGCCATCAGCGAGCACAATTACCAGGGCAACTACCGTTGCGTGTATCCCATCAAGGTGAATCAGCAGCGGCAGGTGGTGGAAGAGATCAACAAGTACGGCCGCCAGTATGGATTTGGCCTGGAAGCCGGCTCGAAGCCCGAACTGCTGGCTGTAGCCGCGATAGCGGACAACGAGACGCCGATCATCTGCAACGGCTTCAAGGACGATGAATACATCGAGATGTGCATGCTGGCCCGCAAGGTGGGCCGCGACATCACGCCGGTCGTCGAGAAGTTTACAGAGCTCGAACTGATCCTGAAGCATGCCGCCGCGATGGGCGTGCGCCCGGCCATCGGTTTGCGTGTGAAGCTGGCGAGCCGCGGGGCGGGGCGCTGGAAGTCCTCCGGCGGCTACCGCTCGAAGTTCGGCCTGACTGTTACGGAGGCCGTGCGCGCGCTGGAAACCCTGAAGGCCGTGGGCATGGAGGATTGCGTCAAGCTGCTCCACTTCCACCTGGGCAGCCAGATCACGAATATCCGCCACATCAAGGGCGCGGTGATCGAGGCGGCGCGCGTGTATGTCGATCTCAAGAAGCAGGGCGCCGGCCTGGAATTCCTGGACGTCGGCGGCGGCCTGGGCATCGACTACGACGGCTCGCAGACCGACTTTGAGTCGAGCGTGAACTACTCGCTGCAGGAGTATGCCAACGACATCGTCTATCACGTGCAGAACGTGTGCGACGAAGCGGAGGTGCAGCATCCGACCATCGTCACGGAGAGCGGCCGCGCGATTGCGGCCTACCACAGCGTGCTGGTGTTCAACGTCCTGGGTGTCAGCGGCTTCGGCGAAGAGGAAGTGCCGGTGGAACTGCCGGACGACGTCGAGCAGCCGCTGATCGACCTGATGGAGAGCTACAAGAACATGAGTTCGAAGAATCTGCTCGAGTCCTTCCACGACGCGCAGCAGGCTCTCGATTCCGCCTTGAACCTCTTCAGCCTGGGCTATCTGCCGTTGAAGCAGCGCTGTGTGGCCGAGAACCTGTACTGGCTGATCTGCCGGCGAATTCTGTCGGCGGCCAAGCAGCTCGATGTCTTTCCAGAGGATCTGGAAGGGCTCGACGCGATGCTCTCGGATACGTATTTCTGCAACTTCTCGCTATTCCAGAGCATGCCGGACAGCTGGGCCGTGAAGCAGTTGTTCCCGATCATGCCGATCCACCGCCTGAATCAGCAGCCGACGCGTAGCGCCGTGCTGGGCGACATCTCCTGCGACAGCGACGGCAAGGTGGACCAGTTTATCGACCGGCGCGACGTGAAGAAGACGCTGCCGCTGCATGCTGTGAACGGCGAGGCCTACTATCTGGGCACGTTCCTGGTCGGGGCTTACCAGGAGATCCTGGGCGATCTGCACAACCTGCTGGGCGACACGCATGCCGTGCATGTGCGTGTGAACAACGAGAACCAGCCTGTGCTGGAAGCGGTGATCCGCGGCGACACGGTCAAGGAAGTGCTCGATTACGTGCAGTTCAACGCGCGCGATCTGCTGGAGCAGTTCCGGCAGGATCTTGAGACGGCCGTGCTGCAGGGCAAGATCGGCTACGAGGAATCGGGCCGGCTGCTGAAGTTCTACGAAGACGGGCTGTACGGATATACGTACCTGGAAGACACGCACGGGGCGTAGGCGGGGTATTTCGGGACATCCTGGATGTCCCGTTTCGCTGTTTCTCAATTCGATTCCGCAGCTCCAGGTGTCGTTTTTTCCGGCGATTCTCCTGATACGGATTCGTAAACTGAGAGGATCACATGAGCAAGGTTTTCTTCTTCAAATCGATGTCGCTCGACGGATTCATCGCTGGCCCCAACGATGAGATCGACCCGCTGCATGACTGGCTCTTCACCACGAAACCCGCCGGGAAACGCGAGTCCTGGGAGAAAGCACAGGGCAAGACGGAGCGATTTTTTGGTCCGGAGGGCATCAATAAGGACATCTTGATGGGGGCGATGGCGGTGCAGGGTGCATCGGTCGTCGGCCGCCGGACGTATGACGTAGCGAATGGCTGGGGCGGCAAGCCTCCAGGGAACGGCCCGTACTTTGTCTTGACCCACAAGCCGCCGCCGAAAGATGCCGTGTCGTCCGCCTTCACGTTCGTAACCGATGGCATCGAGAGTGCCGTGCGCCAGGCGATTTCCGCGAGCAAGAGCGGCCAAGTCGATTTGATGGGAGCCAACGTGATCCAGCAGGGTTTCCGCGCAGGGCTTGTTGACTCGATCGTTGTCCAGGTCATACCGGTTTTAATGGGAAGCGGCATCCGCCTCTTCGACCATCTTGGAGCGGAGCACATCCGTCTGAACCGCACGCGCGTTGCAGAAGGTCCTGGCGGAGTAACCCACCTGTTTTATGACGTCGTGCGATGAGCTCTTGCACGCTGCGTATCGCGCGATAGATCGCCGGTAGTCGGCCAGCGTTTGCCAGATTGTCCGCTACCTCCGGAACACAATGATCCGGAACCGGGCCGCAGCGCCCGGCCGGAACTACGCGCGCAAATCCGGTGTCTGATCCAGCCTGGGGACAAGGGCTGCGATGACGACAATATGCGTCCAGGTAGAAGAGGTCTGGAAAACTTACGGAAACACGGCCGCTCTCCGCGGGCTCAGCCTGAGCGTGCCCGCGCAGAGCGTCTATGGATTCCTGGGGCCCAACGGGGCCGGTAAATCCACGACCATTCGAATGATTCTCGGTCTCCAACGTCCGGACCGGGGCAGGATCCTGCTCTTTGGCCAGCCGTTGGAACCGCACCGGACCGCTCTGCTAGCGCGCATCGGCTCTCTCGTCGAAGCTCCCTCGCTGTACGGACATCTGACCGGCCGCGAGAACCTCGAAGTCCATCGCCGCCTGCTGAATGGACCGAGGCAGGCGATCGACCGGGTTCTCAGTACCGTCGACCTCGCCCCGGCAGCGGACCGCGCCGTGCGCGGCTACTCTTCCGGCATGAAACAGCGACTTGGATTGGCGCAGGCGCTGCTGGGCGATCCCGAACTGCTGCTGCTGGACGAGCCGACCAACGGGCTGGATCCCGCGGGCATCCAGGAAGTCCGGACTCTCATCCAGCACCTGCCGAAACGCAGTGGCGTGACGGTCTTCGTCTCCAGTCACCTGCTGGCTGAGGTGGAGCAGGTCGCCACGCATTTCGCCATCCTCTCGGCGGGGCAGTCGCGATTTGAGGGTACGGCGGAGGATCTTCGACTGCGCAGCAAACCCTGGCTGGAGGCCGAGGTGGACGACCGCGAACGGGCGCTGGCGGTGCTGGCCCGGGCAAGCATCGATGTGCTGCCCGCGGACGCCCGGCAGTTGAGAATCAGGCCGGGTATCCACGAACCGGCGGTGATCAACGCCATGCTGGTGCAATCAGGCATCGCCGTATCGCACCTGGCCATGAAGTACCCGACGCTGGAAGAGGCATTCCTGGAGCTCACCTCGGCAGCCCAGACAGAAAGGGAGGCGGTGCCAGCTTATGGTGCTTAGCAGAGCGCTGTGGGCCGAGACCCTGAAAATGAAGCGCACCATCGCCCTGAAGATGGTCGTGCTGGCGCCGCTGGCGGTGGTGCTGCTGACGATCTTCATGGCCTCGCAGGCTCCGTTTTCCACGCTGCGGCGCACTCCCGCCAGCGACGATTGGAAGGCGCTGGCGCGACTGAACTTCCAGTTCTGGGGCCTGCTCATGATGCCTCTGTTCATCACCTTGCAGACGGCCCTGATCGCGGGGCTCGACCATGCGGACAACCAGTGGAAGGCCCTGCTGGCAAGGCCCGTGCCGCGGTGGACCTTTTACCTTGCAAAGTTGCTGGTGGTGACGGCGATGACGGCAGCAAGCACTGCGATTCTGGCAGCCGGGGTGGTGGCGGCGGGAGCGGTTTTGCACCTGCTCACCTCGGAGGTCCGGTTCGGCGGTGCGGTGCCGTTCGCGTCGATCTTTCTGCAAGCCGCACAGATGACAGGACTGGCGTTGTTGTACCTGTCGATTCAAACCTGGGTGGCGCTGCGCTGGCGTTCGTTCTCGGTCGCCACCGGGTTTGGCATTGTCGCGACGGTGACCAGCTTCGCGATGCTGCTGGCGGCCGGTCAGTTTGGAGCCTGGCCGCAGTACTACCCGTGGGCGCTGCCGATGCTGGTGCTAGCGCGGCAGCCGGAGAACTTGGCCGCGGCACTCTCCATCAGCGCCGCTCTGGGCCTGTTGGCTGCCGCGGCGGGTTGCGCGGATTTCTGCCGGCGGGAAGTGACCTGAAGCGGCTGGGCCAGACGTGAAAAGGGCGTACCTCCCGAAGGAAGTACGCCCCTCGGTTCCGAAGAGAGTAGTTGAGTTAGCTAAACGTCCCCAACGGTCGAACTGTCAGGCGAGGGCGGGCCGAACCAGGCGCCCCAGCCAAGCCAAGTCCTTTTTCTCCGGCGCGGCTGTCGAATCTGGCGATCGGTTCTCCAGGGCGTAGGCAAGCAATAGCCTCATCGCCCAATTGACAGAGAGGCCGAGGGCAACTCGCTGGTCCTCTTTGCTGAGGAAGGTGACACCTTGGATCAAGCCGGTCTGATGGAGCGCCTCCTCCAATTCGGCTTTGAAAAGGGAAACTGGTGTCCCAAAGTCCAGACCAACTCCGACGGATTGGTCGAAGACTGCATCGAGGTTGCGTTGCAGTTCGCGAACATTGTCTACCGCTGCCCTCCAATGGGCAGGAACCAGCTCGGCATTGAGATGGGTGCACGCCGCCGCCAGATAGAAGCATAGAGGGAGATAAAGAGCGTCGGCCGAATCCAGTGAGGCGCCTGCCAGGATTCGCCCGTTGCGCTTCAGCGTATCCAGGACGACAGCATCCCGATGGGGTCCGGGTGGAGCGACAGCGAACCAGGTATTGTCTACCAGGCGCCGAACACTGAGAAACCAATCGCTCAGTTCCCGGGCGATCGCGTTGCTGTCCACGACAATCACGCCGCTTCCTCCTTCGCGATTGCGTCGATCGGAGACCCGAACCCATTGTACGACCAGGTTTCCGGCTCAGCCACATAGGCGGCATCCGCAAACTGAGGCGGCAGCGAGGACGCGTCGACCGGCCAGCAGCGCGGCCCTTCGGCCCGCAAAAGCGCCTGCTCGGACTCCGACAGCGAGAGCCAGACGGACTCCATCTCGTCCAGGATGGCGTCCTCTTCCACGGATTCAGAGCCCGCATGGAGCCAGCGCGTCCACCAGAGGCGACGTTCGAGCCTCCGATAGTGGAGAAGCTCTCTAGTCATGCGCTTTTCTCCAGGCAGGGCGTGTCGCCACCAGATGAGCTTCGAAGTCGCCAAGCAGGCACCGCTCCGCGGGCTCAACGAGCGCGTGCGGATAGGAATCCGTCCGAACCGCAAGCGTTTCCGGCAGCGCCCCTCGGTTCACGCGAAAGACAGGATCCCGGCCTTCTCCCCCCAACGATCGCGGCAATCGAGGTTTGGGGAGGTGATTCGGGTTGTCGTGAGCCACAGACATGCCGCCCGAATCAGGGGCAACTGTGCCATCGGGAGCCACCGGAATATCGCAGACCGGCCCTTCGACACGAACCCCGAGCGTTCGACCGGAACGCCCAGTCACGGGCAGCCCGTCGCCTTCTTCCTTCATGGCTCTGAACATCGGCTGCATGGGTTCTCACTGCGGCGCCGGTTAACTCGAACCGGAGTAGCCAACCAATTCCATGCTAACAGGGGGCGCCGGAGCCGGCGTCGCGGCCGCAGCCAGAAAGCACGGGGCGCCGCCGGCCTCGACCGGGGCGCCCCATGATGAGTTCCTTTGTGTGTTGGCGCTTACGCGCAGACCGCTTTTTCCCGGTCCATGAACGAATAACCCAGCATGTGGCAGACGATCATGTGGACGTCCTCGATGCGGCCCATGTGGGGCTCCGCCGCGAGAATGTTCACCTGGGCCAGGGGAGCCAGCTTGCCGCCGTCCCGGCCGGTCATGGCGATGGTCTTGCAGCCGATGGAATTGGCATATTCCATGGCACGCAGGACGTTCGGCGAATTGCCGGAACCGCTTATGGCGATGACGACGTCGCCCGGGTTGGCGAAGTTCTTGAGCTGTTCGACGAAGACGCACTCGTAGGACACGTCGTTTGAATAGGCGGTGAGCGTGCCCAGCGAGTCTGTCAGCGCGATGGCTCGGAACCGTTTGTCGCGGCCGAAGCTGGCGCCCTTCACGATGTCGGTGACGAAGTGCGACGCCGTCATGGCGCTGCCGCCGTTGCCGCAAACGAAGATCTGGCGGCCTTCGTCGCGCGCCTCGCGCAGCCATTCCGCGGCCTGTTCGACCTTGGCGAGATCCAGCTTGTTCAGCGTGGCTTCCAGAGTGTTCCGATAGGTAGTGAAGAATTCCATGGTTTCGTTATTTCTGTAGGGCCGCCGAGGCGGCGAGCACTTCTTCCGGCGACGCCGTGCCGGTGCCGGGTTTCATGATCGTGATGGACGCGACCAGGTTGCCGAATTCGACTGCCTTGGCAGGGTCGCGCGTGAGAGCCAGCGCCACGGAAGCGCCGGCGTTGAAACTGTCGCCCGCGCCGCAGATGTCCACGGGATGCTCGACGGGCGTGGTCTGGATCGTCTTCGTGGACTGTTCGCCAACAATCACGGCACCTTTGGGTCCCTGCGTGACGATGAGGGTGGGATAGCCGATGCGCTGCCGTAGCGCCTGGTAGTCGAGCTGGCCGAAATACGCCAGGCAGGACTCCTCGGCTTCCTGCTCGTTCAGCTTGACGAGGACATTGCGGTAGAGCGCTCCGCGGCGGCGGGAGTCCACCCAGATGATCTTGCCCGGATCCTGGGCGGCGATGGCCGTCAGCGCTTCCCGTACCTTGGCGGTGACCAGCCCGCCGGACTCGGTTTCGGCCTGGTCGGAAACGATAATGACGTCAAATTCGGGCGCCAACTGATTCAGGCGCTGCACGACGGCAGTCTCCACGGCCGGCGGAATGTCGCCGGTGTAGACGAAATCGACGCGGGGCTTGTCCTCGACGGAGTTGGTGTCGTTGATGAGCTTTGTGTATGTGAACGTCGGCAACTCCGCGGACTGGAGGATGGCCGAGGAATCGATGGCGCGGCGAGCCAGCGCCTGCATCAGCTCATAACCGTTGCCATCGTCGCCGCGGACGCCGAGAATCGACACGCGGCCCACGCCGAGGGCTTTCAGGTTTGAGGCCACCGTACCGGCGGCACCGGGCGTCGTTTCGCTGGCAACGACGGCGATGCGAGGAATGCCGGTTTCGCGCGACGGATCGGACAGGGCGGGTGCGTAACGGCACCAGCGATCGAGGCAGACGTCGCCCACGACCAGGGCGGACAGACCAGACAGAGCTTGAAGTATGTCAGCAGGGCTCATGAATTGTCCTGTACTCAGGGAGCGGCCCGAGACCACCGGGCGCTCCCTACTTTCTATCATGCCGGAACGAAATTACCCGGCTAGGCGGGGAAGAGGTGGCGGCTCAACTCGGACAGGCCGAGGTAGTTCGGCACGATGTAGTCGGCGCCGACGCCCGCCAGACGATTCCGCTTCCAGCCATCGATCACCAGGCATTCGCCTTCGTCCGTGGCGACACCGACGGCGACGCCGCCCACGGATTTGACGTTCTCGATTTCGACGTAGCCGTCGCCAAAGCCGAGGATCTCATGGCCGTCACATTCGGCCCCGGCGATGATCCGCTCGATGAGGATCTTCTTTGAGAACGTCTTGTAATCGTCCAGGGCGCCGAAGACGCCGCCGTTGAAGTAGGGCGTGACGCCCAGCAGGTCGGCCTCGGCCTTCATGTAGCTCTCATCCGTGCCGCTGGCCAGATAGAGCGTCATGCCCCGGCTGCGCAGCAGTTCCAGCAGCGCAATGGAGCCCGGGACCTGATACTTTTCCTTCGGACCGCCGTCCTCGAGTTCCTTCAGCCGGTTGGCGATGCGCACCTGGAGCAGATCCAGATAGCGGTGCTTGTAGACCAGCGGTTCAGCGGGCGTGCCGCCGCGCTTCTCCACCTGGCTGGCGAGCTCGATCATCTGGTAGATGGTCTGCTTGCCGGTGAGGCGGTCGACGAAGTCGCGGACGATGGCGGAGAGTTCGGCTTCGGTCTCGCCGGTTTTGAGGGAGGCCAATTCCTCGACCATCATGGGGACCATGACGTCAGCCCAACCGGCTCGAATGAGGGAGAGGGTGCCGTCAAAATCGAAGAGGGCGACCTTGGCGTTGGCGGCCGAACCGGCGCCGGGCAGGATTTCTAAGGATTGCGGAAGAGTAGGATTCATTGTTGAGACAGGCAGGATTCAGGCGCCGCTCTTCACGGGAGCGTGCGGGGTTGCGGCTGGCTTGGCCGGGGCGCCTTCGCACACACCCGCCTGCATCAGCGCTTTCGCGATACCGGACGCATAATCCGTGATCATGCCCGGCAGAAGTTCTTCCAGTTGCTTGTTGAAACGCGCCTTTGGCATCGACATCGACACGGAGGAGAATACCTCCCCGTTGCCGCAGACGATGGGCGCTCCGATACAGGTGCCGCCGGGGACTGTTTCCTCGCGGTCCCATGCATAGCCGCGCTGGCGAACCATGGTGAGGTCGTCCTGGATGGC
Organism: Paludibaculum sp.; assembly: GCA_049841055.1. Lineage (GTDB taxonomy): Bacteria > Acidobacteriota > Terriglobia > Bryobacterales > Bryobacteraceae > Paludibaculum. Next base: position 2,089 of record JASGIE010000110.1, on the reverse strand, counting down.
GCGGAAGTCGGTGAGGGTATTGGGGGTCAGGGAGAAGATCCCGTAAGTGTAGAGCAGGCGCTGAGCCACATCGGGCGTCTGATAGGCCGTGATGGACTTACCCAGCGAGGAGGCATAGGGCTGAAGGATGCCGCCGCGGTAGTTGGACATCCGGATGTGATGGGTGCCGTCGATGACTTCGATGACGCGGATCACGTCCTCGAAGAGAAAGGCGAGGGCAACGGTCTCGCCGAGTTCGGCATTGAGACCCTGCAGAAACGGCATGGCCAGTTCGCGGACGGAACGAAGCCGGTTCTGCTGCTGGATCGATGGCCAGTCGCGGCCGAGTTCGTAATTGTCGTTGGCGTCGCGGGCGAGGTAGCCGGTCGCCTGCAGCGTCCTCAAAAGGCGCAGCGTGGAGGCCTTGCCCAGCCCCGCAAACTCGGCGATATCCCGCAGATTCATGGGGTTGCCCTTGCGGGCGAGAGTCTCGAGGATCTGGAGACCCTTGGCCAACGACCTGGATTCCTGGACGGCTTCGACGGGAGCCGGCTTGGCGATGGAACGTCGTTTCATTTTATTGTTTGACGATCACAACAATTGAATCTATTATACAATTTCGGGAACACTCCTGCCGATGAATCACCGGCTGTCGGGGTGCCCGTTCAGTATTATGCAACGGAATCAACAGATAGGTGGAATTATTCCGGCGGTGCTACTGCCTCGGGATGCCGAGGGGAGCCCCGTCTGGGACCTGTTTGAGCGCAATGCCGAACTGTTGATGGGTGCGGGCGGAGTGGGACTTTGCGTCAACGGCGCGACGGGCGAGTATGTGTCCGCTTCGGAATCGGAGAGGATCGAAGCAGTGGTGCGGGCACGGCGGATCGCGGGTAACCGCGGGTTGGTTGTCAGCGCGGTCGGCGCGGCCAGCCTGCGAGAGACGATCGCACTCGCACATATGTCCCAGGAGGAGGGCGCTGACGTCATTCTGGTCCCTCCGCCGCACTTTTTCCGGTATGCCCAGCAGGACCTGGCGGAGTTCTTCCGTCAGGCGGTGGGCGCGCTGCGGGTGCCGGCTCTGCTCTATAACCTGCCTTCGTTCACGGCCCGTCTGGACTCGTCTCTCTGCCTGGACCTGATCCACGAACTGCCGGGTTTGGCCGGTATAAAAGATAGCAGCGGCCAGTTGGACATTTTAACCTCCTTAACCACGCCGGCCGGGTCCACGGGCGTCCGGCTGGTAGGCAACGACACGGTGCTGGCCGAGGCGATGCGCCGCAAGATCACGGACGGAAGCATCTCCGGAGTGGCCGGCGTGCTGCCCGAACTGACCATCGGCCTGTGGAAATCGGGCACTGCGGGCAAGACGGAACTGTTTGAACAAATTTCCGGACTCCTGGACGAACTTTTGAATCAGCTGGAACCATTTCCTATTCCGTGGGGTATCAAGCTGGTCTCCGCGGTGCGTGGATTTGGTACGGCCTCGTTCACGCTGCCGGTCTCGGCGGCGCGGAAGCAGCAGTGCGCGGAGTTCCAGGCATGGTTTTGTGAATGGTGGCCCGGGGCCAGCGAGATTCTTGGCGTGCCGGCATCGGGCACATTGAGTTTGCGGCGGAATTAGAGAAGGCCATAGACCCCAGAGAGACGGCGCAGCGCGCTGGTAGCATGGAACTTAGCTGTTACACCCAAATGGGTGTATTCAAGTCTGGCATGGCCCGGCCGGATTGCCTCGAATAGGCCGCTTGATCCCACCTTTCGATTTGTTTTTTGGCATATCGCTCCATGTAAGCGTATACCGGAAAATGATACCTATTTGTCGATTGACACCTTCACGTTTCAAGTTCTATACTTCAAAACAGATTTTTGATATGTGGGTCGAGTAATTGATCCTCGTAACGTAAAGAACCACCCATCATGCTTCCGGAGGTCTTGTGAAGCGACTTCTCTCCCTGTGTGTATTGTTGAGCGCGTCCGGATTGGCCTTGCTGGCCCAGGATGTGCGCGCGTCTCTGTCTGGCATTGTGACGGATCCCACTGGCGCTGTTGTCCCCGGCGTTCAGGTGAGGGTCACGAGTGTCGAGCGTGGAACCACGACCGAAGCTGTCACCAA
>JASGIE010000109.1:0-18138 GCA_049841055.1 Paludibaculum sp. | reverse complement strand
CATTGACCAGGATGTTGCCGTCATAGCGGGTGTGGAAGCGGACCTGGCCGCCGACCGTCGGCACGCCGAACGAATTGCCGTAACCGCCAACGCCAGCTACCACGCCGGACACCAAGTGCCGGGTCTTCGGGTGCTCGGGTGCGCCAAAGCTCAACGCGTTCAGGCAGGCGATCGGGCGCGCGCCCATGGTGAAGACGTCGCGCAAAATGCCGCCGACGCCGGTGGTCGCACCCTGATAGGGCTCGATGTAGCTCGGGTGGTTGTGGCTCTCCATCTTGAAGACCACGGCCTGGCCGTCGCCGATGTCGATCACGCCGGCATTCTCGCCGGGGCCCTGGATCACCCAGGGCGCCTTGGTCGGCAGCCCCCGCAGGTGGATCCGCGATGACTTGTACGAGCAATGCTCGTTCCACATCGCCGAGAAGATGCCAAGTTCGGTGAAGGTCGGAACCCGCCCGATCAGCTTCAGGATGCGCTCATACTCGTCCGGCTTCAGCCCGTGGGCGGCGACCAGTTCGGCGGTGATTTGGGGCTCATTCTTGGGCGCGTTCATGGGTCCCTTAATAGGTAGATCGAACGGGGCGGGGAAAAGGCCTTTTAGGGGGCATTTCGAGCCTGTCCAGAGCTTTGCGGCGGGCTCGGCCCGGCCCTGGGACTTCCGGACTTGGAATTACACCGGGATTTGCACAATGGGGATGGATCGGATTTAAGGACCCGAACCCGATAATTGAAGGCCAAATTTCGTGAACGAGCTTGCCAAAACTGCATTCAACCGCCGCCCCGATCTGCATGTCGAAACCGAGGGCGAATTCGCCGGCTGGCGAACCTGGACCCGGGACAATTACGAGACCCATACCGGCCCGTTTTACCACCGCATGGACGAAAACGGCCGCATCTCCTGCGCGTTCCGGGTCGCCAAGAAGCACCTCAACGGCTCCGGCAACGTCCATGGCGGCTGCTTCATGACGTTTGCGGATTATTGCCTGTTCGCCCTCGCTGCCTCCGTGCTCCAGGGCCCGGGCGTCACGGTGTCGTTCGCCTCCGAATTCCTTGACGCGGCCCGCGAGGGCGACCTGGTCGAGTGCAGCGGCGAGGTCACCCGCGCCGGCGGCTCGCTGATCTTCGTGCGCGGCATGCTGACCTCGGCCGAGCGGCCGCTGTTCACCTTCTCCGGCACCATCAAGCGGGTGAAGCGCAAGGCGCCGGTGGCGGACGCATAACGTTCGGACCGCTCGGGGGCGTCATTTCCCCAAGACGCTGACAGGGATGAAGCGTGATCTGTATTCCGTCGGAGTGAGGCCCGCTTTGCTGCGGAAGTGATGGCGGAGCGCGTGGGCAGATCCAAAGCCGACGGCGGCGGAAATGGTCTCGATGTCAGGCTGCTCGCACAACAGGACTTTGGCGGCTTCGATCCGCTCCTCGACAAGCCAGTCGCCGGGACTGCGGCCGGTTGCCTCCTGGAAGCGACGGAGAACTCTCGAAGCTCATCTTGCACTCGCGCGCCATGGCGCCCGTGGTCCAGCTCCGCTTCAGATTGTTGCGGATTCGATCCAGCAGTGGCGCGATCTCTCGGCCCGGCTGAACGGGAACGGGGCGTTCCAGGAATTGCGCCTGCCCGCCCGTGCGATGGGCGGACACAACCAGACGCCGTGCAACCGAATTCGCTGCTCGGGGGCCGAAGTCCTGCCGCACGATGTCGATCAGGATCGATCCCGGCCGCGCTGCCCGCTGACGTGAAGACCCGATTATAACTGCGATAGAGCGAGCTGGCATCGATCTGCACCTTCGGAAGCGGGCTTGCAGCGCCGCGGCGTAGCGCCAATGGGTGGTCGCGGTGCCACCGTCGAGCAATTTCGTCGCGCCCAGCACGAACGCCCCCGAGCAGATCGACACCAGCCGTGCTCCACGGGCATGCGCTGCGCGAAGCAGGTCGCAAAGCCGCTCCGGCACGGGAACGTAGGCCCCCTTCCAGCCCGGGACGACGATGATATCCGCCTTGGCGAGCAGTTCCGGCCCATGGTCGGGCTGAAGCGCGAAGCCGCCATGGGCGCGTAGCGGCCCCTTCTCGATCGCGCAGCTCGCGAAGCGATACCAACCCGGCCCCATCTCAGGACGGTCAAGCCCGAACACCTCGGCCACGATGCCGAACTCGAAGGTGCAGAGTCGCGTCGTAGAGCAGCGCTGTGACCAGCGGACCGGTGGTTTGAAAGCGGATCGGGCGTTTCGACGGGATTGGCATGATATTTACGTATCTTGTCATCTGCGCCAATTGCAAGAGGGGTCGCGCGGCGTCCATATCGGCGACGACACCCGAGACTGGAGCCCATGATGAAATCCGCAGTCACCGAGATTCGGCCGCCCCGAACGACATCGCCCGTGAGCACTTTGCTGCCGAATTCACTTTTGAGACGGATTGCTGGACGTGCATGATGCGCTGTCCAGGGGCGCCGATTTCGTCGTTCTGGATGTGCGCAGCCCGGCGCTGTTCGCCAACGGCCATGTTCCGGGCGCCATCAACCTGCCGCACGGCAAGATCATCCGCTCGAAAACAGACGCTTGGCCCGAGGGTACGTTGTTCATCACCTATTGCGCCGGCCCGCATTGCAACGGAGCCGCTCGTGGTGCGCTGCGTCTGGCAGAACTTGGACGACCGGTGAAGATCATGGCCGGCGGCATCACTGGCTGGCTGGATGAAGGCTTTGAGCTTGCGACGGGCAATGACTGAGCCACACTTGTGGACATACGCCGTCATCCAGACGTTACATCGGCACGGATTGAATTGACGGCACAGCGCTAGCTTGTTGTGTTCACGCAAATTCTTCGCGTGACGCGATGTAAGCTCCGCTAGAGCAGGATGACCTTTCTTCAAAACGTCATCCTGCTCTAGCTCTTTGATTTGCGCATGATCTTTTCGGAAAACCGCCACACACTTTTCCGGATCATGCGCGTGTGACGCGACGACGCGCTGTCGTTGCGTCGTCGCGCCTGCGTCACATGCCCGTCAGCGATGCCCCTGAAGATTGCTGAACCGTTTCCGATTGTGCAATAGCGCAAGCGCCTATGGGGCATTCTCATGACATTGAAGACATTCCTTTCGGTCACATCGGCGATGTCGCTGGTCGCATCGCTGGCCTGCGTCGCAATTCCGGCACACGCCGGTCAGGACGGCGACAATGGCGACCGCGGCGGCGAGTTCCGCGGTCACGATCACGATCAGGACCATGACAGCGAGCATCATGGCCGCAAGCCGCGGGTGGTGATGATTTCGCTCGACGGCGCCAAGCCCGATTTCATCCAGAAATTCATCGACGAAGGCGTGCTGCCGCACGATGGCGGTCTCGCCAAGTTGAGCCGCCGGGCGTGGTCGCGATGCGCAACGTCACCGCGAGCCCGTCGCTCACCGCGGTGTCGCACATCGCGATCGCGACCGGCTCCAACTCGGTGCACAACGACATCCCGTCCAACACCTATCACAACGTGGCCGCCACGATCGCGGCAGCGTCTCGGGCTTTGCTGGCGCCGATCGGCGGCTACAAGCGAGAGCCCGCTCGGGCCGTCACCGCCACCCGACCGGCGCAACCCCTGTGGGTGAAGCTGCGTCAGCAGGGCAAGTCGGTGGTGACTGCCACCTGGCCGGGCGCCGACGGCGCCGACATCAAGATCAACAAGACCGTTGTCAGCCGGCGCAGCCGACCCGCGTCACCGACTACCACGGTGCCGTTCGGCGCCTTCGGTGGCCTGAGCGCCACGGGCTTCGTGTTGACCGCATCGCAGTTCTCGGCCGATCCAGCCGTCGCGGCGCAGCTCAGCGCCGTAGGCCATTTCTCCCACAGCCCGGTGCTCGCGACCGCGCCGTTCGAGACCTTCACCTGCTCGTCGGGCACCACCGCGACCTGCACGACGGCGGCGACGCTCGATCTCAAGTTCGAGATGCGGGCCGCGGCGCTCGACACCACCAATGACGGCGTCGTCAACTACGACACGCTGGTGATCTTCGAGAAGACCCAAGGCATCACCGCCGGTCCCTTCCACGCTCCGTCCACCGGCCCGGCCTATATCAAGCTCGGCGGCGAGTCGGGTCCGTTTTTCTTCGAGGGCACCGGCAACAAGGTCGGCGCGTCGTATTTCGTCTCGGCGATGTCGCCGACCTCTCGACCGTGCACCTGCGCGCTACGGCTCCAACTTCATTCCGCGCAACGCGCCGGTGATCGCCGATGTCGATGATATCAACAACAACATCGGCTTCTGGCGTCCGCAGGACGACTTTCGCATCGTGGAGCGGCTGAGCGCAGGCTTCGGCAGCTTCCGACACCGAGCTCGAGGCCATGCTGCTGGACCAGGTCCAGACCTTCGTGCGCTATCAGGCCAATATCGGGGAACACGCGATCCTCAAGAACCCCGGTGCGGATCGCGTGATGATTTCGAGCAGCCCGACGGCTCCGAGCATCAGTTCCTGCTGACCGACCCGCGGCAGGGCACCAACCCGACCGATCCGGCCACCGATCGGCCGCAACCAGGACCGCGCCAAGGTCGAGCGTTATGCGTGACACATCCACTTCGCCTACCAGACAGCCGACAGAGGCGGTGAAGTCAGATCATGCGCGCGGCAGGCCGGCATACCAACGTCATCGTGGTGTCGGACGACGGCTTCGCGCCGTTCCACACCTCGGTCAATCTCACCAACATCCTGCGTAACGCCGGCATCGACACCACCAAGGTCGGCATCCGCATCCTCGGGGCCCGCCGCCGCTGCAACGACACGCGGACTATCAAAGCCGCCCTGCTCGCCATCAATCAGCTTTCGAAGGAGCTGGGCCGCCGCATTCCGGTGGTGGTTTCCGGCACCATCGAGCCGATGGGAACGATGCTCGCGGGCCAGACCGCGGATGCGTTTTACACCTCCATCGCCCATGCCGACCTGCTCGCCGTCGGATTGAATTGCGCCACGGGTCCCGAGTTCATGACGGATCACATCCGCACGATTCATGAGCTCTCGAAGACGCGGGTGTCCTGCTATCCCAATGCCGGCCTTCCGAACGAGGAAGGGAAGTACGATACGACGCCAACCTCGCTGGCAAGCCAGTTGGAAAAATTCGTCGATCACGGCTGGCTGAATATCATTGGCGGCTGTTGCGGCACCACGCCGGCGCACATCCAGGCGATCGCCCAGATGGTCGAGAAGAAGAGCCCGCGCGGCACGGCACAGTCGACGCACAAGACCTACTTCTCGGGCATTGAGATGGTGGAGGCCGAGGATTCCAACCGCCCGTTGATTGTGGGCGAGCGCACGAACGTCATCGGCAGCCGGCTGTTCAAGAACCTGGTCGCGGCGGAGCAGTGGGAAGAAGCCACCGACATCGCCCGCCGCCAGGTGCGCAACGGCGCGCACATCATCGACGTCTGCCTGCAGTCGTCCGACCGCGAAGAGATCAACGACATCCCGGCGTTCTACGACAAGCTGATCCGTAAGATCAAAGCGCCGATCATGATCGACACCACCGATCCCAAGGCGGTGGAGCTGTCGCTGACCTACTGCCAGGGCAAATCGATCATCAATTCGGTGAACCTGGAGGACGGCGAAGAGAAGTTCGAGCGCATCTGCCCGATCGCCAAGGCGTATGGCGCGGCGCTGGTGGTGGGCACGATCGACGAGGATCCTGTGGAGGCGCAGGCCTTCCGGCGCGAGCGCAAGCTGGCCGTGGCTCAACGCAGCGTCGACCTGCTGACCACGAAATACGGCATTCCCCCGGAAGACATCATCATCGATCCGCTGGTCTTTCCCTGCGCCACCGGCGATGAGAACTACATCGGCGGCGCGGTGGAGACCATTGAAGGGCTGCGTCTGGTGAAGGAGCAGATCCCTTACGTGAAGACGGTGCTGGGCGTCTCGAATGTGTCGTTCGGGCTGCCAGCCTCGGCGCGTGAGATCGTCAACTCGGTCTTCCTGTATTACGCGACCAAGGCCGGGCTCGACCTGGCGATCGTCAATGCCGAAAAGCTGGAGCGTTTCGCCTCGATTCCCGTGGAGGAGCGCCGGCTGGCCGAGGCGCTGCTCTTCAACACCCCGCCGGCGTCCATGCCGGGCGTTTCGGAAGACTGGCGCGAGCAGTCCCGCGAAGAGAAGATCGCGGTCAACCAGCACAACATCGCCGTCATCAGCGAGCACTTCCGCGGAGCGCAGGCCCGAGTGAAGAAAGTCGCGGCGGAACTTCCGCTCGACGAGCGCCTCGGAAACTACATCATCGAAGGCACCAAGGACGGTCTGGTGGAGGATCTCGAGCGCAAGCGCGCCGAGGGCATGGCTCCGCTCGACATCATCAACGGACCGCTGATGGCCGGCATGGCCGAGGTGGGCCGGCTGTTCAACAACAACGAGCTGATCGTGGCCGAAGTACTTCAGTCGGCCGAAGCCATGAAGACTGCGGTGAGCCATCTGGAACAGTACATGGAGAAGGCCGATACGGCGGCGCGCGGCAAGATCGTGCTGGCCACCGTGAAGGGCGATGTCCACGATATCGGCAAGAACCTGGTGGAGATCATCCTGGCCAACAACGGCTACACGGTGGTGAACCTGGGCATCAAGGTGCCGCCGGAAGAACTGATCAAGGCGTTCAAGGAACACCAGCCGGACGCCATCGGCCTGTCTGGCCTGCTGGTGAAGTCGGCCCAGCAGATGGTGATCACGGGCGAGGATCTGAGGAATGCCGGCGTGAATGTGCCGCTGCTGGTGGGCGGAGCCGCGCTGAGCGAGCGCTACACCACGGGCAAGATTGGCCCCGCATACTCGGCTCCGACCTTCTACGCGAAGGACGCGATGACCGGACTGCGTCTGATGAACGAGATCATGGATCCGGAGACGCGCGACGCGTCGCTGACCACGCATACGTTCACGATTCCTCTCAATCTGCCCGGGGCTTCCACGGCGGTGGAACCGCGCTTTGCGGCCGGTACCGAGCGTTCCTCGAAGGTGCGCACCGACATTGCCATTCCGCCCGCGCCTTACCTGGACCGCAAGGTGCGCGATGTTCCGCAACTGAGCGAGGTCTGGTCGTACATCAACCCGTTCATGCTCTACGGCCGCCACCTCGGCTACAAGGGCAATTTCGAGAAGGCGCTGCACGAGCGCGAGGAAAAGGCGCTGGCGCTGTTCCACGATGTGGAAGAAGTGAAGCAGTACGCGCTCAGCTTCATGAAGGTCCGCGCCGTGTGGCGGTTCTTCGAGGCCGAGCGGGCGGGCAACGACATCCAGCTCTTTGAGCCGGGCGCCTCTACACCACTGCACACCTTCCACTTCGCGCGGCAGAACAAGCCGGCCGGGCTGTGTCTCAGCGACTACATTCTGGATCCCGACGAGAACGGACGGCGCGACCATATGGCGCTGTTTGTCGTCACCGCCGGGACAGGCGTCCGGGAACACTCCGAGGCGGCCAAGGCCAAGGGCGAGTTCTTTAAAGCCCATGGACTGCAGGCGCTGGCGATTGAGACCGCCGAAGCCACGGCGGAGTGGCTCCACCGGCGTCTGCGGGAAGACTGGGGCGCGCCGGATCCGCCGACGCTCACCATGCATGAACGCTTCACGTCGCGCTATCGCGGCAAGCGCTATAGCTTCGGTTATCCGGCCTGTCCGAACCTCGACGACCAGCAGGATCTGTTCCGGCTGCTGCAGCCCGAAGAGATCGGCGTTCACCTCACCGAGGGCATGATGATGGAGCCCGAGGCTTCTGTCAGCGCCCTGGTGTTCCACCACCCGGATTGCGCTTACTTCTCGGCCGCCGCTGTCGATGAAGAGGCCGTCGTCGGGTAGTTGGGAGAGTACAGCATGCTGGCGGGGCGGGGCACGAGCTTGCCGCCTCGCACCCACTTCTCGCCGCGCGGTTCCAGGTGGGCCGTCATGCGGCCGCGCCACAGCCTCAATGCCTCGGAATCCGAAGACTCCCGCTGTTCGTGCGGATCGTTCACCAGGTCGAACAACTGCTCGCGGCCATCGAAGGCATGGTAGATGTACTTCCACCGGCCATCGGTGAGTGCCGTCCAGTGATTGGATTTGTCGTAGCAGACGTCGTGTTCCAGGTCGATCCAGGGGCGCTTTGCCTGCAGCAGGTTCTGCCCGTCGCAGGCCACGGGCACGGGGACGCCCGCCGCTGAGAGGAAAGTCGGCAACACATCACGGATCTCCACCGGTACATCGCTGACCGTGCCTCCGGACGCGCCGGGTCCGCGCACAATCATCGGGATCCGCGCCGATGCCTGGTAAGCGTACGACTTGCGCCAAAGGAAGTGGTCGCCGGTCATATCGCCGTGATCGCTGAGGTAGACGATGAGGGTCTCGTCGAGCCAGCCGCGCTTGCGCAGCGCCTCGGTCACGCGTCCGAGTTGCTCGTCCATGAAGGAAACGGAGCCGGAGTAGCCGATGCGCGCCCGCCGCGTCAGGTCCCGTCCTATGTCGCCGTGCCAGATGTCATCGCGATCGGTATTGCGTGGCCTGTTATCGGCGGCCCACTGCCCCGCCACGGCGTCGGGCAGGTGCGCCTCGGCATAGCGGTCCCAGTGGCGTTGCGGCGGGTCGTAGGGGCTGTGGGGCCTCGCAAAGCTGACTTTCAGGAAGAACGGCTGCGGCTTGCGGTAGCTCTCCAGGAAGCGAACGGCGCAATCGGCGGTCCAGGTGGTGGGATGCAGGCGTTCGGGCAGAACGTAGGGCTTCGCGGTGTTGTCGTTCCAGCCGATGCCGGTGGCGTCCGGATCGAGATTCGGAGCCTCGGAGGCAAACCATGCGCGGTAGTCGCTCTTGAAGTCCGGCGATTCCACGCGGCCACTCTCATCGAGCAGCGTCTGGTGGAAGCCGTGCAGGTTTCGCTGCGGCGTCCAATGCATTTTGCCTATGCCTGTGGTGTGGTAGCCGGCCTCGCGCAGGACGCGCGGGCCTTCCACCGGGTAGTACCGCGCCACCTGGCCATAGCCCAGCATGCCGTGGCGCCAGGGCGACATGCCAGTGAGCAGCCCGGCGCGCGCCGGCGTACAGGTGGGCGTCGAAGAGAAGGCATGCCGGAAACGGACCCCGTCGCGTGCCAGCGCATCCAGGTTGGGCGTGCTGACTGCCGGATTGCCGTCGCAGCCCATCCAGTCCGCTCTGTGCTGATCGCTCATCAGGAGCAGCAGGTTGGGTTTGGAACGGGACAGTCCCTGCAGAAAGGCAGGCGCGGTGAGCAGGGTCCGGCGCGAGAGCACCCCTCTTCTCCTGCCTGTTACCACTCGACCGGCACGCCGATTTCCAGGGGCCAGACTTCCGCGTCGACGTGGCCCTGGATCAGATCCGCCAAATCGGCGGGCCGTCCGATCAATGGCGGAAACGTCCCGAAATGCATTGGGATCACCTTCTTGGCCTTTACCAGGCGGCAGGCCACCGCGGCCTCTTTGGGTCCCATGGTGAACAGATCGCCGATGGGCAGGAAGGCCAGTTCCGGCTCGTAGATCTCCGCAATCAACGCCATGTCGGAGAACACGGCGGTGTCGCCCGCGAAGTAGATGCGGCGAGCGTCCGGCAGCGTCACGACGAAACCGGCAGCGTCGCCGCCGTAGATGATCTTGCCCTCGTCGCTGATGCCGCAGGAGTGAACCGCATGCGTCATCGTCACACGCAACGAGCCGGCTTCCTGCGACCCGCCCTTGTTCATGCCGCAGGCATTCTCCACACCCTTCGATTCCAGCCAGTGGCAGATCTCGTAGTTCGAAATCACCTTGGGCTTGTGTTTACGGGCCAGGGGCACGGCATCGGCGATGTGATCGAAATGCCCGTGCGTGACGAGCATCGTGTCGATCCTCTCGAACTCGAAGCCTGCGGGAAACGCGGGATTGCCTTGTACCCAGGGGTCGATGACGACGACTTCACCGCTATCCAGCTTCCATTGAAACGTGCCATGGCCCAGCCACGTGATTTCGATCATGGGCACTATTTTAGTGAAACTGGCGGCTTACCGCCGCTCGTATTTCACGGTCGTCCAGACCTCCGCCAGATCGTGCCCGCGCAGGGCCTTGTCGAGTTGCGCACGGCTGGAATCCACATGCAGCATCAGCCGGCCCGTGTCCAGTGCGTAGAGCTTGAAGTGGTAGCGATGCGGGCCGTGTCCCACCGGCGGCATCGGGCCACCATAGCCCTCGTTGCCGAAGTCGTTCACACCGCTTGTGCCCAGGCTGCCCGGGATGAACCCTTCCGGCAGGCTGTGCTGCGAACCCGGGATGTCCCACAGCAGCCAGTGCGTCCAGGTCCCGGCGGGCGCGTCTGGATCGTCGACGATCAGCGCGAAGCTCCTGGTGCCGGGCGGAGCATCTTCCCACTCAATGGCCGGGGAGACGTCTTCCCCTTCGCCGGTGTGACGCTTGGGCATGATTCCGCCTTCGTCGCAGGCGAGAACTCGAACATGGAACGCCATACTAACCTCCTGTGGCGATCACCTGAACCGTCCCAATCCAATGCGGTCGATCCCTGGCCGGCTGCGCAGTCTGCCGCGGCGGCGGTCGAAGAGGGACCGCGCGCCGCCGGTGAAGTCTGGCCCCGAAAATCGTATTCAGAAGCCGGCCAGCGCCACAGTATCACGATGCGGTCGCGCTGTCACCGGGGGAGTTCCAACTGTTCTGCAGTGAGGCCTATCGGGTTCGTTCCAGTTTCAAGCCGAAGCCGTACTCGGCCAATCCCGGAATCGTTACGGGCAGCTTCCCGTTCACTTCCAGTTCCCCGGCGAGAGCTTTCACCACCGCGGTCTCGGCGGGCGCGACCGTCGTGTAAGTCGCCAGATAAGCCGGCACGTTGGGATAAGTCCTGAGCAGGTAGGGATTGCCGAAGGCGACGAAAATCACGGGCTTGCCCGCCGCCAGCAGCTTATCAACGAAGCCTGGATAGTTGCCGGCCAAGGCAACGTTGCCGCGAAAGGCCGTCGCCGTCACATAGGCCTCAACCACCACGGTCTCGCAGGACGCGGCGGCCTGTGCCAGTTGATCGAATTCGGCCTGCGGCAATTGCGGGTCCAGCAGTTGCACCCTGGCCCCGCGGAGCCCGGCGCGCAACTGATCGCCGAGGTCGCGGCCCTGGGTCGAAAAACGGCCGGCGGCCAGAATGTAGTGACAGCTTCCAGCGGCATTCCGGAGCGGCAGCACACTGCCCTCATTCTTCACCAGCGTGAGAGCCTTTTCCGCCACGCGCTGCGCGATCTCTTCGTCTTCCGGCGAATCGATCTCGTCGCTGAGCGTTTCCACATCCACCAGCTTCTTCTTGTTCAGGCCCACGTGCACCTTGGCGTTGAGAATCTTCAGTACCGATGCATCGATCCGCTTCTGGGTGAGCCTGCCGCTCTTCACAGCCGCGAGGATGGCGCGCACGCTTTCCTGCGCGTTCGCCGGAACCAGCAGCAGATCCGCGCCGGCCTCAATGGCGCGTACAGCGGACTCGCCCGCGGGGAACTGGCTCGTCAGTCCCTGCATGTTCATCGCATCCGTTACGGCGATGCCCTTGAAGCCCAACTCGTCGCGCAGCAGCGTGGTGAGGATGTTCTTCGACACCGTGGCCGGCAGCTTCTCGGGTTCATAGGCCGGAACGTGCAGGTGCGCGCTCATGACGCCGTCCACGCCGGCTTCGATGGCGGCTTTGAACGGGACGAGTTCCACCTGCTCCATGCGCTCTTTCGAAGCGGTCACTACGCCCAGGCCCAGGTGCGTATCCGTGGCCGTATCGCCATGGCCCGGGAAGTGCTTCACGGTCGTGAGGACATGGTTCTTCGGGTCGCTCTTCGCCCCCTCGAGAAATGCTTTCACGTGCGCGGCGACCACCTGCGGATTCTCGCTGAAGGATCGTGTGTTGATGACGGGATTATCGGGATTGTTGTTGACGTCCGCATCAGGAGCGAAGACCCACTGAACACCCATGGCGCGCGCCTCGCGAGCCGTGGCTTTGCCGAGTTGAAAGGTCGCTTCCAGATCGTTGGCCGCGCCGTAGGCCATCAGGTGAGGGAACTGCGTGGTGGAGGTCATGCGCATCGAGGCGCCGCGTTCGAAGTCGCCGCCCACGATCAGCGGAGTCTTCGACAGTTTTTGCATGCGGTTCAGGAAGGCCGCCATCTGGTACGGGTCGGCCTTTTGCACGATGCCGTTCTGCACTCGATTGAGGACTATGAGTCCGCCCACCTTGAGGTCGCGCACGGCACTCACATATTGCTTGTACGCCTTGGACTTCGTGTTGGGGGCATCCCCATAGAAGTGAATCATCAGCAACTGCGCGGCGCGTTCGGCGGGCGTCATCGACTTCAGCCAGTGCTGAGCTACGCCCGTATTGGGGAGTGCGGCCGGCTTGGCGGGCGTGGGCTTCTTCTTCGCTGCCGCTCCCGTGGCGGGCATCCCGCTGAAAAGAAGCATGGCCGACAGGGCAACACTCAGGCGCATCAGATCCAGCCTAGCATCGGATGATGCCAGGCAAGAGGCCGGCTGCGCGGACGAATCCTCATCCGGCTGTATTCGCCGATGTTCGAAGCTGGTTTGGCGGGGACACTACTAGTACGAGGTTGCTCAGACGCCGGCTTTGCGCGTCCGCAGCCGCAGCGCGGGCCGCTCTTCCGACATCGGTTTCCGCGGAATCTTCAGCAGGCGGTTGGCCGCTCGAATGAGATGTTGCACTTCGTTCGCGCTCTTCATGATCACCACGTTGGCGCCGGTGTTCTTCTCAGTGAGGCCTAGGGCATCGACAAATCCGGAGATCAGCACCACCGGGGTCTGGGGCTTTTCCGCGCGTAGTTGCACGATGAGCTCGACGCCGTTGGTCTCGGGCATCTTGTAGTCGGTGACAACAAGGTCGTAACTGCCGTTACGAAACATTTCCAGTGCTTTTCGTGCATCCGGAGCGCCGTCCGTGGCATAACCCAGTTCCTGCAGGACGGTACTGCGGGCCATCAATCCAGCGCGATTATCATCCACGAGGAGGATCCGTGCCGAGGGCACTAAACTTGACTTGGAACGAGCTGCCATTACGAGAAACCTTGCCGAAGGTAACAAAGCGGAATTGCGGGTGTCAACGAACTTGTATCGCACTCATCCGGGGCGAGATCTAATCCTTGACTTCAGAGAGGCGCTGTGATGAGCCGCTGACTACTCCACTTCGCGCGGTGCCTGATACCCCGTCTTGGCCACGACGGTGTACTTCATCGGCTTGCCCTTCTCGTCGGTGACCTTCAGCGGAGCATCCGTCCGAGGGTCCACGAGATCAACCTTGATCTTTCTGTACTTGCCGTCGCGGGCCGTGTTCGTCGGCTGGTAGGACAACGAGTAAGTATTGCGCAGGGCTTCCGAGATCTGACGGAAGATGCCGCCGTACTCGCCGAAGAAACGAGGGAACCATGCCTGGCCGCCGGTCTCCTTGGAGAAGGTACGGAGTTGATTGTCGGCCTGCAGGAAGTCGAGGCGCTGAATGGGGCCCATGTAGCCGCGGGCATCCAGCATTTCGCGCCAGGCCTGCAGCGTGCCCAGGGCGTAGATCGGCACACTGGCGGTCTGCAGCCGGCGACGCGTGACATCGAAGGTAATCTTCGAGAACGTGTCCATGCCGCTACCGATGTAGAGAATGGCTTTGCGTCCCTCGATATCGCTCATGCGGTCGGCCACGCTGGTGAGCGCATCGTACAGATTCGATTCCGAAAAGGCCGGGATCCGCAACCGCGCCATGGCTTCGTAGGTGTCCTGACGGTTGGTGGAGAAGTCGCTGAGAATCTCCGAACGCATGTCGAAGGCGACGACGGCCACCGTGTCTTCCGGCTTCAGCGTTTGCAGGAAGCCGTAGCAGGCCGTCAACGTCTCCTGCCAGCCATAGGACCAGTACTGCTGGAACAGGTTGCTGAATTCAATCACCATGGCCAGGGTGATGGGTGATTCGCCGGTGTTGAAACCAGAGACCTTCTGCGGTACTCCGTCTTCCAGAACGCGGAAGTTGCCGGCCGGGATGCCGGGAATGAACCTGCCGCGGTTGTCCAGGACGGCCACATCCACACTGACGGTCAGCGTATCGCTGCGGAATGTGGGTTGGCCCGCCTCGGCCTTCTCGCCCGGCTTCTTCTGCAGCTTCGAGGGGATCTTGTCGCCCTGCTGCTCGGGTGGTTTTTCCGCGGTGGAGGTGTCGTCGGAGGCTTTCTTGCGGGGGCGTGAAACCGTGTCGCCCGATTCTTTCTTCGGGCCCGTCTGAGCGGGCAGCAGCCCGCACATCGCGACAGCCGCCGCTACTATTGCTGGTCCCAGGAATCGGCGCAGTTTCATAACGTTCCCCTTCTAATGCCTATAAGACGTACAACCCGGTCCGGGCGGTTGCGACGCGCTATTGAATCCAGTCTCCCGGCCCGCCACGCCGGTCCTGTGTCGACGAGCCGTGCCGCTTCAGATACACCTGAAACTTCTTTTTCGCCCGCCGCAGCTTCCAATCCTTATATCGCTGTTGCAATTCCCCGCGCCAGTCCGTCCGCGACTTCACCTTGTGCCCCAGGTTGAACCTCAGCCAGATGTAGCCGAAGAGCATGCCGCCCAGATGAGCGAAGTGGCTGACACTGCCGCCGCTGTCGCTGAGCGAGCTCAGAAAGACGATGGCGCCGATGATGACCACCATCCAGCGCGCCTCAATGGGAAACAGGCCGAAGAAATATGTGGTCACCTTCGGGAACAGGATGCCGAAGGCCATCAGCGTGCCGTAGATGGCGCCGGAAGCGCCGATGGTGCGGGTATCCAGCGAGCCGAAGAACAGGTTCAACAGCACGACGCAGATGCCGGCGCCCACTCCGCAGAAGAAATAGAACTGGAGGAACCGGCGTGTGCCCCAGACGCTTTCCAGTGGCGTGCCGAACATCCACAAGGCCAGCATGTTCATCAGGATGTGCCCGAAGCCTAGCGGGCTGTGCAGGAACATGTAGGTGAAGAGCTGCCAGATGGCAAAGCTGCTCAACACGGAACGGGGCACCAGGCTCAGCAACAGGAAGATTTCGCCCAGCGCGGTCCGCGCGCTGAGGAAATAGACCACGAATAGAACGCTGTTGATGATGAGCAACCACTTGACGCCGGTCGTCATGCGGTTCATGGGAGGGGGGCCGTATCCACGGTCACGAACAGAAAAGGCCATTGCGCCAGAGTACGCCTCTGCAACCACAATACACTAACGCCTGATGGCCGCGTACGCCGTGCCGGTTATGCGACTCCACGATGCGTGCCCATAGCCTGCTGGAGCATGGCCAGCCCCTCGGGCGCCGGAGTGGGCCGGCTGTGCCGCTGGGTCTCCACCAGTGTTTCCAGGCATTGGGCATCCAATGCATGCGGGGACTCCCGCTGCATCATGGAGAAAACTTCATTCAGCGGCAGCGCTTCCCGGTAAGGCCGCTTTGCGGAAAGGGCGTCGAAGACATCCGCGACCGCCAGGATGCGGGCCGCCAGAGACATCTTGTCGGCATAAGTACCCCGGAAGTAGCCGGTGCCGTCCAGCCGCTCATGGTGAGATCCGGCGACGACGGCAATCTGCTCGAAACCCTGGATGCGTTTCAGGATCGCCTCGGAGTGGAAGGGATGCCGCCGGATGACGGCCCATTCCTCGGCCGTGAGGGCGACCGGTTTTTCCAGGATCGAGTTGGGCACGCTGAGCTTGCCGAGATCGTGGAGCAGAGCGGCTCGGCGGATGAGGGTGACAGCCGATTTATCGAGCTGCATATGTTCCGCCATGCGGACTGCCGTGTCCGTCACGCGCCGGGAGTGTTCGCTGGTATAGGGCGACTTGGCGTCCACCACATCGGCGAACGCGTCGCAGATGACGTCGATGCGTTCCTTGCCGGCCGCGGCAGCGCCGGAGGCAGGCGAAAGCCGTGCAACGGTCTGCGTGGCGTAGGTGAGTTCGTTGTCCAGGGAATCCTGCTGGGCGATGGCATGCGCCGCGCGCACCAGTTCCGGATCGAACCAGCGGCCGCTCCGCATGCGGGCCACATGGAGCGCATCCGGCATGCCCGAATGCCGATGGAAGACTTCCAGCGTCTGGGCGAGGCTGATGATCCGGCCGGCGAGGGGAATGGCCTCGCCGCGCAAGCCTTGAGGATAGCCGCCGCCGTCCCAGTGCTCGTCCAGGCTTCGAATGGCTTCAGCGGTTCGCTCGGGGAAACCCATCTTGCGGGCGATGCCGGCTCCGCGCTCGCACCGGATCTCGACAACTTCCTTCTGCTGGCGGTGCCGCTGCCAGGCGACGTGAGAGATGGCGAGCATCCGTTCCCAGGTTGGCCGGCCCACCCGGACATGCCGTAGGGAGTAGACGAGACTGGACCAATTGAGACTGCGCCAGTCGATCAGTTTCACGTCATGTTTGGCGCGAATCTCGTCGCTACCCAGAATCTGATACATCCGCGCGGCATTGCTGCTGCACCCCGAGTCCTTTAAAAGGAGGGCATAGTACAGGTCCGCCTGCTCCTCCTGCGGCATGCCGATGGCCTGTGCCAGGCGAATGCCCAGGACGCAGGTGCGTTGCGCGTGTCCAAGCGGCTGGCCTTCCGTGAGGTCCAGCGCGTAGGAAAGGGCCGAAACGAGGTCAGAAAGCCGGACTGCACGGCTGCGTCGCTGCTGGACGGTCGTTGGCACTTGGGGTACTCCTCGGGGCCATTGTGAACCCGGTGGGAGCAGGCGAGCATAGGCCGAAACCCTTATGCACTCATCAGGATTGGCCGACAGGTAGAACTATCGTGTACTGAGAAGCACGGGGCTTGGTTCTAAGTGAGATTCCGCCAAAGCGATGGCGCGGCGGTAAAAATCCACCCGGTCCGGTGGCGGGTGGTTCACTGCCCGGAGCTGCGCCATGGCTTCCTGCCACCGGCGTTCGTGCAGGTAATAGGAGCTTAGAACCAAGCGGGCGTCCTCATTCCCGGGGGTGACTTCCAGCAGGCGTTCCAGGGCTGGAACCGCTTCGGCCTGCCCCTGCCTGAGGGCGGCTAACTGCTGCAGCATCCGGCTGTCCGTTGAGCCGAGACCCATCGCCTTTTCATAGCATTGAACCGCGTCCCCGGCGGGGGTACTCCTGAGCGCGAGATCGCCCGTGAGGCGCCAGAATTCCGGTGTCCACCGGGCCGATTCCGGCAAGGCGGCCAGGCGCGCGCCTGCGTCTATGAGATGGCCAAGGCGGATCTGGAGTTCAACCAGGACGAACTGGATGTCCGACTCCGGAAAGGCCTCTTTCCGGCTTTCCACCTGGATGGGCGCAGTACCCTCATCTGCGGATACAGGTTGAAGCTGGTCGATTTGATTGAGCAGGTCCTCATTCAGACGGTTCTCGCTTCGTCCGAGAGCAGCCAGCCAGGACGTCATTTCGAGGGCGCCACCTCGCAGGAGAGCACCGAAATGGTCCCGATATGGGGGATGGGTAAACAGCAGGCTGGTCATTGCCCAACTGGCGGCATAGAACCGCCGCGCTGCTTCGCTGTCCTGAGGCGTATCGTGAAGGGACTCCAGCTCTCTGAGGGAAGGCAATCCATTTTGTTTCAATAGATTGGTGCGGGAGCGGGCGGTTTGCGTGCTGATACCTGCAAACTGCTCCGCCAGACCCTCGGCGAGCCAGAGCGGTAGTGTCCAGCCGTACTCTGCGGCCAAGGCGTGGACGAATTCATGTCTAAGAGAAGAAAGGGATTCCTTCGTCAAGCGGCCCAGGACAATCGTTCTTTGTCCTGGGCCGCCGACGAAGTACGCGGGAGAGTAGGAGTTCAGTCTAAATGCCTGATACTCCGACTCAGAGGAGAAAGCCACGATCCGAAGACGGGCCGGTTCGGTTGCTGGTCCCGGCACTGCTGAACGGAAGCAAATTCGTAGACTTTCTAACTCTATTAGGGCTTGAGAGGCGGTCTCAGCCTCACCGGTCGTGAACAGTTCAAGGTGCGGTGAAGCCACTCGAATCCATTGTGTTTCGTTTGCTTTGGCAGGGATGTGGAGGAGGAACAGCCCTGCCAGGCACACGAAAACAACGGCCAAACGCTGCACTTCACCGTCCTCACTTGTTCCATCGGCGCGAGGGCAAAGAGGAGGAGAGAGGATTTAGCCTGAAATAGTGGGTGGGGCACGCGCCCTAGTCCACACTGGATTGAGGGCCCATAATCCGATGGATCTGTA
>JASGIE010000108.1:0-12280 GCA_049841055.1 Paludibaculum sp. | reverse complement strand
GGCATCCGAGTGCTGATGGACGGGCTCACCGTTCTGGAGATGGTGGAGAAGCAGGACGGCGCCTACCGCCTTACGCCGGATTCGGCCGTCTATCTGAACCGCGACTCCCCCGAGTTCATGGCCGATAGCATCCTCTTCACTCACTCCGAGTTCGTCCAGCGCGCCTTTCAGAGCTTCACCGAAGCCGTGCGCCAGGGCGGAGCGGCGGTCGATTCAGAAGGCACCGTCAGCGCCGGCCACCCCGTCTGGATTCAATACGCGCGCGGCATGATGGCACTCGCCCGGCCCCAGGCCCGCAAGGTAGTCGAACTCGCGCCGGCCGCGCATCGCATCCTCGATATCGCCACCGGACACGGCCTGTTCGGCATCCTGCTCCTCCAGGCCCAGCCCCAGGCGACCTGCGTGGCCGTCGATTGGGAGAATGTCCTGCCCAATGCGTTGGATAACGCACGTGACGCCGGAGTGGACGCCCGGTTCCAGACCATCGCGGGCAGCGCTTTTGACGTGGAACTCGGTGAAGGCTATGACACGGTCCTGCTGCCCAACTTCCTTCACCACTTCCCGCCCGCCGCGTGCCTGCGTTTGCTGCGTCGTGTGGCGGAGGCCATGGTTCCCGGCGGAAGGCTGTTCATCATCGCACCCATCCCGAACGAGGACCGCATCTCCCCTTCGGCTCCTGCCTGGTTCGCCACCATGATGCTGGCCACGACCCCATCCGGCGATGCCTACACTCAATCCGAGTATGCCGGACTCCTGCGGGAGGCCGGATTCGCTGAGCCGGAGATGCACGCCGCGCCCGGCTCCTCCCGCAGCGTGCTGGTCTCCACCAGATTGCACTGACAACAGCGCCGCACGCGCCACTGGCCGAATGTCATAGAATGACCTGCCATGTGGCAGCAGCACTACACGCCGGTCGCCGGCAGTCTGGGTCTATCCGCTCTGGTGGCCGCGCTACCACTCTTCACGCTCCTTTACTTACTGGGCGCGAAGCGCAAAGCCGCCTGGGTCGCCGGGCTCTGGGGACTGGCTGCCGCCGCGGTGGTTTCCATTGCCGTCTACCGGATGCCCGCCGGCCTGACCATCAGTGCCGCCGCCTACGGAGCCGCCTTCGGCCTCTTCCCCATCTGCTGGATCATCTTCTGGGCCATCTTTCTTTACAGGCTGAGCGTCGAAACCGGCCAGTTTGAAGTCGTTAAGGACTCCATCGGCGGCCTCACCCAGGACCGCCGCCTCCAGGCGCTGCTCATCGCTTTCGCCTTCGGAGCGTTCGTGGAAGGCGCGGCTGGCTTTGGAGCGCCGGTGGCCGTGGCTGCCGCCATGCTCACCGGACTCGGCTTCTCGCCGTTTTACTCGGCGGGCATCTGCCTGCTGGCCAACACGGCTCCCGTGGCCTTTGGCTCCATCGGGATCCCGGTCATCACGCTGGCTGGAATCACCGGGCTGCCCTTGGCCGAATTGAGCGCCGCCGTGGGCCGCATCTGCGCCCCCGTGTCCGTCTTTGTTCCCAGCTATCTGGTCGCTGTGATGGGCGGCTGGCGCGCCCTCCGCGGAGTCCTTCCTGCCACGATCGCCTGTGGCGTCGCCTTTGCCGGGTCTCAGTTCTATGCCTCCAACTACCTGGGCCCGGAACTCACCGACATCCTCGGCTCCCTGGCCGCCATCGGATCCTGCATCCTGCTCACTCTCATCTGGAAACCCAAGGATCACTTCGTCTTCGAAGGCGCCGAGGCCGTCACCAAATTGCCGCCGCGTCACCCGCTGGGCGAAGTCGTCAAGGCTTGGGCGCCCTACGGCCTGTTGGTCCTCTGTGTCCTGCTCTGGGGGCGTGTCGAAATCAAGGCTTTCCTGAACAGCTTCACCGTCATCTTCGACTGGCCCGGGCTCCACAATCAGATCCAGCAGGCGCCGCCTGTCACCGCCAAGGTAGTGCCCTACGCAGCCCGCTATACCTTCAACTGGCTCTCTGCGTCCGGCACCGCCTGCCTCGTCTCCTGCCTGCTTTCGATCCTGGTGTTGCGTCCGCCCGCCGCCAAGGTGGCGCTCGCCTTCCGCACCACCTGCAGCCAGTTGGGCAAACCGGTGCTCACCGTCGGTTCTGTCCTGGGCCTGGCTTTTCTGATGAACTACTCCGGCGCCACCGGTACCCTGGGCCTGGCCTTCTCCGCCACCGCGGCCGCCTTCCCATTCTTCAGCGCCCTGCTGGGTTGGCTGGGCGTCTTCCTCACCGGCAGCGACACCAGCGCCAATGCCCTGTTCGGCAACCTTCAGGTAGTGACCGCCAACCGCCTGGGGCTGAATCCAATCCTGATGGCCGCGTCCAATTCGAGCGGCGGCGTGATGGGTAAGATGATCAGCCTGCAGAGCATAGCGGTCGCGGCGGCCGCCACCGGGATGCCGCTTTCCGATGAATCACGGCTCTTCCGTTTCACCCTGCGCCACAGCATCTTTCTCGCTTCGGTGATCGGCCTCGTCGTCCTGTTCTACGCCTACGTCATGCCCGATTGGACCCCCAGATAAAGCACTTGGGCGGAGCTGCGCCACACCTGGCACGGCCCCGCCCCTCCTCCAATCTGTTGGATCTTATTGCTGATTCGCGGCCGGCGGCGGAGGGCCGCCCGGTCGCATCATCCGGCCTGCGCGCGGCCGGGCCATCATCCCGGCGCCGGCACCCATGCCCACCTGTCCAGCCGGAGGAGCCAGCAGACCCAGCGCCGTCGCCTGGCCGGCCGCCGGCATCAGCTTCTGAGCCTCCTGCAAGGCGGCAATCTTGGTCTTCTGGTCCGGTGTCAGCAGTGCCTGCGCCTTTGCCTGCAGATCCGTACGGTTGGCCTGCATGGACTCAGTCAGCTTCTTAATATCCACCGTCAGCTGGCCGATCAGGGCGGAATCCGGACTCGCGGCCCGTACAGCGTCGCGCAGTTGCTGACGCTTGTCGCGGATCTGCTCCATCGCGGGCCGCTGTGACTCCGCCTGCTGTTTCCGTAAGTCCCTCAATTGCTGGACTTGCGCATCCGTCAAACCGAGATACTGTTTCAGCGCGTCAGTGGACCCGGCTGGCTGCATCTGCCGCGGGCCCATCCCGTTCCGCCGAAATCCGGGACCACCAGGCCCCTGAGCCAGCAGTGTCCCTGCCAGCATGAACATCACGACCGTGAGGCGTTTCATAGCGTCGTATCCTTCAATCTCTTCCGGGCTTCCCAGCGGCGCCAACCGAAGCGCCGCAACGTCTTCACCTCTCATGACGGGAGTCTTCCGAAATGGATTACCCCCCTTGCGTTCATCTCCGGCATGGACTAAACCCAAATTAGGAGCGGGAAGTTTCACCCAAATGGGTGTATTTCTGATGACGGCAAAAAAAGACGAACGGCGGCACCAGCGTCATCCAGTGCCGGGTAAGGTGAAAGTGCACTGGCGCACACCGGAAGGACATTCGTTCCATTCACCCGCCAGGTGCGTGAACATCTCCCGCAGCGGCATCCGTCTGGAGGTGGAGCGCGCCATCCCGGTCGACACCATGGTGCACGTGGAGAGTCCGCAGTTCCGCATCGCTGGAGTTGCGTACGTAAGGCACTGTGCCGCCAAGGGGATCCGCTTCCTCGTCGGCATCGAGTTCGGCGGCGGCCTCGAATGGACCGAGCCACTCTAGAGAATTCTCCAAACCTGCCCGCACTAGCAGGATGTGGACCGATTTGACCGTGATGAGCCCGAAGAGATCCTGGCGGGACATCTCGACCGGCTTGAATCCATCCTTGCTCAGAAGGATGCCGAAGTGCGGCGCCTGCGGACCGAACTGGACCTGCGCCAATTGTACGTCAACGAGTTGCATGCGGTTCTGAACCGCCAGATGTGTCAGTTGCAGGATCTGGACAAGCGAGTCAGGTTGTTGGAGCCGGGTGTACCGCCGCCCGTCCCAAGGCCTGAAGTGGAGCGCCCGGCGCTTCCTTCGTCCTGGACCGCCCGCATTCGAATCAAGAAAGCCTTCTAGCGGCCGAAGAGGTCTCTGGGCGATCCCGATTGCCCAGGCACCACCATGGCGGAAACCATTCTTTCTCCTCCAGAACGAGTTGCGAAGCCGCATGAACTGCGAGTCCGGCAACTCACCCGTTGGGCTCTGTCCGAGTCTTCCGGCCAGTTCCTGGGTCTGCAGGCGCCCCGCGGCATCCTGCTCTCCGGTCCCGCCGGTTGCGGCAAGACCAGGCTGGTCTGGACCGCAGCCATGGAGTGCGGCGCCGGCTTCTTCCATCACAAATGCGGCCACCTGCTGGATGCGTTCCACCGGGAAGGAGTGGCCTGCCTGACGAAGGTCTTCGACGAGGCCCGCGCCCATCCGCCCAGCATCCTGTATCTGGCGGACATTGAGATGATTGCCCCGAGCATGGCGTTCGCGCAGGCGCGGCCTGAGATCCCGCTCGTCGCTCATCTGCTGAAGCAACTGGATTGTACGGAATCCGGCAGCCGTGTCTTTCTCGTCGCCGCCACCTCAGCGCCCAATGCGATCGCTCAGGAGTTGAGCAGCCGGGGCCGGCTGGATCGGGAAATCGTAGTCCCGGTGCCGGACCGCGTCGCCCGGAAAGAGATCCTCGAGACCTGTGTCCGGGACCTCCCAGTGGAGGGTGCATTGGATCTGGACAGTCTCGCGCGGATAACATCCGGTTTCACAGGCGCTGACCTTTCCAGCATTTGCGAGGAGGCGGTGCTCTCCGCCTGCCGCCACCAACGGGAAGAGCCGCGGCTCAGAATGGACAACTTTCTGCTGGCGCTCCGGGTCGTCGAAGGGACCGCTCGCGGCGAGGTCTTCCTTGAGACCCCTAATGCGCGCTGGGATGGCATCGGCGGGCTCGAACCGCAAAAGCAGCGGCTGCGGGAATTGATTGAATGGCCCATTCGGCATGCGGAGTCGTATGTCCGCGCCGGGGTCTCGGGCAGCCGGGGCGTCCTGCTCAGCGGTCCGCCTGGCGTCGGCAAGACACTAATGGCTCGCGCGGTCGCCAGCGAGAGCGGAGCGGGGTTCCTCGCCCTGCACGGCCGCATCTTTCACGCCCAGCATGAAGACCCGGCGGGCACCCTGCGGGAAGCCTTCCGCCGCGTTCGCCAGTCCGCACCCTGCATTCTGTTCCTGGACCATGTCGAGGATCTGATGCAGTCGTTCCTCGCCCAGCACCTGCTGGCCGAGATGAGCGCCCTGGCCGGACTGCGCGGTGTGGTGGTCCTCGGTGCCACCAGTTGTATCGATCGGCTGGACCCGGCTTTACTGGGGACAGGGTTCTTCGACGAGATCATCGAGATTCCCCTGCCGACGGAGCCGGAGCGTCGGGAGATCCTCGAACTCCTGCTGGCCGGCCGGACGCCCAAGGTCCAGGCCGACCTGGACTATCTCGCCCGGTCGACTCAGGATTTCACCGGCGAGGACCTGCTCAGCCTATGCAACCGCGCCTCTCGTCTGGCGCTGCTGCGCGGCCTGGGCTCTGGCTCGCCCAGCCATGCCTCGCCGCAACCTTCTGATTTCGAAGCCGGTCTGGACGAACTGCGCAGGCGCCGCCGCCGGCACTTCGTCTGATGATGCCTACCAGCCCGCGCCTTTCGTGGTGGTCTTCACCCGGCACAGGTACATGTCGGCGGTGATATAGAGCGTGGAACCATCGTCGCCCCAGGCGACATTGGCCGTCGCCTCGCCGGTATCAATGCGGCCCAAGCGCGTTCCGTCCGGCGCGAAAATGTGGATGCCGCCTGGCCCGGTCGCGAACAGGTTGCCGTTCTTGTCGACCTTCATGCCATCCGGCAGCCCCGGATATTGCGCCACCATCGAGGTGACGTCCGCAAATACCCGGCTGGCGCCCAGGGTCCCGTCGCCCTTCACCGGAAAGGCCTTCCACAGGGCATGGGCCGGATCGCTCTGGGCGACATACAGGACTTTCTCGTCCGGCGAGAACGCGATTCCGTTTGGCAGGGTCATCTCCTTGGTCAACAGCGTGACCTTCCCGTTTGACCAGCGAAACACCCCGCAATAGTCCATCTCCCGGCGGGGGTCCTCGGCCCGGTTGGGAAGTCCATAGGGCGGATCGGTAAAGTAGACATCACCGTTCGACTTCAGCACGCCATCGTTCGGGCTGTTCAGCCGCTTGCCCTCATACCCGTCCACGAGCGTATTCTTGCCGCCATTGGTATCCATCCGGGCGACACGCCGGTCGCCATGCTCCATGAGAATGAGACGGCCTTGCGGGTCGAGGATCAGGCCATTGCTCCCCGGTTCTGCACCCCACTGAGAAACCCCGGTGTAGCCGGACGGTTTCATGTAGAGCTCGACACCCTTCTCCCGGGTCCATTTCATGATGGAATTGTTCGGAATGTCGGAGAAAAGCAGGAAGCCGTGGCGCTTGTCCCAGACCGGACCCTCCGCCCACTCGAAGCCGGAGGCCAGCACTTCGATCGTCGCGTTCGGGGGGATCAGCGCGTCCAGCGCCGGGCTCTCACGGTGGATCTTGCCGATCGTCGGATAGCCATTCGGCGGCTGGGCGGCGACGAAGCCTGTGGCCAGCACGGTCAGGGTGAAAGGCAGGGCAAAGCGTCTCATTGGGGAACATTGTAGTGCTCCAGAGAGGTGCCGTGCGCGGGAAATTATGGCGCCACCCGTCGGCCTATACACTCAAATAGGTGCATTTATGTGTGGCTACATTGAGCTATCTATAGATTAAGGATATTTAACTTTGAAAGCTTGACAAGGTCTGCTATGCTGAATCGGTATTTAGATTGCCTGTGTGAAGGTAGGTTAGAGTCCGACCCGCGTTTGTTCCCGCCTGTCTGAACTCCCCCGAACTAGCCCAGCTGTCCGAATACGAAGGAGCGTCTGCTTGAAGAATATTTTTGTAGGTAATTTGAGCTTCAGCTCGAGCGAAGACTCAGTGCGGGGCTTGTTTGAAGCATATGGAACCGTGGACCGCGTCAGCATCATCACGGACCGTGAAACCGGCCGCTCGCGCGGCTTTTCGTTCGTTGAAATGCCCAACGACGAAGAAGCTGAGCGTGCTATCAACGCGCTGAACGGCGCTGAGTTCGGAGGCCGCAAGCTGAATGTGAATGAAGCTCGTCCTCGCGAGGAGCGCCCCTTCGGTGGTGGCGGTGGCGGCGGCGGTCGGGGTGGCGATCGTGGCGGCGGAGGCGGCTTCGGTGGCCGTCGGCGCGAGCCCCGCTGGTAACTACCAACCTGGATCATCCTACTTCGGGCCGCCTGTTCAGGCGGCCCGTCGTGCGTTTGGAGTCCAGGTGTGCCCGGGTGGCCCTGGCGCCATCTGGACACACGCCAAACCTTTGCTATCAGTAGATTGGGGAAGAAACGGCGGGTGGAAAAAGGCGCTACGCGCAGCCTAGTTGGCCATCACGTGCAGATCTTCCCAGCGAAACTCACTGTACTGGATGGCGAGCTCCGCCATCCCCCAAAACCTGGTCTGACTGTTGATTTCCATCGTCTGGGGCACGGCAACCCCCTCCTTGATGGCGTACTCCCGGGTGAAGTCGACCTTCTTCAGGAAGACTGACGGGCTCTTCACAAACCGCCCGACCTCTCGAACCGGCAGAGCCGTATCCGTGTCGATCCAGATCTCGCCCTTGAACAGACCTTCCCGCTTCTTCCGCGGATTCACCTCGAACACATACGCCTGACGGCCGTCACGATCCCGGATGCCCTTGTACTTGAACTTGTAGTTCTCGTTGCTGATCGCGACCTTCGTGTTTTCTTTGCCGGAGTTCTCCATCTCGCCGTTGATGAAGCGGACGATGAGCTCCTTCTGCACCGTGCTATCGCCCTGCCGCTCGGTCGGCTCGTAGATGATCGTGCCTTCCTTGGTGATGCGGCGGCGCGCGTCGAGCGTGGCCGACTTCTGCATCTTCGGCAGCCGTCCGGCAAAATCAGCCATCATGCTCACACCCCGGATGAGGTTGCGCCGGCTGGCCTGCAGATAGCGGGTGAGCGCCTGTTCGCTCTCACGTTCCGCCTGAGGGTCCGCCAATCCCGAAATGGTGAGGGTCTCCGGTCGATCTACCGCTACCTCGGTGGCGGGTGACAGCAGCCCCAGAACTATCAGCGCACAAAGCACGGGCAAATGATCAAATCCTCAATCGTCAGGTACGATCTATCCGTTGGATGCGGTTGTGGGGACGAACGTTACTGTATTCGGGGAATCGGGTCCGCTCCGGGCCGCGCTACTATATTCTCATGAATGACATCCCGGTTGGAACCACGGGCCAACTGCCGCTGCTGGTGACACCGGAAGTGGCCATCGACTTCCTCGGACACGAGGAAGCCCGGGTTCTCTCCACCCCTCACATGATCGCCTACATGGAGTGGGCTTCCCGGAATACTATCAAGCACTTACTGGACGAAAACGAAGACAGCGTCGGCACTACAGTCAACATCCGCCACCTCGGCGCCACCCCTGTTGGCATGTCTGTAACATTCACCGCCACCGTCATCGAAGTCGTCGACCGCCGGGTCGTATTCCGCGTCGAAGCCAGAGACGAAAAGGAGTTGGTTGGCGAGGGAACCCACGAGCGCTTTGTCATCAACATTCCGAAATTCATCGCCCGTCTCGCCTCGAAAAGGACTTGATCGAATGAAATCCGCCATTCTGCTGCTGGCCACCGCGGCCACATTGTCCGCCCAAATCGATCGGATTCAGGGAGAACGCATCCGCCCCCATGTGAAGTTCCTCTCCAGCGATCTGCTGGAAGGGCGCGGCGTCGGCGCGCGGGGCGGTCAACTGGCTGCCGAGTACATCGCCGCCCAGTTCGCCGCCGCGGGTCTCAAGCCCGGCGGCGAGAACGGCACCTACTTCCAGCGCGTCCCTCTGCGCAGCGTCGAAGTGGAGCCGGGCGGCTCGCTCACCGCTACCGCCGGTGGGAAATCCATCAGTTTCAAATGGCTGGACGATTTCGTGGCGACTTCCCACACGCAGGAGTCCACCGGCCAGTTCGACGCCGAGGCCGTCTTTGTCGGTCATGGCATCGTCGCCCCCGAATACCAGTGGGACGACTACAAGGGAGTTGACGTGAAAGGCAAGGTGGTCGTCCTGTTTACAAACGAGCCACCGTCCACCGACGCTAACTTCTTCAAGGGAAAGGCTCTCACCTACTACGGCCGGTGGACCTACAAGTATGAGGAAGCGGCCCGCCAGGGCGCCGTGGCGGCGATCATCATCCACACCACGCCCACCGCGAGCTACGGCTGGCAGGTGCTGCGCGCGAACGGCCGGGCCCACCTCAGGTCCGTCGCGCCGCCGGGGAACCCGCCCTCACCCTCGCCGCCTGGGTCACCACCGATGCCGGAGCCCAGCTTCTCGGCCTGGCCGGCAAGACCGTCGACGAGATGCTCCAGGCGGCCGACAAGCGCGGCTTCCAAGCCATGCCCCTTGGTAAGATCCGCATGGCGGGCAAGTTCAACTTCAAGCTCCAGGACATCGAGACGGTGAACGTCGCCGGGGTCGTCCCGGGCAGCGATCCGAAACTGTCTTCCGAGGCCGTCCTCTACTCCGCCCACTGGGACCATCTGGGCGTCGGCCAGCCGGTGAAAGGCGATCCTATCTATAACGGCGCCATCGACAACGCCACCGGCTGCGGACTGCTCATCGAAATGGCCCGCGCCTGGTCTTCCATGGAGCCTAAAGCCCTTGCGCAGCGGTTGGTTCGTGGCCGTGGCCGCGGAAGAGACGGCCTGCTCGGTTCCCGCTACTTCGCCGACCATCCGATGCTGCCGGCCGCCCAGATCGCGGCCGAATCTGAACTTCGATTCCTTCTCTCCCTACGGCCGGGTCAAGGATGCGGTCATGACCGGCGCCGACCGCACCTCCTTCTTCCCGCTGGTCCAATCCGTCGCCGAACGGCACCGTTTTGTCGATCAAACCCGACGGCCATCCCGAATCCGGTGGCTATTATCGGTCCGATCACTACTCCTTCGCCCGCGTCGGCATCCCTGCCTTCTCTATCAATATGGGGAGCGAATACGAAGGCCGAGCTTCGGACTACGCCGCACAAAAGGCCAAGGAAGAGGGATCCACCTACCACCAGCCGAGCGACGAGTATAAGGCGACCTGGGACTTCAGCGGGATGGAGCAGTTCGCCCGCTTCGGCCTGGCGCTGGGGATCGAGATCGCCAACCTGGAGAAGATTCCGCCGCGCGTCGACGCCAAGTCAGCCCGGCCTAGCGCCGGTGAATCGTTACCTTTATGCCGTGTTTGGGCCGCAGCGTGAGCAACGGCAGCGGCTCCACCGGCTGAGCCGGATCCAGTTCAAACCGCCAGCGCTGGCCGATCGCCGCCAGCGCCAGCACCCCCTCCAGCCAGGCGAAGCGTTCGCCGATGCAGAGCCCGCGGGCCGCCGCCGAAGGGGAAGTAGGCGAACTTCGGTTGAGCGGCGCGGGCCTCTCCCCGGAAGCGGTCCGGGTCGAAGCGTTCCGGATCCGGCCAAAGAGCGGCATGCCGGTGTGTCACCCAGGGACTCACCCCGAAGATGGTACCCGCCGGGTACTCGACGCCCCGCACTGTATGCGCCGCGATGGCCCGGCGGCCGATCCCCCAGGCCGGAGGATAGCAGCCGCATGGACTCGGCGAAAATGCTCTCCGTGACTGGCAGCCGCGCGAAGTCGTCGTAGCCTGGCAACCGGCCTTCCAGAACAGTATCGAGCTCTGCGTGAAAGCGCCGCTCGACCTCAGGATTCCGGGCCAGTTGGTACCACGTCCAGTTCAGAGCCATGGCGGTGGTTTCATGGCCGGCGATGAACAGCGTGAGGGCCTCGTCCCGCAACTCCCTGTCGCTCATGCCGTTGCCCGCCTCGTCCCGAACCTCCATCAGCATGCTGAGCAGGTCGCCCTGATCCGCCTGCGCCGCGCGGTGTTCCCCGATGATGCGATAGATGACGGAGTCCAGCCGGCTCCGCGCAGCCCGAAACCTCCGGGCTGAATGGAGCACCGGAATGCGGATCAGCCACTCGCTCATGGGCAGCATGAGCAGGTTGAACATGTTGAGGATCGACGCCATGGCGGCGCCGATCTCGGCCGCCTCGGCCTCCACGTTGGCGCTGAACAGGGTGGCCGTGACGATAGACAGCGTCAGGCGCATCATCTCCTGGTCGAGGTCGGCGGTCTGACCGTCGGACCACCGGTCTCCGGCGGCGCGAGCTTTTTCCGCCATCGTGGCGGAATAGCGCACCAGCCGGTCGCGGTAGAACGCAGGCTGGACGAGCTTGCGCTGGCGTGTATGGAAGGGCTCCTCGCTGGTGAGCAGGCCTTCGCCGAGCAGGACCCGCGTCCGCTGCAGCATGCGGCTCTTCACGAAGCGTTGGTTGTATGTGACGAGGACGTCGCGGATGTCGTCGGGGTGGCGCAGCAGGACCACGTTCTGCGGACCCAGGCGGAAGCGGGCGACGTCGCCCTGCTCTTCGGCCATGCGCTGGAGGAAGCCGACGGGGTCGCGTCGAAAATCGGGGATCCGGCCCAGAAATGGCAGAGAGCGTCGCAAGGGATTGAGCTAGCTTCCATTATCGCCGACAGGGCACGGCATCCTGTTACGCTGGGGCCATGCCGGATGAAGAGTTGGTGGTTCTCCGTAGTTACCAGTGGTACGACGAAGCCAAGATGGCTGAGTCAGTCTTATTGGCGGAGGGTATTCCATGTGAACTCTATGACGAGCACATGCTGGCGGGCCGGCCGCTCGCGGTTGTGGCGTCCGGCGGAATGCGTCTGATGGTGCCCGCCACCCGAGTGGAGGAGGCGCTGGCACTGCTGGAGGCCCCGACACTGTCGAACGAAGATCTGGCGGCGCAGGCCGAGGCGGCTGTTCCGTCGGACGAGGATGCCGAACTTCTTCGTTGAGGTGCTGACGCCTGGCCACAGGAAGGACAGCTAGCCGGGGCATCACACGCCAGCGCTCCGATCAGACTCAGGGGGATCGAGAGCTCCAACCGCGCTGAATTGAGTTCAGTCAATCTGCTGCTCGCGGAGATACCCGCGCAGGTCAGCGCCCCTATCGGTACCCGCCGCCCGGCTTCAATTCCAGGAAACCGTCCGTAAGCGGTGTCAGCCGCAACTCCACTCGATAGTCGCCATTCTCCACCTGCTGCGAGGACCAGTTGCTGTTATAGCCGGAGATGTGCCCCGACAAGTATTCCAGATCCAGCAAGTGAGGCTCCTTCCAGCGCAACTTCCAGCGGTCGAAGTGAGAGCCGCTCAACATCGCATCGCACCCAGGTGCATGTTCGGATTCTATCGGTTTCCCTATTAACCTTAGCGATGAC
>JASGIE010000107.1:0-52522 GCA_049841055.1 Paludibaculum sp. | reverse complement strand
GTTATGTAACGTACTTCGTTCGTTACGTATTGCTAAGGTTAATAGGGAAACACGATATAGAATCCGAACAGCACCTAGATGCGGACGTTGCGGCAGGAGTCGATGTCGAGGCCGTCGCGATTGGTGTCGATGCGGAGGTTGTCGATGGTGAGGTTTTCGACCCCGGTGGCGAGGACTCCGAAGTGGCCGCCGTTGAGGATGGAGAAGTCGCGGAGGGTCACATTGCGGCAGAGCTTGAGGGCGATGGTTTTGTTGCCACCCTGCTGGCGTTCGCCGCGAGTGAGTCCCTTGCCGTGGAGGAGTCCGGGGCCGGTGATGGCGATGTCTTCGAGCGATTCGCCCCAGATGAGGGAGTTGTGCCAATGGCTGTGGCCGAAGTCCTGGAACCTGGTGGAGTCGTTGGGTTCGGGCGGGTCGAAGGCGGGTCCGTCGCTGGAAGCTTCAATGACGGAACCGCTGTCGAGGTGGAGCGTGATGTGGCTTTTGAGGCGGATTGAGCCCGAGAGGTAAGTGCCGGCTGGAAAGACGACGGTGCCTCCTCCGGCCGCGGCGGCGGCTTCGATGGCTTTGTTGATGGCGGGGCTGTCGAGGGTCTTGCCGTCGCCGGCGGCTCCGAAGTCCTTCACGTTGAAGGTGGCGGCGTGGGCGGCCAGGGTGAGGAACGTGAGGGCGAGCGGGCGGAGTCCGGAAGGAATGCGCATGAATGGGTCCTACTTTCGCACAGGTACGCCGATGGCTGGGGGTATCGTATCGCGGAGTGGAGTGGGTTTGGCGGACTGGGGAGACGCCCGTGTGAGGGCTGCGACAGGCGCCGGAATGGGGAGAAAGAGGGCCTGCGGGCGTTTTGGCGCTTCTGGGGGAAGATGGTACACTATGGAAGAAGCGGGCCACCCTAGCTCAGTTGGTAGAGCGGCTGATTCGTAATCAGCAGGTCGCCGGTTCGATCCCGGCGGGTGGCTCCAGAATAAAATCAATGGCTTACAGGCCCGCCACTGGCGGGCTTTCGTGTGTTCAGGGTACATCGCGCCCAGCACCGCGTGAGCAGGTTTTGGGGCCCACGCGGTTGACTGGCCGTTACCTTCCCCGGGGCGTCACGGGATGGGGATGAGCGCGGGCGCACCTTCTTCCTTCAACAGGAAAACAACGAACCTGGCGGGTTTCGTCTTGCTGGCATTGCGCCCTATGATGTGATCGTCCTTGGGTCCTTCATAAAAGGTCTGGCCAGCCGTCAGCGTCATCGGCTTGCCGCCCTTCACCTGCATCACCACCGAGCCCTCCAGGACATATATGAACCCGTGCGCGTTGTGGCGGTGGATGGGATCCTCACCGCCGGGCGGATACTCCACCAGGAGCATCGTTCCCTCCTTGCCGGGGGCATCCGTCAGCGTCCTGGACATCAGCGCGGTGACCTTCGGCTCCTGGCTCGCCAGAGCGCAGGTTCCGAGACTCACCAGAATCATTAGAAGCGATTTGAGTTTCATTGTTGGGTCTTTCCCTGCCCTTTTCATGCAAGTCAAATTCCAAGGGACGGCGCGTGCCTCCCCTGGCTCGCATCGCCTGGAATCCAACCGTTCCGCCCCAGAGGGACCAAGCCCTGACAGACTTACGAACGTCGCCTCGAGGGATTCATGCTAGCGCCCCCGTCATGCGGATGACGCCATTTCGTGAGGGCACGTCCGACAGCAGGCCGATTTCACGAGATTGCGTCTCAGCGTGGTCGCGTCCTTCGCCGCTAACTGTCTTCCTCTCCTGTGAATAGGGGCATACCTCAGCAAATCAGGCTTCTGGCTGCTCATTTGCACTAACCGGATTGCCGGCACAACTCCGGAAAGCCCCGTAGCTGAGCCGCGCCAGGCTGGAGGTTTCGAATATGGATCTGCCGTTCGAATGCGCCCGGGGGAGGGACATCTGATGACGACGTGGCCTTCGCGAAGGTCCGGGGCGTGGGGCGTGTTGCTGGCGGGTAGTGATTGTGGCCGCCTTCGATCCCTGACGATCAGTATTGAGGGCGACGAACGGCCCAAGCAGTTCTGCCGCGTTCTGGGTGCACGCAGCCTGTTCGTGGAGACGTTGCGGCGGATAGCTCCGCTGTTCGACACCGGCCGCACCATCGCGGTGGTCACGAAGAAGCCGAGCCATACTATGCGAATCAACTGGGGCGATTGCCTGCCAGCAATGTACTGGTGCAGCCTGGCGACCGGGGCACGGGGGTAGCGATTGCGTCGACCATCCTGATGCTGCGCGACCTGGACGACGACGCCGTGGTCGCGTTCTTCCCCTGCGATCACCATTACGGCAACGAGGCGGCGTTCTTGAAGGCCGTGGAGGCGGGTCTACGGCCGCGAGGGAGAACCCCGGGAAACTGGTGCTGTTGCGGCGGCGGTGCCGACCCATCCGGAGACGGAGTACGGCTGGATGGAACCGGAGGCATTGATAACGCCGGCCGACGGCTTCGCACCCGCAAAGGTCCGGCGATTCTGGGAGAAACCACCGTTGTCCACGGCGCAGCGGCTTCTGCGGATGGGCGGATTGTGGAACACGTTCGTGACGATGGGGCGCGTGGGCGCATTCATCGACGCCTTGTGCGGAGCGGTGCCGAAGACGGTGCTGGCGCTGTCGTTGGAGGCGATGGAGGGCGGATCGAATCCGTCTTACCGTTCAATTGCGCCGGTCGATTTCGCCAGCGATGTGCTGGCTACGCAGCCGGAACGTCTGCTGGTGATCCGGGATGAGGCGTCGCGCTGGACGGATCTCGGTTGCCCCAGCCGGGTTCTGGAGACGATCGGATGCGAGCAGCTATCCCCGAACTGGCTGACCTTGAGAAGCAGAATGCCTCTGCCTCGGGCCGGCTAACCGGATTTCCCGGCGGCCGGGTGAGCAGGTGACGATCCGGCGGAAGGCGCACGCGATGCCCGCGGATACAGTGGGCGCCGCGCCAGCCCGCAAATGTACTGAGTTCGAAGTAAGTCAGGTGGCAATAACCAAAGGAGACCAGAGTGAGTACAAAAATCGTGGTGATCGGCGGAACCGGACGCATCGGTTCCAAAGTAGTGGAGAGGCTGCGGGGTCACGGCTATGAGGTGGTGGCGGCGGCGCCACAGACAGGCGTGAACACCGTCACTGGGGAAGGAGTCGCCGAGGCCTTGAAGGGCGCGGCGGTAGTCGTCGACGTTTCGAACTCTCCATCTTTTGAGGAGAACGAAGCACTTGCGTTTTTTCCGGGCCTCGATGGGGAACCTGGTTCCCCAGGCAGTGAAGGCCGGGTTGGACATCTGGTAGCCCTCTCGGTGGTGGGCATCGACCGGATGCAGCACATCCCGTATTTCCGGGCGAAGATCGTGGTGGAGCAGATGCTCAAGGTGGCTCCGATTCCGTATTCCATCGTGAGGGCCACGCAATTCTTCGAGTTCGTGGACATGATTGCCGACTCGGCCACGGAGGGCAATGTGGTGCGGCTGCCTCCGGTGGCGTTTCAACCGATGGCGGCCGAGGATGTGGCAAAGATGGTGGCCAGGACGGCGGCCGGCCCACCGGTGAACGGCGTGGTGGAGACGGCGGGACCGGAGCGCTTCCGCCTGGATGAACTGGTGCGCTCGTGCCTGGCATTTCGCAACGACCGGCGCGAGGTGATTGCGGATCCGACGGCGAGCTACTACGGCGGCGCGGTGCAGGAGGGGACGCTGGTGCCTGCCGGCGATGCCTACCTGGGGAGCATCCGTTTTGAGGAGTGGTTGAATCCCGTCGGCGTCCGGGGCTAAGCCGCAACTGGCACACAAATCAATGGCGGCCCGACGCGACCCGTTCGTCGCGCGGGCCGCCGCCAGGGCGGCTGCATTAGAATTGGCTGATGGGGGCAGTGGAACACGACGACGGAATCAGAGCCTTTTTCGGGGTGCGTCCCCGCCTGTTCGGCATTGCGTACCGCATGCTGGGCAGCGCGGCCGAAGCGGAAGACCTGGTCCAGGACGTGTGGGTGCGCTGGCAGTCGACTGATAGAAAAGTGGTGCAGGATCCTCCCGCCTACCTGGCCACGATGACGACGCGTCTGGCGATCAATGTGGTGCAATCGGCCCGGTCGCGGCGGGAGTCGTATGTCGGGGTCTGGCTTCCTGAGCCGGTGAACACGAGCGCGAATCCAGCTCTTGGGGCGGAGAGGGGCGAAGCGCTGGAACTCGCGGTATTGCTGCTGCTGGAGCGGCTTGCGCCGACCGAGCGGGCGGCCTATATCCTGCGGGAAGCCTTCGATTACCCATACCAGCAGATCGCCGAGATTCTGAATGTCAGCGAAGCCAATGCGCGTCAGTTTGTGACGCGTGGGCGGAAGCACATCGCCGACGGCCGTCCGAGGCGCGTGAGCGCGTCGGAGCAGAGGCGTTCTGCTGGACACGTTCATCGCCGCGGCCCAGAAGGGCGAACTAGCGCCGCTGGAAGCGCTGCTGGCTTCGGATGTCGTTTCCTATTCCGACGGCGGCGGCGTGGTGCGCGCGGCGCAGAAGCCGGTCACCGGCCGGGAACGCGTAGCGAAGTTCATCGCCGCTTTCTCCACCCATTACTGGAATGGCATGAGCGTATCCTTCGTGGAAGCCAACGGCCAGGCCTGCGCGCTGATCTGGCGCGAGGGCGTGGTGACCGCGCTGGTGACGGTGGGCGCGTCGCCGGAGGGTATCGACGAAATTCTGTGGATGTTGAGACCGAGCAAGATTGCAGCGGCGCTGCCTCCACGAGCCGCCGGTGAAGGGCCGGCCGCTCCAGGCGCCTCGGCGTAAATCCCGCGATTCCGGTTGCCCGCCAGAATTATTTCCAGACCAAGCACGTTTCTGTCACAAAGCCGCCGTCTATCCGGTCAAAGCTAACGCAGCGACCTGGGGGCGCGGGCGGGGCCTTTTGGGGCGCGACAGCAATGCATTGTCGCAAACAGGAAATCATGGCCACAGAGACAGTCGGGATTCACGTTTCCGGCGGTAAGGGACGAATCAGTTACGGCGGGGGTGAAGGCACCGGTATCGAAGTTGGATGCACGGTGGAGGGCCTCCGCATGCGTTCCAACGCCCAACCTGTTCATTTCGCGGACTCACCATTTGGCGCGCAGCGGCAGGGGTCCCCGCTCTTCCTGCCGCGCACGCAGGAGCAGCTTTCCGGCGATGCCGAGCAGTGCACCGTGCGGGACGGCATGCCGAGGGAGCATGGCTTTGAGGAGATTCTCGGGCAGAGTCCCGCATTGTTGAAGATGCTGAGCCGTGTGGCCGCAGCCGCTCCGACAGACGCGAATGTCGTGATCACCGGCGAAACCGGAAGCGGCAAGGAGCTCATTGCGAGGGCCATCCACAACCGCAGCGAGCGCGCACACTGCCGCCTGGTGAATGTGAATTGCGGCGCCATTCCCGCGGGGCTGGTGGAGAGCGAGTTGTTCGGCCACGTGAGGGGCGCCTTCACCAGCGCATCGGAGCGGCGAATGGGCCGCTTTGAGCTGGCCAACAACGGCACCTTGTTCCTGGACGAGGTGGGAGAACTGCCGCTCGAAACCCAGGTGAAACTGTTGCGGGTGCTGCAGGAGCAGGAGTTCGAACCGGTGGGCAGCAGCAGAACCATTCGCGTGAACGTGCGGATCATCGCGGCGACGAATCGCGACCTGGAAGCGGCGGTGACGGCCGGCACGTTCCGGGCGGATTTGTACTACCGGTTGAATGTGATCCCGCTGCGTGTGCCGCCCTTGCGGGAAAGACGCTCGGACATTCCCGAACTGGTGTGGAGTTTTCTACAGGCATTCTGCCAGCGGGCCGGGCGCCGGATCGACTCCATTTCGCGCGACACGATGCAGCTTCTGGAGAACCACACGTGGCCTGGCAACATTCGCGAATTGCAGAACGTGATTGAACGCGGAGTGGTGCTTTCCCATGGTCCAATTCTGCGACTTGGTCCGGACCTGCTCCCGATGGACGAATGGAACTCCCGTGACGAGCCCGACGCGTCAACCGAGCCGGCCGACCCGGAATCTCTCGTCGAAGTGCAGCGCCAGCATATTCTGCGCGTGCTGGATCGCACGGGCTGGCTGATCAGCGGAGCCAGGGGCGCCGGGGCTATTCTGAACCTCCATCCCAATACCCTGCGCAGCATGATGGCGCGCCTGGGCATCCATCGCGGAGGCAAGGCGAACGCCCAGGCGCAGGTAGAGGCGATTCCGGCACAGGGCTGAGCGGTGTTCGCCACCGCCCAGCCCGCCTGATCTGTCAGGCCTTGGCCACCGCCGCCTGCGGCTGATACTCGCCCGGGACCGAACCGAAGGAGATGGAGAATCGATTCCATCCATTGATGGCGACGACCGCCAGCGTGAGTCCAACGAGTTCTTCCTCGCTGAAGTGGGCCGTAACCTGCTCGTACACGGAATCCGGTACATGCATCTGGCTGATCAGAGTCAGATGTTCCGACCACAACAGCGCGGCGCGTTCCCGCTCCGTGTAGAACGGAGTTTCGCGCCAGGCGGAAAGGGCATAGAGCCGCTGTTCCGACTCGCCCGCCGCGCGCGCATCCTTGGTGTGCATGTCGATGCAGTAGGCGCAGCCGTTGATCTGCGAGCAGCGTAGCCGGACCAGTTCCAGCAGCGACTGGTCGAGGCCGGGCGCCTTGCGAAGATAAGTCTCCAGGCCGTACATGGCCCGGGTGGCCGCGGGCGCGGCCTCAGCGAAATTCAATCGTGGTTGCATATTGCGACTCCTGCCTTGCAGGAGGCACGCCGCAGGCCGATTGGAACCCGTTGCAGCGGCGCTGGGGGCAACTAGGCGGGCAAGCCCAGCGATCCTGCTGCAGCACCCGCACTTAGCCGGAGGAACAGATGCGCGTGAGGCGGCGGGACGCCTTGCCGTAACGAGAGGATGCCCCGTCAGGATCCACGCGATCTCGCGAGGCCGCGTCCCGCCGGACCCTCCGATTCACGAGATAGCGTACTGGCAGCGCCACTTCAGTACCTGCCTGCACTTCCTAAATCCCGGGCCGGCAGGAGGATCGCCATGAGGGACAGGCGCCGGCGGAGCCTGGGCCGCCAGTTGCACTTCCTCAACAGGGAATGAGCCCGGCGCGCCACGCAAGGATGCGGAGTGGCCACGCGGGCGATGGATCGGAGCAGAGGAAGACAGCTATGAACACCATGGAAGAGAGATGCGCCGAGAAAGCGATCCCGACACTGCCATTGGCAGGCAAGACCGTTCTGGTAACAGGCGGATCGCGTGGAATCGGAGCAGGCATCGTGCGCCGTCTGGTGCGGGACGGCGCCTCGGTGGCCTTCACCTATGCGACCTCGGAACCCAAGGCCAGGGCGCTGCTGCGTGAGTTGCACGGCGCGCCAGGGCAGTCGATTGCGCTGAAAGCGGACAGTGCTTCGCCCGGGGAACTGCAGGACGCCGTGGAGATGGCCGCCCAGGCGCTGGGCGGACTGGATATTTTCGTGAGCAACGCCGGGATCTCGCGGCCAGCCCTTTGCATCAGGTCGCACTGGAAGATCTGGACCGCATGATCGCCATCAATGTTCGAGCTGTATTCGTCGGCATTCAGGCGGCGGTGAAGCAGATGAGGGACGGCGGCCGGGTCATCACCATCGGCAGCAGCGCGGCGGACCGCATCGCATTCCCGGGCATCAGCGCCTACAGCATGACAAAGGCCGCGATTCAGGGCCTGGTGCGCGGGCTGGCTGTGGATCTCGCCCCACGGGCCATCACCGTCAACAACGTCCAGCCTGGCCCAATTGCCACGGACATCAACCCTTCTGAGGGCGCCGAGAGGGAACAACTGATGAATCTGATCCGGTTGCGGCGGTACGGCACGGACGAAGAAGTTGCTTCCCTGGTGGCATACCTGGCCACTCCACAGGCCGCCTTCGTCACGGGCGCCAACCTGACGGTCGATGGCGGCTACGGAATCTAGGTGCCGCCGAAGGTCCGCGGGCGAGCGGTTGCCCTGTCGAAAAGGTGGATATTCGTGACGAAAGGTTGACTCGTGCCGGTCATTCGGCAGCGGCGTGTTTCAGAATTCTCAGCCACTGGCTATCGTCTGGTCTTAATCCTCGCAGACTCAGCAGATTCTCCAGCCAGCTTGAGCACGTCAAGGGCCCTGTCTTTTGGCCGGCGTGCGGGCGGTATCGTATTGCACGCATTGCGGGTGCCACAGGACCTCGGTTGTGAAGAAAGGGCGGACGGACCGGACGCTCATTCCAGCCAGGTGTCGAGGGATGAAAAGCAGCCGTCCGGAAAGTCCGGCCGACGGCATGGGCCGCCGGAATGCAAAGGAAACGGGGTAGTGCTTGGTGTGTCCTGAGCGGCCGCGGGGCTGGCCGTGCGGGGCGCCATGCCAGCACAAAGGGAATCACTGGGAGGATGTCGATGAAAGCGACGCAATTACTTCACAACGCCGGCCAGAGCCTGTGGCTCGACAACATTACACGCGAGCTATTGGATTCCGGTACGCTCGCGCGGTACATCGGCGAGATGTCGGTGACCGGGCTCACCTCGAACCCGACGATCTTCGATCAGGCGATCAAGAAGAGCTCCGCCTATGATGAAGCGATTCGCGAGAAGGTGAGCCGTGGGAAGTCGGGCGAGGCACTCTTCTTCGAACTGGCGCTGGAGGACCTGACCCGGGCCGCCGATCTGTTTCGCCCGACCTTCGAACGGACAAACGGAGTGGACGGCTGGGTGTCGGTGGAGGTCTCGCCGTTGCTCGCCTACGACGGGGCAACGACGCTAAAGGCCGCGCGTGAATTGTTCGCGCAGGCCGGGCGTCCGAACATCTTCATCAAAATCCCGGGCACAGCCGAGGGTCTGCCCGCGATTGAGGAGTCGATCTTCGCGGGGATCCCCGTGAACGTCACGCTGCTCTTTTCAGCGGACCAGTACGAGGCGGCGGCCGAGGCGTTCCTGCGCGGGATTGAACGGCGAATCGAGTCTGGAATGAATCCGGCCGTGGGGTCGGTCGCGTCGGTCTTCATCAGCCGGTGGGACGGCGCGGTGGCCAGTGCAGTGCCGGCCGAACTGCGCAACCGGCTTGGCATTGCGATGGGCAAGCGGACCTACCGGGCGATGAACCGTCTGCTGGAATCGCCGCGCTGGCGGCGGATCTGCAACTTCGGCGCGAACCCGCAGAGGCTGCTGTGGGCGAGCACGGGCACCAAGGATCCGAATGCCTCGGACGTGCTGTATGTCAACGCGCTGGCCGCTCCGTTCACCGTGAACACCATGCCCGAAGCGACTCTCAATGCGCTGGACAAGCATACGGCGATTGGCGGACTGCTGACACCGGACGGCGGCGATGCCGAGGAAGTGCTTGCGCAATTCGCGCAGGCGGGCGTCGATGTCGATGCACTCGCCAGGAAGCTGCAGGAAGACGGCGCGAAGTCGTTTGTCAATTCCTGGAGCGAACTGATGAGCGTCATCGCGGCGAAGAGCGCCAAGCTGGCGGGCGTGGCCGGATGAACGTTCTGGTGGTCGACATCGGCGGGACGAACGTAAAGGTTCTCGCCACCGGGCAACCGGAGCCGGTGAAGATCCCCTCCGGTCCTGAACTGACGCCGCGTCAGATGGTGGCCGCCGTGAAAGAGGCCGCCAGCGGCTGGAAGTACGGCGCCGTCTCGATCGGGTATCCCGGCGCGGTGCTGCACAACCTGGTGGCGGCGGAGCCTCACAATCTGGGACGAGGCTGGGTGGGGTTCGATTTCCATGCCGCGTTCGGCTACCCCGTCAAGCTCGTCAACGACGCCGCGATGCAGGCGCTGGGCAGCTATCGAGGAGGCAAAATGCTGTTCCTGGGCCTGGGGACAGGACTCGGCTCGTGCCTCATCGTCGACGGCAAGGTGGAGGCAATGGAACTGGGCCACCTGCCCTACCGGAAGGCCACCTTTGAAGATTACGTAGGCCTGCGCGGACTGGAGCGCCACGGAGCGAAGAAGTGGCGGCTGCACGTCAGGGACGTGATCGCCCGACTGATGGCGGCCC
Source organism: Paludibaculum sp. (assembly GCA_049841055.1). Lineage (GTDB taxonomy): Bacteria > Acidobacteriota > Terriglobia > Bryobacterales > Bryobacteraceae > Paludibaculum. The sequence continues at coordinate 42,545 of JASGIE010000107.1, read as the reverse complement.
TGCAACCCGAGGAAGTCGTACTGGGTGGCGGCAACGCCAAGAAGCTGAATGAACTGCCGCCTTTGTGCCGCACCGGCACCAATGGCGATGCCTTCGCCGGAGGATTCCGGCTTTGGGAAATGGAGAACGGGAATGCAAGCAGCGAGAGGAAAAATCGCGGAAAGATCACTCACCAGGCGCCCGGCCTGGAAGGCACTACAGGCCCATTACAAAAAGGTGGGAAAGGTGCACCTTCGGAGCCTGTTCGCGGAAGATCCAGGGCGCGGTGAACGCCTCGCCGTGGAAGCGGCGGGACTCTATCTCGATTATTCAAAGAACCGCGTCACCGGCGAAACACTGAACCTGCTGGTCCGGCTGGCGGAGGAGTCCGGCCTGCGGGCGCGGATCGACGCCATGTTCCGAGGCGACAAGATCAACGTGACGGAGAATCGGGCCGTGCTGCACGTGGCACTCCGAGCGCCGCGGGACGCATCGATTCTCGTGGACGGCCGCGACGTCATTCCGGAGGTCCACGCGGTGCTCGACCGCATGGCGGTCTTCGCCGATCGCATCCGCAGCGGCGCCTGGAAAGGGCACACCGGCAGCGTCCCATTCGGAACGTGGTGAACATCGGCATCGGCGGCTCCGATCTGGGACCGGTGATGGCCTATGAGGCGTTGCGCCACTACAGCCAGCGCGACCTGGTGTGCCGCTTCGTCTCGAATGTCGACGGCACCGACCTGGCGGAAGCGGTTCGCGATCTGGAACCGGCGGAAACTTTCGTTCATCGTCTCGTCCAAAACGTTTACGACCCTGGAGACGATGACCAACGCGCGCAGTGCGCGGTCGTGGCTGCTGGCCGGCACCGGCGGGGACGAGAGCGCGGTCGCGAAGCACTTCGTGGCCGTCTCCACCAACGCAAAGGAGGTGACCCGGTTCGGTATCGACACCACGAACATGTTTGAGTTCTGGGACTGGGTGGGCGGCCGCTATTCGATGACCGCCGCAATTGGACTTTCGACGATGATTGCCATTGGCCCGCGGAACTTCCGGGCACTGCTGGACGGGTTCCACGAGATGGACGAGCACTTCCGCCAGGCTCCCTTTGAGCGGAATCTGCCGGTACTGCTGGGCTTGCTGTCTGTCTGGTACAGCGACTTCTTCGGCGCCCAGACCGTGGCGGTGCTGCCCTACGACCAGTATCTGAAGCGTTTCCCGGCCTACCTGCAGCAGATGACCATGGAGAGCAACGGGAAGCATGTGGCGCTCGACGGCTCGACGGTGACCTATGATACGAGTCCCATCTACTGGGGCGAGCCGGGCACCAACGGCCAGCACTCGTTCTATCAGTTGATTCATCAGGGGACGCGTCTGATTCCGTGCGACTTTATCGCCTTCGGACGGTCGCTGAATCCGCTGGGCAACCACCATGATCTGTTGCTGGCGAACGTCCTGGCGCAGACTGAGGCGCTGGCGTTCGGCAAGGAAGCGCAGGAAGTACAGAAAGAAGGGACACCGGACTGGCTGGTGCCTCATCGCACCTTTGAAGGAAACCGGCCCTCGAATACGATCCTTGCCGAGCAACTGACGCCCGGAACCCTGGGCAAACTGATTGCGCTCTACGAGCACAGCGTGTTCACGCAGGGTGCGATCTGGGGCATCGACTCATTCGATCAATGGGGCGTCGAGCTCGGCAAGGTGCTCGCGCAACGGATCATTCCGGAGTTGGAGGCGAGTGAGGAGTCCCAACTCGGCCACGACAGCTCCACCAACAACCTCATCCGCCGGTACCGGGGATGGAAAGCGGCAACGCGGTAATCCCAGTTCAGGAGCACTCATGAAGATTGGAATGGTAGGACTCGGACGGATGGGCGCCAACATGACGCGGCGCCTGCTGAACGGCGGGCATGAATGTGTGGTGTTCAACGCCCCTGCCCAGCCGGTGGAAGAGATGGCCAGACATGGCGCGATGCCCGCGTCGAGCCTGCAAGACCTGACGAACAAGCTGCAGGCGCCCCGCGTGATCTGGCTGATGATTCCGGCGGCGGCGGTGGATTCGGTGATCCAGGACCTGGCTCCGCATCTGCAGGCCGGTGATGTTCTCATCGACGGCGGGAACTCCTATTACGTCGACGATATCCGCCGGGCGAAAGAGCTGAGCGCGCGCGGTATCCACTACGTCGACGTGGGGACCAGCGGAGGCGTGTGGGGACTCACGCGCGGCTACTGCATGATGGTCGGCGGCGAGGAGAAGGTGGTGGCGCGGCTGGATCCGATTCTCGCCACGCTCGCTCCAGGACGAGGGGAAATTTCACGCACCGAGGGCCGCGAGAAGATGGGCGGCACCGCGGAACTCGGGTATCTCCATTGCGGCCCGGCCGGCGCCGGACATTTCGTGAAGATGGTGCACAACGGCATCGAGTACGGCATGATGGCCGCCTATGCCGAAGGCCTCGGCGTGTTGCGCGCGGCCAATGCCGGCAAGCAGGACCGCCGTATCGACTCCGAGACAGCGCCGCTGGCCCACCCGGAGCATTATCAGTACGACTTCGACCTCGGCGCCATTGCCGAGGTGTGGCGGCGCGGCAGCGTCATCGCGTCCTGGCTGCTGGACCTGACGGCCTCGGCTCTGGCGGAGGATCCCCATCTCGCCAGGTTTGCCGGCCAGGTCTCCGATTCGGGCGAAGGCCGCTGGACGGTGAAGGCGGCGATTGACGAGTCGGTCCCAGCGCCGATCCTGACAGCGGCGCTTTACTCGCGATTCAGCTCCCGCGGCGAAGCCGATTTCGCCAACAAACTGCTGTCGGCCATGCGCTTCGAGTTCGGCGGACATGTGGAGAGACAGCCCCAGGAGGTTGCATCATGAGCGGACACCCCACGGCATCCGATGCTTTTGTGTTCTTCGGCGCCACCGGAGATCTGGCGTTCAAGAAGATCTTCCCTGCCCTGCAGGCCATGGCCCTGCGCGGAAACCTGAATGCCCCGGTCATCGCGGTGACTCGGGGCGACTGGAATCTTGAGAGCGTGCGGGCTCGGGCCAGGGCCAGTCTGGAGAAACACGGCGGCGTGGATCCGGCGGCATTTGCCAAACTGTGCAGCCTGCTGCGCTGCGTCAATGGCGACTACCAGGATGCGGCGCTTTGGACGGCTCTCCGGCAGGAGTTGAACGGACTGGAGAGGCCGACCTACTACCTCGCCATCCCGCCTTCCCTCTTCGAGGTGGTCATCGCGCAGATGGCCGCGTCGGGCTGCTCGAGAGGGGCGCGTGTGATTCTCGAGAAGCCGTTTGGCCGGGATCTGCCCTCGGCCCGGCAATTGAATGAGATTCTCCATCGCAGCCTGGATGAGTCGGCGATCTATCGGATCGATCACTACCTGGGGAAGCGGCCGGTCAACAACATGTTCGTCTTCCGCTTTGCGAACTCGTTCGCGGAGTCGTTCTGGAACCGCAACTACATTGAGAGCGTTCAGATCACGATGGCGGAGGAGTTCGGCGTGCAGGGGCGCGGCGCCTTCTACGACGGCGTCGGCACGATCCGCGACGTGGTGCAGAATCACCTGTTCCAGGTGTTGTCGGTGCTGGCCATGGAGCCACCGGTGCGCGCGGACAGCGAGTCGTTGAGGGACGAGAAGGTAAAGGTACTGAAGGCGATTCCGTCCATCCGGGATGCGGACGTAGTGCGGGGCCAGTTCCGTGGATACCTGGATGAGAAGGGTGTGGCTCCTGGCTCGCAGGTGGAGACCTTCGCGGCGCTCCGGCTGGAAATCCCGAGCTGGCGGTGGAAGGGCGTGCCCTTCTACATCCGTGCCGGCAAGTGCCTGCCGACCACCTGTACGGAAGTCGTGGGCCGGTTCCGGAAACCTCCTACGGTGCTCCCGGAGGACACGCTGCGGCAGAACCATCTACGCATGAGGATCAATCCGGATGTGACCATCGCGCTGGGCATGAATGTCATGGCCCAATGCGGCGAACTGACGGCGGAGTCCGATGAGATGGTGGCGATCAGCCATCCCTGCGCCGCCGATCCGGACGCCTATGAGCGGGTACTGACCGCGGCGATGGAAGGCGACGCCAGTCTGTTCGCACGGCAGGACTATGTCGAAGAGGCCTGGCGGATCGTCGATCCGGTTCTGGCGCAGGACACGCCTGTGCATCCATACACCCCGGGTACCTGGGGACCGGATGAGGTGGCGCGAGTGACGCCCGAAGGCGGCTGGGAGAATCCTGTCGTCGAGGTGGAAGACGGCGCCAGTCAGAAGGCGGCCTAGCGAGCACGCGAAGCAGGGGGAGTGGACTGAAAGGAGAAAGAGATGACGCAGCTGACCGATTCCGCCATGAATACGAAGATTGACGAGCTCTGTATCAATACCATCCGCACCCTTTCCATCGATGCCGTCGAGCAGGCGAAATCCGGCCACCCGGGGACGCCGATGTCGCTGGCTCCCCTGGTCTACACGATCTGGAACCGAGTCATGCAGTTCGATCCGGCGGATCCGATCTGGCCTAATCGCGACCGGTTCGTCCTCTCGAACGGGCATGCTTCCATGCTGCTGTGGTCCGTGCTGCACCTGACGCGCACGCAGGCCGTCAATGAGAAGTACGAGAATCTGGGGCAGCCGTCCGTCGGCATCGAAGACATCCGCCGCTTCCGGCAGATCGACAGCAAGGCTCCGGGGCACCCCGAGTATCGCTGGGTCTCGGGCGTGGAATCGACCACCGGGCCGCTGGGCCAGGGCGTCGCTACTAGCGTCGGCATGGCGATTGCGCAGAAGTGGCTGGCCGATCGCTACAACCGGCCGGATTTCCCAATGTTCGACTACAAGATCTACACCGTCTGCGGCGACGGCTGCATGATGGAGGGCATCGCGTCGGAGGCGGCCTCATTGGCCGGACATCTCGGTCTCGACAACCTCTGCTGGATCTACGACAACAACAAGATCACGATCGAGGGCAGCACGAACATCACGTTCACGGAAGACGTAGCGGCCCGTTTTTACGCCTACGGCTGGAACGTGCTGCGGGTCAGCAACGCCAACGACACCGAGCGGATCGAGCAGGTGCTGGATATGTTCCGCAAGGAGAAGGGCCGGCCGACCTTCGTCGTCCTCGACAGTCACATCGGCTACGGCTCCGTAAACAAGCAGGACACAGCCGCGGCCCACGGGGAGCCCCTGGGCGAAGCGGAGGTCCGCCTGACGAAACGGGCCTACGGCTGGCCCGAGGACGCGCAGTTCCTGGTGCCGCCGGGTGTCTACGATCACTTCGCCAGCGGAATTGGGACTCGAGGCGGGAACGCGAGACGCGAGTGGATGAGGCTGTTTGAGGCCTACCGCGCGAAGTATCCCGAACTCGCCGCGGAGATCCTGCAGATTCAGCGACGCGAGTTACCCGAGGGATGGGACAGGAACCTGCCTGAGTTTCCCGCCAGTCCGAAGGGCATCGCCGGCCGGGAAGCGTCGGGCAAAGTGCTCAACGTCCTGGCTCAAAACATCCCCTGGTTTCTGGGTGGTTCAGCCGACCTTGGTTCCTCGAACAAAACTCTGCTGACTTTCGCGGGCGCGGGCGATTTCCAGGCGGGCAGCCGCGGCGGCAGGAACTTGCACTTCGGCATCCGGGAACATGCCATGAGCGCGATTGTGAACGGCCTGTGCCTGTCCAAGCTCAGAGCGTTTGGAGCGACCTTCTTCGTCTTCAGCGACTATGCGCGGCCGGCGATTCGCCTCTCGGCCATCATGGAGCTGCCGGCGATCTTCATCTTCACTCACGACGCAATGGGTGACGGAGAGGATGGCCCGACGCATCAACCGGTGGAGCACCTTGCTTCGCTGCGTGCGATTCCTGGTCTGACGACTTTGCGGCCGGGCGACGCCAATGAGGTGGTCGAAGCTTACCGGTACATCCTGCAATTACGGCATCATCCGGCGGCACTCGTACTCTCCCGGCAGGCCTTGCCGACTCTGGATCGAAGCCGCTACGCCCCCGCCTCCGGCGTGGCCCAAGGCGCCTACGTACTGGCGGATGCCGGCGGCGAGCCCGAACTGATCCTGATCGCTTCCGGCAGCGAGGTGAGCCTGGCCGTCGATGCCCACGAACGGCTGGTGCAGGAGGGAATCCGCTCACGGGTTGTGTCGATGCCTTCGTGGGAGATCTTCGATCACCAGACGCCGGAGTACCGGGCCACGGTGCTGCCGCCCAGCGTGACCGCGCGCATCGCCATCGAACAGGCCGCGACGTTCGGATGGGAACGGTATGTGGGTTCAGCCGGGCGCGTAATCGGAATGGGGACCTTCGGCGCCTCTGCTCCACTGCAGGAGTTGCAGAGGAAGTTCGGGTTCGAGCCAGGCCGCGTAGTGACGGTTGCGAAGGAACTGCTGGGCCGGGCCTGAAGGCTCGCGCCGATTTCCTTGATCAGGTGGCCGGTCGCCGCCGCGTCGCGGTGGCCAGCCAGTGTTCGGCATCGACACGTTGCTGCTGGAACTCCCAGTTTGCTGGGTCGTCGTCAAAGCCAGACGCGAACTGAATCTGAATGGTGGGATCGAACTGGAACCAGAACTGATCCAGTTGCAGGGACAGTCCGATCCCGCAAGCTTTGATGTAGGACTCCTTCAGGGTCCAATACTGGAAGAAGCGCTCTAGCTGGAGAGGCTCCGGGGTCTGGCGGAGATCCTCCACCTCTGCCTGCGCGAAGAAGCGCTGGGCGACCCGGAAAAGATCCGCCATGGGCCGGATGCGTTCCACGTCGATACCGACTTCGATGTCCTCCGCGATGAGAATGGCAATCAACCCGTCGCAGTGAGAGAGGTTGAAGCGGATCCCGGCCCACCGGGCCGGGAGCTCCAGGAAGGGCTTCCCGAATCCGTTGTACCCGAAGCGGAACTCCGCAGCGGGCACACCGCCGGTGTATTCAGACAGCGCCTGCCGCAGCGAGCCTCGGGCCACCAGCCGCACGTGGCGGTCTTTCTCGAAGACGAACCTGGCGATGCGCTCCTGTTCGTCCTGGGCCAGCGATGCGTGGAATCGGCTAAGTACAACGGGGTCCGTCAGCTCCTCGGGATTTATCAGTCGCAACACCCTTCCACCATGGCATAGGCACGGCGGGCGTGCCGGAAGGACAATCCTCCCGGTCATTGCGCACCACAGGCTCCGCGGCTCGTTCGCAATTCCAGTAATTTCCCGAAGTGTAGCCCTGAATTACGTAAGCTGATCATCCGATACTGGCTAGAGGCATGGCGATTTCAGTTAGTGCTCAGCAGGTTGCGGCGCTTGCTCCGGATGAGGCGTCGGCGAAAGCGGCTCGGGCTTTGGCGTCACCCAGGTCATGGTCAGGATTGGGGCAGGACGGACAGGCGATTTGGGGCGCGATCCAGGGAAGCGGAAAGAACCCATACCTGACACAGGTGGACTGGACTGGGCCCGCATTCAAATGTTCGTGTCCCAGCCGCAAGTTCCCCTGCAAACACGGGCTCGCCTTACTGTTCCTGCTCGCGGAGCAGCCCGGCCTGTACACGGAAGCAGAGCGGCCCGCGTGGGTGAAGACCTGGCTGGAAGGCCGGACACAGCGGGCAGAGGCGCAATCCTCCAAAGAACCCACCCAGGTGGATGAGGCAGCCCGGGCGAAGCGCGCAGAGCAACGAGAGAATCGCGTGAGTGCCGGGCTGGACCTGCTGGAGTTGTGGCTCAGGGACCTGGTGCAACAGGGATTGGCCTCCGCACCGGGTCGCGGATTCCCCTTCTGGGATCAGCAGGCGGCCCGTCTCGTCGACGCTCAGGCGCCGGGCGCCGCACGGAGAGTTCGCGAACTGGGAGGGATTGCGGTCTCCGGCGCCGGCTGGCAGGAGCGACTCGTCTCGGCGATCGGCAGGCTGGTCTTGCTGATCCATGCCTATCGCCGAGTGGATCGGCTACCCATTGAGTCCCAGGCGGATGTCAGGACGGCGATCGGCTTTGCCCTGCCTCACGAGGACGTCCTCGCCGGCGCGGCCGTTCGCGATCAATGGCTGGTGGCCGCCCAAAGCACTTCCCAGGAAGACCGGCTGCGGGTTCAGAGAACTTGGCTGGCCGGGCGAGATTCCAGCCGGAGCGCCCTCGTACTGGAGTTCGCTGTGGGCGGAGCCGGTTTCAAGTCAAACCTGATTCCGGGGACCTCCATCGATGCGGAGGTCTGCTACCACCCCGGCGCAGCCCCGTTGCGCGCGCTGGTTCGAGTGGTCCATAGCGCGCCAGTGAAAGAAACCTCGCTCTTCGGACGCCGTAGCGTGGCGGAGAACCAGCAGCAAATCGGAGAGCGGCTGGCGGCAAACCCCTGGACTGAAACGCAGCCGGTGCTTCTAAAGGGCGTGGTCCCAGTGCTTTCGGCAAGCGGCTGGTTCCTCTCCGATTCAGAGAATGCCATGCCCTGCCACCCTGACTACACGCTGCTTTCGGTGTCAGGCGGCTACCCGATCGATGTCGCGGGAGAATCGGATGGGAACATCGTGAGGCCGCTCATGGCATGCGCGGCAGGACGATTGGCGACACTGCGGCAGGGGGCTCCGGCGTGAGTCTGCACGCTCAGGTGATCGCCTCGGCGCTGGTGGGCGGTGCCCCCCGTCTGGAGCCGGACGGCTCTTCCCTGGATCCGCTTCTTGGAGCCCTCGCCGGGCGTGCAGCTCCTCAGCGCATGTTGGATGCGATCGCGCTGATCACTGGTTATACCGACGCGGGCATGGAGCCGCTACCGGCCATCGTGCTACCCCAGCCTTGTGCCGGCGACCCGCGTCCGATGTGCGGTGTGGCAGCCTCGGGCCATTGCACCGAGTTATTGAAGGATCGCCGTGCACTGCTGCGGGAGTGGCTTGCGCTCCTGAACGCGCGGAATTTGCGATTGCCTGAGGAATTGCTGCCGGCCTTGCTCGATGCGGCCACCGCCGACCGATCCTTGCGCGCGTCGGCCGGCATGGCGGCAGGCGCGCGCGGGGTATGGCTCGCACAGGTCCGGCCGGAATGGTCGTGGACACGCCCGGCCGGAGAACTGGCGTGGGAGACCGGCACCCAGGCGGAGCGAGCTGCCTTCCTGGAGCGGGTGCGCGGCTCCGATCCAGCACGCGCTCGCGACCTGGTGCTCAGCGCCTGGGCGGAGGAATCCGCGGATGGCCGCCAGCAGTTCGTCGCCGCGCTGGCGGTAGGACTTGGTCCGGAAGATGAAGAGTTTCTGGAAAGGGCGCTGGATGATCGGAGCGTCACTGTCCGCCGCGCGTCAGCGAACCTGCTGGGATCACTGGCCGGTTCACGCTTGAGTCAGAGGATGATGGACAGGCTGGAAGGGCGGATCCGGTTGGGAAAGACCGGATTGCTGGGCAGGAAACGAACGGTAGAGGTGACCCCATTCGAGGAAGCCGATGCGGCGATGGCCCGCGACGGCGTCGAGAAGAAACCTCCTGCCGATGTCACAGTGGGTGAACGCGCTTGGTGGACGGAGCAGACGATCGCCTGCGTTCCTCCCGCACACTGGGTGCGGTTGCTTGGAGCCACGGAACAGCAATTGGTGGAAGCAGCGAGAAATGGAGAATGGGCGGCGTTGTTGGAAGAGGGGTGGCTCAGGGCAGCCATTCGTCATGGGGCGCAGGAGTGGCTGGTTGCATTGGCCGCGGATGCAACGCCGGGGCTGACAGCAACCGCCTCACTGTTCCGTGCCATGGAGGCTGGGGCGCGGGAGGCAACCCTCACTCCACTGCTGGTGAAGGAACCGAAGGCCTGGCTGCCGCATGTGGCGGTTTATTGTGATCACCCATGGAGCGAAGTCTTTACGCGCACGGTTCTCAAACTCGCCGCAGGAAGTGCGACCGGCGGGCCTGAAGAGGGGTGGAGCTATCAGCTGAGGATGCTGCTGCGTGCATCCGCACTGCTGGCTTCGAGTGAAGTGGAGGTACTTCCCGAAGACGAAATCTTCGCGGAGTTCATCGAGGTCTTGAGTTTTCGCCGCAGAATGCGCCAGGCGCTGCGGAATCAGGAGAATTGATACGTGTCCAATCCAGATATCCAACAGAATGCGATGCTGCGCCAACCGGCGGAGGTTCAGTTTGCCGGAGAACTGGAGCAATTGCGGCAGTGCGATGACCGGCCCCGGCCGCCGCAGTGGCGGCTGTCACCGTGGGCCGTGGCAACCTATGTGCTCGGTGGGACTCTCCAGAACGGGTTCGAGGTCAGCCCCAAGTACATCGGGAGCCGCCGCCTGATCGAGGTCGCGATTTCGACCCTCGCGACAGATCGCGCCTTGCTGCTGTTCGGAGTGCCGGGCACCGCCAAGTCGTGGGTGAGCGAACATCTGGCGGCCGCGATCTCCGGCGACTCCACGCAGATCGTGCAAGGCACGGCGGGCACGGGTGAGGACGCGATCCGCTATGGATGGAACTACGCGCGCCTGCTGGCTGAGGGGCCGTCATGGAATGCCGTAGTGCCCGGGCCTGTGATGCGGGCGATGCAGCGAGGCCGCATTGCCCGAGTGGAAGAGTTGACGCGAATTCCCTCCGATGTACAGGACGCGCTCATCACCATCCTTTCGGAGAAGGCACTCCCGTTGCCGGAGCTGAACTCCGAGGTGCGAAGCGTTCTGGGCTTCAACATCATCGCCACCGCCAACAACCGCGATCGGGGTGTGAATGAGCTTTCGTCCGCGCTGAAGCGCCGCTTCAACACGGTGATTCTGCCGGTGCCGGCCACGATCGACGAAGAAGTGACCATCGTCAGCCGCCGCGTGGCGGACCTGGGCCGGGCGCTGGAGATTCCCGCGGAACCGCCGGCGCTGGCGGAGGTCAGGCGCCTGGTGGTTCTCTTCCGTGAGCTGAGAAACGGGGTCACGGAAGACGGCAAGACCAAGTTGAAGGCCCCCACTTCGTCATTGAGCACAGCGGAGGCGATCTCTGTGATGAATAGCGGCTTGGCGCTGGCCGCACACTTTGGCGATGGCCGGCTCAACGCCGCTGACCTGGCCGCGGGCCTGCACGGCGCGGTCGTGAAGGACCCGGTGCAGGACGGAGTCGCCTGGCGCGAGTATCTGGAGACCGTAGTGAAGGAGCGCGACGGCTGGCGCGACATCTACAGAGCTTGCCGCGAGTTTTCGAACTGAGATGGCCGTTCACGTCTTCGGCATCCGACATCACGGACCGGGTTCGGCGCGCAGCCTGATGGCGGCATTGGGCAGAGTACAGCCGGATCTCGTCCTGGTCGAGGGCCCGGTTGAAGGAGACGACCAGATCCAATGGGTCGCAAATGCTGAGGTGCGGCCGCCCGTGGCGCTGCTGGTCTACCGCCCGGACGAGCCGTTATCCTCTGTTTTCTACCCCTTCGCCAGTTTCTCTCCGGAGTGGAACGCGCTGAAGTTCGCGGCGAGGAATGGAGTTGCAGCGCGCTTCATGGACCTGCCGAAGACCAACTGGATGGCGATCAACAGCGAGGAAGAACCTGAGGATGAGCGGGAGGAGGATCCCCTGCGGACGCTGGCCCGCGCGGCAGGAGAAGAGGATTTCGAACGTTGGTGGGATCGTTTTGTCGAAGGCAGAGGCGAAGCCGACGTCTTTCCCGCGGTCCATGAGGCGATGGGTGTTTTGCGACAGGAAGGCGGCCGGGCCGTGCGGCGGCTGGACCTGCTGCGAGAGGCGGCAATGCGGCAGCGGGTCCGGCAGGCGGAGAAAGAAGGTTACGCCAGGATTGCTGTGGTGTGCGGCGCCTGGCACGCCCCAGCCCTGCTCGAGGCGAGAACCGCCAGGGAAGATACGGCACTGTTGAAGGGCCTGCCAAAGGTGAAAGTGCTGGCAACGTGGGTACCCTGGACACACGGCCGCCTGCTGCGCACCTCCGGCTACGGGGCCGGAATCGAATCTCCAGGCTGGTATGAGCATTCGTGGAGGACACCCGGTCAAACCTCGGCGCGATGGATGTCGAAGGTCGCACAACTCCTGCGTGGAGAGGATCTGGATGCCTCGCCGGCGCAGGTAGTGGATGCCGTGCGACTGGCCGAAACACTGGCCGCCTTCCGCGGACGCAGCGAGGCGGGCCTGGCGGAGCTGAATGACGCCACCGAGGCTGCATTGCTCTTCGGAAACGCAACGCCCCTCAGACTGATCAGGGAGAAGCTGATCATCGGAGAGGTGTTGGGGGAGGTTCCACCGGAGGCAACGGCAGCCCCGATCCAGCGGGACCTCGAAGCGCTGCAAAAACGGCTGCGGCTCAGACCGGAGGCCTATTGCCAGAACTCTGGACCTCGATCTGAGAAACAGCGGGGAGCGCGAGCGCAGCCAGTTACTGCACCGACTCCAACCTGCTGAAGGTGCCTTGGGGCGTGGCCTCGGCCACACAGGGCAAACAGAGTACCTTTACCAGCGAGCTGTGGCAGTTAAAGTGGGAGCCGGAGTTCGCCGTCGAAATCATCGCGGCCGCCCGCTGGGGCAATACCGTCGAAGCCGCGGCATCGAACTACGCCGGTCACCTGGCATCGATCGCTTCAGGGCCTGCCCGAGCTCACAGGCCTGCTGGAGCCTGTACTCAAGGGCGGCTTGGCCACCGCGGCGGAACTGCTGGTAAGGAGAGTGCGTGAGATTGGCGCGGTAGCCCCGGATGTGGCCGACCTGATGGAGGTGGTTCCTCCGTTGGCGCACGTGGCCCGCTATGGCGACGTTCGCCAGACGGATGACGAAGCCGTCTGGTGCGGCAGGCCATTGAGGAGTTGTCCGCCCGCGTCTGTGTCGGACTTCCGGTTGCCTGCGGTTCCCTTAGCGATGATGCCGCGCGGCGGATGGCAGAGCGGATCGGCGGCTTCCAGCAAGCCATTGGCGTCTTCGAGGATCCGGGCCTGATCCAGCCGTGGCAGGAAGCGCTGCGGCGCGTGGCGGCGCTGCCCCACGTTCACGGTCTGGTGTGCGGACGCTGCTGCCGCATGCTCTTTGATGGGGGCCAACTGACAGCGGACGATGTGGCGGCGCGGGCGTCGCAATCATTCTCGCCTGGCGTGGATGCCGCGGCAGGCGCGGCCTGGATTGAAGGCTTTCTCGAAAACTCCGGCAGTACACTGCTGGCAAACGAGAAACTATGGGGCGTCGTCGACTCCTTCGTCCAGGAGCTCCCGTCGAGTGTCTTCCAGGAAACGCTCCCGCTTCTGCGACGAACCTTTTCAACCTTCCCCGCAGCCGAGCGCAGGCAACTGGGAGAGCGTGTAAGAGCGGACGGCGCGGGGGGAACTCGCTCAATGGCGAAACAGCATCTGGTGCATCAGGCGCGTGCCGCGAAGGCACTTCCGCTGCTAATCAGGATCCTCGGATTGGAGCCGGACGATCATGATTGACCAGGCGGAACACGCGAAGCGATGGAGGCTGATTCTCGGCGGTTCCGACGATGGCACCGCCTGCGAGCTGACAGGCACGGAACTTGGCATGGATCGCGCGCTGGATGCGCTTTACAACTCAGATAGAAAGGGCGGCCTGGGCAACTCGGCGCCCAATGTAGCGCGATGGCTGGGTGATATCCGTGAGTACTTCCCGGCACAGGTGGTGCGCGTACTGCAGGCCGACGCCCTGGATCGGTTGAAGCTGCAACAGATGCTGCTGGAACCGGAGATGCTGTCGTCAGTGGAGCCCGATATCCATCTGGTGACGACTCTCATGTCCCTGCGATCCGTGATTCCGAACAGGACGAAGGAGACGGCGCGCATCGTAGTCCGCAAAGTGGTGGAAGACCTGCAGCGCAAGCTGGAAAGCCCAACCCGGCAGGCGGTGACCGGCGCGCTGAGCAGATCCATCCGAAACCGGAGACCGAGACAGCAGGATGTGGATTGGGACCGTACGATCCGCGCCAACCTGCGCCACTACCAGCCTGACTGGAAGACGATCGTGCCGGAAACCCGCATCGGGTTTGGACGCAGGCGTTCGAGTCTGCACGACCTGATCCTGTGTGTGGATCAGAGCGGCTCAATGGCCGCCAGCGTCGTCTATTCGAGCATTTTCGGGGCGGTGCTGGCGTCGCTGCCATCCGTCTCCACGAAGATGATCGCGTTCGATACGGCCGTGGTGGATCTGACCGATGGATTGAAGGACCCGGTGGATCTGCTGTTTGGCATCCAACTGGGTGGGGGCACGGATATCCGCCTGGCATTGGACTATTGCCAGGACTGGTCATACGGCCTGCGGAGACTGTACTGGTGCTGGTGAGCGACCTCTACGAGGGCGGCAACAAAGAGTTGATGCTGAAACGAGCGGCTTCCCTGGTGAGTTCCGGAGTCCGGATGGTGGCTCTGCTGGCGTTGAGTGACGAAGGGGCTCCCTCTTACGACCATGCGATCGCCGCGAGCTTTGCGGCCCTGGGTATTCCCGCATTCGCCTGCACCCCGGATGCCTTTCCGGAACTGATGGCCTCAGCCTTGCGAGGTGACGATCTTACCCAATTGGCGGCGCGCCTGCAGGCCTAGCCGAAGGGCCTGGACGTAGGCCTGCTGTGGTGGGAACCGCCCACGGGTCGCCGCTGAAACGCTCACGCAGGAACTGTAGAAAGGCCCGGACCTTGGGCGACGAATTCAGCCGCGACGGATACACCGCGTGCAGTTCCACCGGTTCCGGCTCCCATTCGGGCAGGATGCGCACCAACCGGCCCGCTTCCGTGTCGCGCTGGGCGACCGCCTGGCCGATGAGAGCGATGCCCGCTCCGGACAAGGCGAGTTGGTGATTGATCGTGGGATCGGGCACGGAGACGCGCGATTCCACGCGGATCTCCTGCAACTCCAGGCCACGGCGCAGGCGCCAGACGGTGGTTTCTGTGGGTTCGCCCTGCGATCCGCCGCACCCGGCGGTGATACAGCTATGCTGGCGCAGGGCAGCGGGGGCTTCCGGCAGTGCTCGGCCGGCCAGATACAGCGGGCTGGCATAGATCCCAAGACGAATCCGCATCAGCGGCTTCACCAGCATGCCGGAGTCTTCCAACGGACCGGGACGGATGACGATGTCGAGCGAGCCTTCCCGCTCATTCGGACCGCCGGACAGCGGCTGCAGGTGGAGACGCAGCTCCGGGTAGAGCGCCAGGAAGTCGCCCAGAATCGGAGCCAGAATGGAGCGCGCGAAGGTGACAGGCGCGCCGATCCGCAGGCGCCCGCGCGGTTTGGCCTGCAACGCGCCAATGAGCAAATCGGCTTGCTCCGCCTCTTCCATCACTCGCTGGCAGCGGTCCAGGTAGAGGGCGCCCGCCTCCGTGAGGGACACGCTGCGAGTGGTGCGCTCCACCAGCCGGACACCCAGGCGAGACTCCAGGCTCGCAATTGCCCGGCTGACCGTCGATTTGGGCATGCCCAGGCGCTTGGCCGCCAATGTAAAGCTCTGTTCTTTACACACTTGCACGAAGAGTTGCAGCTCGTTGAGGTCCGTCATGATTGTTCCAATACAGCAACAGAGTATTGTCTTCTTCGCCATTGTCTCATTTCTTAACCGGCCGTAGATTGGAGGCAGGCAGGTGCATTCAGCCGGCCGGAAGAAGAGGAATGAGCGTATGTACCTGGTAACCGGGGCAACCGGCAATGTGGGGCGGAACGTAACGGCCCAACTGCTGGAGCGTGGGGCCGCCGTGCGGGTCTTCACAAGGGACGCGGCCAAGGTGTCGCAGTTCGCCGGACGTGTCGAGGTGGCGATCGGCGACTATGGCAGTCCGGAGAGCTTCGCCCGGGCGCTGAACGGCGTCGAAGGAGTCTTCCTGATGAATGGTGGAACCAGCGGAGCGGCGTTCGAGCCACTGGTAGACACCTTGAAAAAGCAAGGGCACCCAAGGGTCGTCTTTCTTTCCACGATCCTCGCCGGCCGGCCTGGCTTCCGGATCGGGCAGGCGCACAAGGAGAGGGAGGACGCGATCCGGGCGGCTGGTCTCGATGGGCGATTCGTCAGGCCCGGGGGCTTCATGTCGAACGCGTTGCAGTGGGCGGGAACCATGCGGTCAGAGGGCGTGGTGTACAACCCGATGGGCGAGGGCCGCTCGGCTCCCATTGCGCCCGAAGATATCGCCGCGGTCGTGGTCCAGTCGCTCATGACTGAACAGCCCGAAGAGCGGGTCTTCGAGGTCACCGGCGGGGCCTTGCTGAGCGTGCCCGAGCAGGTGAACATCCTGGCGGAAGTGCTGGGCCGCGCGATCCGGTGCGTCGATATTCCGGTGCAGGCGGCCGTGCAGGGGATGGTACGGGCAGGAATCCCCGAGGCATTGGCGGGCGGAGTACGGCGAGTCGTTTCAGGCCGTGCGGGACGGCCACGGAACCGCGCTGTTGGATACCGTGCAGCGCGTGACGGGGCGCGAGCCGAAAACGTTCGCCGCCTGGGCCCGTGCGAACGCGGCCCGCTTCGCCTGAGGACTTTGGTGTTGAGATTGACACAACATTCCAACTGGGGCAGAACATGAATCAATTCGTGATTATCTTCAAACAGGGTCCCGTGACCCTGACGGACAGCGACAGGCAGAACCTGCGCGAGGCGACGGCGCCTTGGGCCCGGAAGGTGAACGAGGACGGGCATCAACTGGAGCCTCGAATCCTCGCACCGGAACGGGAGACGCTGGGCGATACCGAGACGGTGACGGGCGCCTGGCCGATCACGGCCCTGCTATTCCTGGCCGCACGCGACTTACAGGAAGCCGCGGCCGTAGCGGGCTCGCATCCGGCGATGCGGTACCAGTTTCAAGTGGAGGTGCGGCCCTGGGCCGCGCCGGCGCCGGCAGCGGCAGCGCGGCAGTAATCGCGTGGCCAGCCTCAACGGGTCCAGGCGTCGATGGAAAGTACACGGGCGGAACGGTGGCCGGGCCGGTCTTCCCCACCGGGAATCACGATCCGGCTCTGCCAGTCCACCGCACCGGTGGTGACCAGGCCCACAGGCAGCGACGGACCCTCCGTCCAGGTATCGCGCAGCGAGTCATAAAGGAAGGTGGTCCGGCTGAAGCCGGGATGGCGCTCGCGCAGTTCCGCGGCGCGGCCATCGAGAGCGCCATCGTCGCCGCCGAACACCGCCAGGATCGAGTTCGAAATGGGTAGCGCCGGGGCGGCGACTACAGGCTTCGGCAACGGGGCCGCCGCCGTCCAGCCTTTGCCCGGCGTGTAGCGCCAGCCATCCCGCAGGTAGCGGCGAAGCGGCTGGCCGTCGCTGCCCGCGCGGAGTTCGGCGCCGCCAAACATATAGAACGAGGAGCCCATCACGCCGCAGGCGGCAAGGATGCGCCCCGGCGCGGGCAACGGCTCCAGTTCCTTCCAACCTTCCCGGGGATCGGCCAGATCGAGAATGAACAGACTGGCGGAAGCGGAGGTCGCGCTGGCGCTGGTCAGCCCACCCACCACAAAGAGCCTGGATCCGATCAAGCCACAGCCGTGCTGGCTGAGGGCGTGGGGCAGAGGCGCGACGATACTAACTTTCGCGCGCTGCGCCAGCCATTCCACCCGCAGGACGCTGGCAACGGGTCCTTCGGCATTCGCTCCGCCGGCCAGATAGACCGCGTCGCCATAGCTCACCGCGCAGGTATAGGCTCGCGGAGCACCCATCGGAAACGTACGCCACACGGCAGCACCGGGCGCCAGAACGTGAATGGAATCCGCCCACTCCTTGGTGCCGCCATCATAGGGCGGCCGGTCGAAACGGCTGCCGCCCATCACCAACAGGGCCCCATGACTCACACCCACGGCCTGGCCGCCCAAGGACTGGGGCAAAGCAGGCAGATCGTGCCAGCCGGACGCCGCGGCTGCGCTCAGAGTCCAGAGAAGGGCCACCTTTTTCATACCCTCGGCAGACCGGGAAGCCCTTCCAGAGCGGCGATGAGCCGGGCGTCTTCCTGCGCCGTGAGCGGCATGCGCGGCGCCAGGGCCGGCCCACAGCGGAGCCCCTGCCACTCGAGGGTCCGCTTCAGCGCGGGCATGAAGGGGAACGACACCAGGACACGGATCAGGTCGTTGATTCGGTCCTGCAACGCCCGGGCCTCAGCCCAGCGGCCCTCCTGCGAGAGGTCGTAGAGCTGGACGAACCATTGCGGCACAATGTTGTAGATGGAGCCGATGCCGCCGCACGCGCCCATCAGGAAACCGGCTGCGAGCATCTCGTCGCGCCCATGGAAAACGGTCTTTCCCTGACGAACCAGCAGCGACAGCGTGAACAGATCGTAGTCGGTGAACTTCAGGCCGACGATACCCGGCAGCGCACAGAGCTGTTCCAGTTCCTGCAGGCTCATCGTGCCGCCGGCCTGGGCTGGGAAATAGTAAGCGAGGAACGGCAGCGCGGTGACAGCCGCCAGCGCGCGGTAGTGTTCCAATGTCTCAGGAAAGGAAGTGTTCTGCGGACGCAGGCAACTGATCGCGCAGGCGCCGTGTTGTTCGGCGTGCCGGGCAAGTTCCTGCGACTCGCGAGGCGACCAGGCGCCAACATGCACGATCAGTTGGCGGTCCGATGGCGTGTGGCGCTGGGCGATCTCCACGATGCGGCGGCGTGTGCCGGCATCCAGCAATTGGCCTTCGCCGGTGCTGCCGCAGACATAGACGCCGTGGCAGCCGCCTTCATAAACATGGGTCAGCAGTTTCTCCAGCGCGGATACGTCCAGGGTGAGGTCGTCGTGAAGCGGGGTAACCAGAGCGGGCAGTATGCCCTTTAAGGGGAGATTCATTTTGAGTTCGATTCGTGTCGTGGGCGGCAGCGGCGCCCTGTCTGATTATTTCGCGCCCTCGATCCATGCAGCGTCCAGGCGCGCCAACCGGAGCAGCCGCGCCCCGGCGGGCGTCGTCACCTCATAGAGACAGAGAATAGTCCCGTCGGGCATCGCCGCGAGATCGGAGTAGGCGGACGGACCGGGCTCCAGCACGCGCGAGGCGGTCCACGTGGCGCCTTCGTCCTTGCTCAGGCGCAGGGTGAGGTTCCGCCGATCCTTCCCGGGCAGCGCCTTGCCATCGGCCCGGGTCACGCTATCGGGGTTCGAGAAAACGAACAGGGGCCGCTGCTTCCGGCGTGGCAGCCGCAGCAGGCCGGCGGCGCAGATGGGGTCGGTGAGCGTTTCGTCGAACCGGGGCGCGGACCAGCGGGAGATACCGTCGGGGCTCGTGGAGACGGTTCGGCGATTCCGGGGAGAGGCCGTGCGGACGTTCATCAGGACGCTACCGTCTTCGCGCTCCACCAGCACGGTCTCGTTGGCGCTGGGAAACTCCGGACGTCCGGCCACGGCGAGTTCGCCGGCGCGCCAGGTACGGCCGTGATCGTCGCTGTAGATGGTTGTGTTCACCGATGGACCATGGCCGTTCCCCTCGGTCCCCAGGGCGATCCATACCGGAACGACGAGGCGGCCGCGCTTCAGTTCCAGGCCATGACCGGGCCCTGTGGCGACGGCTCGCCAGGCATACTCCTTACGGAGCGGCTCCAACGCGGCCGTGATTTCGACGGGGGTCGAGAACGTCCGGCCATCGTCGTCGCTGCGGGTATAAAACACCTGCATGTACTCGACGCAGAAGAGGAGATGCACTTTGCCGTCGCGTGTGGCGATGGCCGCGGGGTTATTGTAGGTCCGCCACTCCGGCTGGCCTTGCTTGCGTTCGATGGCCACGGGGTTGCGCTCGGTCGGTCCCGGCACATGTGGCAGGGTCTGCGGCGCGCTGAATGTACGGCCGCCATCGGTGGACCGGCGCAGGACCAGATCGATGTCATCCCAGTCACTGCCCTTGTAGCGGCGTGCTTCGGCGTAGGCCAGAACGGTGCCTTTGCGGGTCACTACGATGCCCGGGATCCTGTAGAGGGCATAACCACCCTGGCCGGCTTCGAACAGGTCGGTGTATTCCGGCTGGGACGCGGCGGCAAACGGAGCGAACCCGGTCGCGGCGAGTGCGGCCAGCAGGGTCCGCCGGCTGGTGGCGGGCGCGCCGGCTGTCAGCGCGCCCCGGGGAGAGATGGGTTTAGAAGACATACTTCAATGCGACCTGATAGAGACGCTGGGAACCCGCGCCGGTGATCAGTCCAAACGTGGCGCTGTTGAGCGTCGTGTTCGGATTCCCCAGTGTAGTGTGGTTCAGGGTGTTGAAGGATTCCAGGCGGACCGTGAGGCGCTGCGCCTCCGTCAGTTGGAATGTCTTGTGGAGGCCGGAGTCCATTGTGAAGGCCGACGGGCCGCGTAGAGCATAGTAGCCCAGGTTGCCGTAACGCTTGTCCGCCTTGGGTCCGGTGATGCTGAAGGCGGCGGCGTTCAGCCAGACCTGCGTGTCGTGGCTGCCGATGTACGGATCGACGCCCGCCACCACGTCGGGGCGCTGGCCGGCGCTCCGCCCGTTGCCCACAAAATCGTTGCCCGAGGTCAGGTTCAAGGGAAGCCCCGAGCGCCAGCCGATGATTGATCGCAGTGTCCACCCGCTGAGGGCGCCTCGCAGCCAGCGGTTCTGCAAGTGGGTGCCGCCGGGAATCGAGTAGCTGAAGATGTTGCGGAAGACGCGTTTGGAGAGGCCCTGGAGCGGTCCGGTGGAGCCGGCGATGTTCAGCGGATCCTGCAATCCGCCGCCCGTGAAGGTGATGGTGTCATCCGGGGCATAGTAGCCGCGGCCGTCGGCGAGCGTGAAGTACGCGTCGTAGTTCAGGCCATGCCAGAGCTTCTGGTTGGCCGAGATCTCAAGGGAGTTGTAGGTGATGTTGGCCGCGTTCTCCTCGAAGTTCACCTGGCCCAGGCTCGTCACCGGCCGTGTGCCGGTAGCCGGATTCACAAGATTGAGAGGCCGTACGGAGATGAGCTTCAGGGTGCGCTGGCCGACGTAGGCAGCCTGCAGGGCCAGGGTCTTGGTGACCTGCCGCTGCACGGCGAGGTTCCACATGCCGACATAGGTGTCGCGGCGATTGTAGTCGGCCACGCTGCGCGAGAGCTTCATACTGGGCGGCAGCAGGTCCGGATTGTTCTGGATGAGTGTCTGGAACGCGATGGCGTTGGGATAGATGAGGTACGACGCGGGCACGTCGGCGGCCGCGAAGCTGGACACGCCCGAGAGCTTGGGGCTGATGAACGCCATATCGTAGTAGTGGATGGCCTGCGGCATGATGTAGCTGACCGCGCCGCCCAGGCGCACGACCGTGCGCTGCGCGGCATCGGGCGTCCACACCAGGCCTACACGTGGGCCGAAGTCGTTGCGATCGGAAGCGAACATCGGCTCCTGCGCGGCGTTGTAGGGGCCGTAGGGATCGGAACTGTTGACATTGAAGCCGCCGCGCAGGGGTGGGGAGTATTCGTAGCGGACGCCCAGGTTCACTTGCAATTTGGGCGAGAGCCGCCAGTCATCCTGAATATAGAAGCCGGTGTTGAGCGTCCGCAGGCCCTTGCTGGTGGTGAACGAGAGACCTACCGAGACCGGGCGCTGGGCGATGATGTCGGCGGTGGTCGTGTAGCTGTACGACGGCGGGCCGCCCTGGTAACGCACGCTGCGCACTTCGCGCAGATCCACGCCCATCTTGATGGAATGACGGCCGCGCAGGATGGTGAAGTTGTCCGCCACGGAGTAAGTGGTGGGCAGGAAGTGAATGAAGTTCGACATCGAGGCGTTGATGCCCTGCACGCTGATATAGGCGGGGATCTTCTCGAATCCGGCCGGGTTCCGGAACAGGTCGACACGATTGAAGCCCAGCCGGAGCTCGTTCAGCATCGTCGCGCCCAGATTCATCGTGTGCTCCACGACGGCATTCTGATAGCGCATCGGGTAAGTGGTGGGCATGGTAGGCGAGAGGGTAGGGGTCGTGTAGTCCTGGTTGTTGTAGCTGTGGCGGACCGCCAGGCGCTGCTGGCCCAGCAGCACGTTGACGCGGGTGAGGAATGTCTGCTCATCATTCGTCGAGCGGTCGTTGCGGACATGCTGCCCGATGAGGGGATTCGAAGTCGCGTTGGTGGGGGCGGGCAGCATGGTGGTGAGGGTGCTTCGGAGCTCCGGAGTCAGTTGCACCAGCAGCGCCTCGGTCGGCACGTTGCCGGTCACCTGCGATTGCCGGCGCACCTTGGCGCCTTCGTAGTTGAAGAAGAAGAACACCTTGTCGCGCTTCACCGGCCCTGCCAGGTTGCCGCCGAACTGGTTCCAGCGCAGAGGCGATTTGCCCAGGTTGTTCTTGTTCGAGAAGAAGTCGTTGGCGTTCAGCTTGTCGTTGCGGAAGAACTCGAAGAGCGTGCCGTGCCAGTCGTTGGAGCCGGAGCGGGTGGTGATGTTCAGCACGCCGCCGCCGGCCCGTCCGTACTCGGCCGAAGAGGCGCTGGCGGTCGATTTGAACTCCTGAATCGCCTCCACACTGACGGTATTGATGAGCGTGCCGCCACCGCCGGCCGACTGGAAGCTCGCCGCGCCGTTCACCTCCCCAAAGGACATGTCGACGCCGTCCAGCATCATATTGGTGCCGAGCGCGGTGGAACCGTGGAATGAGATGCCGCCGCGGCCACCCGCTCCGCTGGAGGGCGAGGAGACGACGCCCGCCTGCAGGCTCACCAGTTCCTGGAAGTTGCGGCCATTCAGGGGCAGTTCGTCGGCGCGGGTGCGGCTCATGACGACACCGAGGTCCGTCGTGGT
Organism: Paludibaculum sp.; assembly: GCA_049841055.1. Classification (GTDB taxonomy): domain Bacteria; phylum Acidobacteriota; class Terriglobia; order Bryobacterales; family Bryobacteraceae; genus Paludibaculum. The sequence continues at coordinate 20,034 of JASGIE010000107.1, read as the reverse complement.
CGTATTGATCTGGGGAGCCGAGGCGCTGACGTCGATCTTCTCGCTGACGGCGCCCACCGTCAGTGCGAGGTCAATGCGCGGCCGCGTGCCAGTGGAAAGAGTGAACACTTCGCCCTGGACGACGTTGAAGCCCTGCGCCTCAGCCCGGATCCTGTATGGGCCTGCCGCCAACAGAGGGAATTCATAGTAACCCTCGCCATTCGTGGTGACGGTCCGCTCCTCGTTCGTGTCCTGGTTGTGGGCCACCACACGAACACCGGGAACCGGAGCCGCGCTGGGGTCCCGAACGATTCCAACTATCGATCCGCCGCCAATCTGCGCTTCGGCCAGACCGGCCAACATCAGGCCGAGAACCAGCGCCAAGGCAGCGCGGCCAGCCCGTCTTCGCATTGCGAACTGCATGGTCATCTCCTTCGTGGCGGGCGACGCTCCCAACGCGGTTGGCTGCCGCAGCAAGGCCACTTGTTCTAATTATCGATAACAACATCGATAAGTCAACCGAAAGTTGGATCGATCATTGAATCGAGCCTGTTTTGTGTGGTAGCCTCGTCCCCGTGACCGGTACAGCCAAGGCCTCCTCGCGGGTCTCCGAAGTAGCTCGTCAATTGCGGGAATCGATCTTTGAGGGAAAGCTCGCTCCTGGTGCGCCGCTGCGTGAGCTGACGCTGGCGCGGGAGCTCCAGGTGAGCCAGGCGACGGTGCGGGAAGCGTTGCAGCGCCTGGAACATGCAGGTCTGGTGACCCGGCGCCGCAACCTGGGCACATCCGTCACCCGGCTTTCCCCGAAGGACGTCCGCGAGCGGTTAGGGCTGCGGGCGCTGCTGGAAGTGATGGCCGCGCGGTCGGCGGCGGAACGGATGACGGCTGCCGATTTCGAGGAACTGGAGCGGAGGCTGAACGTCCTCGGTGACAGTGTCGAATCGGATCGTTACTACGAAGCGGCCCAGGCGGATCTGGAGTTCCACCGCTACATCTGGCAGTGCTCCGGCAACGACACGCTGTGCGGCCTGCTGGAACTCGTCACGGTGCCGCTCTTTGCGTTCATCAGCATCATGCGGAGCCATGGGCTGCACAAGCTGCATGCCGTCGTGGCGAGCCATACTCCGCTGATCGATGCGCTGCGGAGCAAGGACGCGGCCCGCATCGCGGAGGCGTTCCAGCGAGGGGCCACTGCGTCCTATGAGCCCTTCCTGCAGGACGAGAGCCCGCGCGTCTCGGCCGAGTTATTCGGATTCCTGGCTCGCGCGCGCCAGGGTGAATGAGCGCCTCGAGACGCCTGCGGCGGTCTCCAGTACGATGCTGAGTTCTGAGCCCGGCTCCGGGCTCGGGCACTGGAACTCCGCCCGGGACTGGCTGACAAAGAGCACCGGAACAGGAATGCCGTTGACCCGTACGGAGGTGCCTCCCAGGACAGTCGAACCGCCGGTTGGGTCGGGAGAACTCCTCCCGCCCCTGGCTGAGCCAGCGGCCTTCCAGCGTAGCCAACCCTTGAGAAGGGCAGGACAGCGACTTGGAGTTGGTGATCACGGGGGTGCCGGTATCCACAACGATGCGGGTGCGGACACTCGCCAGGGAACCATCCGGATTGGCGGCCGTGAATTCGATCTGGTACTCGCCTTCCTGCCCCGGCGCGGGGCTCCACGAGAAGGTGCCCGTGGCCGGCAGGAATGTGGCCCCGGTGGGCAGGCCGGCCGCCGAGATCTGGGCCAGTGCGCCGGCTCCGTTGGCCGCCGCAACATAGAACCGGACCGTCTCACCAGCTATCACGGTCTGGTCCGGGGGTGCGCTGAGGACGAAGCCGGGCCTAGGCAGGATCGCGATGCTATCCCGCACAAGGCCATTCGCCCCGCCGGCCAGGATCTCGATGGAGGGCACGGATGCCGCGGCATCCACCGATCCCCGGAAGTGGACGGTGCGCTGGCTGGAGGCAAAACGAACGGCCGCGGGCAACCGCACGCTGCTACTGGTGGCCGCGAGAGCGGTGGACCAGTCATCGGGCGAAGCCGGCCCCTGGCGGGTCAGTTCGCACTGGAACTCCTCACCGGCGCGCAGCACTCTGGGGGCGCAGGACAACGACAGACTGGACGGAGGAGCACTGGGCTCGGCGGGCAGGGCCGCAGACGGCTCGAAGACGGCATCGACCAGATAGTTCTCGAATGCCCGTGCTTGAGCGGGGAAGCCTGAACCGTAGCCGTAGAGGGCCTCTTCCACAGGCTCTAGCGGGTTGCTCGCCACGGCGGACGCCGCCGGACCCTGTGCACCCATGGCGAAGTGGCCGTAGGGCGCCAGGTAGGAGACCACGTAGCTCTGCCCAGCCACGACGGCGACAGGCTGGGCGAAGTCCACTTTCTGCCATCCCGATGCAGTCTCGTTTTCGAAGCGGGCGCTGGCGAGCAATGCGCCCTCATTCGACCAGAGGTGCCCGACATGGACGCCGGCATCGAGCGGAGTTTTGTAGAACCGTACGCCGGTGATGATGCCGGCCTGCCTGCCGCGGAATCGCATGCCCACCTCGGTGGCGGCCGTGATGCCGGAATCGAGAACATCCGGATCGGCAGCGGTGCTGACCGTGGAGGCAGCGGCACGGATCGACTTCGGGAGCGCCGATTGCGTGATGGCGGCCAGCGGCGTGGGCGTGATCTCAATGGCGCTGACCATGGGATTGTCGACCAGTGGGACGAACTGGATGACGATCTGGCCGGTGGAGTTCACCGTGAAGTCGCGATCCAGGGCTTTGAGGGCGCCACCGGCCGCGGAGAAGACGTCCAGCGAGGTGGTGACCGTCGAACCATTGATCGAAATGTTGAAGACGCGCTGGCCCGCCTTGGTAAGGAGAGTTCGGCGAACTTCAGCTTGACGTTATAGCTGCCGGTGGGTGCGGCGAACTGGTATTGCAGCGTGGCCTTCTGGGCGTAGCGTTGCCGGGTGTAGAGGTCCGAATCGAGTGTGCCCGTGACCACCGAACTGGATTGAGTGGCGAGCCCGGAGGTGTTGGTATCCGCGGCCCAAGTTGAGCCCAGCCGGTCGGTGTAGGCGGGGCCGCCCGCATTGACCCGGACCAGGGCGGGCGCCGTTGCCTGAGAGGCCAGGGTACTGGTGAAACTGGTTGAGCCGTCGGGCAGGGCCGCCGCGATGGTGGCGGTGCTATTGACCGTGATCACTCCGGCCGTGGCCACGAAGGCCGTTGAGGTTGAGCCGGCTGGGACGGTGACCGAGGCGGGCAGGGTGAGAGTCGCGTTGTCATCCGATAGAGTCACGACACTGCCGCCGGTTGGCGCGGCGTGGTTCAGAGTTACGGTGCAGGTGGATGCGCCGTTGGAGTAGAGCGTGGCGGGGACGCAATTGACGCCGGACGGCATCGTGGGGGCCAGTAGAGTCAGCAGGAAGCTGAGTGGACTGCCCGACAGGGTGGCCTCGACGGTTGCCGTGGTATCGGCGGTCACGCTAATCGCCTTCACCGGGAAGGTGGCCGAGGTCTTGCCGGCTCCGACGGTGACCGAGGACTGAACGGACAGCGGAGCACTGCTCTTGGCCAGAGTCACCGTGCTACCGGAGGCCGGGGCCGCCTTATCGAGAGTCAGGGTGCAGGTGCCTGTCGCTCCGGAGGCGAGGGAAGCCGGGGCGCAACTGAAGCTGATCAGGGAAGGTGGCGGAACCAGGCTGACCGCGAAGCTGGCCGTGCCACCGTTGGCAGTGGCCTTGATGGCGGCGGCGGCGTCCAGGGTCACCGTCGATGTGTAGGCATAGAACGTGGCGGTGCTGGCGCCAGCCGCGACGGTGACAGAGGCGGGCACGGTGAGTTCGTTGCTATTGTCCGTCAGGGTTACCAAGGTGCCAGTCCCCAGCGATGGCCGGTTCAGGGTGAGCGTGCAGAGCGTCGAGCTCTTCGCCGACAAGGTGGCGGAGGTGCAGCTGAGGCTGGAAGGGATCGCCGGCGTCTGCAGGTTCAGAGTGAAGCTCAGGGAGCCTCCGGACAAGGCGGCGTTGATTGCGGCCGTGCTGTCGGTGGTGATCGTGAGCGCCTTGGCGGAGAACGTGGCCGAACTCTTGCCCGCGGCGACGAGCACCGATGCAGGGACCGAGAGCAAAGCGCTGCCCGTGGTGATGGCGACGCTGCTGCCATTGACGAGCGCCGGCTTGTCGAGGGTGACGGTGCAGGTGGCGAGCCCGGCCGAAGTCAGGGCCGTGGGGCCGCAGGTGAAGCCGGACAGGGAGGGCGGAGGAGTGAGGCTGAGCGCGAAGCTGGCAGTCGCGCCACCGATGGACGCAGTGACGGTGGCGATGCTGTCCGCCGGCACGGTGGAGGCAGCCGCGGCGAAGGTGACGGCGGAGGAACTTGTGGCCACGGTGACTGTGGCCGGCACGCTCAGAACGGCGCTGTCATCGGCGAGAGTCACGGAGGCGCCACCGCCCGGGGCTGGGCGGTTCAGAGTGAGTGTGCAGAGGGTGGAGGTGTTGGAGGTCAGTGTGGGGTAGACACAGGTGAGGCCGGTAGGCGCGATGGAAGCCACCAACTTCAAGGCGAAGGTTTGCGTGGTTCCGGACAGGGAGGCACTGAGGGTCGCGGCGCTGTCGGTGGTGAAGCTCAGTGCCTTCACCGAGAAGGCGGCTGAGGAACTGCCGGCGGGAACCGTGGCAGAGGCCGGAATGGAGACCAGGGCGCTACTACTGGCGAGGGTCACCAGGCTGCCGCCCGCGGGTGAAGCGGCGCTGAGAGTGACGGTGCAGGTCCCGGTGGCTCCGGTCGCCAGGCTGGCGGGCGTGCAGGAGATGCTCGTCAAGGTGGCCGCTGGCTGCAGGCTCAACGGGAAGGCGGCGGAGGAGCCGTTGAGGGTTGCGGAGATGGTGGCCGAGCCGGCGGCGCTGATGTTCGATGCAGTGGCGGAGAAGGTCGCAGAGGATGATCCGGAGGGAACCGTCACGGTGGCAGGCACGGCGAGCGCGGCATTGTTGTCCGTCAAAGAGACCAGGGCGCCGCCCGCCGGGGCGGTGCGATTCAAAGTAACGGTGCAGAGGGCGGAGCCGGAGCCGGTAATCGTGGCGGGGGTGCAACTGAGCGCCGTCAGCAGCGCTCCGGGATCCAGCGTCACGGCCAGACCAGCCGTCGAACCATTCAGGGACGCGTTGATGGTGGCCGTGGCGGCAGCGCCAATGGACGACGCGGTCGCGGTGAAGGTTGTGGAAGCGGAACCGGCGGGAACGACCACGGAAGCGGGGATCGCTAAAGCCGCGTTGTTATCGGAAAGGACCACGACGGCGCCTCCGGCGGGTGCGGAACCATTGAGGGTCACCGTACAGGTGGTGGACCCGGAACCGGTGATGGTGGTGGGCGCACAGGTCAGTGCCGTGAGCAGCGTCGAGGGGTAGAGGCTGACCGCGAAGCCGGCGGTGGAGCCATTGAGGGAGGCACTCAGGTTCGCGGTCGCGGCGGCGGCAATGGTGGAAGCGGAGGCCGGGAACGACGCCGTGGTGGATCCGGAGGGCACGGTGACGGAGGCCGGCACGGACAGGGCAGTCGTGTTGCTCGACAGGGCCACCAGGGATCCGCCATAGGGGGCTGAGCGAGACAGGGTGGCCGTGCAGACCGTGGATCCGGAACCGGTGATGGCAGCCGCCGTGCAGCTCAGCTTCGTCAGCAGGGCGGCGGGGTACATGCCCACAGCGGCACTGGCGGAAGAGCCATTGAGAGAAGCGGTGATTGTCGCTGTGCTCGACGCTGAGATCGATGCGGCCGTGGCGGTGAATGTGGCGGAGGTGGAACCCGCGGGCACCGTGACGGAAGCGGGGGTGGTCAATCCGGCGCTGTTGTCGGTGAGGGTGACCAGGGTTCCGCCGGCCGGTGCGGATTGCGTCAGGGTCACCGTGCAGACGGTGGAGCCGGACCCGGTGAGGGTTGCGGGTGAGCAAGTGACAGAGGAGACACCGGAGGCGACCCCGGACAAGGAGACAAGGCCTTGGGCGCCCGAGGAGGTCAGCCGGTCGCCGATCAACGACGAAGCGGACGTTTCCAGCACCTGGACAGGGGTGCTCAGCTTCGCGGCGGCGGAGGCCGTCACAACGACGGAAGCGACTACGCCGCTGGGAATCGTGTTTGTGTTCATGCCCGCCAGCAGACAGGTGACCTGTCCGGCCGAGTTGGTGCAGTAGAGGCTTTTGGAGGCGCTGGTTGCCGAGGGGCCGGGCAGCACGTTGAAAGACGAGATATCCGCGACGGGATACGAGAGGGTCCACTGGAGCGCCGAGGGCTGGACGCTGGCGGTGGTCATCGTCAGATCGAGGGTCAGGGTTCCGCCGGCGGGTGTCGATCCGGACGAGAGCGACAGGGAGACCTGGGCGGTGGAGGCGAAAACCGGAACCAGGAGTACGGATGATAGCAGGGCCCACTTCTTCAGGGGACGAATGAGTGCACTCAGGACTTCGTTCCTCACAGTCATCCATCGGCGGGGAATGGGCGGTCCACCAGAGGAGAACCGAAAGGAATGCGAAGGTCGCGATCGGGCCCGGCCGGCTTGGAGGATCGGGCCGGGCTTCCGTGGGCGGTCGGCGCCTCCTGGGGGGTCGTCAACGATTTGAATTTCAAAGATCTATGGGTGGTTGGTGGGAGGTGGGTTCGTTTTGTGGGGCGGCCGGATGGCTCAGGAGGGCGTACCCGGTGGGCTATGGGGCGTTTGCGCAGTCAGTAGGGTGTTGGGCTGGCGAATGGGTTCGATTGGGCCGATGGGCAGGTGGATGGCCCTTGGGCTGGAGTGCGGTGTGTTCCTGGTGCTGGTGACGTTCGCCCTGGTGCTCGTTGGTAACCTGCTGATTTTGCTTTGGTTGGATTGGGTTTGAGTCGGGATTCGTTGTGATTGGGACGGGCCCCCGGCAATGCCGGGGGGAATGCTGGGGGAGGTTTTTGGGTTGTTGGGGAATTGGGTGGTTGGTGCTGGTATCGTTTTGCTTTTGCTGGGGTTGTATTGGGTTTGGGTCGGGTGTCGTTGTGGTTGGGACGGGCCCCCGGCAATGCCGGGGGGAATGCTGGGGGAGGGGTTTGGGTTGTTGGGGCGGATCTTGGAGGTTGGTGCTGGTATCGTTTTGATTTTGCTGGGGTTGTATTGGGTTTGGGTCGGGTGTCGTTGTGGTTGGGATGGGCCCCCGGCAATGCCGGGGGGAATGCTGGGGGAGGGGTTCGGGTTGTTGGGGAATTGGGTGGTTGGTGCTGGTATCGTTTTGATTTTGCTGGGGTTGTATTGGGTTTGGGTCGGGTGTCGTTGTGGTTGGGATGGGCCCCCGGCAATGCCGGGGGGAATGCTGGGGGAGGGGTTTGGGTTGTTGGGGCGGATCTTGGTGGCTGGTGCTTGTATCGTTTTGATTTTGCTGGGGTTGCTCTAGATTTGGCTCGGACGCCGTCAGGATTGGAGCGGGCCCCCAGCTGCGCTGGGGGTAAGGCTGGGGGCGCAGTTTGGGTTGTTGGGACGGAGTTTGGTGCTGGGGGAGGGTTTGGACTCTTCCGAGTGGCTCAACTGGTTGGATTTGGGTTGGCTGGCGACTGTCCCGGACAGAGTGGTGGCTTCGTTTTGCAATTTGGGCGCGGCGGGGCAGCGGAGATAGAGGCGGTAACGGCCTCGGATCGGACCTATGGTTGGGGGTTTGGGCGGCTGCGGCGGACGCGGGGGCTGCGGCGCTCCCACACGGTAGGTGAAGAGGCCCGAGAGGGCTCCGAAGCTCCAACCGCTGCTGTTGTAGGAGACCGGGAGCGTGCTCTCAGGACCAAGATCGGATGGAGTCAGTTCAGCAAATGCCGAGGCTCCGCCTGCTCCGGCGGCCATGGTCTTGGGGGCCTCGGCTTCCACTCCGGCGGATTCCGAGGCAAGGGCTGCCAGGGAGCGCTCCACCAGATTGATTCGATGGGTGATCCAGCGATGGTAGGTGCTGAGTCCCTTGGCGGCGGCCAACTGCTGCGCGAGCCAGAGGGCGGCGTCCTCAAGGCAGCCGTTGGACTCCATCAACGCGACGTCGAAGAGAGTGCGTTCCAGGGCAGACCAGCGGATCTCGTGGGCCTGGAGCATGCAGCGGTTGATGAGGAGGAGGCGGGCTCGGACATCCGTGCAGGCGGCGGTTCGACGGAGGGCGTCGTGGAACCATTCGAACTCAAACTTCTCCGGCAGGTGGAACGAGAAGGGGCACAGCGGGGTTTTGCGGGCGTTCTGGGAGGACACGCGTTTGCCGGCTTCGGTGCGGGGTCCGGTGGATTTCCGGGCGTTGGCCTGATTGGCGGCCAGGCGGCGGGCGGAGACGGCGGGTTGGGGTGTGGCGGCGGCCATGATCAATGGACCTCCGGCACGGATCGGGTCCAGGCGGCGGATTGCGAGGGGACTGGGCGAGCGAGGCCAGCGTCGACGAGGAATCGGCGCCTGCCCAGTGGGCGCCCGAGTGGGCAAGGGCCGGCCTTGTTCGCCGCGGCGCCGATGACGGCGACCGAGAACAAGTCCGAGCTGGCATCCAGTTCCTGGATGTTGCGAGCGAGGGCAACAGCGGCCCGTACCTCGCGCATTGCGTCTTCGCGCATAATATCCGCCTCCGCAACGATGATACTCACGGGCGACCAAGGGGAAATTGATAAATTGCCTGCAAGCTATTGACAATATTGGATTGGAATTATTTTGAAAGCGTCGCACTGCCTTTTCTTCGCCCTGTTCGCTATGTGGCCTCTGGAAGTCGGCCCACGGGAAAGTGAGTGTAGCTGAGACTCGACGCTGAGCTACTTCCATTGGCTCGCAGGTGCGGCGGAACGACCGTTCTCCGGCGACCAGGAAGAAGAGAGGGAGACGGACGCCCGCTTACAGACATGCGCGGTTCGCAGGAGGAGCGCTGCCTGACGGTCGGGTTCGTGGCGGGTTTGTCCAGTCTGGCGGAATTTCAGTGGCCTGGGTGGGGATCCCAGCGGGTGGATGGGGGTGAGCCCGATTCGGTGGATGAGACGAGTTCAGACGCAGCCCGGTCAAGTTCGACAATCGCGGCAGCGAAGACCACCCCAGCGCAGCCCGGATCATCCAGCAACGGCGACGGCCCACCTGGGGCCGTCAATCCTTGCGAAGAGAAAGAAGCGGATCACTCCCCGAGGCGCGCCAGGCTGGAATGAAGGTTGCCAGTCCGGCCGCGGTCAAGAGGAGTGCGGCTGCCAAGCTGAAACTCGCCGGGTCCATCGGCTGAACACCGAAGAGCAGGCTGGAAAGAAGTCGAGCCGCGCCCGCGGAACAGCCGAGGCCTATCACCAATCCGACAGCCGCCAGCCTCAAACCCCGAAACAAGATCAGGCGAATGACGTCCCAACGGTTGGCGCCCAAAGCCATCCGGACGCCGATCTCATGCGTCCTTCTTGCGGCCGCATGGCTCATCACACCGAAGATTCCGAGGACAGCCAAGGTGAGTGCAAGCGCGGCAAAAAGCGCGATCAACCAGGTCTGAAATCGCCTTTGAATCATGTGAGAGGCCAGAACCGCTTCCATGGGGGCGATGTTCGTGATGATCGTTCGGGAGTCGATATCACGAACCACCTGCCGGACCGAGGCGATCAAAGCTTCGGGTCTGACCGAACTTCGAATTACGCAATCGGGTGTGACCTCCGACTGCCGGTGCCACAGGAAGACATGCGGCGTCGGCTCACGCTCGACACCCTGCCTCCGGGCGTTCGCGACAACGCCAATCACGGTGATCCAATCGTCGTTGACACCCCGCCGGTCCTGGCCCTTGAACCTTTTGCCGATGGGATCACGGCCGGCCCAGTAGCGCTGCGCCATGCTCTGATCGATCACTGCCACGAGTTCCGAGCCTTCCCGGTCACGATCTAAAAACTGCCGCCCGGCCAGCAATGGGATGCCCATCGCCTGGAAGTAATCGCCGCTCACCGTCGTCCACGTCAGAGGACGGCTCCTGTTGCTCTCGGCTGGCTCGCCTTCTATCGATCGAAGACTGTTGGTCGGCGGGGCTCCTAGTTCGAATAAGCTGCTGATCCCCCCAACGCCTGTCACGCCGGGCATTGCCTGGAGCCGTTCGAGGACGCGATCGAAGGATGCTTCCCGTTGTGAGTCCGACAGGGTCGAGAGAAACTGGAGCCGCAGGGTGAGAACGCGATCTGGCCGATAGCCCAGATCGATGGATTCGGCATGCCACAGGCTCTGCAGTAGCAGGCCGGCGGACCCCGCCAGCACAATCGCGATGGCAAACTCAGCGATCACCAGGAGTCCGCTTGCTTTCGCATCCCTGGCGGTTGTGTTCCGGCCGCCGCCGCCGCGAAGGCCATTCTGTGGGTCGCTGTTCGCCGCATACAGGGCCGGTCCGAGGCCGAATAGAGCCGCAGTCAGGACGGCAGCCACCAGAGCGAAAGCCAGGACGGGTAGGTCGAGTGCCGCCTCCTCGAGCCGGGGCGGATCGGAAGGCCCCCAACTGACGAGCAGGCGGATCATCGCGCTCGCAAGCACCAGCGCCAGGGTGCCGGCCAGCGAGACCATGACCAGGCACTCGGTCAAGATCTGTTGAACGATTCTGATCTGGGACGCGCCGAGGGCGAGGCGGATCGCCATTTCCTTGTTTCGGGACGCCCCACGGGCCAGGAGAAGGTTGGCCACATTGGCGCACGCCGTGAGAAGGACAAGAGCAACGGCGCCGAACAGTAGCCAGAGCGAGAGTCTGGCGCGGTCGCCGACATCGAAGCTCATGGGAAGCGCCCTGACCGAAAGACCCATGTTCCAATTCCTGTCCTGTTGGGAGAGGCGCCGATCCAGGTCGAGCAACTCGCTCTGGGCCATTGCCGGCGTGGCCTGTGGAAGCAGTCGCGCGATGAGGTTCCAGCGCATAAAGTAGCCGCGAGCATGAACATTATCCGGGGATGGGCGCTGGGACCAATACCGGTTCGTCGAGATCGGCAACCACAGCTGTGTTTCCGTGGCAGGGAACCGGAACTCTCGCGGCATCACCCCGATTATGGTGAAGGGCTTGTCATCGACGACAATGGATTTCCCGAGCACACCCGCACTTCCGCTGAAGCGCTTCCACCACAGGCCGTGACTGATCACTGTGACTGTCTCCGCACGCTGGACTTCTTCCTCGTCGAAGCTGCGGCCGAGCAAGGGAGCCATACCGAGGAGGGGGAAGAATCCGGCGGAAGCAAACCCGGCCTGCACCTGCTCCGGATTGTCGCGTCCTCCAACAATGACCCGCGACCACCCCGTGTTCCGGAAATAGACCGCCACTCGCTCGAGGCTCCTCGCTTGTGCCTGGAGAGCGTCGAACAGCCGAAGGTCCACGCCGGAGCGTTTGTCGGACGGCTCGTCCGCGACGATATTGAGGAGCCGTTCGGGCTCCCGATAGGGGAGCGGCCGCAAAAGAACGGCGTAGACGACGCTGAAGATGGCAGTGGTCGCTCCGATGCCGAGGATCAGTGTGATGAGTGCCGTGGCCGTGAACCCGGGCGCGGCGCGCATCGACCGAACCGCGTATCGAAGGTCCCCTTGGAGGTTTGCTGTTCCCAGCATGGTCTCGAATGTAGACGTGGTGGCAAGACGAAGCGTGGAGTCCATCGTGTTTCCGCAGTTTCCGGGGCTTTCGTGGATGGGGGGCTGTGATGTGGCTTGGGGGAGTCTGCGGGCTATCAATGGCGGCCAGGCCAGGCGCTGCGACCTGGTCCGAACGCGGGCTCCAGACCGATGGCCCACGCCAGGTTCCGAGACGGCGAGGACACACCCCGGTGAATCGCTTCCAAAGGGGAACGGCACTCCAGGAACAAACTCCGCGCTATCGCCGTCCAACCCGGCTCAGGAGGCTGGACTATGTCCCTGTTCCGCCTAGCGATCGTGTGTCTGCTGGTGGCTTGGCCAGCTGTCGCGCAGTCGCGTGCGTTTGCAACAATTACCATCACGCCTGCTCGCGCGGCACAGCCGCAGGGCCCGCGCCTGCGCGTGCTTCCCAACGGGGACTTGATTGGAAGCGCGGTCCCTGTGATTACGCTTTTGGGTTACGCGTACGACCTGCCGTCGAACCCGTCGCCGCGTATGTCTCCCCTGCCCGACTGGACTGCTCGTGCGCGATACGACATCGAGGCGAAAGCGCCGGCCAACGCCGTGCCGGCGGATCTTCCGCAGGGCGAAGTGCGAAGCCGAGTTCAGCAGATGGTCCGTGGACTGCTCGCCGACCGGTTCCAGTTGGTGATGCGGATTGAGAACAAGACGATGCCGGTCTATGCGCTCAGTGTCGCCAGGGAAGGCCCGAGATTGGAGAAGTCGACGGTGGCCGAGAAGGATTGCGCCTTCCAGACTGGCCCTGGAGCTTGTCATGAGTTCGTTGGTGGCTTAGGTCATCCTCTGAATGCAAAAGCAATCGATATGGACGATCTGGCCCGTTACCTTTCGAACTGGACCGACTTGCCGGTAGTGAACCGCACCGCGCTCCGCGGGCTGTTTGCTGTCAACACGGAAGGCTGGATCCCGATGCGACTGCCGCCTCCCCCACCGAACGGGGTCGCGACACGGAATCCGTTCGCCGGCCTCCCCTCGGTCTTCACGGTCCTGGGGAAACTGGGGCTGGAACTGCAACGAAGAGAAGACAGGTTGGAGGTGTTCACTGTGGAACGCATCGAGCGCGCGGGGGATCGCTGAGGGGGAGTGCGGTGGCGACGTTGGCTGGGCAGGGCGGGGTGGTTCTCGGGCGTTTGGTGCCCGGTGCGGGCGGAAGGGCTTCGGGTTCTAAGTGATTCAGTGATGGAACCCGGGGATCCAGGGGAAGGAGTGACCTTGCTTTAACAGTGTTCCAAGGTGGTTGATTTATCGGGGAGGGAGGGCTCTCGCTCAGCGCTTGAAGGCTTTCCGTGCGGAGATGACGAGCGGAGGCGCGAAATTGAGCACGGCTTGTGTCATCGCGAGAGTATTTGGCACGCTTAAATTCTTCCCAAGGGTGGTTTGCCCGTGCAGTTTGCAGACTGCTTTGTTCTATTTGTGGCAAATGGGGCGGAACTGGGCATTCTAGGCGGGGTGAGCTGCCCTTCTGGGTTCGGTGGATGTTGGACCGGCGGAATTGTAAAACGGAGCGAGCTGCATCGGCTGCGTTTCTGGGTGATTCTCCCCAAGTGGCGGCCAGGTTTCAATGACTCGCGATAGGATGGGTCACGTTGAAGGATATCTCAGAGCTGAAGGGCATCGCAGGCGGTCGAACGCACCTAGCCTATAAAGAGTTGAATGCGACTCGCTCGCGCTTGGGGACACTAACAACCTAGAATCCTCGTAAGTGCGCTGTGTCAGCGACTTGGCAAATTTCAGCTCGTGAGCAGACGGCGCTTGCAGCTATTCTCAATTTCTATAAGAACCCCGTCGCTCCTCCGAGTAGCCTATCATTCAACTCGAAGACCGGAACAATCCGCCGCCTTCTCGGCCATCCGCCACCAGAAATCCAACGCGCGTTTTAGTGTGTCCCTTTTTATTCGTATTTGGCGCTATTACTATTTGCTGGTCCTCTGAGAAGACGAGGGTGCCGGCTCGGGGAGCAGAGTTCTCGAGAATAAGGAGACTGCCGTGGTCGAGAAAGATGACAGTGGGGTGTCGATCACTCGTCGACGTTGGTTGCGGCGATCATCACAGGTGCGGCTCTTGTTTGCGGAAGCTGCGGCGTCCTGGGCCCGAGCTAAGGTGAAATCAGGGACAGAACTCCCACCGCTCGGAACAGCTCCCACCAGTCTATTTTGGGGCGCATCGGCGTGGGGAGCCCCGTATGTTTGAAAAATGGGTACAACGAACGTCCGGCCCAGCAGCTGTGGTGTTCGTGCATGGCGTCTTGTCTTCAGGCCGCGATTGCTGGACCAATTCCAGTGGTACCTATTGGCCGAGCATAGTTGCTAGCTCAGCGCCGGAGCTGAGTGTTTACGTCACCACATACCGAACAGGCCTAGATGCGGGCACGTTCAGCATTAATGACGTTTCCGACTCGTTGTTTGAAGAGCTAGAGCTCGACGGTGTCACCCAACGCAGCCTGATCGTATTCGTGTGTCACAGCATGGGTGGGCTGGTGGCTCGGCGCATGCTCGTGGCCAAGAGGAGAAACTTCGTAGATAAGCAGATTGGCTTGTTTCTCGTTGCTTCGCCGTCGCTTGGATCCAAATATGCTAACTGGCTTACGCCGATCGCCCGCTTCTTCAAACATTCGCAGGCTGACACGCTGCGCATGGGTGAATCAAATCAATGGCTGAGTGCGCTCGATCGGGACTTCTTTGACCTACTCGATGAGCTAGACATTTCTGGTCGCGAACTCGTTGAGGACCTCTCAATCTTACGATTAGGTTTGATGTCGCTAGAGCAAATCGTATCGCCGTTGAGCGGCGAGCGCTTCTTTCGAGATCCGCTCAAAATCGGTGGCTCCGATCATTTCTCGATCGCCAAACCAGCCGACACGGACGCGCTGCAACATAGGGTGCTTATGAAGTTCCTGCAATTGCGGCTCTCTGCAAAGCCTCGACGCTCGTTGGGTCAAAAAGGAGCTGATGACGCGAATTTCACAGGTGCGCCCGAATCGTTAGCATCTTCATACGGAACTGGTACCTCGGAAATACCACCGACGACCTTCGGTTCTGATGCCAAAACGCGACTTACAGACGAGAGCCTCGTAGATTATATCCTCGCTGCCAACGAGGCAGCACTGGCCTTCCTGGTGGCAAGCGTGCCACCAGGACGAGGAATCGGTATGCCGTTCGTACCAGACCATTTCAAACGAGCCTACATTGAGGCTGTTACAGGCGACAACATGGGCCACCCGAGTTGCTACCGCCTCCGCACTCGTGCGGGCGTCGTTTCCGCAGTTCGATGGAAAGTATCACTTGGTGAGCATTGCGGATGGCGAAATCGTACAGGGAGGCGTGCCTGTTGCACAGATGGTCTATCAAGCGTTCCAATTGGCCGGTTTGAAAGGCCCACGTATGCTTGCCGCCATGATTGCAGAAGCACCATTACCCGCACTGCTCGGGGCGCGGAAAGAAGCCGAATCGATGTTGCGCAAGCTCTTAGCAGGAGGGGCCTCATGAAACAGCGTTTTCTTTCGTTTACTCTCATTCTATGCGCACTTCTGGTGATCAGCACCCAAGCTATCGCAGAAGTCAGCGCTCAGTTGCGGGACCAAATCATGCGGCAGGCTGCCTCTATGGCGCTTCCGGCGACTTGGGTGCACGAAGGATTGCTTCCAACCGGTTTTCTAGACGACCCAAAGACGAGGGAGATCGTCGAGCGATCTCCTGCCGCATACGCGCTGGCTTGGGCAGCCCTTCAGGCCGAGGAGAAACAATCCGGCGCAGCAGTGCAACTTCTCCGAGACGTCGCGCAAAGCATCGCCGCACATCACTCTGACGCTATAAGACACGAGCCCGCTCTTATCGATTATTTCAGTCTGTTTCCGCGAGATATGCCCGTGCCACCCCCATCGCCGCGTCGATTTTCGTTTCAGAGATCGATAGTTGCAAGGCCAGACATCGCCGAACGATTGCCAAGTGCAGCGCGAGCCATGATCGGCCCCATGGCTAAGTACGCCTACGCGTATCCAGGCGGAATGCAAGGCATGATGGTCGAAGTGCTTCGTGTAGCACCAACCGACGCAATGACCATCGAAAGATCGTCGCCTGACGTTGGGCGCGCCCTCTTCACGGCAATTGAGCGCGCGCCCGTGCCTCCGCCCGCAGAGGTGCATCTGAGGGAGGTTCTCGCCGCATTGCTCCTGCACGGCGGTGAAGCCATTCGGTACGAGCAGGTTGTTCGTCGAGTCGAGGGCAAAGACGTCGCGTCTCATCGCAACTCTCGGACCAGCACGCCCCTTGTAGCGGCGCAAGAGGCGAGGAATCGCCCGCCCTCGGCAGAAGAACGGCATGAGAAGGAGGCGATAACCGCGCTCGCTGGACAACTAATTGCCAGCTTGAAACAGAAACCGTCCGGTGACGATCTGCCGCGGAAGGTCGATGCGTCGCCTTCCGGGCCCTTACCGCCACCGCCGCCCGGTTTTTCCAGTAGCCCTACGTTCAATAAAAGAGTCCAGCAATTACACAGCAACGATGTCGAGGCACCAAGTCGACTTCTGGGCTTCACGTTTATGCGTTCCATCGGGGGGGGACTTGGTGGTGGCGGCGTCGTCATGGGCGGTCCGGTAGCAGCAACACTTGACGGGCTGCCGATCGGTCTATCTTTCCGGCCGATTGAGCGAAGCAACCTAGTCGTCATAGTCGTCGCAATGAGCGATGGTCGAGTGCTATTTGGACCCGCAGTTCGCCTGGATGTCATGGTGGCGGCATACCGCCTTGGCTTTGGCGATTCAGCCCGAGGTGCAACTCCAGTACCGCCCACCGGGACTGCTGGCGCGGTCTTAATCTCGTTGCTATCCCGTACAAAAAGGCCACTAAATGTGTCCGAGTTCCTTGTGCATCCGGCGATTTCGGACCTTCAGATCGGTCGCGACTTGATCGTGACCGACGGCGCCGAGTTCCTCTTTAACGACGAACTCAACAAGCGACTCGGGGACGTTCAGAACGTTGATGTGCCTAGGAGTTCAGTTGCACTGTCGGTTGCACAATGGCGCGCAGCAATGAAGGGAGGGGCCTTCGGTGGCTGGTATCGCTATGTGGAGCGGCCGTTGAACATTTCGTCGCAACAGAACGAATTGCTCGTTACAGCCATGAATGAGCCCGATCGTACTACCTTATTCGAGCTGGTGCGACCCGCTGAGCCCAAACGAGAGCCTGCAATTCAAATCCCCGCGAATCTCCGCTGTACGCTCGGTGGCAGTCGCTGCAAAAGGAGCCTCAAAGCGAGCGCTCAGTTGTCATTCGAGGTGCAACTGAGGCAATGACGGAGTTTGGAGCTCTAAACGATCTTCTTCGCGTTGCGGCCATTGTACGCTGGGCGCACTCCACTGGTGCGAGGTGGTTCGGCGGAGTGCCCCGAACTGCTTCACTACCAGATGTGCGGAGTGTAGTCAAAAACGGGCAATCCTGGACCTTTGACGCTCGCGGGGCGGTGGAGATTGAACTTCAGAAGGTGCGACAGATTGCAAAGGTCCTGCCGGGAGGAATACCCGCCGGGAAGCTGTCCGATGCACAGCGGCTCAATCAAGCCTATGCCAAAGACGCTAAGCAATACCTACTCAGTCTCGAATTGAGCTCTCGGGGCTATTCGTCGCAAGTGCAAGAGCAGGCGCTCTGGCGCCTACCAACCTCCAGGCCCAATTCGATTAGCTATGCCGATCAAGTTCTATTGGATATGATGAGGCAGGAGCTGCCGTGGTTAGAGTATGAGATCCTCAGCAGCGAGTGCAATATCGGAAGATGCTCCGTGTTCGAAACGGCTGTGAAGCGCGAACCGTGGATCAGATCTGTATCGGCCGCCTGGAAATAGCAGTAAAATAGCTTGCTATAGGTGGGGACGCCGGCGTCTGTCGCCGTCAGCGTTCTCTCTCTTCCCCGGTTCACCTAGGCGCTCATTGGGGCATCGACGGACGAACCCGGTCCAGGTCGAGACGCATTCTGGGGCCCATGATCATCACAAGCTCAGCTGAACCGAGCAAGCCGTAATTGTATGGTATTGCGCTGTCCCTCCGGAACTCGCCAAAGTTATCGTACGCGTCCAGTGAACCCATCCCCTTCCATCCGGGGGGGTGCCGTTGGTGACTACGCTTCGATGGGCTTCCAGTTTCCCGGCAGCAATTCGTCCAACCGCTGGATCGGGTGTTCCGCGATGCGCCCCAGCACATCGCATAGATACGCCCAGGGATCGATCTTCTTGCGCTGGCACGACGCCATGAAGCTCGTCAGCACGGCCGCAGTCCTGCCTCCACGGTCACTCCCGAAAAACGTCCAGTTCCGCCGTCCGACCGCAATCCCTCGCAGACTCCTCTCGGCTGCATTGTTATCAATTGAGAGGTCGCCATCCTCCGTGTACCGGCACAGCGCCCGCCAGTTCGACAGCGTGTAGCCGATCGCCATCCCCTCCGGACTCTTCGGCAATACCAGCGCCTTCTCGTGTTCCAGATACTCCTTCAAATGCTCCAGCACAGGCACAGCCTCGCGCCGCCGGTGCCACCGGCGTTCCGCCCCACTCAGGCCGCGCCAGCGCCGTTCCATCTTGTACAGCAGGCCTATGTGTGACAGCACCGTTGCCGCACGCACCACATCGCTAGTGCGCGCCTCATAATGTTTGCGTCTCGCGTGAGCCCAGCAGGCTACCTCCACCAGGCCCCGCTCCGGGTCCTTGTAGAGAGCGTCATAACCGCCATAGGCGTCGGCCTGCAAATAGCCCTTGTACTCCTTCAGAAACCGATCTGGCCCCTCTCTCGCCCGCGTCGGCGTGTAGTCGTACACCGTCGCTTCCTCGCCCACATAGGCCCAGATCCGCCCTTTCCTCGTTCGTGTCCGTGTCGGGTCCAATACCGCCACCGGTGTGTCGTCGGTTTGCACCACTTTCGAGTGCAACGCCGCCGCTTTCAGCCGTTCGTAGAGTGGCGTCAGCAGGTCCGCCGTCTGCCTCATCCACCCGCACAGTGTCTTGCGAGAGAGTTCCGCGCCATGCCGCCGGAAGATCACTTCCTGGCGATGCAACGGGCAGTGATCGGCATACTTCGCTACGGCGACCTGCGCCAACAAGGACGGCCCGGCGAGCCCCTTCTCGATCGGTTGCGCCGCCTTCGGAGCCGTCTTCATCGCTCCGCCGCACCGGCAGCCGTACTTCGCCCGCGCTTCCTCGATCACCTTCAGCGTGGCCGGCACATATTCCAGCCGCTCGCTCAGATCCTCGCCGATGCGCTGCATGATGGACTGGCACTGCGGACAGGCCCGCTCGGCTTCGCTCAGTTCGTATTCGATCCGTTCCCTTGTCAGGGCCTTCGGCGAAACCTTGCGGCCATGACCGCGGCGCTTCTTGGGCGGCGCCACAATATCCAGCAACTCCGACTCCTCGCCGAGGTCTTCCTTCAACTCGGTATGCAGAGACGCAGCATCACCGCCACTGGCCTCATACTGCACGGCGAACAGGAAGAGTTGGCGTTCGTCGATCTTCTCGGACTTGCGGCCAAACCGCCACGCCAGCAGGATCTCCAATATGTGCTGCACGCGAGTCAGGCGGCGTTCCTGCTCCTCCAGTTGCGAGGCCAGACCGGCCACGATTTCCCGTAGCAGATCGGGATCGTCCGGCAACCGGTTGAGGTCGAGCTTCACAACAAGAAGTATAGGTTTTGTTGTGATGAAAACCAAGCATAAAATGCATCCGGAGCCAATGTTTATAGGGGTTCTACGCGCTCTGTTGCAGCGGCGGAAGATATCGTTTTCGCATTTTCACGTTCCGCAGATCGAGCCCCTCCAGCAGGGCTCCAAGCTCACCGGAAGTGATCTCTTTCCGGCCCGTCGACTCAAACGGATAGGCGTAAGTGCCGGCCTCGAGCCGCTTCGCCCATAGAGCCCAACCGTCGTGGTCCCAGTACAATATCTTGATTCTGTCGCGCCGCCGTCCGCAAAAAACGAACAAATGTCCTGCCAACGGGTCGACGCCGACCACGTGAGTGGCGAGGGCTCTCAGTCCGTCGAAACCGCGCCGCATGTCGCAGGGCACGGTGTAGAGATAGACGCGCACCGCGGCGGGGAGACTGATCATGAGTTGGGCCGCAGGGCATCGAGCACTAGCCGCAAGGTGTCTTTGTCCACGCCCGGTCGAATTCGCAGAAGCCAGCCATCGGTGGTTTCCAATTCAAGTACAGGGTCCTCGTCGCCGGCATGCAGGGAGATGTCCTGGTCCACCAGCACGAACTGCCCCGGCGTCTGTTCTTCTTGATCCTCACGGGCTAGCACACGGCTCCAGTAGTAGAACTGAGCCACGTCGAGGGCGCGCGCCCGGCAGAACTCAGTCGGCCCCTGGCCACTTCTGCGAAATTCCTCAATGAACGCTCGCCATCGCGAGCACCGTGCTCTCTGCTTGGCACTCCGAGGCGCAATGCTGCTCATCCCCTCAGTGTTGGGGAACCCTCAAGAGCTCACAAGATGGGTTCGCCGGC
>JASGIE010000106.1:0-112243 GCA_049841055.1 Paludibaculum sp. | reverse complement strand
CACCAACGACAAATCGGACCGCGAGGCGATGTATCAGCTCTTCAAGGTGATGGACCAGCATCACCTGCTGCCCAACGGCGTGCATAGTTGTGACGAGCACTATGCCGGGCTCAGCCCCGTGCAGGGGACCGAAGTCTGTTCCGTCGTCGAGGCCATGTTTTCGCTCGAACTGCTGTCGGGGATTCTCGGCGACGCCGGCATTGGCGACCGCCTGGAAAAGATGGCGTTCAACCCGCTGCCGGGCACCTTTGACAAGACGATGTGGGCCCACCAGTACGACCAGCAACCCAACCAGGTGCTGGTGGACGTTAACCCGCGCAACTGGGTCTCGAACGGGCCCGACTCCAATCTCTTCGGACTCGAGCCGAACTTCGGCTGCTGCACCGCCAATTTTCACCAGGGCTGGCCCAAGTTCGCCGCCAACCTGTGGATGGCTACTCAGGATGAGGGCATTGCCGCCGTGGCCTACGCACCCAGTGTCGTGAAAACGACGGCAGGCGGAACGTTGGTCACCATCGAGGAAACCACCGACTACCCGTTCCGCGACACCATCCGCCTGAAACTCACCACGGACAAGCCCGGCACCTTCCCGCTGGCGTTGCGAATCCCCGGGCGGGCGACCGGCGCTTCCATCATGGTGAACGGCAAAGCCGAGAAAGGTCTTCAGCCCGGCTCCTACCATCGCATCACCCGCGCCTGGAAGAGCGGCGACACCGTCGTGCTGCGCTTCCCCATGTACCCGCGAGTTTCCCGCTGGTACAACCAGTCGGTTGCCATCGATCGCGGCCCCCTGGTCTTCTCCCTGAAGATCGGCGAAGAGTGGAAGAAGTTGCGCGAGAAGGGGCCGGCGGCTGATTGGACGGTCAGCCCCACGACGCCCTGGAACGTCGGCCTGCTGCTGGATCCCGGCAATCCGGCGGAGGCGCTCAAGGTGAAGGAATCACCCATCGGGGACAATCCCTTCGACCGGGATACGCCTGGCGTCACCATTCAGGTGAAAGGCCGCAGGATCCCGGCCTGGACGTTGGAGAAGGGCTCCGCGGCCCCTCCACCGGTCAGTCCCGTCACTTCTTCCGAGCCCGTCGAGCAGTTGGAACTTATTCCATACGGTTCTGCCAAGCTTCGAATTACGGCATTCCCGGTTCTCGTGCGCTGACGCGTCGGCGCCGGGCCGGTGTAGAATCCCGGCGCCTTTCGCGAACGTTTCGCCCAAAATCATCGTATCCTCGGACATGCGTTTCATTTCCTGTGTATTGCAGTGGACCGCGGCCATCATACTTACGGGCGCGCTCGCCTACGGACAGGCGGGACGTTGGGAAGGTACCGTCCAGGCCGGCGGCCAGCAACTCCAGATCGGTCTGGATTTCGTCAAGGACGACAAGGGTGTCTGGAGCGGAACGTTCTCTCAGACCCCGCCCGGCATCCGCGATGTCCCGGTGGTCGAACTCAAGGTGGAAGAGAAGACGGTCAAGTTCCACATCGTCTCCACCAGCGGCCCTGAGTTTGTGTGCAAGATCGGCGAGCCCACGGCCATGAGCTGCTCGCTGAATACGCCCAACGGCGCGGTCAACTTCGACCTCAAGCGGACCGGCGACGGCAAGGTCGCCGTGCAGAAGCCCAGCCCGGCGGTCTCCAAGACGCTGGAAGGCGATTGGGAAGGTAGCCTGGAAACTCCTCAGGGCGGACTCAAGCTGGTGATGCACTTCAAGAATCAGCCGGACGGCACCGTGAAGGCCACACTCGACAGCCCGATTCAGGGCGCCAACGGCTTGATCATGTCCGACATCACCGAGAAGGAGCTCGCCGTCGAGCTCAAAGTGCCCGTCGTGGGCGGCTCCTACAAGGGCACGCTCAACAAGGAAGGCAACCAGATCACGGGTGAGTGGAGCCAGGGCGGAAATGCGCTTGCCCTGGTAATGCGCAAGCCCGCTCCCGCGGCGCCTCCTGCCCCGCCCGCCAAGTAACTGATGCCGCTATTGCCCGCGAAAGGCCGGCGGCGTTAGCTCCCGGCCTTTCCACCCGCCCGCAATCTCGCCCTCCAGAATGTCCGATTGCCCGCCGGAGTCAATGCGTCTTCGAAGAACGGAGCGGCATCCCACGCCTTCACCTGATCGAATCCCGCCGCCGCCAGCGCCCCGCGGATCTCCGCCGCACTCCAGCAGACCTCCTCGATATGTTCGTGATGCCGGCTCCACTTGTCGCCGGTCCGGATGAACCACTCCACGTCCGACCACGCACGATCGGAGCCCTTCCTGTGGCCGCCATGCATCACCATCGCGATCGGATCCTTCTCCAGAAACCACGTATTCGACCAGACCCGCTCGAACGCCCGCCGGTTGTTCACGTCGAATGCGAAGTGGCCCCCGGGCCGCAGCGCCAGGGCTACCCGCCGCAGCACCCGGCTCAGGTCTCGCTTGTGCGGCACATGGTTCAGAGCGTCGAATTCGCAAGTCACGAGGTCCACCTGCTTGGGGAGTGCGAACGTGCGCATGTCCGCCTGGATGACCTTCACCGGCAATCCGGTACCACGCACTTTCTTCCTTGCGATCCTGCACATGTCGGGTGACAGATCCACGGCGTACATCTCGATCCCCTGCCCCGCCAGCTCCAGCGCCAGCGTACCGGTGCCGCAACATAAATCGCAGGCGGACCGCACCTCCGGCAGCAGCGGCCCGATCACCGACTCGCGAGCCGTATCGAACTGCCGCCGGAATTCGAACAGATGGTCGTAGTAACGCGCCAGCCAGCGATAGGTATCGGACGCCATGGCTCCTCCGGATGTTGCTATCCGAATTATCCAACAGGAACCGGGCTTACTTGATGATCCCTTTGCCCTCGACCACCGTCACATAGCGATCCACGGGCACCTCAGTAAGCCGCTCGACGCGCGTGCTTGGCCCGGGCCACTTGATCTCGACCCAGTCCACCTTCGCCGCCGTGCCCAACCCCAGCACCTCGCGTGGATCGTGCGAGGACAGGTAACTGCCGCCGTTGTTCTTCTTGCGCGTACGCTTCACGCCGCCTGCGGACCACGTGATGCTGGCCCCGACCGCGTCCCGGTTGCAGGTGACGCCCTGCAGCTTCAACCCCACCCAGTGATTGCCGGCGCCGGCATTGTTCTTTAGCAGCAGCGGCGCCTCACCGTTGTTCCCTACCAGCACGGACAACCGGCCGTTGTTGAGGTAGTCGCCGACGGCCAGCCCCCGGGCCGGGTACGACTTCGTGAAAGCCGGCCCCGCCTGCGCAGTGACATTCCTCATCCGCCCGCCGTCGTTGTGAAACAGCAGCAGCGGCTCCTTGTACTTCACCTGCTGCGAATACTGCTCGATCATATCGTCCGGATGCCCGTTGGAGAGCATCAGATCGACCAGCCCGTCGTTGTCGTAATCGAAGAACTTCAGCCCCCAGCCGCTCAGCAGCCGGGTGCTCTGCGCTACCCCGTGCCGGTGCGCCGTATCGGTGAACGACTCGTTCTTGTTGTTCTCGTAGAGGGAGAACATCTCCTGATCGACGTTCGCCACGAACAGGTCTTCCCATCCGTCGCCATTCACGTCCGCCGCATCCACGCCCATCCCGGAGCGTGCCTGCCCATTGGCGCTGAACCCCACCTCCGCCGCCAGCGCGACCTCCTCCCACTTGCCTCCGCCGCGATTCAGAAACAGGAAGTTCTGCACCGTATCGTTGGCTTCGAAGAGATCCATCCGCCCGTCGTTGTTCACGTCGGTCGCCACCACGCCCAACCCCTTGCCCAGCGCCTTCTCGATATCGGTACCCTGGCTCACCAGCTTGAACGTGCCGTCCCCGTTGTTGTGATAGAGGACGCTGGCCGTGGGTTTGAACACTCGCGGAATGCAGTAATACTTCCGTCCCAGCTTGTTATCGCCGCAGCCGAACCGCTCCTTCACGCTGTAGTTCACAAAGCTGCACAGGAACAGGTCGAGCTTGCCGTCGTTGTCGTAGTCGAACCAAACCGCGCTGGTGGTCCATTCCGGCCCAATCAGTCCCGATTTCTCCGTGATGTCGGTGAACGTGCCGTCGCCGTTGTTGTGATACAGCGTAGGCCGCCCGTAGGCCGTCACCAGCAGATCCGGGAACCCGTCGTTGTCGTAATCGCCCACGGCCACGCCCATCCCGAACGAGTGCCCACCCAGCAGACCCGCCTTCTGCGTGACATCCGTGAACGTGCCGTCCCGGTTGTTGTGATACAGCGCGTTGCACACCGGCTTTGACGGTTTGTAGAAATTGCACTCCCCGGTGTTCACCAGGAAAATGTCCATCCACCCGTCGTTGTCGTAGTCGAGAAACGCCACGCCGGGCGGGAGAGTCTCCGGCAGGTAGCGCTCCGGCGACATCGCGTTCACGTGGACCCAGTGAATGCGGCTCTCCGACGCCGGCACCTCTTCGAACAACCGCGCGACGTCCGCCGGCGGCGCGGCCAGAGTATTGTTCGGAATCATCGGCGCGCCACCCAGACACGCCAGGAAGGTTCTTCTGCTGTACCGCATCAAACGATTTCCGCCCCAGTCCCTCACTCAATGTTAAGGTAGATGCTCTTCTGCGCCCCGAAGTTGCCTTGGATTAATGTGGCCCGGAACTGATACTGCGCCGCCTGCACCGTATCCAGCGGAATGTTGGCGACATACGGAATGGAACCATCGACGGCCGCCGCCGGCAGCGCCGGAGAACTCCGGGACACCACCTGCCCGTCTTTCAGCAACTCCAGCACCACCTTAGGCTGCTCCTGCGAGGTCTCATCCGGATACAGTGTGAAGAACAACGACAACAGCTTCCCCGGGCCGCCCGGCACCGCGTCGATCAAGGTCGGCACGATCCGGCCCATCGAAACCTGCAGCGCGTCCTGCGGATCCCTCTCCGCCGCTGGCTTGTCGATGCGCCGCACCAGGGCAATGTCGCTGACAGCCGCTTTCGCGGACTGCGCCGCCACCACCAGAGCGGAGCGCTTCGCCGACACCCGCTGCCCCTCCTGGTCCGCCGCCACACTCTCCACTGTGTACCGCCCCGGAGCCAGGTTCATCGCCCGCGTTACGATAAACCGCCCCTGCTGAAACCCCTCCAACCGGTCCAGCGGCTCGTTCAGAGGCACGTCCCGTGACAACTTGGCCACCACCCGGCCCTCGGCATTCTTCACCAGTGCCAGCACTGTAATGTGCGTGCGGTACTTGCCCGCCTTCTCGTCCTTCGCAAACGCCACGTTCTTTAACGGCAGATCGAAGACGAGTTCGGCCTGCTGCAGACCCAGCCTCTGCCGGTATTGCACGACACCCGCTCGAAACTCCAGATCCTTCGGCAGCGGATTCCGCGACAGCACCCGCAGCAGCGGAGCCTCATAGGAGAACACCGTCTGCCCTTCCATGGCGGGCATCGCGAAGTATCCGTCCCGGGCCTGCACGACAGCATCCTTCCGGCTGGCCACCGAAACCGTGATGGCCCGGAACCGCCCGTCGTACAA
Organism: Paludibaculum sp.; assembly: GCA_049841055.1. Classification (GTDB taxonomy): domain Bacteria; phylum Acidobacteriota; class Terriglobia; order Bryobacterales; family Bryobacteraceae; genus Paludibaculum. Next base: position 106,773 of record JASGIE010000106.1, on the reverse strand, counting down.
CTGATTCTTCGGGTGGTACGAAATCTCGTAATAGGTATTGAACTCCTCGCTCAACTTCTCGAGATTGGGCCGCAGGTCGTTCGTATTCGCAATCAGGAACCCACCCGTGGCCTCGGCCAGTTCCTGCATCTCGTACTGCTGGTTGGCCCGCAGGCTGTCCACGGCCCGGTCGAACGTCCGGAACTCCTGCTTGTTCCCGGCCGCCGTCTCATTCTGGGTATTCCGCGCGTAGCGGCTCCACTGCGCCGCCTCCGCCAGCTTCGCGTTGGCCGCCCCCTGATCGCTCGCAATCGTCAGCCCCCGCGCGTCGATTGCGTACACCGTGACGTTCGCCCGGTTCGCCTCGCTGATCATCGACTTGAACTGCTCCACCAGGCTATTCGGCATCTGCAACCCTTCGGCGAAGTACAGAACCGTCTTGCGGCCGGGCAGCTTGCTCAGCTCCTTGACGATCGCCCACAGCGAGAAGACCGACATGCGCCCCAGATCCTCGCGCTCCAGCACCTCGGAGAAATCGAGCATCTCCTTCGCCATCTGCGCGGCCTGCGCGCTGGACATCGCTGCCCCATCCACCGTCCCCTGTGAGGGCGCCGTGGACCCTGCATTGTTTCCAGCCGAATCCGCGGTCCGGCTCATGTTCGCCAGATCGCTTTGAAAATCGCTGCGCTCCCCGCCGGTCGCCGCCTCGATCGCCCGCTTCAGCCGCACCGGGTCGTTCGTATACGGCTGCACCACCTTGAAACCGCGATCCACGGTGAACACCGCGTAATAAACATTCGGCCCCAGGTCTTTCTTGAGAAAGTCCAGCGACGCCTGCCGGCCCAGCCTGCGCCCATCCGGCCCCAGCCGGTCGAACACCAGCGACACCAGCCGGTTCTGAACGGATACCTGCACCCGCTCCTGCCGGCGCGTTTCTCCCGCCGCCGCCGCTGCCCCCTGGGTCTTCTCCGGAACCACCGCCCCAGGCTGCAGACTCACGGCCCGGAACGACGTGATCGTCTGCGGCTCCCCATCTTCCTTTACGACAATGTCGCCCTGCGTCAACCCGCGAATCAGCCGGCCCCGCTTATCCCGCACCACCACATCCACCAGCACGTCGCTCGATTCCGAACGAAAGGCGGGCGTCTGCGCCGGTAGCTCCGCCGCCAGCACCACCAGCCCCACGACTCTGTAGAGCCACCTCATCGAGCCGCAATCTGCACTTGCGCCATTCCATCCGCCGTCGAGTTCCCCTGCTTCACAATCACGTGAATCAGATAGGTGGCCGGCGGCATGCTCTCCGCCGGCGAAGACAGCACATAGGCGATCCGCCCCTGCGCGTCGGCCGCGGGCAGCGGCAGCGCGCTCTTCGCGATCACTTTGCCATCGACGCTGAACTCCACTTCCGCCACCGGCTTCTCCGCGATAGCGGGATCCGGGTACACCACAAAGAACGTCGACATCTGCGCACCCTTCACCGCGAACACCTGGCCGCTCAGCGTAGCCGTGATCCGCCCGCCCTGGTACTGCAGCGGCTCATTCGGATCCAGGTCCTTCGCATTCGCTTGGAAGTTCCGCACCAGGTACAGGCTCGACATCGCCACGCCCTGCGCCTTCGGCGTCACGACATACGAACTCTTGCGAGTGCCCACCGTACCCGCCTCGTGGTCCATCACCGCGGTCTCGATAGTGTACCGTCCAGGCGGCAGGTTCAGCGCCTCTTTGTAGATGTAGTTGCCCGCGCGCGCCTGCGGCAGCACCGCCAACGGACCCCGCCGTGGCAGATCGCTGCTCACCTTGGCCACCACCTCGCCCTTCGCATCCTTCACCAGAGCCAGCAGCGACACCCGCGAGCTGAACGTCTTCGTATCCAGATGCTCAGTGAACTTGATGCCGCTCATCGGCACCTCCACCACCACAAGCCCCTTCGCCTCGGCAGGCCCGGGCCGCACCACCAGCGCCGCCGACCGGAACTGGACATCCTTTGGTAGCGGGTTGGATTCCAGTGCCTTTCTCAGCAGGAACTCGAACGGCATCAATGCGGGCCCACGCCCCGACGCCGGAAGAGAGAAGTACCCCATCCGCGCATGCACCACCGTGTCCTTCCGCGCTATCTCCACCTGCGTCTTTCGGAACCGCCCATCATAGGCGGCCGAGCCTGGATGATAGACCGCCTCGTAATAGCTGGCCGCCTCCTCGCTCACCTGTCGCATCGGTTTCGACAAATCGTTTGAGTCGCTCATCAGGAAAGCTCCGGTGGACTCCGCCAGCGTCTGCAGCGGCAACTGGACATTCTGCCGCATGCTGCTTTCGGCCAGATCGCTGGCCTGCAGTTCCTCCTTGGTCACGGTCCCATCCACGCTCGGTGTAGACGCGGTCGCCTCCTCCGCCGGATTCGTTACGTTCTCCGCTCCGGCGGTCTGGGTGGACATCGTCGCAACGCCAGTCAATCTCGCCGCTCTCGCTAGATTCTTCGAACCCGCATTCTGGCTCGCAGTCTGCACCCCGCGCGCGTCCACCGTATAGATCGCCACATTGCCGCGATTCGCCGCACTGGGGATACTTCGGAACGGCTCGTCCAAATGTGTGGGCACTTCCATGCCTTCCGAGAAGTACACAATGCTCTTCCGCCCGGGCATCGAGTACTGTCCCCGCACCAGCGACAGCAGCGAGAAGATCGACATACGCGTCGCCTCCTCGCGCCCGTAGCTGGAGTTAAACTGCAGCATATCCACCATCACTTGTGCCGTCTTCTTCTGCACCGGAGCAGCCTCCGCCGCCGACAGAGTCTCTTTCAGGCTCTTCTTGATCCGCTCCGATTCCCCTGCATACGTCGCATACTGCCCGTTCGTCACCCTTCCAATCGCCCGCTTCAACGCCTCCTTGTCCGTGGTGAACTCCTGCAGCACGAACAATTGGGAATCGATGGCGACCACCGCGAACTGCACATTCTGGGCCTGATCGCCCTTCACCAGGCTCTCCGCGGCCTCTCTTGCCACTCGCCGCGCCGCGTTGCCCAGCCTCTCAAACACCAGCGTCACCAACCCTATCCGCTGACCCGCCTCCGCCCCCTCCACCAGCCGCAACCCCGTCACCCTCTGCTCCGCCCCATCGTCCACCACCTTCACGTCCGTGGACTTCAAATCCTTCACCAGCCGGCCCCGCTTATCCCGTACGACGAAGTCCTGCACCACCTCCTCCGCCGCCGAACTCATCGCCGGATCAGACTGCTGACCCGACACAATCACCTGCGCCGTACTCGCCTGTTGCCCCCGCGCCATGCCGGCCACCACCAGCACGCCAAGAGTCAGTCCGCTAATCCGGATACGTTTCATTGGGCCTCGCTATACGAATGAAGTGATCGGTGAACCGGAAATGCGAGCCGGGCAGCTCGAACTTCGGCATGTGGCAACTCGCGCATCGATTCGTCCCTACCTTGCAAACCTTCACCACCGGACCGCCGCCCGCCTTGGCCGTGTGACACCCCAGGCACGCCGGATCCGAACTCACCGCCACGCCCTCCGGCCGGTTGTGCGGATCATGGCACGCCGTACACCCGATGCGCCGGTCCAGCGCGTCATAACATTTGCTCAACACAATCCTGTACGGCTGGAACCGCACATTGGCCACACCCCTTGGCCCGTTCAACTGGATGTGCGACCACGTCCGGTGACACGCCCCGCACACATCCGAGATCTCTTCCGTGCTCGCATCCTTCAGCTTCGCCAGCCGTGCCGTCTTCACATCGCCGGCCGACCGCGCCGCCGCGTGCTTCCACGCGCCCTTGTGGCAGTTCTCACATTGCACCCCGGGCACCAGCGATTTCGTCCAGGCCAGCGACCCTTTCGCCGGCCCCGCGCCCGCCGCCGGACCCTCCGCCGCGTGGCACTGGAAACACTCCGTCACGCTCAGCGCCGGCATCTCCCGGCCAAATGCCTCCGCCAGATTCTTCGGGATTCCCGCCGGCGACCCCAGCGTCCCATCCAGCCCCTGGATGTCGTTGTAGAAGCTCACACGGCTCTCATAGAGCTTCCCTGCCCGCTCCAGCACATACGTCTGCCCCGCCGCACCCTGCCCCATCGCCCACGCCACCACGCCTTCCATCGTCGACGCGCCATCGCTCACCGCATAGCGGTCCTGTCCGCCGGCCCGGTAAAGCCGGTACGAAAACCCTCCCAGCTTCAGCCGCAGCTCCGCATGCGCGCCCAGGATCGAAGCCTGCCCGCCCGGCTCCAGCGTCCGCGCCATCAGCGTGTGCGCATGCCCCTGCGCCTCCTTCGGGTGACACGGCGCGCACGTCTTGTGCTGCTGCGCCGCCACCTGGGGCATCGACAGCACAAGCATCAGCGCGAACTCCCGCATCTACTTCGCATCCCTTTCCGTCCGTTCGCCCTCGGCCGCCTTCAGCCGTGCAAACTCCGCCCGCGCCCGCGCCGCATCTTCCTTGCGGCCCAGCTTCGCGTACGCCGACGCCAGCAGGTACTGCAACTGCGAACTCGCCGGCTCCAGCTTCACCGCGATCTCCAACTCCTTCACGCCCTTCTCAATCTCGTTCAGCTCCACCAGCGTCCGGCCCAGACACCCCCGCGCCGCGAAACTTCCGGGCGCTGCCGCCACGGCCCTCTCCGCGTACGGACGCGCCTGCGCCGCCTCTCCGCGCTTCAGGTACTCAAACCCCATCGACACCAGTGCCGGCACATGTTTCGGATCCAGCGCCAGTGTCTTCTGCAGCGCCGCCACCCCTTTGTCCGGATCGTTCGCCAGCAGAATCATCGCATAGGAATAGTGGACATTCGGCCGGTCCGGATACTCCTTCACCAGTTCCTCGAACCGCCGCGTGGCATCTTCCACCGGATGCTCGCCACCGGTCAGCATCGCGCTGCCCAGCTTGAACGCAACGTCGCGATCACCCTCCGCCAGGTCCTGGGGAAAGATCGGCAAACGCAAGGCCGCAATACCCGCCACCGCCACCACAGCCGGATCGTTTGGCTTCATCCGGGTCAACAGCCGGCACAACTGCAGCGCCCTCTCGAAATTGCTGGCATGCGTCTGCAGCACAGCCGCCCGGTACAGCGCGACGCGCGTCACCGGCTCCTCCAGCCGCAACCCCAGCGCGTAGCCCTTCTCCAGATCGGCCAGCGCGGCCGCATACTCCTTCGTCTGAAACTCGCACAACCCCAGAAACGCGAAGGCGCTGCCCAGCTTCGGATTCAGGCTCACGAACTTCCGGAACGAATCCCGGCACGCCCCGTACCGCTGCGCATCGTACTGCAGCGTGCCCAGGCGCCACCAGCCCTCATCCCACGTGGGCACCAGAGTCACCGCCTGCCGAAACAGCCGCATCGCATCTTCCGGCCGGTTCAACTGCGCCGCCTCTTCGGCCCGGCTCGCCAGTTGGGCAATCGCGGCCGTCGGCGAGGCCGGCGCCTGTCCGTAGATCCAACCCGCGAAGATCAGCCCGATCACGGCTTTCATCGGTCCACCGGCTCCCCGCCCACCGTGGGCTCCAGTTGCCCGCTCCGCGCGGAATTCTTCAACTGCACCACCAGCATCCTCTGCCGGTCACCATCTTCTTTCCGCTTCAGCCGGTAGTACACCGACGCCAGCGTGGCATGGACCTCCGCAATCCCCGGCGCCTCGCGCTCCACGGCCTCCAACTCGGTCCGCGCTTCGTCCGCCTGACCCTGCGCCAGATAAATCGACGCCCGCTGATACCGGGCCCGCAGATCGCCCGGCTTCACCGTCAGCGCCCGCTGCAGCAGCTGCAGTGCCTCGTCATACTTCTCGCTTTTCCTCAGAATCACGGCCAGCGACACCAGGCTCGGCAGATGCTCTGGATTCACCGCCAGTTCCCTGTTCAACTCCACCGCGCATTCTTCCGGATCCCCGGCCAGCAGGATGCTCGCATATCCGTAGTGCACGCCCGGCGTCCTGTCGTACTCTTTCACCACCCCGTTGAGGATCCGCCGCGCCGCCTCCACCTGGCCCACACCAGCCGTCAAGGCCGCCCGGCCCATCTGGAACACCAGGGCCCTGTCCTCGGCCGCCACCTCCGCCGGAAAGATGGGCCGTCGCAGCACTGTCGCCCCGGCCAGCGCTACCAGCTCCGGCCACTCGCCAAACCGTAGCGCCAGCGCTCTGCACAACGGCATCGACCGCTCAAACAAGCCGGCCTTCGTGGAAAGCATCGCCGCATTCAATTGAATCGGCCGCAGCAGCGGCTCATCCGCCGGAACCCCGAGATGCAGGGCCTGCTCCAGGGCTTCCAGTGCCGGGCCGTAATCCTGCAGCCGGAACTCGCACAAACCCAGATATCCGTGCCCCTGAGGCAGGGCCGGCTCGAGTGCGACAAAATGGCGCATCGCGTCCCGGCAATCGGCAAAGCGCCCGTCCGCGTAGCTCAGCGACCCCACGTGATACCAGCCTTCCGCCCACCTCGGCGCCAACCGCACCGCCTTGCCGTACAATTGCGCCGCTTCGTTCATCCGGCCGGCTACCCGCGCTGCCTGCGCCTGCCGTGCCAAGCCCGCCACGGTTGCCGGCGGAGCCGCGGGCCCGGCGGCCGGCCCTTGTGCACGGATCACTAGGCACGACACCCACAGCACCGCTGCTAGCGCCACTCGACTCATGGATTCTTCTGCTCTGGCTCCGTCTGCCCCTTCGGTTGCCGCGCCTGCGCCTCCGCGTTCAGCTTCTGCACGATCGCGCGCTCACGGTCCCCCTCCGGCTTCAGCTTCAGCCGGTAGTACACCGTTGCCAGCGACACATGCGCCTCCGTGAATTGCGGAGCCTCCTTCACGGTCGCCTCCAACTCCTTCCGCGCCTGCTCCACCTTGCCCTGCGACAGGTAGATCGTGCCCAGTTGATACCGCACCCGCAGGTCCCCCGGCCGCACGCGCAGCGCGCGCGCCAGATACTTCAACGCCTCGTCCCACTCCTGGTCCTGCTTCAGGATCACCGCCAGGTTCAGGTTCGAGTTGAAATCGTTCGGATTGAGCTTCAGCTCCTGCTGGAATGCCTTAGAGGCGCCCGCCGTGTCTCCCGTCGCCATCAACGACTGCCCGTAGTAGGCATTGGCCGACGGCAGGCTCGGGTTCATCGCCACCGCCTTGGCCAGATCTTCCATGGCGCCCGCGAAGTCGGCCGAGTTCAGCTTCGCCGTCCCAATCAGCAGCCGCGTCTCCGCTGAATCGCCACGCTGGAAGATGGGATCCAGGATCTTCTGGCCCTCCTGCTCGCGCTTGTCCCGGACCAGCGCCGTACCCAGCACGTACGCCATTCCGAGGTCGCTCGGACGCTCCTTCTGCACCGGCGCCAACAGCTCGATCACTTTGCCGTTCTCGCCCATCTGCAGCCAGCAATCGGCCAGCAGCAGCGTCGCCTGCAGGTTGTCCGGAGTCAGCGCCCGCAGCGTCGTCAGCTCCTTCGCCGCGTCGCCAATGTCGCCCATCTTGTAATAGGCCAGCGCCAGGTTGAGCGAAATGCCGGTATGGCTGGGATCCAGCTTCAGACCGGCTTTGTACTCCTGAATGGCTTCCGCATACCGGCCCTGCCGCGCCAGCGCCGCGCCCAGGTTCGAGCGGACATTCACATTGTCCGGACCCGTCTTCAGGTAGGCTCGATACCCCGCGACCGCCGCCTCCAGATTGCCCGCCTGGTGCGCCGCCACCGCCTTCTCCAGCACGGAGTCCGGCGTTTGCGCACGCGCGCCCTGCAATCCCAGTAGTAGCGCCAGCACAATCGTGGTCATAGGCCGCCACCTCGATTGTATAGGAGCACGTAAGGAATGAAACCGCCCTTCATTCAGAATCCATCGTGGCCCGAGAACAAAAACGGGGTGGCCGAAGCCACCCCGTTCCGAAGCAATCGTTGCACTGCCGGCAGCTCAGTCCTAGAAGTAGAACTTAATCGCAACCTGGACAATGCGCCGGCCCTGTTTCTCCGTCGTGATGCCGAAGTTCGGGTTCGAAATCTTGCCCGTATTCGGATCGAAGATGAGCTTCAGGTTGTTCGAGCCGTTCACAAACGTGTACAGCGGATGGTTCAGGAAGTTGTACCCGTTGAAGCGAATCTGGATCTTCTTGGATTCACTCAACTGGAAGTTCTTGAACAACCCCAGGTCGAAGTTCATGAACGCCGGACCATAGATTCCCGGCGCGACCGTCGGTCCGTTGCCTCCCGGGCCTGTGGGCAGCGCGAAGCAGTTGCCGTTGACAAACTGGTGCGGACCCAGCCCGCTGTTGCCCGGACAAGTGTAAGTCGGGCGCAGGGCAATACTGTCCGTACCGTTGATGGAGCGCGAGCTCAGGTTGTAGCCGCTGGCCAGCTTGTAACCGGCCGTGTCCATGTTGAAGTTGTAGCTCGTGTTCGCCAGGTCGTTAATGCCGCTCTGAACCTGCGCGATACCGGAGATCTGCCAGCCATTCACCACCCCGCCCGCGAGCTTGTTGCCCTTCAGCGGGTTGCCGACTTCCACCGAGTAGGCCGCATTGAACAGATGGCGGCGGTCGCCCGGCATCAGTCCGTAGTTGTTGCGCTGGTTGAACTCATCGTAGTTGCCTACGATGCCTAGGCTCTTGCCGAAGGTATAGTTCAGGTTCAGGTTGTACCGGCCCTTCGTCCTCAGCCAGGTAGCCTGGAACGAATTGTAGTTCTGGTACAGCCCGTGCGTGTTGATGCGCAGATCCTGGAAGCCTGCAATCGGCCGGAACGAATCATAGGCCGCCGCATTCGGATCCCCGATACCTGCCCGCAGCAGCGTACCCGCCGGCACCGCGTTCAGATTGTTGCCCGGACCGCCCGTGTTCAGCAACGCCCTGCTGCGGTTGCCGACATAGGCCAGTTCCAGCAATCCGGAGAACGGAGTGCGCTGCGAAATCGTGAAGCTGTAGCTGTCCGAATACGGCGACTGATCATCCAGGCTGTCCACTGCCTGTGCGCCTAGCCGGTCGCCCAACCCAGGTGTGAAAGCGTCTATCGCTGCCAGTGTCGTCGGATTCGGGAAGCTGTAGGCCTTGACGCCCGCCGAGACATCCAGGCCGCTGGTGAACTGCGCCGAATGGTAGTAGTAACGGCCCCACCCTCCGCGCAGTACGGTCTTCCCGCTGCCGAAGAGGTCGAAGGCGCCACCCACACGCGGAGCATAGTACAGCGCGCGGCTCGGGAAGCCCGACAGCGGCACGTTCTTATCCCGCGCGTGCCAGAAGAACCCTGAGTAATCCAGCGCCGGAGCGTTCGGATTGTAGCGGTTGATATCGAAGATCGAATAGCCTGCTCCCGTCCTGTCGGACCACGGTCCGAAATGCGAGATGCGCAGGCCGTACTCCAGCGTCCACCGCCGTGTGACCTTCCAGCTATCCTGCGCGAACGCTTCAAACGTCGTGTACGAAATATCGTTCAGCCGGTTGAAGCTCTGCTCGTTGTAGCCCCCTACACGGCCCAGAATCATATCTCCATAGACGCTGCCGCTCGAATTGACCGCGGTGTTCGAATAGGAGATCTGTCCATTGGTATTGCCGTTGGCCGGCTGGTTGTTCCGGATGTACTCGTAGAACACCCCAAACTTGGCCGTGTGCGTGCCCCACACTTTCGAGACGTTGTCCGAGACCGTCGGCAGGTACTTGTCCGCGAACAGGCCGCGGCCGCCACCCACCTCGAAGCCGCCCGGGTTCAGCACCGTCGCCATTTCGCCGCCCCAACCGGTGAACGAAGGAATCTGCGCCACGCCGTTCTTCCACAGGCCCTTGTAGGGGTATCCGAGTTTCGTGCGGTCCACCTTCGAAGGATCCTCGAAGACGTTCGGGAACTTGATGCTCGTGTAGGCAACCACCAGTTCATTCGTCAGGGTCGGTGAGAAGACGTGCGTCAGGCTCGCCGAAACTGAGTCGGAACTGTTCTTGCCGATCACCGGGGTCGGATATGGAACCTGGTTGCCGTTGCGCCACCAGAGGCCCACCGGGAACTGCTGGTTCTCCCACTGCCGGTTGTAGCGGACAAACAGCTTCGTTGAATCGCTGATGCTGTAATCCACCCTGGTCATGAACTGGTTGCTGTTCTGGTTGAAGTTGATCTGCTGGACGTAGTTGTAGCCGCCGTTCGCGTTCGGATTGGCGTTCGCCGCCGGCAGCAGATTCATCAACGCCTGACCGCCCTTGTCGACCAGGCTCGAGGGAATGATTCCGCCGGGAATCGTGGGATCCGTGATCTGTTGCGGCGGACCGCCGGAGGAGGTGATGTTGCCCAGTTTGGACAATTCAGCGGGGCTGAAATTGCCGGTCCGCATCCCGGCCGTCGGCACCGTGGCGCGCAGCACGCCCGTATCCAGCTTCTGGTTGTAATACTCATACCCCGCGAAGAAGAACAGTTTGTCGCGGTTCTTGTTGAAGCTCGTTCCGGGGATCAGCACAGGGCCACTGATGTTGCCGCCGGGGAAGAAGTACTTGTTCTCCGGCTTCGGCAGACCCAGGCGGTTGTTCAGCCAGTCATTCGAGTTCATGGCGTAGTGACGGGCGTACAGATAGGCGCCGCCATGGAAGTCACGGCCGCCCGACTTCGCCACGCTGCTCACCACCGCCGGCCCCTTCTGGTTCTCGGCGCCGAAGTTCGAGGTGAGCACCTTGAACTCCTGGATCATGTCTGTGTTCGGATTTACCGGAGTCGCGCAATTGCAGCCCGGATCCGATACGTGCGCGCCGTCCGCCGTGATGTCCAGCGATCCGCCCGGCAGGCCGTTCACACTGTATGCGCCGTTGAAAGCGCTCTGGCTGCCGCCGTCACCATTGCCGTTGATGCCGATCGTCTCACCCGTGAAGTTTGCACGGTTCTCAGTGCCGGTACCCGCGATCGCGAAACCAGGCATGATCTTGATGAACTCGGCCGCGCTGCGGCCCACCACCGAGAAGTCCTGAAGCTGCTTGACGTTCAGCGTGGCCGATTTCTCGCCGGAATCCACCGGAGCCACGATGTCCGCCATGCTCGAGACTTCCACCGTCTCCGAAGTCGAGCCCACCTTCATCGAGACATCCACGTTCCGCTTCTCGGCGCCCGAAAAGGCCAGCCCGTCCATCTTCGTAGTCTGGAAGCCGTTGGCTTCTATGGTGAGGGCGTATGTTCCGATAGGGACGGAGGCGAAGGTGTAATAGCCTTCGGAATTCGTCATCGTGGTTCGAACGTCACCGGATGCTGAATTCTTCAACGTGACCTTGGCGTTCGGGATCACTGCCTGTGCGGGGTCTGAAACAATGCCGGTAAGCGTTGCAAAGACCGATTGCGCATGGAGAGCCCCGGCCAGGAGTGCGACTGCAATCACTACGATCGTGATCTTGAGCGACTTGGTCATCGGAAACTTGCCCCTTTCACGAGCCCATTCGTGCGAAGCCTTCCGCCCGGCTGCCCTGGATGGATCTAGCGAACCAAGCCCCCAAGGACCCCAGTCCCGTCATCCCGGACGGAATAGCGTATTCATACTAGTGTGACTATTGCAGGGCGTCAATGGAAAAATTACGGCTTAAAACAGATTGGCTATCTCGTTACAAATAAGACACTTATTTAACAGGATATTGGAATCCGAATGACAAATGTGACGGCTTCGTGAATCGGCTCACGCCAAATGAACAGAAGATTCGATCGGAGAGGTATCGTTCGGTAGGATCTTCTCGCGGAAATCGTTATCGCGAACGAACGGCCGGCGGCCACATACCATTCATTCCCGTGAGATAGGAGATATGCCTTTTCTTTGCCTGGCGGTCGAAAGCCCCCGGAGCAGCCGCCTTGAATCGGTCGCCTTTCGCCCGCCTTCAGCCCTCTACTGCTTTCGCTCCGCCATCCACTGTCCGTCAGCCCGGTCCACCACCTTCATCCGGCCCTTGGCCGCATTGCCGTCGATCCAGCCCGCCAGCGTGGCCACGGCGGCGCCAGGAGTGTCTTTCGGACCGGTCGGCTTCCACTCTCCCCGCAAAGTGAGTTCGACATAGCCGTCGCGCCAAGTCCCCTCCACCGGCAGATCGGCGCCAAACGAACCCGACCATGTGCCTTTCACCTGGGAGCCCTCCCGTGCCAGCTTCATCGCGCCCTGGAATACACCGGAATCACTGACGCACTTCACCGTCCATTCGCCGCCCGCCTCTCCACCGTTCGACAGCGGCTGCGCCTTCGCGTGCGTCACCTTCAGGTTGGAGAAATAACTCTCCTCCGCGGCATAGCCCCACAACGCGACACGGCCCTTGAGATCCTCACCCTTCATTCCATCCACCACCAGGGCGGGCTCGGCGGAGCCGTTCACATACAGTTTCGCGCGGCGGCCCGCCACTTCCAGCTTCACGTGGATCCACTTTTCCAGGGCCAGGTTGGCATGGGCTTCATAGAGCCAGGGCCACATGCGGCGCAGTCGGTGCCACCCGAAGTCCGGGCCCGCGCAGTACTGCACCGAGTGGTTGCGCATACTCTGATCCTCGGCCGTGGAATTCCCCGGCCGCAGATAGACCATCTCGTAGTGCTCCCCGTCTGTTCGCGCCCGGAACGCCAGGCCGATGAACCCCGGCATCCTGACGCCGGGCGGCGTCGTGGGTTTGACCGCCAGATCGACTTCAATCGTCCCGTCCTGGAACTCCAGCCCGTTGATGAACGCCATCCCGTTCTCCGTCTCATCCATCGTGACGCGCACTGCTTTGCGGCCCAGATACTGCACCGGCTCCAGCTTCACCCCTCGACCAGTGAGATCGCTGGCGTCGGTCAGGGCGTAGTTCATCACTTGGCCCGCTGTGGGGGCCGTTTGCCCGAAAGCCAGCGGCAGGAGAAAGAGGAAGACGGGGAGGGCGTTCAATCGGGACATGAGCTACAGACTAGGGCCGCTGTGCCCCGTCCTGGCCCGAAGATCAGCCAGTCGACGTGGGCTTCGCCCGAAGTGTCGTTTTGCGCAGGGAATCCGGCCGGCGGAGGAGAAAAAACAGAGGAGATTGGAGGCGCGGACCGGAGTCGAACCGGTGAATAAAGGTTTTGCAGACCCACATTCGCATCGCCATCCTTTTGAATCCAAACGCCATGTATTCGCCTACCTGCACCGGTACCGGTTTCTGACCGGGAACACCGACCGGCGCCCGCTTCATGCAGTTCTCCTACGGGCCTTCTCCTGCTGCTTCCTGAGCAACTCGGCATAGCTCTCCATCGCACTCTGCTTCGCCGACTCCTGACTATGGACGTAGCGCATGACCGTCCTGAGTGATCCGTGGCCCAGAAGTGCGGCGACCGTCGCCACGTCGACTCCGGCCTCGGTCACCATCCGCGTCGCCCAGGTGTGGCGGAGGTCGTAGATGGTGAATGACACGCCGGCATCGCGGCAAACCTCATCGTGCTGGTTGTTCAACTTCGTGACATGCCGACCCTCCAGCCGCGGAGACGGGAAGACCCACATCCCCTTTGTCCGCATCCTGGCACGCAGGATAAACAGCGCGTCATCCACCAGCGGCAGGGTCCGCTTCGCAGCTCGCGACTTCCCGCCGGCGATCGTCAGCGTCCTCCGCTCGAGGTCGACGCCGGTTTGAGGCAGGGAGAGAAGCTCGTCCGGTCGACAGCCGGTGAGTAGCATCAACCGGGCGACATCGTATAGGTACGGATACTTCACTGCGTGCTTGAAGTAGCTACGCTCTTCCTCGGCCGACAGCACGTGCTGACGCTGAGCTTCAGCGTCCGACGGAATAGCAACCTCTTTCACTGGGTTCGACGTCGCAAGGTTGCGCTTTAGCGCCCAGCGCTTGAAGAACGCCGATAGAGTATGCAGGTCGTGCCTGAGCGTAACCGGGCGAACGCCGTGCTCCTTCAGTCGCCAGGTCTTGTAGTCCTGGACCTGCGCCACATCCACGCTGAACACCGGCAGCCCGCCGAAGCGCGCCTCGAGCGAGGCGAAGCTGGTTCGGATCCGAGTAGCAGTGGACGACTTCATGTTCGCGTCACAGTAGGCCAGATACCCTTCAGCGGCCTGCGAAAAGAGTTGGGCACGTGGCGCCCGGTAGAGTGCCCGGCCCGCGATCAGGTCCAACCTGGCCTGCGCCTCCATCGCCAGCGCTTCGTTCCGATTTCGTTCGGTGGCGGCCAAACCGGTGCTCTTTCCGATTTCGCGGCCCTGATACCAGAACCGGTAATACCACTTCCCGCCGCGTTTCTTGATTGGCATGATTGATCTCCACTCGCTGAGACTCCATCCACGCGGCCACGTCGCGCTTGCTGTAGCGAATATTGCGCCCGAGGCGCATAAAGGAAGGGCCGCGCTTCTCCACACGATAACGTCTCAGCGTGTGCTTGGAAAGACCTGTTAATTCGGCGAGGCCGTCCTCCGTGAGCATGTCGTCAATGTCGATCATCCGGCCTCTCCCTGCTCTGTTTGTGCGCGGCCTTCGCGCCGATTTCGATGCCCTTCTCGATCGCCTTCTCGAACAGATCTTGCAACCGCTGGTTGAGGTCATTCCCCGTGAGCCCTTGTGCTCGCTTGGCGGCCGCGTAGCTCGCTACGAACTCTTCCGCATGATCCTTGGCGATACTCATTCTCGGCTCCTTCGCTCTGCGCTAATGGGGTGCGGGGCGGCCGGCTACGCGCCGTTGCCTCGGAGGAGTTAGGCACCGCCCCGGCAAGGCATTTAGTCCGCCAGTCTATTCAGGCTAGGAAACACGCCTCCAAACAAGATCAGATCGCGAGCGCCATCAAGCGCCCAAAGCAGAATGCTCGGCAATTCGGCTAGGATCCTTTCAGCCAATCCATAATCCTGCGCACTTCGCGGAATTACGTGCTTGAACTCTATGACCAGAAAGAGGTGATCATAAGGCTGAAGGCCACACTCCCAGCGCTTCATAGATGACGCTGGATCCTTTACACGGCGAGCAGGCAATCTGCTCGCCGTAATCACATGCTTGCAGGCCGGAGCATGACGGAATGGCGACACATACTTTGGATCAATCAGCAGCGGCAGCCCTCTGATGAGGTCGGCAAATGCCTTATGTGGAGCCCCATCGAACCCCCTCATCATGTTGACGCGTCGGCCTAAGAGAGAAGCTCTCCTCCGTGGGTCTGCAAGCTCAGACACTGAGATTGAACACTGGTTCTCTCTCCCGACCACCTCTCCAAGGATTCTTTCCACAACCGACTTCCCAGTAGAAGGCTCTCCGTACAGTACGAGTGCCCTTTTAGCGTCGGCCGTCGGGAGCAGGCAGTAGCCGAAAAACCGCTGCAACGCCACAACCTTTGATTGGTAGTCGGCGTCTCCGCCGAAATACGTCTCCAGAGCTGAAAGCCACAGCGGGCATCCATGGTAGTTCTTGCTTTCAAGATTCATCTGATGTACCTCCAGAACACGGCGAGAATCGCGGCCACGGACAACAGCGCGACAGCCGCACCGTCATGGAAACCATTCCGATAGCAGGCCTGCGTAGCGCGGTGAATCTCCCTCGAGAGCCCGGCATCAGTCATCGGAATCCCTCCATCCAAACCGTCCCTCCGACAGCCAGAAGAACAACTGCCACGAACACAACCAAGCCGAGCAACCGGCCGAACGCCGGCGCATCCCAGGGTGGAAGTTGGGCTCTCATACCGGTGCTCCTGCGATCACGTGAAACAACACGCAAGCGATCAAGAGGATCAGGAGCAGACAAGCGATGTCCCATAGACTGAGCGGACGTCTCATGCTGCCCTCCGCTTCCTGAGCAACAGCGGGGCCGCAGCGGGCTCCGGCGTTATGGGCATGCTGTTCTGGCGCAACAGATCCTGCACGAACTTTCGCCCGAGTCCCTCACTCGCCGCGATGACCTCGATCGATTTGTGCCGATACCAGAACTGGTCCTGGAGACGCGGAACCAAGTACTGGTTGTAACCGGGCACGGCATTTGTGCCCGTGGCCTCAGCAGTTTGCGGACGTGCCCGTTGCCGGCAGACCCGGCGTGGCCGATCATTGGGCGTGCCCGAATCACTCAGCGACACTGGCCGCCTCCTCTGCCACCTGAGGTACTGCCTTCACCGCGGCGACGAAGGCAGTGATTCGCTCCAGGACGTCGTCCAGACACCGCAGCGCAATTCCCTCATCGCTGTCTGCATCGCTAAGCGCATTGTCCATAAACACCCGCGCAACGCGTTCGTAATCGTCCGGGTCTTCCCGCTGTGTGCCCTTGCCCACACAGATTGTCGCCATGCCCTCGGCGTAGTCTTGGACCCGCCGCTCAATACGGCGCTCCTCCTCCTGCCGGACACGAATGACCTCGTCAAGAAATTCCTGATCATCGATCTCTCCCGTGCGAAGCGCCCATTGCCGGAACCGGTCCAGAACCTCCTTGGCGGTCTTGGGAACGGTCTCATCCTGAAGTTGTCGCCAGCAGTACATCGCCAGCCGCAACGCAGCATCTTGCAATGCCTCTTCTCGCGTGGGGTACGTGTCGTACTCTTCACTGTTGTCGGTCAGCGGCTCGGAGTACACACATGGCTTGCAGCCGATCGAAAAGGCGGCGATCCATTCTTCGCGATGGAACAATCCACTCGGCTCGAGCTCGAGCACCTTGATGTCAACCCACCGTTGCGCTACGGCGTCGACCAGGCACTCTGCAGTCGAATCGTCGAAGCTGCCATCCTCTCCAGCTACAGGCCAGCCACCAGGCGGCGCGGGCTTCGGCGTGAACGGCAGCGGATCAGTTCGCTTGAACTTGTCCGCGGTCGCCCGCATGGACTCCGCATAGTTCCCCGGCGGCTGTACGCTGGCCGGCGGCTCCGTGCTCGATCCCCTGCCGGCATTGATCCCCGACACATTCATCTCACGCCCATCGCGCCCCACCCGGGTATCCGACTGGGGAACTTCCCCAGTCGGGAAGATCTGCGCCCGGACCGTGCCCACGGTCTTGTGGTCGACCCCGCAATGCTCCGCGATTACGCGATCCGCCAGCTCGCGGCGCATCCTCAGCGCGGCCTCAACCGCGCGGCGCTTGTCCGCGTTGGATCGGCGAAGCCCATGCTTGCCGTTGGCCCCGTAGCTTCTCCACTGGGCTTCCTGCTGAGTGCCTGGCTCGACGATGCACTCGATCTCTTCCAGTTCAGCGTGTTCCGCCGCTTCGCAACGGTGGAAGCCATCCCAAAGCCAGTGCGTGGTGCCATCGAACAGGATGCCGCACGGCGGGAACTTGTCCCCACGCTTCATGGCCTCGGAATACTCCGCGACCGTTTCGTAGTCTGTGTAAGCTCGAGGCTGAGTCCCGCCATCGCGACGAATCTGATCGAGCCGCAGAATTGTAGTTTCCATATTTCCTCCCTATGCACTCTTCAACTGCTTCGAGCCTCGACGGCCCATACCGTCGAGAACGTCACGACCCTTCAGCGCCTGGTCGCTCAGGTGGGGATTGGACCGTCCCAGCTCGGCTGCCAAACGTTGCCAATCGAGCGGCTGATTGAGAAAGCTGATGGCGCGCTGCAGCTCCACCGCATCCGGGCTCAGCGCACCGCGCTCCTGCGCGATCGAGGCCCGGGCCTGGCGAATCTCCTGCATGTTGCGCCAGATCGCCGTACCGGGCTCCGGCGTGGCCGCGCCTCGATGAGCCTCTTCGACTGCGGGCTCCTCGACCGGTCCGGACTCCATGACATCCGGCGGAGCGCCCATAGTGCAGAGCCAGGCCAGGACCGGCCCAATCTGCCGGCGCGTCCGGTTGCTGGTAGCCGAGCTCGCGCGGAGGTCGCGGAGATAGTCGGCGGCCTCCGTCGCCGCGGCTCCGATCGCGGCGGCATAGTTGGGCTCCGGCAGGCAGTCGGTATTGAGCGCGCCATTCCTGCCAGCGGGGCCGAAATTCGCGGAGAAGGTGTAGATCCAGGAATCGTCCCCGATGCGCAGGACGCTCAGGGAGAGCTTGGCGCCATCGTGTTCGTGGGGGACTTCGATCGCCGCGTCCTCAGTGAACACGCCGAAACGATTCGGGACCGGGTAGCGCGGAGCTGGAGCGGGCGCCTGCGTTTTCCGGGCCGGCATCTTCCTGGACTTGCCGTCGAGACCTGTGCGCTTTTCAACTGTGAACCGTTCACAGTTGGGAATCTCCTCACGGATCAAGCCGACAAAACGGTTACTCACCCCACAGTGACCAGCGATCGCGCGATCGCTCATCCCGGCGCTCTTCACATGGCCAAAGGCCGCAACCACGGCACGGCGCTTGTCTTCGTTGGTCCGGGGAATACCGTGCTTCGCGTTCGCGCTATAGGATGCCCATTGCGCATCCTGCTGCGTGCCCTGCCGGACTTCCGCCGCAATCAAGTCGAAGTTGGCGCGGCGAGCTGCCGCCAGCCGATGAAACCCGTCCGCCAGCCAGTAAACGGAGCCATCGAAGTAGACCAGAACCGGGTCCATATCGATGCCGGACTCCATCATCTCTGCGTATTTCGCAACTTCACTTTCGACGATCGCGGCGCGAGGTTGCGTGCCGCCATCCGTTCGCACCAGGTGAACCGGAATCCTCTCAGAAACGCTACTAACCGATTTTGTTTCAATCATTTCCAGGCTCCACTGTTATCCGGTGAATTGTTACGATTCCAGCCATGTTTGTTCAAACTAAACAGTACGAATGGCTCAATCTCAATCAGTTCGGCAAGATTGAATTCGATACATTCGACGGAGAACTACTGGTCCGTCTCTGGATCTCACCACAACGCAGAGGGAAGCCAGGAATGGTCCTCGGCGGCCGAGCGGCCGAGATCATTTACCAGGAACTTCAACGTGCACATAGGGATCTCTATTGGGATCACCCAGCCAGGCGACAAGCTCCGCCTCCAAGCGCTTCACATCGTCCTTGACTGGGATCGTCTCTGGAATCACCCGGTCCTGCAGATAGGAGACGCGGTTGTGAATTACAGTCTCGACCAAAAGCTGCTCGATTTCGGCGAAGATGAGCTTCTTCTCCAATGTGGTAAGGGCCTCATACCCAATTGCCACCGCCTTCTCTTCCTGCGTGTCCATCTTTGGACGCGGGCGATGGATCCTCTCCAGTGGATTGTTCATACCTATGCAACCTCCTTTTGCTCCGACTTCTCGCGCTCCACCCGATCGAGCTCGCGCCTCAAGGCGCGGTCCAGCAGAACGTTCGCATGGATCCCTTCTGTAGCTGCCTGGACTCTCACCTGACGCCACAGATCGCGGTCCATCGTTGTCTGTAGTGGTACGCGTGGTTTGTTAGTCTTGCTTGTAGCCACGGTGATCATTATGACTACACGTATACGAGTAGTCAAGTGAATTTGTGTGCAAGTTTCTATATGTCTGAAAACAAAGTCAATTCAGGTCCGGTCCGAGTGCCACCGGCGCTCCTGGAGCAACTTCGGGATGCTGCCTATGAGGAACGGAAACGAACCAATCGCGAGCCTAGCTTTGGGGAGCTACTGACTCGCGCCTGGGCGACATATCGTGGGACCTCAAGCGAGCCGACAGTGTTGCAGCAATCACCCCCGAAACCAAGCTCAACTCCGAAATATGCGGCGGAGAACGAACACTGGCATAACGAACTTGAGGTCATCCTAAACGACCCGGAGGAACGTGGAGGCATTGAGGCGAATCTTCGATGGGGCGCCGAGGCAGTGCGGAAGAAGCGCCGCCCCAAGGCCGTCAACAGCGGTCGGTGACCGCAGCGATCGATGTAGTACCATCGGAGGCGATCGCTGGCCACCCGTGCCCTGACTGCCATGTTCGCGTGCTGCCGAGTGGTGCGCGGCCATGCGAAATCGAGATGTGGTGCGCATTTGTTCGCATAGACCTCGCCACCTGTGTATGCACGCTTACCCTCATAGGAATCCTTGACCAAGTCTGGTGACTAGCGGTTTCACCATCCTTTAATTCCAACTCTCCGTGGTGATATTATGCCCCCGACTGGAGAAACCCTTTGACTCATCCGAATCAGCCGCCGCCCAAAGGAAAGCACTCTCTAGCTATAGTTAGCGCCTGCATCCTCATCGTTTTCTGTTGCGGAGTCTACCTTCTAATCATCGAGGCCTCCAGACGGCAAGTCCTGCGAGGGATCACAGGACCTGAAGATCCGCAGCGGACTCCTGTCCTATCAGAAATTACCGCCCAGAATATCTTGGATGCTTATGAAGCGAACGAGGTGAGAGCGGACGCCCGCTTCAAAGGTCAAACCTTCGTGATCTCTGGAACAATCGAGTCGATTGGCAAGGACATTCTCGGTAGGCCGTATCTAATACTTACCGGGGACGGTACCGCTCAATATCCAGCGATTCAGGCCACGTTCTCGACCGAGCACTCTGGCTCCCTAGCTCAACTCGACAAGCGACACAGCGTCAGGATTACCTGCATAGGATCTGGGAAACTCGTACATATCCAGCTTTCCGATTGCCAGTTCTAGTCAGATCTCGCCTTGTTGGCATTTCCCACTTGCAATCCAGACGGAATGGTCCTATAACTACCAATCTGAGGCCTCCGCGCGACTCCCCTCGAACCGGAGGAGGCCGGACCCAGGGAGGGCGCCCCAAGCACCACGGGATGCGCCCTCCCTGCGGCTACACTTTCTTAGACCCTCACTCTCATCTCCACCCTGAGGCCAATCATTGGATAGCTATTCGCTTGTCTATCTTCACATTTCTATGCTGTACTAGTACTTGACGGCGACGAATCGGCCTCCGAAATGTCCAGAAACGGACCGAAGTGGCTGAGTTGCGGAAACTTTCGCTTGACTCTCGGACTATACTTAGTTGCGAGGCTGCCGATACATACTCATGGAACGAGACGCTCTAGCGCTGGAATACAAAAGAGACTACGGGTGCGCCCGCGGGCAGGCTAAACTCTCTGATTTCGTCAACTATCCCCCGCTCGCGCGCGAACTCAGCGGTCTTGGTCTGGGCTTCCCTGAAGAGGTTCTCAACCTCGTCCTGCCTGATACGCGTTCTCTCGGTAATGATCCCACCGATTCGTCGCTGATCACTTTCAATCCCATCGAGCATCTCGCGTAGTCCCTTTTCTTCAAATCTCGACGCGGGACGGTCGAACCCCACCCCGTGAAACATGAAGGTAGAATGCGGGCAGGCATAGCGCCTATTGGCACCAAGGAAGATCGCATTTCCAATTGAGTCTACGTTCCCGATGTTGTGAACGGTGAGATCAAAGGGTACGGATCTAAGGAAGTTGTAAAGCGTGATGCCATGCATGACGCTCCCTCCAGGAGTAGAGAAAACCAAATAAACGCTTTGCACTCCGCGTTGCGCGAGATTAGCCAGCGCCTGAATCAGCGTTTCCACGGTCTGAGGGACAATTTCCGCAGTGAAGAATACGTAAACACACTGCGGCGCGGTCGGAACTCCTCGGCAAAGTCGGTTGCATGGCTCGCCATTCTATCAGCGGCCCCTGCCCATATCAACGGACTGAATGTACTTGAATGTCCGCTTTTAGGAGTCCACCTCATTCGAATCATGGAATCGCTGCTGCTGTTGCGCCAGTTGCCACGACAGTATTCCCAGCCGTCAGGAACGAAATCCTCGTCCAGATCACAGATCCAGTAGCCACGCCTGGTAAAGTCGCCGCGCAGTGCCCGGTACATGAGACCACCACCGCCGTCTCACTCATGGCCGCCGTGTAGCCCCACTCGACCTTCATTTTCGTGGCGCCCCGAATCGCCCGAGCGGTGCCCTGCACAGGGACGCCGGCAGTCTGGCCGGACGAAGCAAAGATCGTCGTAGAGGCTACGCCTGCCCCATACGGCAAACAGGTGGCCGAGACATCGGCCGGACCAGCAGACAGCCCGGTAGCGGCCGCGCGGCGGATCGGCCGGCCGCCTGAATCCGAGACGGTGAACACGGTCACCCCGCCCTGGCTCACCCGAATGGTGCATACCTGGTTACTCGGCAGCCCGGAGGCACCATATGAGATCAGGGCGCTTGTCCTGGCCGGCGTCAACGTGACCGTGATTCCCAACGTCACCGGGTTGATGGTGATCGTGTAGTCCTTGGAGTCGGATCCGCTGCTGTCAGTGACGCGGATCGTTGCAGCGCACGAGCCATCATCCGGAGGCGTCCCCGAGAGGGCTCCTGCCGAGCTGATCACCAGCCACGGGCAGGAAGCCACAGGGATGTCCCACACCTTGGATCCACTGCCGCCAGTTGCAGCCATCGATGCGGAGTAGGCGAATCCTTCAGTCGCCACAGGCAGAGAAGCCGTGGTGATCGCGAGCGGCGCGGATCCCGTTGTGACCGTGATTGAGAGAGCCTTGGACGCGGACCCGCTGCTGTCCGACACCTGCGCCGTGATCGAGCACACCTGCGCTGACGGCGGAGTCCCAGAGATGACGCCCGAGCTGCTCAGCGATGCCCAGGCCGAGCAGCCGTTCGCCGTGGCGCTCCACGACTTCGATCCGGAACCACCCACCGCGCTAAGCGTGTAGCTGTATGCGGCTCCGACCGTACCGGCCGGCAGCGGAGATGCCGTAGCCACAGAGAGCGTTGAGACTCCTACGGTGATCGCCAGGTCCTGCGTGGTGACAGCGGACGAGGCATCAGTGACGGCCACCTGAAAGGAAGCAGAGCCCAGGGCCACCGGAGTTCCACTCAGTAGCCCGCCACTGCTGAGCGTTAGCCAGGACGGCAGCGAGCCGGAAGAGACGGACCAGGTATATGGCGGATTGCCGCCGGCGGCCGCCAGCGGGATCGAATAGGTGGATCCCAAGGCCGCGTTCGGGAGGACGGTTGTCGCTACGGCCAGCGAACCCGCCCCTTCACGGGACAGCAGGTATGTGCCAGCCGTACCCTCAAAATAGAGAACTCCGCTCGAGTCCACAGCGACCGAGGAACTCACCAGGCTTCCGCCGCGGCGGATCGACCAGGAGCCCGCCATCAATCCTGAAATGAGATACTGCGCCGTGCCGCTGTGCGCGACGGAGAATGTGGCGCTTGAGAGCGTTGCACCCTCAACTGGAAAGAGAGCGACAACGGAGTCCGACTGTACACCCATAAAGTTCGGATCGATCGTTGCGATCAATGCTGCAGGGTTGCTGGTCTCGGAATTCCCGTCGACGATACGATGCACCGCCAGAACGTTTGCCTTTAGATTCGAACTGTCGCAGGTTTCCCCGTCGATCGAACCACAGATCGAGACTCGGAAGGTTTGCCCTGCTCCGCCAAGCGGTCCTTTGGCCGGATCCGTTGTGCCGGCATAGGATCCGTTCGTGTTGTCCACATAAACGCCCAACGAAGAGGATCCACCTGGCTTGAGGACCTTGGTCAGAATCCTACTGGCCGGGCTGTCCGAGACGACGCTGGACGTCGCCTGCGTGAAGGTCGTTATGCCCTCTGTGGGATTATCCGGCCAGAGCGTGGTCCCGTTTTCGAAGACGCCCACCTGGCCGTTGTTCGGAAAGTGCAGAAAGGTCACCTTGGTCTGGCCGTCAGTGGTCCTGACCGAGTCGGCCACGATGACGTACTCAGGAGAGCCCGGCTTCTTGAAGTGCGCGAAATGCCGATGCGCGAAGGTGATGTGCGCGGCGGACTGGTAGGCTCCGGCGTAATCCACCATGGCGTAGGTTGCGGCGTTGCTCGCGTCATTCCAGTACCGCGGCGTTTTCACATATTGGACCTGCGATCGAAAGTTCGCGCGCTGCAGCAACGACGGAGAGGTCGCCGCGTACGGCCCGATGCGCATGTAGTTGCTTTGTTCGTTCGGTCCGCAGTATGCCGAGAATGTGGGCTGTACGCCCTTGCCGTAATCCTCAGCCAGCAGGTAGAAGCGTTTGAAGATCTTGTAGCTACCAGGATCCCCAGAATACGACGTCCCGTAGAGGTTGCTGAACTTGAGCTGTGAAAGAGCATGCACCTCGAGGATGGAAGAATCGGCGGACCATCCTGTCCGGGAGATCACCAGCCCCGTTCCTTCGCCGTTCGGCTGAGAGTCGGCCACGGTGAGATTCCTAGCGAGAGGCAGCGTCGTGGCCGGATCCGCTGTAGTGGCTGTCGGGTTGGTGTACAGGTAGTTATCCGGATAGCCCAATAGATTCGCGTAGCCGAATTCGGTCTCTGCCGGGCCCCAGAAGCCGGTCCAATCCTTCAGGATCTTGTACCACCCGGGTGTCTCCAAGGCGCCAGGCTGCAGGTACGCGGACGCGAGCCCACCTTTCCAGTGATCGGCGGTCATGACGGCCGGCGCCGCCCCACCCCACCGGATGCCTGAGTTCGCCGCCCGGTTATAGCCGTAGACCCATAGCGACAACGGCGTCTTCAGCCAGGTTCCACCGGTGAAGTCCATCGCCGGTTCGACGAAGCTGTTGCGCAACTGGATCGCGAAATTTGCGGTGAACGGCTGAACGCGCGTGGCGAAGTACTTCGCCGTGATCTGCATCGCGCCGGTCGACCACTGGCGCTGCAGCGGATACCAGTAGTCCTTCCACCAGAACACCAGCCGCTGGATCATCATCTGGGCGCGGACGTCGTCATCGGCCAGCGCGAGCCCCAGGGCGAGGAATCCAAGTCCCTTCGTGATGTTCTGGTTGTACAACTCAGACCGATTCGACTCATCGCGCGAGTAGACCGTCAGGCCGCCAAAGCTTGTGGGCAGCCCAGAGATGTAGATGCTCGGATGCATCTGACCGCTCGACAGCGGCGAAAAGCCAGAGTGATTGATGAAATTCACCAGGCCACAGTTCCCCGCGATCCAAGGCTTTGCGATCCAGAATGGAGCGTTGGTCGCGGATGCCGCTACGTAGCCGCCTGCAGGGTAGGCCTGAAGAGTCAGAGAAGTATCAGAGGTGACGGCCGACACCAGGACCGTCATGCCGGTGCAGTAGCCGGAGGTGCAGCCGGTGGTAAAGGCGATCGAGTCACCTGGCGCGATGCGTTGCGACGTGTCGGGGTTCGTGAGCCACTGCGTGCCGGTCCCCGTGATGGAGGTCCCATACAACGTGTAGTTGACGGTTCCTGTTCCGGAGTGGAAGCGGTTCGTGCATCCGTCATTGACGTCGTTTAAGATCTTTCCGGCGAACGCGGTTTTCTCGCTCGGCGACATGCTGCCGCGCACGATCGAGTAGGCCTGGGCGATGTTCCACGCGTACTTACTCGAGTAGTCCAAGGTGATTGAGTCCGCGCAGCCGCCGATCTGCTCACTGACGCAGCCGAAGCCCTTGGTGTACCGCTCCAGGTTGTTCAAGATCGCAATGGCTTTGTCCCTGTAGCTGGTGGACCCTGTCGTTTGGAACATGAGGGCAGTCCCGCCCAGGTATCCAAAGTCGCCGTTCTGCATCTGAGCGATGAGCGCCTGGTCCGGAGCTGTCGCATCCTTCGCCACGACGCGCATGTCGATCGCGGTCTTCATCGCCGCGAAGGCTGGATTCTCAACCACGCCTTTGCAGCCCGCCCCGCTGGTGCAAAGCGTCGACGTCAATGATCCGGACGGACCATCGAGCCACACTCGAGGATGCGCCTTCAGAGTCACCAACGTGCCGGCGGCCGCTTCCGGATAGCTTGTCCCTGCGCCGGCCGTGTAGCGCAGGAATGCACCGTTGCCAGCTACCGGGCTCCCGCCAAGAGTGTAGAGCTGAGCCGTAGTAGCAGTGACGCCCTGAACGACGCGCGTCCCGTTCGCGGCCGTGTTGCCTTCCACTCCGGCCAACACGATGACCGTGCCATTCGTCCAACCGTGCGCCACGGCCGCCGGCGTGGCGGATGCCAGCGAAGTATTGTCGCAGCCCGACGTCGAGACGACGATCGGCGTTGCGTTGCTGGCAGAGGCCAGACATACCGTCGTCCCGGTTGGCACATAGAATTGGGTCTGCGCCGCCAGAGGCAGCGCGATCGCGAGAGCGAGAACAAGCCGCATGGAGATCCTCATTGGCACTGCCAGCTGAAATTGATGTAGGAATTGGCGACGGACGATCCATTGGTGTCAGCCATGTAGAAGTAGTCGCCCGCGGCGACGGACACCGTGTCAGAGAGGTTCTGGCACTCCAGAGACCCGCTACCGATTGAGCAGGTGAGGGCTGTCGCAGTCGGAGTTGTGGCCCCGGCATACAGCCACACCTGCTCAGATCCACCTGCGCCCTGAGCAACTGCGAGATTCACCCTCAGGTTTTTCGCCGTGCAGGCGTTCGGCATGCGCTGGGCCACTCTGAGCCAGTTGGTCGTGTTCTGCACCACAAATGTGGCACCTTGAGGAGCGAAGACACGGCTCCCAAGTGCGACTGTAGCGACCGGACCACCGCCATAGAAGGTTCCAATTCCGGAGCCGCCGCCCCCACCTCCCGGCGGCGTCCCGTACAGGAGGGATCCATCGGAGCCAACCCCACTGACGAACTCCCCGGGATTCCCCGTGTTCCTTTTCACACCCCCAAGCGCTGTCGTAGTCGGAGCTGGAAAGTCCGCCGCCTGCAGCAGCATCCCCGCCTTGTACATCAGGTCCCAGGAAGTGGTCCCGTTCGCCATGTGCAGGAAGCCCGTCACCTGGTCGCGGTAGATTTCCGACCCGGCAGGCACGGAATAGTTCGGCGGACCTGATCCCGTCGACCACCGCGGCACAACCGACCAATCCAGAGCAGGGTTCGAGCCCACAGAAACGAATCCATCCCCGAACGTGATCAGGCCTTGCTTGGCGGCCAACGCGGCCGATAGGCCGGTGATCTGCGATTGATCGAGCGTCAGGGGGTCTGATTGACCAAGGCCGTGCGTCCCGGCGTGTGCTGTAGATGCCTTCCCGGCCAGCGCTGTCGCCAGACCGGCAATAGCGGCAATGTCCAACGTCCCCAGCGTCTTGTCGCCCTTGAAGTACTGGGCACTCGATCCCAAGGGAAGCGCCGGTTCCTTAGCGTTCAACACTCCCTGTAGTCCAGCCGTATCCGAGATCAGGTGGCTATGCGACAGGCTGGCTTTCGCATCGAGCGCGGCCTGCAGGTCGAGCTGGTTGGAAAGCGTACCAGTTCCGAGTTCCCAGATGAAGTCCGTTCCACCACCCCCACCGCCTCCACCACAGGTAATCCATGTCCCAGGCCGTGCCCGCCTCATTCTTTCCCCAGCAGCGTTTAGCCGGATCCCCTGGCGGCACGGTGAGAACGAGCGGGGAGAACTGGTAGAAGGGATTCGGAATGTAGTTGCTTTGGATCAGCGCAATGGTAGTCGGCGAGCTCATGCCGGCGGGAATCGTCCAGCTCGCCCGGCCGGTCGACGCGCCACTGTACTCAATAAGGTATGGCGAAGGGCAGCCCGCCAGGAGGCTGACGGTCCCCTGGATTACACCATCGCTCACACGGACGGATTTTCGATCCGGAGCGATGAATGTGGATCCGCAGGTCTGGCCAACCCACGAGTAGAAAATGGTGCCCGACCAACCCGAGCCGTTGGCCGTCGGGATAGGGCCCTGCACCGTGACATAGGTCTGGGCATGCGCGCCGATCGCCAGCGCGGCGAGGAGGATGATGTGTTTCATTTTCAGTTCCTACGGAAATTGCCGCCGTGTTTTCCGCCGCCCCCAAGCCGCGGCGATGAGATGACGATGGTGATCTGCTGAGTGGCCGCCGGACTGGTCCCGTTGTCGACCTGCACGGTCGGCGTGAACGTGCCGGAAGCTGTTGGAGTCCCGGAGATTACCCCAGCGGAAGAGATGGATAGGCCCCCGGGAAGAGACCCGCTGGCCAGGCTCCAGGTGAACGGCGATGTTCCACTGGCCGTGAGTGTCTGCGAGTAGGGGCAGGTTGCGTGCTCCGGCCGCCAGGGTGCCGGAGCTCGTGATGGTTGGGGCCGTGCCGCTGCTGCCTCCGAACTCATACGCGCCGGCGTCGCAGTTTGTCGAGACGGGCCGGGTGAATCCATCGAGGTCCGTGGACGGGCAGCCACCACTCACTGAAGTCGGGACAGTCTCGAGCGGTGGCTCCGGAGGTGAGGTGCAGGTCCAGGCTCGCCGTGGTGGAATTCACGAAGCCCTGCGCTGCATTGATATCGGTGGCGCCACACTTCCATCCGCTGGTGACGTTATAGGAGTAGGTCACAAAGCTCGAGCAGCCACCTGTATCGCCAGAGAGAAAGCCGCCTGTAATGTTGTTGGCTGTTACGGTCAGCGCGCCCAGGCTCCCTTGCTCTTGCCCTGCCCACATGAAGCCGGCCGCGCTATTAAACCGAATCATTGCGGAAGTAGTGGCCGTCAGATGCACGGTCCCGCTACCTGTTCCAGACCCGTTGATGTCGCTGGAGTTCGCGAAGATGTTGTTCTCCAGCACGAGGTTCGTCACGTTGCCGGAACTGTTGTATGCGGTGAAGCTCAGGTCGAACACGTCACAGCGCCGAAAGGTGCTGTTGCGGATCGTCATCGCATTAGTCCCGGCGACTTGCAAACATTCGATGTGCGTGGCACTGCTGCTTCTTACCCAGTCGTGAAAGAGGACGCCATCGAACAGGAAGCGGTTCCCCTGTGTTCCCCAGCCGGACGCCGGCGCAATCTGAGGCTTGTAATCCGTTCCGCCTCCGACAGAGCCCCCGATCACAGCGATGTCATTTCCAGACGTGTATCCGAGGTAGCCAGTGATGTCGACGTTCCGCAAGGTGAGGTATTGAGACGCTCCAGTGACCTGAAACTCACTGACCCGGATGATGCAGTTCTGCTGGCACCGCGGAGTGCCGGAGTCCGAGCGCAACTCGAACAACTTGCCTCCGATTCCGAAGACGCCACCGGAAAAATAGATGGCCCATGTGCCAGTCACCCCAGCCGCCGGCTCCGCGTAGATTGTGCTGGCCGGCGTCTTGGTGGCAATGTTCTGCGCGGCACTGTAGGTTCCGGCCGCGATCTTGATGATGTCCCCACCCGAGGCCTTCTGGTAGGCGCCGTTGAGAGAAAGGCAGGGACTTCCAGCTGATGTGCAGGCGTTGCTGTCGCTGCCGTTCGTGGCAATGTACCAGGTCGCAGCTTGCACCTGGAGCGCGAGAAAAAGGAAAACTACGGTCTTCATTGCAGCTGCGGTTGCCTCCGCCGGGCGGCCGCCGACAGATTGCCGGCCTCAAAGTTGTCAAGATTTCCGTTTGCCTGAGCCTGAATCGAAACCCATGCATAGAGTCCCGCAGATCCGCTCGCCTTTACCGTGGTCGTATCCGTGTAGGTGCAGACCTGCGTGCCGTTCTTAAAGCCTGTCAGCACTGCGTTCGACCCAGACGTGACAACCTCGAGCCGCGCCACATCCCCCGCCGTCCAAGTCGTTGCGCACCCGGTCAACTCAGCGAAGCTTCCGGCTGGTAAATTCCCCGAGTGAGGTATGTCCGGATCCTGTCGTGCCATCCGTTGAGAATACGTAGCATGCGATGGTTGCGCCGCTTCCGGTCCACCGCGCCATGACGCCCACGTAGTTGTTGTTTGCGGAAAGCCCAGAGACGGCCGCTTGCGCGTACTGGTTGTTTGCAAATGTGTCTGCATTCCACAGGGCAACCCCTTCGGATGCAGCTACGGCATTTCGCGCGACCCCACTACCAACAGCCCAGGTGCTGTTCTGAACTGTCCACGAGGCACTGAGGGCAGTGCCGGTTGAGAAATGTCGGTTGCCGGCAAGGCGGCCAGCAAGGTGGCCGCCGCCAGCAGGAACAATGGAGGCAGAATTCGTTTCATGTGCTCGATTAGTCGATCGTGTAGGTGACAAACACGCGCAGCGTGTCCGGCGTTCCCGAGACAGCTGAGATCGTCAGCGCCAAGGAACGTTGGCCGCGATCCCTGCGTTGCTGAATGTGGTCGACGTCGCGCCACTTGTGGTGCATGCCAACCCCGAGGTCAATGCCGCCGTGCCCGCCGTGTCAGGCGTGGCAAAGGCTCGCTCGTCCAAGTTGATGGTCGCGGAAGTAGCGGCCTTCACAGAGCAACCCACCGACGCAATGGTTACCGCGTATGGGAAGGTCACCTGTGTTCGTCCGCTATCCCCAGTCACAGGATCGAAGATCGTGAACGACTGCACCCTCGTCTTGTGCTTGGCCGCCAACTGCGCATCAGCCAGAGCTGTGTCCGTGGCCATCGCTGTTTTTCCCGTTGCCACGGTGTTAACGGCGATCACCTCGCCGGATGCATTGCGCTGAGCGATGGCATTGGCCGTAGCGGCCGTCGCAACCGCGAGAGAGGTCCCCCAGCCGGAGCCAGTACTGACCGCCACACCAGATGCCGGGTAGACCATCGATCCGCCGGCGCCTGAATCACAGGTTCCGTCCGACTTCGGATATCCGGAGCACGCCCCCGCGCCGAACAGCGCGATGATGTCGGCATACGTTGCGATCGACGGAATGCCGGTCGAAGTCGTGATCTTCAGCAGTCCAGTGCTGAGCCCCGCCAGTGAGACGCCGTTCAACTGGTTCGCCGATACGATACCTACCGTTGCCGAGGTCGTGCGATGCTACCACCACTGCCGATAGTTCGCGAGAGTGGTGATCGCTTCGGATACGTTCAGCCAGCCGAAGTCTGACCGCAGCCACCGCCGCCGTCCAGGTACTGGCCCCAGTTCGCCATCGGGATACCGAGAGAGTTCCGGCCACACCAGTTCCGCCTTTTCCTGATCCGACGGCCGCGCTCAGAGCGGCATCAGTGATCTGGCCGCCTCCGGCCGCATTCGGTGCGATCGTGGTTGGCATTGGCAAAGCTGCCGATTGTCGGAGTCAGAATGGTCTTATTGCTGAGCACCTGAGCACCATCGGTTGTGGCACAAGATCCGAGTTGCGGCCGAATCCCTGAACTTGATCGCGCCGGCGTTGTACCACGCATCGCCCTCAGCCGGGCTCGACGGGTCAATCGCCAAGGCCCCAAGGTTGAAACCGGCCGTCGTCGCAGACTGGGAGATGGCATGGTTGAACCGGCGGAGTACACGTAGGCTCCAGCCGTGGCCACCATCGTCGCGTCCGCATCCGGGAAAGGTGTAGGCCCTGAGAGCAGTGGCGCCCGTGGCAGAGAAATTAGTCGTTCCAGTTCCACCGCGGCCGCCCGGCAGAATCCCGCTGGTCGCCGTCGCCTGGTCGAGCGCCACAGCACCCAGGCGGGCTCCGTCGCGCCACCGGTAAGGACTTGGTACTCAGACCCCTTCGCCAACCTACCGAGAGCAGGAGATGCCCCCGTAGCCAGTAGCAGGTTGCCCCGGGTGGTCATCGGCGTCTGTCCGATAACCAGCGCAGTGTCCGTAGACATCAGGACTTTACTCGTCGGAATACCCGTCCCGTTGATCGTGGTTGCCAGAGCAGCTCCAAGAGTCGGGGTGACAAACGTCGGGCTGTTGACCCTGGCAACGTTTCCGGTGCCACTGGAACCTACCAGGAGAGCGAGTTCGTCCCCGCGGTATCAGTCCCAAAGAGGAATCCTGTAGCGCTGGAGCCGGGCAGGACGAGGCCGTAGCTGGTGACACTGGCCGGGGCATAGACCGTAACTGCGTTGGTTCCCAGGCTGGGAGCAGTACCCTGTCCGAACTCGAAGAATCCCGCCCCGGTTCCGCCTCCGGTCGTGACTACCGTGGCCACAGTGAGGACCCCATTGCTGTCCAGAGTGCAGGTCGTGCACGGTGTCTGGGACGTCGTTGTCCCGCCTCCGACCATCAGCGCACCGTTAGCAAGCGCCCCGCCGCCAGCAACCGTTACCGTTCCAGTGCCAGGTTCCGGCCGCCCATTTCATTCCGTCTGTCTGCGCGGAATCGGCCGTGAGCACCTGGCCATTGGATCCAACGGGCAACCGGTGGAGCGTGGTCCCGTCGAACGCGAACAGATCGCCTTTCGTGGTGAGCGGCGTCTGGGCCTTCACGAGCTGTGTAGCCATGCCCATGTAGTCGGTTCCCACCACGGCAGCGCTTGGGACGCCGGCGGCCATCTTGACCACGGTCGCGGTGAGGGCGCTCGCCTTGATGCCGCGGGTCCCGCCGTCGCCCACCAACACCACGCCGTCGCCGATCACAGCCGCTGCCGTCGTCGGGTTGACGACTGTGGAGATCGTGCCGCTAGTTGGGAATGTGACGGCCGTCATGTCCGCGCCGGCTCCGCCTTGGGCCTTGGCGAGTACCGCGCTCAGACCAGCCGCCGTGCCTGTGATGTTGGAGTCGGTGAAGGCGAGCTGCTTTGTTGCTGCCGACTGCCGAATGAACAAATTGCCGGCGTTCTTCCAGAAATCTCCGTCCGTCGGGCTCGAAGGGTCAGTGCTCAGCGCTCCGAGGTTCAGGCCAGCTGTCGTGGTCGACTGGGAAAACACCTGCTTCGCCCCGGCGGTATACGTGTTCGCCTGGCCAACTCCGACCAGCGCCCCAGTAGGCGCCGCGATGCCATTGGCCAGCGTCTTGGAGTTCGCGCCGTTCCAGGTCGGAATGAAACCATTAGTGTTGGTCGCCGGACCTAGCGCGTCGCCCCCACCAACCAGGGAGATCCACGAGGTATCGGTCCCGTTGGTGGTGAGGAATTTTCCGTTGTTCCCGGCCTGGGAAGGCAGCAGATTATTCAGCGCGCCGTTGGCCGTGGTCGCCCCGGTACCGCCGTTCGCCTGCCCCAGAGCACCGGTAACCGCGCTGGCCTGGTCAAGGTGGACGGCATCCCACAGAAGGTCCGAAGCGCCACCCTGGAGCGTCTGGTATTGCGTGCCCTTTGCGAGGCGGACCAGGCCTGGCGTCGAGTTGACCGTGATGAGATCGCCGCGGGTCGTCGCCGGCGTCTGAGCCAGAGCCAGAACGGTATCCGTCGCCATGAGCGTCTTGCTGGCCGGAATCGCCGTCCCGTTGATCGTAGTTCCCCACGCCGGGTCGTTCGCCCCCATCACGAGCACCGTTCCGCTCGCCCCTTTCGCGAGCCTGGCCAGCGCCGGCGTACCGTCCACATAGAACATGTCGCCACGCGTCGTGAGGGGTGTCTGCGCCAGAGCGAGCAGGTCCGCCGTAGTCATCAACGACCGAGTCGCGCCTGCCTGATTGCGGTATTGCAGGACCCCTGAGAGGTTCCAAACGTCCCCGGCCACGGGTGAAGTTGGAGCTGCTCCGGTCGGAATATTGAGCCCTGCACGAGTGGTCGTCGAGGCGGATGTCACTGCACGGCCGGGGAACGTAAAGGGGTCCGCGATCGAGACTCCCCAACTACCAAAGGTCGAGATCGCACTGGGACCGGAAATGTTGATCTGCCCCAGAGTGCCGGCCAATCCAACACTCGTGACGGATCCGGACCCGGACCCGAGGAAGGTCCAGTTGTCATTCACCTGGCAGGCGTACACGCCGATAGTGCCCATGGTGAGGAAGACTACGTTCGGGGCGAGTTGCGGACTACAGGTCGACGGAAGGCTGGACACCTGGGGAATTCCCCCAGTGGTCGCGCAGCCGAGACAGATCTGAGCATCGGCCCTGATGGACACCAGGGCGAAAATCACAATCAGGGCGAGATGTTTCATTGCTTCTTTCCTTCAGACAGCGGACATGCGCGAATCTTGGCGACGTGCTCCATGGCAGTCTTCGTCTCTCCCAGGCGTTGAGAGTTGCTTTCCAGCGCCTCCGAGCAGCGCTCCACCAATTCGGCAAGGCGCTGCTCGCTTCGCTCACGATCCTTCGAAGCCTGCTCGCGCTCCTTTTTAAAGAGGCCATAGAAAGCCCAAGCCATCACTCCCAGCGCCCCCCAGTTGACCCACATCGCCGTGGGCTCATGACCTGGCGGGACGGATGATTGGAGCAAAGCTGCGACGAATGGCGTACTGAGCCACACCTTTGCGAACAGACCATGCATGCTTGATTCCTCACAGGTGGTTGAATCGCCGCTTGGGCGTAGAGATGGCGGACACGTCGCCATGGGAGTGTTCTCCGATGAGTAGTTTGGTCGGTTGATCATCCGACCCGGTCAGTGCCGGATCATGATTACTTCAGGGTGTCTGGCGGTTTGACCTGGGCGCGGGCCTGCTCAAGGTTGCTGACTGCGAATTGGAGGATTCCGATAAGCCAGCGGGCCCATGGATTTGTTTGCGGCGGGATGGTCCGGACCGCATAGGCGAGCAGGGTCATGAAGACCCCGCCCGCAATGAACTCTTGCCAGTGGAAGTGCGAGAGATCCATACCGCCCTCAGCTCACCTTCGGCGTGGAATCGACAGAGGCGGTTTTCATCCCCGCCTCAATCTGATCGATGACGTCCTGCGGAGTCTTCCCCATCTTCAGGAACAGCTTGGCCAGCGGCCAGTTCAGCCAGAACCACGTAATCGCCGTGGCGCGGCGCTGCTCGACCGGCACACCTTCCAGCAGCAGGGTGATCAACTTCAGGATCTGAGTTGCGAGCGCAGTGAGGTCCATGACGCCCTACGCCTTCTCCAGTTCTGCAATCGCCTCCGCATAGGCCCGACCCACGGCCGGAACGTTGGAGATCAGGATTTCCTTGAAGGCGGCCCGGGTAAGCTGCTTCGAGGTGCACTGCAGGTACAGGTAGTAGAGCCGGTCTTCAAACGGCCCAGAGGAGAGATTTTCGTATGCCGTCTGAATGACCTGTTTCGCCCCGTGCCACTGGCCCTCGATAAGCAACCGGTACGACATCGGGAGATCAGCCGGTTGAGCGTCCAGGTTCGGCACAACGATGGCGTCTGTCACAGCAAACCCGTTGAAGGTCTGCTGCAGCCCAACCGCAGCGGGAAAGATGCCCATGTAACTGAGCACCAGAATCGCCTTGCGGACGATGCTGGGAGTGCAATTGTGAATCGGATTCGGATCGGTAATCGGCCCAATCATTGACAATTCTCCTGCCAGGCGATCACCTGGCCGTTGTTCGAATAGCGCCACCGAACCACCGGTCCGACGCGCGTATCGATGTGGATCCAGCCCGCCGCCACCCCAAAGCCATGGATAGCCGGGATCGTGCGGGCAAACTCGTAGATTTCCTGGCCCGACAGCCCGCCGATGCGGACGTCAGAGGCCAAGCCAAACAGATGCTTTGAATTCGGTGCGCCCCCAACGGCTTTGTTGTGCTTCTCACATCGAAAGCCGCTATTGATAAAGACAGGCCGATTCCCGCACTCAGCACGCAAAGACTCCAGCGCCGCGACGATGGAAGGCATCATGCAGGACTTTCCGCAGCAGGGGCAGCGGAACTCGTCGGAGTCGAAGTGAGGCGATAGCTTCATAGCGCGTCGACCTTGCTACGTGGCCATCAGCTCCGAAATCGTGCCGGAGATCACCTCTTCCAGCGTCCCGTCGTTCGACCTGGACACGTTGACCTTGTACCAGTTGTCGACGATGCGGAACGTCAGGCTGATCGACCGGACCCCCGGGAAGTCAATGTTGATTTCCGGAGTGAAGAAGAAGTTCACCTGCGAGGCCTTCGGGATCGCCGCGGCCGCAGTCAGAACCGGCTTTACTTGGTTCAGGATTCCCTGAAGCTGTTCATCTGTGAGTCTCATTCGAGTCCTTTCTACGCGCCGGTGTATCCGGTGTACGGATCACCCATGTTGACGACCTTCACCCACTGAGCTGTGCCGTCCGCCATTCGCACCTCGACATCAGTGGTGTTGACCGTATGTCGGTGCGATGTCGGCGTCCGAGCGTTGTTGAGCCGTGGATCACTTCCTTGGCAGACTTCCCCAGCGGCGGAACCAAAGGGTGCGATCGCGGCTGGGCTCAATCCCAAGTTGGAGCGGGCGCCGGCCGCGCTCGATGCACCGGTGCCCCCGGCTTCAATAGCCAGAGCGTGGAACAACTGCAGCGCCGCCAGGACTGCATTCCCACCGCCATCAATGCTGCCGTATGGGACGTTTGGCCCGACCTGGAGGGATCCAAATCCTCCGTATCCGGCCACCACTTGCCCGCTTCCAAAGTTCCCACCACCAGAGGTCAGGATCAGCTGATTTGAACCTGCGTTCAGAATGATGCTGGATCCGCTGACTTGGATGTTGCTGGCTCCGCCTCCAACCTGGAGAGCGCCGGTGATAATCGCCATAGCCGTGGCAACGAGATTCGCGAACACCGCATCCGCCGTGATGGTGAACTTCCCACCGATCAAGTCGAAGAGGTTTCCATCCAGGTAGTCACCCAGAATCTGAATGGCTTGCGGCGTGAGTTTTCCCGTTCCGACATCCACCACGAGGTAGCTGCCGTCAACGAGAGGCTGGAGCTTCCCATCGACAATTCCGAAGGCTTTCGTCTTCGTCACGTCCAGCTGGGTAGGATCGATGCCGGCAGACCCAGCCAGAGCCACCAGCCCCGAATACCGCCAAGGGCCCAACTCGTTCAACTCGTTCCGCGCGGCGACTCGGCACTGAATCCAGCGAGCCACCTTATCCCAAGGCCACCAGTCACCGGCTGCCCGAGTCATGTCCCCCGGCCACAAGATCGCAGCATCCACCCACGCTCCGCCCATATCGCTGACGGTGCCGGCCGCATCGTTCCAGACTGTGACCTGGACAAGATAATCCTTCGAAGTCGTCGGCGCGGCGGCCGGATTGACAGTGAGCGTCTTCCAACGCCATTGGCTCGTCGCTACGCGCCCCTCGACGATGAATGTGATCCCCTGCGTGATCGATGGGGTGGGCAGTTTGTCGACCTTGACGATGGCAGACACTACCCACCCCGAGGTCGCTGTTCCGGTCGCATTCGCGGACCTCATCCGCACCTGGGCATAGTAGTCAACGTCGAGTCGGTCCCATTCGCCACCCCAGGACTGGGGGGATTCTCCGGGGAGAAGGGTTCCGAGTTTCGCCCAACCATCACCCGGAGCTATCTGCGAGCCGGCGGGATCCAAGAAGAAAATTCGCTCCACGTCGTACTGAGCAATCAGCGTCGTGTCCGGCGGATCGACATAGGCCAAGTCGAACCCATAGGTGCGCGGACTCGTGGCGGTCGACGGAACGGTGAGGGTGACCGACGTCGGGGGTGGCGGCGTCGCACGCAGGCCTAGTGGAGGAATTTCCGGCGAAGGCAGGGGCGACATGACCCACGCGGAAGCGTAGTTCCCGGGATCAGACGGACTCACCTTGGAGTTGATGCCCCGCACACGGACCCGCGGGTAAGCGGAGTAGTCGGTGCGCATCTGACGATCCCATCGGGCGCTGGTCGTGTTTGGACTATCCGCCGGTTGAGGGAATAGCTCGCCAAAGTCGGCATCCGGATCGACTGCATCCGGATCCAGGAAGAACGCCAACTGCACTTCATATCCGGTATTCCCTCCGGTCGAAGTCGGCAGTGTCCAATCCACGGCGACGATGTAGCTGTCCGGCTGCGAGAGGTCCAAGGAAAGCCCGACCGTGACAGGAGCAACCGGAGCACTGACATCGATATCGGTCGGGGCCAAGACCACCGGCGCGGTCGCGTCTCCGCCCTGCAGCGTGTGCTCCTTGTACGGCACCTGCTTCGTGACACCGTCGCCCATGTCCTGCACGTTGAGGGCATGGAGGTAGAGCGTGCGGCTGCCGTTCTCTGCCGGCGTGACGGCCATGATCTCCGCCTTAGAGATCGAGACCGAGAATGGCTGCAGGTTCGCCGGAGGATTCTCGCCGGGCGGCTTCGTGTACGGTACGTCCTCACCCGCCTTGACGGTCTCCCCTGCCTCGAGGTAGATCTTAGCGCTGAGGGTGTCCGTTACCCGAGTGGGCCCGGGAACATAGTGCGGAGCGTAGCGGCTTTCGATCGTCAGGACATCCCCGCTCCATGTAAGTACGACATGCGAATCGTCGATGATGACGTCGCCCAAGGATGGGTCGACCGGCGCCTGGCCGCCAGAGATCTTCTCGCGATTGGATTTGACCCAGGTCGGTTCCAGATCGCCGTTTAACAGAGCTACCCACACCTCAACCCACGTGTCGAGATCAGGCCATTCGGCGAACG
This sequence comes from Paludibaculum sp., assembly GCA_049841055.1. Lineage (GTDB taxonomy): Bacteria > Acidobacteriota > Terriglobia > Bryobacterales > Bryobacteraceae > Paludibaculum. The sequence goes on along the minus strand of JASGIE010000106.1, from coordinate 69,065 downwards.
GTCCATCGTTGGCGGACGACTGGATCTCATCGAGCAGCTTCAGCGTCGCCAGCTCAACGCCTTCATCTATCGGTAACTCCGCATCCGCAGCGTTGAAAAACATCGCCTTCCGTCGCTGAGCTGCGGTCGACCCCAGGGACGCCGGCAGATTCCAAGTCGTATTAAGCCGGTACCCAGCAGGATCGGACTGGTCCAAAGCGAGGACGAGGTTCGCGACCGGCGGCGCCGCCACCTTACTGCCATTGACTTCGACCGGGTACCACTCCTTCGGCGGAATCGCGTCGGGCGCCACGTCAACAGGCTTCGGGCCCGTGGCGAGGTCGTACATCGAATCCGTGGTCGAATCTCCAACAATGTCGATGGACCAGTCTTTATTGAGCTTCCAGGACTTGACGCGGAATTCCAGAGAGCCGTTGGGCGCATCAGGACCGGTGTAGCTACAGACCATGCCCGGTTCCGTGTTGAGTGCCAGAATGGTGGTCTTCAGAGCCACACGGCGCGCCTTCAGCCATTCGGAGAGCGTCGATCCACCCAGCACTTCTCGCAGCTTGATCGAGCAGATGCGGGCGGCCTGCGACTTAGTACTCACTCCGGGCAGGTTCACATTAGCCGTCAGCCGCTCTCCGATGTGTGCGCCGAAATCATCATCCTTCAACTCGACCGCGTTGTTTTGGTAGGCATATTCCTCATCGGCAAAGGCTACCGTGAGGTAGTTGAACTCCAGCGGCCTCATCGCGAGTTGCAGGCTGTCCAGGAGGATGTTGCCATCAGTGAAGGCTTCGACCGCGCTGGAGTTGTAGCGCATGCCGAATTTGATCTTGCCGAACTCCATCGTGTAGTAGCCGAGGCAGGAGCTCAGGATGTCGCTGATCCAGTCCCGTGTTGGACGCTGCTCGGCAAGGATGCCCGTAAACTTGAACTGCGTCTCAGTCGTGGCTCCGCTCTGCGGCGTGATGATCGGCGTTACGAGATCGCTACAGATCGCGGCGCAGGAGATCGCCGCATTGACGTCGAACCAGGCTTCCTGTTCGGCCGCCGTCGCATTATGCAGGCCCTTTGCCTTCAGGAACGTGCGCAGTGCAATCCAGATCGGATTGGTGCAGCCGGGCCACCAGGTCCGGACGTATGGGCCGGATCCGGACCAGGACCAACAGCCCAGGCCGCCGACAATCCATGCCTTCATCGGATGTTCCGAGGGCCGGATCGCCTGGATGCCTTTCTCGTCGGAGCGGCGGATCTGCAGGAACGCTACCCCGTCCAGTTCGCGGCCAAGCTGCGGAAAGTGCGTCGAGGTGTCATCCAAGGCGAAGTAATTCGAGCCGGCATCCGGAGCGTTGTCGGCAGCCGTCTCGCTACCCGTCGCAGAGTTGCCACCGTGCGAACGACGTAGGCCCAGCAGCGTGGAACTATAGCCGTGCCAGGGCTGCCCGTCGAGCGAATGCACGAAGTTGGAATTGGCGCCCTGGTAGAAGCCACTGATCGGACCCGCGCCGACGATGCCAAGCGCAGCATAGTATTCGGACTCGTCGCGACCGGCGATCACCTCGCAGTCAACCGGCAGGGGGTACGTGCCGTTGTTGACGAAGATCTCTTTCAGCGGCTTGCCGTACGCCGTGTCATTCGTCACGCTCGTCGCGGTGATCCGGCTGATCCCCTTCTTCCCGCCGACATTGACGGGTTGCTCGGGAACCAGGAAGCCGCCCTGCCGCAGAATGGTCCGAGTTGGAGTGGAGGTGCGCAACGGCAACCCATCGTCCGCCTGGATCTCGAAGTCATCCGATGCGCCGCCAGACCAGTTACTCAGTCGGCCACGCCAGAGGTCGACCTTCGTAAGCGTTCCCTGATGCAAGAGTGAGAATTGGATGTCTGCGTTGTACAGGTCGATGGCGTTGACCAGCTTCGAAAACACCCGGTCGGCATTCCCCAGGGTGAAAGAGGCCGTGTCGTTGGCGCCGTCGATGGACTGCCCAATTCCACCCCAATCCGTGATGCGCGGTTGATAGAGGTGGTTGTCGAGCAACACACGGCGATCGCTGAGATAGATCGGCGCCTGCCCCACCGGCGTGATCACCAGCAGCGGGATGATACGCTGCACCTGCGAGAGGAGGGCGGCCTTCAACGCCGTCGAGGGAAACCGGTTGAGCGTATTGACGGTGTTCAGGACGGGGTAGTCGACGGGGTCCTCAACCATCTCACCGCTGAACTGCCAAAGGGATTGCCCGTTGCGCTCCAAGCCAAGTGACGATTCAGTGAACCGCACAATGTAGGGATGGATCCCATCGGGCTCCACCACATTCAACGTGAACGGCTCATAGGCACCCTTGCGCGCTTCGAAAAAGTCCGTCAGAGCGACCTTCTCTGTATTGGTAAGGCTTTGCAGTCTGACCTGGAATCGCTTCATCCCATCGCCGACATAGAACCGCTGCTCTCGCTGCTGCTCTGCCGCACCAAAAGCGTGGACAATCACCTGTGGCAGGATCACCCGGCCAGACCCGTAGTCCAGGACGAGCGGGAACGTGCCGGTGGCTACCGGAGCCGGGATTTCGATCGGTCCAATGTATTCGGGCATTAGGCGACTTCGATGAGGGAAAGGGATGCTTGCTGCCGCGTCATCTGAAACGTGCGACTGAGCGAGCCGTTAAAGCGAACTACCCAGCGGCCAAACACAGAATTGCCAGTCGCATCCCATGCGATCTTCTCCGGATAAAAAAAGAATGGCTCCAGGGATCCGCCGCGGTCGAGGAAGAACTGCAGCAGTGCCGTCCACTCGGCATAGGTGAGTTGCTTCGACAGCTCCCACTCGTACCTGCTGACCGCAGCCATCACGGCACGCTGGCTCCGTCCGTCCGGGTACGGTCCGGAGATCCGGCAAGGCCGTGTCCGGGTTTCCTTCCAGGCGGAGCACAGACTGTACGGCATGACGGTCGAGGGCACCGCGGCTGAGACAGATCCCGGCATTACTGCTTCTTCGTGACGATGGAGGCCTGCACCGCGGCGGCCGCGCTGGCCACAATGGTGATTCCGTTCGTGAGCTTGAGCCCAGCCGGATAGGGCAGAATCATATGGGCTCCGCTGGTCAAAGTTGTCAGTGTGTTGCTGATGCAGACCGGCGTGCCCTGGCGATCGCAGATTGAGACGGTGACGCTCGATGCCGAGGAGTTCGTCAGCGTGATCTGTTGCACCCAGTTCGTTTCAGTGTCGATGGTCTGCAATGTGGACGCCACGACAAAGAGACCCGTGTCGAGAGTACGATCGACGCGGGCCGGCCGGGCAGACAGGGCCTGAGCGGGAAGCGCCAATGCGCACAGCACGGCCAGCGCCGTGACGGCGAGAAGGTGTTTCATCTGGAATTGACTCCTAAATTGTTGTTGCGAGCGGATCGGTATAGTTCGCCGCGGCCGTGAGCCGGCCGGACGATTGAGAGGCGGAGACGTTGGACGCGGCCTGTATGACGCGCGGGTTATTGTTGATGAAGTTGACCGCCTCACCCTTCATCAAGTCGCTGGTCGCCTGACCGTCGGCCTGAATACTGACGTACACGTTCTGCGGCGTCATCGGCAGCAGCGTCCCAATGCTCGGCAAGCTGGATCCATAGCCGTAGGCCTGGCCGCCGCTGTAGACGCCGGACTGGTAGATGGAGCCGCCCTGTTGCTGCAGGAACACACCACGCGGAGTGTTATCGACCAGCCCCGACTTATTCTTCTGGTTGGTCATCTCCGCATATAGCCAGATCATGTCGCGAGTCTGTTGGGCCGAGAGGAAGAGATCTATTGAACCGTAGGCTTTGGATTGCTCAACGAGAGTTTTCGCAAAGCTTCGGTCGACCGTCACGCCAAATTTGGCTTTTACCTTCTCGATCATCTTTTCTTCGGCGCCCTTGATGAACAACCGGACCAGGCCAGCAGTGAAGCCTACGGCCGCACCAATGACTGCCCCGATGGGTCCACCGAATTTTGCTCCTATCAGCGCACCACCGGCGGTCGTTTCTCCAACGCCCAACCAACCGCCACGCCGTAAACCGTCAAAGGCGAGCATTCCGCCGCCGGCCAACATGAGGCCGCCGGTAGTTCCTCCTACGCCGCGATAGGAGCCAGCCACCTCACCCCCGAAATCTCCACCCTTAGGGCCGTAGCCGATATTTCCGAGTTGCGAAAGAAAGCCCTTTGCACCGGCAAGGCTAAACACGTTTCCGAAGCCTCCAAATTTGCCAGTAGAGGCTCCACTAACAAATGGAGGCGTTGTGGCAGGGTAGCCACCAAATCCCCCACCGATTCCCATCAGTTGCGCCAACGCCGCATTTCCCCCGCCCCCGCCTCCATTCGAGTACATGATCCGTGGATCGGTACCAGTGCCCGAGAAGATCGCGCCCAACCCGGCCAACTGCCCCAGTCCGCCGCCAAAACCACCTCCAAACGATCCGGGCGGGCGGCCGGCGCTCGAGCCGTTCACCCGCGCACCGAAGAGAGGCAGGAAGAACGAGGCAGCCCAGTTCGCGAATGCTTCCTTCACCGGCGTCAGGAATGCTCCAAGCGCGATCCGGCGCAAGGAGTCGAAGAAGTTCCGGCCACCTGTCAACGCGCTGTCGAACAAGCCCTCGAATCCTCGCTTTAGGCTGTCGTACTGACGCTGCCAGGCATCGGAGATGATCTGCACCTGCTTGATGGCGGCATCGTCTCGAACCTTCGACATGTCGGACGTACCCTGCGACTCGATCGACCGCATCCGCTCTTTCTTGTACTGGTCGATCGCCTGGAAGCGGACGGCCAGGTCGACGTCATCCGCGGCGCCGCCGAATGCCTTCCGTTGAAGGTCGGAGATTTCCCTATCGAGCTTGTCGCGCTGCAGGGCCTGCGACTTGTTTAGGTACTCCTGCTCAATTGCGAGTTTCTGCTGCTCTACGGCTACCTTTTCCGACACGGAGTAGCCACGCACCAGGTCAAGCTTCCGAAGCTCGGCATCGCGCGATCGGCTGAGCGAGGCCTCTTCAATCGCAACGCGCTCCTGCCCGGCTTTCTCCCATATTGCAGTCGACTCATCGCGGTACTTGTTTTGCGCCGCAGTGAGTTCGTCCTGGGACTTCATAAAGGCGTCCGCCTGCGCCGTCATTTTCTCGACGGCATCTCCGCGCTGCTTTCGCGCCAGCTCGAGCCGGGCGATGAACGACTCAGCGTCCGCCTGACGCATGATGTTCTTCGCGATCGCGTCCGTGAGCTTGTGCTCTTCGCGGAGCTGCTGCAGCCGGGCCGCCGCCTTCTCATACGCGGACTCCTGCCCGCCCACGATCACGCCCCAGGCCTTGCCCCACGCTGTAGCCGCATCCTTCGCGGCCGTGATCTCGAGCTCGCGCCGCTGCTCGGGAAGGGCTTCAGCTTTCTGGAGAGACTTTTGCTGGGCTTCCAGCTTCGTCAGTTCCGCAAAGTTGGCCTTCAGTTGCTGTTGCTGCTCTTTGAGTGTTTCCGGGTTCCCACCCTTTGAAAGGGCGTCATTTATGGATTTCCAAAGGTTATCTCTCTGCGCATTCAGTCCAGCTAACCTCTGCTGGACTGAGAAAAGCGTGTTCTGTTGGTCCGCTAGAAACTTGGCCGCAATCGTCTTCGCCATTTCGCTTTCACCGGTTTCGCGACGCGACGCAAGGTCCTCCTTCCTCCTCTGCACGGCCCCAGTTTTTGTAAGCCACGTCCACAAGTCATCACTTGCCGACTTATCGAACTCATCCCCAAGTGACGCACCACGGAGAGCGGCACCAAACGGCCTGCCTATAGCGACGGAGCCTTTGACGAAGTTCGTCCCAATGAAATCGATGATGGCTTGCGGGCTAAGATCTCGACCAGCGGCTCTTCCGACGACATCAAATACTATCGTGAAAATCTTCTGGTCCGAAAGAATCACGTTCATAGGAGCAAGGACGGTATCCAGGAGCTCGCGGCCAGCTTTGATGGCATCAGGGAGCGCTTTCGCCCACTCCACCGTTCTTGCAACCAACGGCTCAAGCAACGGCAGAAACTGGTCGCCAAGCACTTGCCTCGCCTTATCGAGGAACGTGTGCATGGAGAGCAATTGCCCCGATACTGTCTTCGATGATGCCGCATAAACACCATCTATTCTGGACCCAGCCTCGACCAGTGCATTGAATCCAGCTAGCCGTTTCTCAGCCTCCGTGAGATCGTTGGCCGTCTTCCCCAAAGACGCCCCCATCTTCGCGTACGCTTGCTCAAAGCTTACGTTGAGGCCAAGGGCGCGCAGCAGTTCCGGCTGTGCCGTGGTAAGACCATGAACCAACCGCTCAAATGACTCAGCGGTTGTGATATTTGCGACTCTCCCTGCATTCTGGGCTATTCTCGCAATCTGAGCAGCTTTGGTGTAGTCGATGTTGGCTGCGGCTAAGCGAAGGACGCCGAGCCGGGCATCCTGCTGAGAGATATTGAGCGCCTCAACCTGCTGCACCTGCGCTTCAAGCGCGGAAGCGGAAATATGACTGGACGCAGCGACAGCATCTTGGGCTATTTTGAGCTGCTGCGTTCTCGCGGCGTAGAGGGCCGATTCCTTAACAAGCCCCGATATTTCCAGTCCCAGCTTCAAAGTCGCTGCTGCTGCCGCCGCTGCTATCGCTGTCCCTCCACCTATTCGCGCAAAGAGTCCTCCGACCGGAGCTTCGGCCGACGTCGCGGCTTGCCCCATCTGTTCAAACGCAACTGCAGCACGTCGCCCTTGTTCGGCGGACAAGTTCGGATTATCGATCGCGAACTGCTGCGCCTGTGCCGTAGTTCGCGCTGACCCTGTTTTGCCTTTCAGTGCCGCCTCTCGCTCCAGAGATCGAATTTTTGACTCAATAGCGGACTCTTCCGCCTTGTGAGCGTTGTTGACTTTCACAAGCGCGGCCTGAAATCGATCCGACGCCGCAGTCGCCCGCTGCGAGGCAGCCTGCGCTGCCTCGAGACCACGGCCAAATTGCGCCTTTGCAGCAACTTCGTCTACTCGCCGTTGCTGCGCCTCAAATCGCTGCAGTGCGGCTGTCGCCCTGTCGTACCGCGCCGAGTCGGAGCCACCAAACGCCGCTTGAATCTCCTTCACTCGCGCAATCTGCGACTCAAGCTGCGTTCTTCCCACCTCCCTGGACTTCTTCTCGATGCTATCGAGCATCCGGTCCAAAGCGCGAGTGGACGTGCGAACACTCGTCTCAATTGTGGCCCCGGCGCTTCTAAAACTGGCCGCAGTGCTGTCACCTGCCTTCTGCCCTTGGCTTTCAACCTGTCGCAGGGCACGGTTAGCCTCATCCGTTTTCGCGTTGACGGTGTACGTAATGCGAGGACCTTCAGCCATCAGGAGACCTCCAAGACTTCAACAACAGGCTGCACTTCCGCAAGCAGCACAATGTCTACCGCTTTTCGATCGTTCGGCGAGACCCCAAACTGCGGCCAGCGATTCTGATTGATCGCTGCAACTTGAGTCGTCGTCGCAGCTCTCCCCTTATTCAGGTTGTACGATCGCTCCACAAACCCAACCACAACGCGGCCAGGTCCAGCCGAGAGAACCTGCATTGAGTTCAGGAGCTTTCCGGTGAATCTCCAGTTCCGCAGCGGTGGAATGTTGCGCCTCTGCTTCGCCTGCGGGTAGTACGACCTGAAAACGGTCGCCGTTGAACTGGAGATCATTGGAGTTTTCCGCCGGACACCGGGGCGCAACGGAGGCGCTGGATTGTCGTTGACATCCAGCGCCTGCGAAATCCTCAGTTTCACCGTGCGAACGATGGCATCGCCAACTTTTGCCATAACGGGGCCATCGAACGGAACAGAGATGCGCGCTCGCGCGATGCGAGTCTCAAAGGTGAACATTAGCTTGTCCTTGGAAGCGATCTCAGCTTTTCCAATTGATCCGCCGGCCGCTCTGTCTGCTCGCGCTGATACCTGCTACGCTCTTCGCGAAACGCGCAGTAGGCAAAGTATTGCTCTGGAGTGAAATCCTCGTAAGTGAGGCAAATCCCGTCCTGAAGGTCAGCCGCAATCTCCATCGCCTCCATCAACAGACGCCCCTTCTCACTGTCCAACGCCTCATCTAGTTTGACCGCTGGACAGTCAGAGCAACGAATTCGCCGCCAGCCACGGTTCCCGCATTCCGGGCATGGTTGGGATTTTGATAGATCAGAGGGCTCCCAGTCCGCGCCGCATCCCAGACAGGAGACGGCACGGACTTGAGAGCATTTCGCCGGGCCGGAACAGAGATCGTCCCGACGAAGAGCGTGATAGGCCAGGAAGCGAATGCCGGGTTGGTCCGGCCACGCCCCTGGCCCTATCGTTCCGGGTCGAAATCGATCATCGTTTCATGCAGCAGTCGCAGGATTTCGGTGATCACTGCATCCTTGTGGATGATTGGGACCCGGACGTTTGGGGCATAGCCCACAACCTCAACTACGCGCTTGTCGTACAAAGCCCCAACTGGCTCCAGAGCGACACGCGTAATCGATTCCTTTCTGGTATCCACGCGGTTAACAGATGCCTTACTGCATGCCCTAAGCTCTCTCAGGGTCAAACTGGAGAGCACGTGCGTGGTGAGCGGCCGCTCATCGGCATCTGCCTGCGGACCGAAGACCCTGAGGCTCACCTGGAATCGATCACCAATCTTCTCTGAGGCGACTACTTCGCACCACTCAAATCGATCGATGACGAACTGCGCTTCAACCTCATCGATGCCAACTGCGCCATCTTCCTGCTGAATCTTCGCAAACAACTCTGCGCCCACCTTCTCCAAGTCCGGCGCGTCTGATTTGGTGCGGCCTCCGCTTAAGACCGTCTGGACGATCTTACAGCGCCGACTTCTCTCGCACCATTCGGCATCGGTCGGCCACCGAACTACGCAGGGCCGACCGGAAATCGTGAAATGAAACAAACCAGTCGAATCAAACATCTCTGTTCTTTGCTCCTATTCGCGCCCGGCGCTTACGCCGCGGCAGTTCCAATCGCGTCAACGTCAGTCCAGGCATCCCAAAGCAGGACGCCATTAGCGGCGTGCAATTGCACGTCGAAATCGAGGTCGGCCACGATGAGGCCGTCCGACTCTGTCCAGCGGTGAGCCTTGATCTGCGTTTGGTACAGCGTCAGGCTCAGCTTATGGTCGTTCGCCCCGTCGATTGCATCGCCGACGAGGGTCAGGACTACGGTCCCAGTCGTGCCGGCCAGGAAGGCGCTCCACTCGGTCGAGCCGTCGACAGACTTCAACCGTTGCGCGGAAAGTCGCTGCCGGCGTGCCGCGGCGCATCCGGCCCATGATGTTGTAGCCATCCTGCGTACCTCCGCCTGGCACGTAGTTCTGGTCGACCTTGATGTTGTTCTTCCAGTTGAACTCACAGCTCAAGAACCGGAGGTTGGCGACGTAGTTCGTGCCCAGCAACGTGAGGGCCGTCGCACCGCCGATATTGAGCCCATGCTCAGTGGTTGCCGCTGGCATGGCGATCGTGCTGGGATTGGCGAACTTGCCGCAGCCGATCCAGGAAGTCCGGATCATGGCCGTGTCGCGTCCGATGCCGGTCTTCAGTGATAGGTTGATTTCCTCGCAGGCCAGTCCAATGAGATGGTAGTCGAACACATCATTCGCGCCCTGGCGGCAGGTGGCGACAATACCAGTCGTGGGCATGTCCGCTTCGAGAGCGGCAAACGTTGTGCCCACCGAGCAGGAGTATTTGAACCCAGCCCCGGCGGCCGTCTTTGCGGTGAGGCCGATGCCGAATACTCCGGCCATCGCGGCCCAGACGCTCGACAGACGAGCCTCAATGGGGCCGCCCGACCTGGCGGACAGCTTGAAAATCTGCGTGGCGAACGGCGTGCCCTTGCCCATGTCGTCCGCATTCGATTCGGTGGTCATTTCAGGCAGCGGCAGATCCCGATTTGTCTGCGACAACGAGATGAAATCAGCCGCGACCATTGGAGTCTGGAGGGCTGCCTGCTTATGCTTGCCGATTGCAAGCTTTACTTCTTGGATATTGGGCATCGTTAACCTTTCTCGGTCAGGCTGAATCGCGACTCAAAGTACTCGAGTCCACTGTTGGTCTCCGGGTCGACCAGCAGAAACGCCCGCGTGATGGATGGCGTTGAGATCTCGTAACACGAGTCGTGTATCTTGCACCGGTAGAACGGCAGGGCCTGCATTGCGGGGACCCCGTTGATAAAGTTCGACCACATCTGGCCATACCCGCCAGGAGCGTCGACCAGCTCAGCGGCACAGCGGAAGACGATGCGAAACGAATGCGACCACAGCTCGCGGCCGCCGGATTGCGACGGTCCTGAGCCGTCCCAGATGATCAGAATGCCCGGTGCAGGCATCCGATAAATGGCTTCCGTGGTCGTCGGAGCGGGATAGGAGTCCCTGTGCGCAACGATGTTCTCAGGCCCACCTACCGAATCCGCGAGAGCGGCGATCGACTGCAGGACATCCACCAGTGCATCGATCAGACTATAGGGATTGATCATTGGTGGCCTCGCAGGCGATCGTCATCCATCCAAACTGGTTGACCTTGGCGTCAAAGACTCGATAGACGATGCCGCCGAATTCGCACCGGTCTCCACGGACCGGCATAGCCGGGAAGTCGGCCCTCCGACCACGGAGGGTGATGTACTTCGCCTGCATCGCGTCCAACTGGTCAGGGGGACGCAGAATCAAGTCAACCCGAAACGGAGTCCCGCCGGCCGGCTGGAAGGTAAACGTGTCGGCTTGATGCGCCAATAGTTGCCGGTGGACTTCCGGCATGTATTGGCGCAGATAGTTTGGCACAGGAGTTGGCTCCTACTTCCGGGGAGACTTCGGCTCAAGCTTCTCGGCAACCGTGGCTTCCTCGGGTTCCGCGGCGGGCTCCTCCACCACAGACGCCGCACCGCGCTGTAGCAGATAGTCCGCCAGTTGCTGATTCGCGCTGAACTCCTGGCCGGGCGCGATTTCGCGATCGCGCCCGATGATGTAGTGAATCGCCAGGAGCCGCATCAGGCCACCACGATTTTCATGCTCGCGTTGACGCGATACGGCACGATCAACGGAGCGGATTGAGTCAGGATCCAGCGGCGGCTCGGATCCGGCGTGACCCAACTCTTGGTGAAGAACGGAAGAGCCTGGATTCCAGCCTCCTCATCCAGAATGGCCCCATAAGCCTGCGTGCCCATGAGGTCGCCAACCAACAAGGCGGTGTTGTCCGGCAGCATCTTCTGCATGGCCCCGGCCGCGTCCTTATAGGTGCCGTGGTACACCCAGATGTTGAAACCGTCGACCGTTCCCATCAACACGCCGCCAATCTGGAGCATGGCGCCCTGATCCAGAGTGGGCGTCGTATTGGCGGTCCGCTGCAGCGCAATGCGCGCAATGACCGCGGCATTGTTTTTGAACAGGCTCCAGGCCTTCAGGTCCAACACCACATCCACCGGGAACGAGCCGGACTTAGCGAACATCATTTCCGCCCAAGTTTGCAGCTGATCCAGCGGGTTGGTGCCGGCATCCGACCATTTCGCACCCGGCGCCAACGTGATCGAAAGCGCCGCGTCCCGGTTGTAATTCACTACGCGAGTGGGGTATTTATCCCCGGTGACAGTGACGCTGCCGAGTTGCAGTACCTGGGACGCCATCCACTCTTTCCGGCGGTCAACCATCGAGCGATGCGCCATCAGAATGTCGCGGACCTGCACCTGCATGCGAGCCTCGGGAGACAGGTTTCCCCCAATGGGCTCACCCTTGGCGCGCTTCAGCGCCTTGGACGGATCCCATGGCGTCTTGGGCTTGACATACGCCGGCTTGAAGGAACTCGTGGTGAATCCCGGCTCGGTAACGACATCACCTTCAACCAAGGGATGCACAAACGGAGCCAGCGTCATGACATCCGATTCCTGGTCAAAGTGGATTTCCTCGGACGTTTCCGTCTGAGTACGCGTGAAAAACTTGTCGAGCAGAAAGGACGGGGGACTCTGAAGCGAGTTCACCACGCCAGTCAGCACATTCGTGGAAAATACATCGGCCATGAATTCAATCTCCTGATTTCAGTTCGAGATGCCCAACTGGCTCTGCTCAGATGGCCGAAGTGGCCACCAGGTGGATGTCCTTCGCCCGCAGCCCCTCGCGGATCGACGCCAGCGTGTGACCGGCCCCCAAAACCAGGGCCGACTCGTTGAACGTTCCGGAGAAGTACGCGATCCCCTCGGCGTCGGCCAAGCTGGCATCGCAGACGGACACCAGCACCGCGTCCGGCACCTGGCTGCCATCCACGGCCGCGGCAAGGGAAGCGACATATTTCCCGGATCCGGCAGCAATCGTTACATCGAAGCCCTCGCCGACGACAAAGTCCTGCGCGCCATCGGCGATCGAGAACTTGATCTGGTTGGCGAACGTCGCGGCAACTGCCACATCACCGAGTACAGCGCCGTTCGGCGCGGTGACTCGGAAGGTACCGCCATTGGCCGCGGCGGCGATACAGCGCACCGTGTAGACGCCCACCTGCGCGCCGGCCAGAATCGGCGTCGCTACGTCCAACGTGAAGGCGCCGGTATTGGCCGCATTCCCGCCGGCCTTAGCTGCCGCCGCGGCCGCTCCGAGGGTGATCTTGCCGAGGACTGCACCTCGCAGCAGGTTCTGGCCGGAGAGGATGGTTACCTTCCGGCTGATGAGTTGCGACTCACCGGCGACGAGATTGTCGACGGCGATGGAAGTGGAAGTGAACGACGCTGGATAGCCGCCCATGTTAGTTGCTGCCCTTTCCCAAGTTCACAATCGACGCGATGAGCGCCTGCTCGTCGCTCGCGTCAGAGCTGGAGTCAGCCCCCACCTTGGGGTTCGTGACGCCGGCCATCGCCGCGGCGAACGCGTTGGTCTTCGCACCGGCCTGGGGCGCTACGGCCAGCAGTCGCTTCGCCGTATCCGCACTCATCCCGGGCGTGAGCGCCAGTTCGCGGGCGAGCTGCTCGCGGCCTTCCGCTTCCGGAAGCGCGAGCACTGCGCCGATGCGCTGGCGTTCGGTTTCGGCCGTCTCCGCATTCTGCGCGGCGGCCGGAGGTGCCGGAGCCGGTTGCGCGGCTGCGGCTTGAGCATCCACCGGATTGGCGGCCCCTTCGGCCCCCGCCGCCGGTTTCTTTTCGTTGCTCATCTGTACTTCACCTTTCTGCGTCGAGGCGGAGGAACCGCCGACGTTGCTAGCGGATTGTGGTATCAACGCATCAGCCATTTCTGCGAGCGCTGACTTGAATGTCCCGACTTGATCCGCAAATCCGATGGCTATGCCATCCTGCCCCTGATAGAGGCCTGCTTCAGTCGCAATCACGGCCGCGGGCTTCATGTCCCTGCCCCATGCGACGTAGTCCGCGAACATCACTCCAGATTCATCGACGCCTTTTTGCAGCCAAGCCAGCGCCTCTTTGTTGAGTGGCTTGTGAGGAGAGAAGTCGTCTTTCTTGGCTCCGAATTTGACCACCGTTACAGTGATCCCTTCGTTGTTCTCCCACCTGGAGAAGTCGGCATGCATTGCGATCACACCGACGCTTCCAATTCCTGAAGTTCGCGTCAGATAGATGCGTTCGCACTGCGATGCCAGAAGGTAACCAGCAGAGAACGCATAGTCATCGACACTGGCCCACACGGGCTTTGTTGCGCGAGCCTCACGGATCACATCGGCGCAATCAAAGGCGCCAGAGACCTCACCACCGAAGGAATCGAGCCGCAACATGATACCGAGAACATTCGCGTCGCCCAGCCCCCGCTTAATCTCACCGGTGATCCACTCATAGCTGACAAGTCCGGAGCGCCCGTCAGCATATGCGCCGCGATTGATCAGGCTTCCACCGACATCTATGATGTGGATCCTGCCATCCGTAGCCGCTTGATCCTCTTCAGTGACTGGAACCGGCACATGGTCGACAGGCTCCACCCCATCCATCCGTGGGGTCTCGATCGCGAAGCGCGGTCCAAGCGCGGAGAGAATCGCCTGTAGCTTGCCCTCGTGGATCATCAATGGCGTGTTGAATACACGCGCCGCGATATGCGGATAGTTCACTGGACTGCTCCTTGTTGCTGCTGCTGGTCGAGCGGTTGTGGCGTGCCTGTCTTCTTGGCTGCAACCGGAAGGCCGAGTTGCTTCATGCGCGCATGCTCAACCGCCCTCTGCTCCAGCACTTCTTCCCAGTCCTTCCCCTGCTCAGCGCACTCGTCCTCGAGCGTCGAGAGATTGCTGTCCATGCGGATAACGGCGGCCTCCCCCTCCTGAACCGGGTCTGATCTAGCCCTTACCAGGCCAGATCCACTTCACCGCTCGTAGCGGTACCGCTGCCTGTAGAAGTTCAGGGCCTGCACCATGGCCGCATTGCTGTTGACTGCCTCTTCGAGCCAGAGCCGATATACCGGCTGCAGCCAGGTGTCGGTAAGCCAGACGCGGCGGCCGGCGAAGAAACGCCAGGCCTCGAGGAGCGCCGCTCGAGCACTCGAGTAGTTCGTCTTACTAAAGTCCTTGAGGATCAGCTCATAGGGCATATTCAGCCCAACGCCGATATGCCGAATACATGCCTCGACGAACGGAGCGAATGCGTCAGTGGGCTGCGTCGGGATGAACGGCTTCATCTGCGAGCCCGGAGGCATCGCCAGCACTGCGGCGCCCTTCAGAGGCGCGAGCATCTCTCGCTGCGCTGCCATGTAGTCGGTGACTTTTTGATCGTTGAGATCCGCTCCCAACGTCTCAGCGAGTGCCTCCGGCCCAAGCGGCGTCTCGATGAATGCCGCAACCATCGCATTGACGACGGCGCTCTGCAGCGTGGTGCGCTGGAAGTGATCCAGCATCCTGAACTGCCCGATCACAGCCGACAACAGCGGCTTGCCTCGGGTTTGACCTGCACGCTCCTTGTCGTGCACGTGTACAACCCGGGCCCGGCCCCAATACGTCTCTGCCTCGATACGCTCCCAGGTGTACATGTCACCTGCCGCCGCCATGCTCCAGGCCTCGCCGGGATGAGCCTTTCGAATGTGGTAGGCCAGCGGTTTCCCATAGGCATCGCGCTCAAATCCCGCGGAGCCGGTCGCTGTCCATCTGGTCTTGCGGGTTGCTGAGCCGGTCGCTCTCCACCATCTGGAGGCAGGTCGCCCATTTCGTGTCCGAGCGGCCGGGCATCCACAGTGCTAATGCTAGCGCCTCTCCGTTGGCGAAGCAGCCGACGGCCTGGCGTGGATAGACCCCGGAAAATAAGCTGCCTGGAGACGTCGCAAGCGGTCGTCTCTGACCATTCACGCCACTCGCCTTCAGTAACCCCGCTCCATTCCTCGGCCTGGTCTTTCGTCCAACCAAGGGCTTTCCAGTCTGGCTTGTAGTTCAACCTGGTGCCGATCCCAAGCACGTTGTCGACCTGCGTCTGCATGGCGCCAGAAGCGATGCCATGGTTTCGGCCGAGGTCTCTGGTTCTATAACGGAGGGTTCCCAGTTCCGGCAGGAGATCACTGTCCGCCGACCCGTGCGACGGAGCCCACGACGCAAACTCTGCGCATTGGAAGTGCCGAAATGGGCCTCTGCCCGTTGAACAGGGAGATTCTGGCCGCAGATCGCCTTTAGCCGGCGGACCGGTTTTGCATGGATGGACATGTTCGGGTATCCAGACAGGACAACTCAGCGGTTACACCACTGGGGAATTTCCCCAGTCGGGCGTTAGAACAAGAAACGAACGCGGCTTTGGACTCGGAATTTGAGGGCACACCCCCATTGGCAATCCACCTTTGGAGGGTGCCGATCCAGGCATCTAGCCTGGAGTGTTCGGCAGCCGTAAACTCGCACCTGGCCATCCGGCCCACCGACACGCACCACGGACTTTCCACACGCAAGGCCGTGCTTAGCCGTCAGAGCCTCATCGAGCCACTGTTGAATCGTTGTAATCGAGATAGCCATTAGGAGAGGTACGGATCTTCGGACACAATTGGTCGATATACAGGCCGCGGCGGAATGGCCGGCAGCGCTCGAGGTTGAGGCGCCAGTTGGGGCTGGACAATAGGAGTCGATACCTGTTGCTCGCCTGGAGTGGGAGCAACCAGTTCAAACTCGGCTAGCTCAGGATCAGACGGCATCGCGGCAATCGCGCTCGCGAATTGCGCTTCCAAACTCTTCCACTTCGCGTCCGTGAACCGCGAGATGCCAAAGTGCTCAGCGGCCGCTCGAGCGAGGTTCGAAGTATCAAGGCCCTCGTTCCGAGGCCTCCGCTTCACCCACTCACCGCGTTTATTTCCCTTGACGGTCTTGATGACATACTGCTCAGCCGTCAACTGCCGGCAGAACTCATCGAGCGGCATATCCGGAACCCACCCGAGTCTCGGAATGTGCACGTAGCCAGGAGGGAACGGCTTGCCAGCTTCAGGCTTCGCCAGGCCGAGCTGACCATACAGCTCCGATTTGCACAAACTCACATTGACCGGCCACACCTTGACCCCGAACCGCCGCTTTTTTCCCCCGCCAATCCACCTCAGCGGACGTCGGACTGCCAAGAATGCCAATTCCTCGGTCGTAACCTTTGCCCACCAACACCCTTGACGATCCTTGCAGTCGAGCCCAAGCGTATACTTCCGTGGTGGCGTAGCCGGAATCGATCATGCAGCGCGCGATCGGCAGCGAGACGCCCGCTTCTGACTCGTAAGCCACGTTGATCGCCTCTGTCAGCGACTCCCAAACCTCAGGCCGCTTCGGGTCACCCTGCAGAACGACGTAGTCGACAACCCACCGCGCCTTCCCACGAGCCCAGCCCTGGACGTGCATCTCGATGCGGTCCTTTTGGACGTCGATGCCGGCAGTCAGGAACACCGGCCCGTTTGGAACGATGCCGAGATTGTAGTCCTCGACGCGGCCGAGCACCTTCTCGTGGTCGACGGTCTCACCTTTGTCGCTGTAGGCCTCCGCAAGCACCGTGTTCGTAAAGGTGATTTCCTTCTCACGGTCGCCTTTAGCCTTCACGCTTTCGACGGCAACCATGCCCCAGCTCTTACGTGGGGAAATCATCTGACTCGCATGGAATCCGGGGTACGCGCCTTTCGGATTCTGCGGAATCCACCGCCCGCGATCGTTCATCCAGGCTTTCTTGTGATGCGGGATCAACGCGTTACAGGACTCGCACTGGTAGTGAGCGTCGAGAATGGCGATTTCGACATCGAAGAAGGTACCCCACCGCAGTTGATCGAACCTCAAAATCTGCTCATGGCTGCACTCGGGACACGGTACAAACCATTCACGCTGGTCCGACCCTTCATACTCCTCTTCGATGATGCTCTCGCCGGCCATCGTCGGCGTGCCGCCCATCAGCTCTTTGTAGTTGTCGCTATAGTCTGTCAGGCGCTGCCGGCCCAATGCGACAGGGCTCCCCTCTTTTCCCGCGGAACGAGGATATCGGTCAGGCTCGTCGAAGATCGCGTAGCGAACACCCCTCATACAAAAGTTGGCCGGAGCATGCGCCCCAGCAATCGTGATCGAGCCCCCATTGAACTTTTTGAACTCCGTATTGTTCATGGAGTCGCGGGACTTCTTTTTAGCGATCAGTGCCTTGAGAGAGGGCGTATTCTCAAGCATCGGATCAAGCTTGTCCGTGACGAAGGCCTTTACGTCCTTCTCTCGCGGTTGTCCAATCAGAATAGGACCAGGCTCAACCTCTACGGAGTAGCCAGTTGCCCCCTGAGCAATGAAGGTCTTCATGATCTGCGAGCCGCATTTAAGGACCATTCTGCGGCAGGGGTGCGAAGCCGCCCAACAATCCAGCGGCTCTCTCTGAAAAGGATCCAGGGTAACCCAACCAGGTCGAGCGGAGGTTCCCTGAGGGAGGAACATTCGCGTCTCCACCCATTGCGAAGGCAGCATGTCGAGCGTCGGAGCAATTGCCTTAGACGCAGCCACATAGAGCTTCTGCAGGTTTATTGCGAGGAAGGCCACCAGCGGCGCAATGGCCGAACTGGTTGATTGTTTATGCCGCGGCATCGTCTTCCTCAGGCTTCAACTGTTCTGAGATCCGGGCCAGCTCTTGCCGGATCACCTGGCGGAGCTCGGCTGTGATCTCACGCTCACTCGACATGGATGCCAACCGCGGAGCGATCTTCGTCGGAATTGAGACCATGGCGTCCCGTACCATCTGGCAGATCTCTGCAATCCGCAGGGCGGCATCCGTCGCGGAGACCAGTTCGCCTCGTTTCTCGGCGAGCTCAAGCTCCCGCAGGTCGGCGAGCGCTATCTCTTTCCGCCGGACGGCATCGCTGTACTTTTCCGGCTCCCCGGATTCCCCCTTACCCCCTAGTTCGCCACGCAGCGCGGCCACATCCGCCGCCGGCGGCAACTCGCCGTTATTCTGGTTGCGCGTCGCGAGGCGTTCGCGGTACTCAGCCGCCTCCGCGATGATCTGGTCCGGCGTCTTTCCGTCGCGGAGTTTGCGCGAGACGAGCGCGGGTGAACACCCAGCCTGTTGAGCCAGCGCCCGTACACCAGTGTTTACACCCTTCATAGATCTCTAACTAGCACCAAAATGCAATCGGGAAACCCGCGACCGGCAAACCCCAGGAAGGACCCGCGCCAGGGTGCGCCCACCCTGGCTGCCAGCTATTGGCGCCCCATCCATAGTCCACAGCCCGAAGGCCAGGCATTCCCAATCATGCGACTACACCGCGCTTCGGACATGGACCACGGTGGACCTCGATACAGCGCCGACAGTAGTAGCCCTTCGGCTCACGCTCGCTTCCAGTGACACCGAGTAGAGCGTGGACGATGCGGCCAGAGTCCGGCAACTTTTGCTCGAAGTGCCTTCCGGTCTTGTCGATCAACTCAACCACTTCCTTCGTGATCGGTATCTTCTGTACCCTCACTATTTGCCCACGGCGCGACCGCACCAGCCGTACGCCTTTCAGCCTTTCCGCGAAGTCAGCATCGATGTACTGAAGTATCCTTCCAGTCGGACCAACGACAGGCACTTGCGGCATAGTTTTTCCTCGAACCCCAGCGAGATAATTTGAAGGCGAGCGTCTCGACGCTCATCAAAGCGGCGGTGTAAGGGCATCCGCCTGGTTGTGCTCACGAGGAACCGGCTTCCAACTGATTCCGAGAACACAATACCACCGGCCTGTTTCGGCGCGCAAGAAATATTTCTGCAACAAATCCGCTACGGAATACGGCACGTTTCCATATTGGAGAAAACTTTCCCAACTTTTTGAACTCTCGACCTCAAAAAACAAAGAAAACCTGTTCTAGATAGAAAATTCCGTAGCTGTCGTAGCTGTCGTAGCAAGAGATAGAGCCACCTGGAGATAGGTCTGCTACGGATTCAGAATCGTGTCGTAGCAGAATCCCCGCAATCCGTAGCAGCTGTGCGCAGCACCTCGATTTTGCGAACCGTTCGCAACTGTCCGATTCTGGGATTCCACCTCAACAACCGCATTCGCACCCTCGAAATCTCGGCTGTGCTCACGCACAATGGGGCGCGGGGTTTGCGAATCCGTAGCAGAATCGTGTGCGGCGGCGGTCGCAAGCGACACCGTGGGGCGAGGGGAGTGCACGTCGGCCGATCGAGCGTTCGATGTGGAGGTGAAGAACTAGTTAGCGTGCGGCCGCTACGCGGCCGTGTCCAGGCGCCGGCGGCCGACGTCGACGTGCAGAGGCAGCGCGATCGTCCCGATCGGGAGGAAGATCAATAGGAGCCGCACGCCCTGCGCCGCCGCAAAGCCGGCGTCTTGGGTGTGCGAGGGAACTATCCGGACTGAGCCCCATCCCCTAGCCCCTTCCCCTTTCGCCTTCGGCTGGGAAGGGGGATCAGAGTCAGGCTATTCGGGCCCCAACAGTCGGTGCGGCATGGGGGCATCAGCCAGCGTCAGGGCCATCCTCCACGCCTCGGGGGGAATGAGGGCCCTGGCGTCCTCATCATTCACGCACTTAGTTGTGGCAATCACGTCAACGGGTATCTCTCTATCATCTAGTATGATCTGGAGCTCGTTGACTACCAATGAAGCATCAGCCTCAGTCGCACGGGGTCCAATCATTCCAGGAGAGACGCAAAATATGATTCGGCGCTGCTCTAATCCGTCATCATCGTAGTCGAATGCCAAAGCACATTACCTCGCCAACACTCTGCAATCAACCACGGATGGTATACCAGTCCGGCCGTTAATTCAAGGGTGGGGCAACGGTCATATCACTACAACTTTATCCAGTATCCATACCAATCAAGCTCTCGTTGGGCTGCACGGTCGTGTGGATTATTGACATCGATATCCGGGAACCTGTTCGCTGAACGGACGAGACGAGCAAGGAAGGTAAGGATCAACGCCGGGAGCATGAGAATAAACGCAAGAAGCATTCGGTCTTCGCATTGATAGTGGTTTTCTGCCGACAAACCTCTCAAGAGTCTAAGCTTTCAGTCAGGATGCTTGCCGAGGGGAGAGAACCTCAGAGGGCACCTTTAGGAATCCGATCCCTTGCCTCTTCAGCACGCCGGCGAAGCGGTCGTCAGGCGAGACCACAAACCAAAGACAGTCCTTCTGATACACTCCGTATGCCCGAATCTGCCTGATGAGCTCGCCGATAGAGGGAATCTCAGACTTGACTTCGAAGCAAGCAACCCACTCGGATTCGCACCTTATCACCCTGCCATCTGCCTGCTGCCAAATCGTCGCCAATCGGCACTCAAGGTCGGCAAACCCTGTGATGATCGACCGATTGACAATCGGGGCTTCCATTGTTTTTCGGTAAATAACACCCTCTGCCATCAATTGGTCGATTGCAGCGGGAGTGTAGTGCGGAGCGAGCTTCTTTCGCATGAAGCCGCACAACTCCGGCAAGTCATCCACTGCGGACTCAAGCCAAAGCATGATCAAATCATGCGCCGGAGTAGATAAATCCGTATCAAGAAATCCAAGTTTCTCCTGAAGGGTCTTCGCTGCTCTTGTCCTGGTGCTCATTAAACCGCAGACTCCTCTGCCAGTCTTTTAAACTCGGCTCTTCTCCCGATTTCCATCGTAGACCATAATGCCTGCGGGATCTATCACCGGCCCGAGGCACCCCGGGAAATCCGGCCGCCGCCATCATGCGGCCCACCGACTGCGCCTTCGTGCGCCGTCCACACCAGGACCAATACTTCTCACGTAGGTCGCAAGCCCAGATGTAGCTGTCTTCCACCTGATCGCACACCTCTTCCAGGAACTGGTTGATCTCGTTTTCCTGCCGGCGATATTCCGAGACAAGCGCTTCGGACTCCCCCACCTCCACGAACTGGCCAGAGTTGTCGATCAGATCCAAGGCGCCGCAGATTGCCCAGTTCAGAATGCCAGGCATCTCCGCGATCAGCTTGGCCGTCAGCTCGCGATCCTGCTTTTCCTTAGGGATGACATAGTTGAAACGGATGATCAGCAAGCGATTAAAGGTGGCGGCCGTCAGGTCGTTGACCGTAGGCAGTCGATTGGTGACGAACACGTGCTTCGCGATCGGAACGTACATGAACGGCGCGACGAACTTCGGGTCGAACAACAGGCTCTCTTCGGTGCTGATCAGCGTCTTGAATCCGCCGTCCGCGATCACCGCATCGTCTGACAGTTCGGACAACTTATTCAGCAGCTTCCCTACGATCGGCACCCGATAGCGAGGATCGTCCATCTTCTCCACACCGACGCTGCAGGTGTTGTCACTGCCGACCATGGCTTCCATAATCTTCAGCGGTTCCGACTTGCCTGTATTAGACTCGCCGAAAAGGATCAGCGCCTTTTTGAACTTCGCGTGTGGCAACAGCAAATAGCCGAAGAACTGTTGTAGCGCCAACATTTTGTCCTTCGCGTCGAGATCAGTTCCGAAGTAGTCCTTCAACGCCCGTCGCCAGGTCGGGCAATCGGCCTGCTCCTTGTACGCCACCGGCACAACCGTCTCCAGGTAGTCTTCCTTCCGGTGCTTCCGCAGTGCGAGCGTGCGTACGTCGAAGACGCCATTCAACAGCGGGATCTCGGTCGAGGCGAGCTGGCGCCACCTGATCCGTGGCACCTGGACGTAGGTCTCAATGAAGTCGGCAATCTCACCCCTGCGCCGCTGATTGGTATGTGCTTCACCGTCAGCCAGGTGCGCATAGTGCCGCAGTCGAGTGTTGGTCGCCTTCTCCCAAAACCGACCGTTGTATTCGAATAGCAGCCCGTTCTCGTCAGCCAGGAAGTCCTTCTTCTCCAGGATCTCCTTCGCTACCTCATTCGGCTCACGCCGCGGGCCAACGAACTCATTCCTCCTTTCCTGCTCCGCCTTCTCATCGGCCGCCCTGGCTAGCTCGAGCAATTCCTCGTAAGATCCACCGGCTTCCTTCCAATCGGTGACATCGCTCTTGAGGGGGCCTGGGATTCTGACGACCACAACATCAGCGTGGCGAAACAACGCGTCATACACCTTCTGCGCGTGATCGCGCCCCGGATCGTCGTTGTCAGGGATGATGTAGCATTTCTTACTCTTAAGAGTCTTCGTGAAGCTCTTCTGCCACTTCTTCTTCGAACCGCCCGGCGGGGACGTGGCCACAGCCCCCCAACTCTCAAGCGTGTGGACGTCCTTTTCCCCTTCGACAATCCACACAGTGTCAGCCGGCGCGACCAAATGTAGCCGATACAGCACAGGCCGCTTCTTGTACTCCTCCCAAACGACGGTGCCGGACTCATCGGTGTAGCGCTGCAGGAAGTCCTTTTTCTTGACTCCCTGCTTTAGATACTCCTTCCGAACAATCTCGTAGAGAACATTGCCCTTTTCGTCGGTGTACTGGTAGCAGGCTGTTTCCTGCGGCTTATCTGTAAGACGAATCGGGCGCGGAACTCCATCTGGCCGCGGAGGTGGTTTGTAGGCGTCCGGATCGACGCCAATCATGTCCGCGAGGATCTGCTTTGCCGCCAGGAAATCAATTCCGTTGATCTCCTGAAGGAACTCATAGACGTCCCCCTTCTTCCCGCAGCCGAAGCACTGGTACCGATTGCTGTCGGTGAAGCACGTAAATGATGGCGTGTCCTCTTTGTGGAATGGACA
This sequence comes from Paludibaculum sp., assembly GCA_049841055.1. GTDB lineage: Bacteria > Acidobacteriota > Terriglobia > Bryobacterales > Bryobacteraceae > Paludibaculum. Next base: position 46,081 of record JASGIE010000106.1, on the reverse strand, counting down.
CAGCCCTACCCACCGGATGCCACTCTGCTTCTTCAGCCGGACGTGGTCACCAACGACGCGAAGAATGGAGATCTGCGACTTGAGGTCATCGCTCACGGCTCACCACCGGCTGCACCATGGCAGCCAAGCGCTCAACGCAGCCCGGGTGAGCTGCGCGATCGTCGTGTTTCAGGTAGGTCTGCCCAGCCAATATTCGCTGGTGACAGAAGCGGCAGTTGTAATCGCGGCGGGCCTTAGCCGACTTCCTATAAGTGGAGGCCTCAAACGCTAGGCGCAGTGCCTCTGTGTCGATGTGTTCGGCCAGTTGCTCACCCATGCCGGCGCTCCTCTGCCACCGGTGCAATTGGTTCGGACTCATCCATGGTGGCGAATAGGCTCCGCGGCCCCGCATTGTCTTCCGCGCGCCGGCGGATCCGGTGCGCCTCCCCGCAAGTATCAGCATGATCTGACCCATCGCGATCGAAACACGCAGTAGCCCGGCCAGCGGCACGGACGACGGCGATCTTCGCTCCACATAAGCGGCAGTCTCTCTCTTCGGTCGCGGCGGCCATTAGCAAGGCCTTGATCCGGCCGCGAAGCAGGGAGATCTCGGCCGCGGCCGGCCGGGCATATGGGTGATCAGGACGGCCAGCGATCGCCAGGAGGTCGGCGACGATGTCAGGCACTTCTCACCACCTGACTTCCAGCGGACAACTCCTCATACGCCGCCTGCACGTAGTTCCCGTTAAGCTCGACTCCAACAAATCGAGAGCCAGCCTTCTGACATGCCATGCCAGTCCGCCCAACTCCCGCAAAGGGATCAAGCACTAAACCTCCTGGCGGGCACACCGCCCGGATGCAAGTCTCAGCTAGCGCAATTGGATAGGTCGCATAGTGCTGCCCGTGATAGTGTTGAGGCGGGATTGACCACACGGACCGCTTGTTTCTTTTCTTGACTATGCCGCGAACTGCTAACGCGAAGCTAGAGTTGGATTTGGGCCTGAATCTTCCTGCATCCGCGTGCTGAGTTTTCACGCCAAGCCCGCCCCCTCGATCGTGAGCGTTGCCAGATACTGGCTCTTGCATCACTTCGAAATTCCAATAGTACCGGGCCTGTTTTGTAAGTAGGAAGACGTATTCGTGAGCCTTAGTGCAGCGATCCTTCACGCTCTCAGGCTGCGGATTGGGCTTGTGCCAGATGCAATCCTGCCGCAGGTACCAACCATCCGCGCGAAGCGCGAATGCAAGCATCCAAGGGGCACCGACCAAGTCTTTATGCTTCAGCCCTACTATTCGAAGGTCCTTACGCATTCCGTGCGCCCGCCTATACTCCTTGTGCGGGGCAGTCGATCCGTCCAATGTCGATCGGCCAATATTTTCGTTCGGACGGCTACAGTAGCTGTCGCCCATGTTGACCCAGAGGGCCCCTTGCGGTTTGAGGATTCGGCGGACCTCACTGAACACCGCGACCAATCGCGCTATATATTCTTCGGGAGTTGGCTCCAACCCTATCTGCTGGTCCTCACGAGTTGCGCCGCAACGGCCACATTCCCCCAAGTACAGCATTTGCGCCGTAAATGATCGTCCCGCCCTCTGCCCCGTGGCCCCCTGTAGTCCTCTGCGAAGTTCATGCCGGCAATTCGGGTCACCGCCTGACCAAGTGCCAGTGCCATAGTCACGAGCGCCCCAATATGGTGGGCTCGTGACACAACAGTCAGCACTCTCATCAGGGAGTCCTCGCAACACTGCAAGCGCCTCGCCGTGATAGAGCTTGAAACCGCCCACCATCACTCCGGCCCTCCCTCACTCGGAAACAACCCGGCGCCGCCGGCAGCGACAGGGACTGGAGCTTCCGAGACTTTCTCATTGACTCGCCGTCGGCTCCCACAATTAGGGCAGTGTTCATTCCACGCTCTCGATTCCCAGGCGTGACCACAGTCAAGGCACCTCGCGTGCCATAGGTTCTTCGGATGCACAGATGGACTCCCCTGAATCGTGTAGCGATGTTCCCAACCGTCGTAGTCACGCCTGCGCATTTCCAATCCTTCCCGGACGATTACTCTTTCTTGTCTGGCTTCGCCTCAGCCGCGGCCGGCGCCGGAGGCGGAACACACTCCAAGTCCGGAGTGACTGCGGCGCAGCCAGCGGCCGCCCGGGCCTCGTTGATCTCTTTGTTCAGTGCGGCGAGGGCTTTGTTGATTTCTCCTTCCATGTCGTTCGCCTGAAGTCGGAGTTGCTGTTGGTTGGACTTCAGGTTCATGAAAACCGCATTGGCGGAAAGGATCTTGACCTTCGCCGCATCCGGCAGCGGCTTGTTTTGCGGGGGTTTCGGCGCATCCGCTGCCAACGTCGCGATGACGGTGAGCAGCAGTGAGGTAAACAGTCTGGTCTTGACGGACGTCATAGAACTCCTTCAGATGGCCCAATGGGCCTGAATCAGCAAACGGACAAAAGAGAGAATCCCAACCCATGCCGCGATCAGGTAGGAGAGCACACCTGCCCAAGCGAGGGGGACGTAGTTAAATCCGGAGCGGTGTGGCGTCACATACCCTCCTGGTCCAGTGCGGCTACTCAGTTTCAGCGGGCGACAATTTCTTCTCGCGGCCCGCTTTCTTCTTTGAGAAGTGTTTTTCTAACCGGGCCTTTCCGGCTCGGGGGTCCATAGCCGCTTTGATTGCTTGTCGCAAGGTCATCTTGCGCGGCCACATCCCCGTGGTGTTGGGATGAAAGCCTTCGTCATCGGCGTCAACTGGTGGTTCTTCATCGCGCCTCCACCTCCGCTCCAACCAGTTCAGGAGCGTGGTGTCTGTTTGCGAGCCCATATTTACGCTCATCCTTTCTTCTTCTCCTCCGTCATCATCTAGTCGAGAGTCGCTGGTGCCGCCCTTCAACTTCTTGCGCCACCGGAACATCTCCGATATCCGCCGCCATTCCAATGGCCCCTGCCGGCGGTCATCGTGATCACGCGCGGAGAGGTCATTAGCGAGGTAGTGCACTCCGCCGCCGGCGCGCACGGAGGGCATTACCTTGATGGCCATGATTTCTTTGCCCTCAAGGGCCGCACACCACCAGGTGGGCCGCGGGGCGGGAAGCGACCACAACCCTGACGACCTCAGCGGTACAAGGGTCACCGTTCCAATAAGTCTTCAGGCCACTCTGCCTATGCATTCCTCGCCTCCCCGAGCATGAGGAAGCTCGGTTCTCGACCTGGCGGCCTACGCTCCACCGCACGGCCGCGGCGTAAGATCGTGACGAAGTGAGCCATCCACCGAGCGCGACTTCCTGGCTCGCATACACATTCGCTGTCTGCATGATCAAGTGCCCTTCCGGCGTGCTGATCTGACCGCACCAGAGCCGGGCATCCTCAACCGCGGAACAGATAACCTCGGAGCTGCAGATCGCCTCGATCGCCGTCGCCAGGCGCGACTCAGGCTGCGGCATTGTGCACCTCCCGAATCAGCTCGATCAGCTTCCGGATTCGCGCCTCGACGCGGCGATACGTGCCCAAGCGCCGGCCAGACACCGAGTGATCGGGTTCCGCCTGGCGGACCATCTCCTGAACGTAGTTGAGCGAGTCGTATAGCTCCTCGAGGAGCTCGACCACTGGATCGCCGACGAACTCCTGTTCGGCAGAGGCCCGGTAGTTCGGCCGGCCGCGCTGCCACCGTTCGAGGGCTATCTCGTCGATCGGCCGCTCGAGCAGCTCCTGCTTGCTGTGCTTCGGCTGGATCGGCATCAGCGAGCCCCTCGCACATTCCTGTCGCCGAAGATCGCGATCAGCAAGATCAGCCAGACGGTCATGCCGATCATGCACCCACCTCCAGCCCGGTTGAGCCAATTGATTCTGCCGTGTCAACGATTTGCGGATGTGCCCATTGCGGCACTCCGACGGATAGGGCAGTATGGGGATACGATTGGGCGCCGCCCAATCCACCGCCTGGTGCAGCCAAATCCGGCTTCCAACCAAATGACTGCACCAGGCCCTTCACTTTCCAAACAGGCATAAGCCAATCCCTCGTAACTAAATCACTGTCCCGGTCTCTGTCCCGGTTTCTGTCCGGTCGGTGCCGGTAAACGGGCGATTTTGGGGTGTCTTGAGAGATCAGATCCGGAGGGAGAATAGCGGGGGCACGAAGGGCGAGCGAATGGCGCTAAGGTGCAGCGATTTCAGCGAGATAGACGAACGGAGGGATTGGAGGCGCGGACCGGAGTCGAACCGGTGAATAAAGGTTTTGCAGACCTTCCAGCAAGGCTCATTATCAACGGCCAAGTGTATGAGAAGTCAGGAGAGGTGGACTCCACCCCTATTGCGCAGGCCACATCGAGGCCAAATCCGGAACTCGATCGCGACCGTGGGCGGTGCGTAACCTGCAAGTTCTTCACGGCCTTCCGTCAATCCTTTACGGGGGCTTGCAACTGGCCGCATAACGCCGGCATCGACATCCCGACCGAGTTCTCCGCACAGCGATTACTCGACCGAAATCACCTGTACAAGGACTGTCCTGCGTGGCAGTCGGTAGGGGGTGCGCGGTGAGCCTCTACATGGAAACCACCCAAATCAGCGCGGAGAAAACCGCGTCAGAGCTTTCCTTGCTACTGGTCCAATCCGGTGCGCGTCAGATCGCCCAGGAGTACACCGACAAGAAAGTCACCGGACTTCGGTGGGTGCTCGCGGTAGGCGGAACCGATCAGGTTTTTGCGATGCCGGTTCGATCGGAGCCTGTGTTTCGTCTTCTGCAACTCAATCGGGCGCCGTCGAACCGCGAAAAGAAGAAGGCAGAGGATCGCGCACAAGCGGAGCGGGTGGCGTGGCGGCAACTTCTCCGCTGGACCCAGGCACAACTCGCCCTGATTGAGACAGGAATGGTGGCGGCCGAAGAGGTGTTCCTGCCTTACCGGATCACACCAAGCGGTCAGACGTTATATCAAGTGATCCAGGTGAATGGGCTGAAACTCCTCGGGCCGGCGGGCGGTGCGGCATGATTACCCTCAGCGTACGCCAGCCGTGGGCTTGGTGCCTCTTCCACGGCAAAGGCATTGAGAATCGGGATTGGCCCACCAGCTACCGGGGCCGGTTGGCCATCCATGCGAGCACGGGGCTAACGAAGCGCGAGTACTACGACGCGCTCACCTGGCTCACAGAGACCTTTCCGGACCTCGCCAAGCAGGTGCCGACTTTCTCAACCATCACCCGCGGCGCCGTGCTGGGGACAGTGGAGGTGGTGGGCTGCATATCAACTTCCATTGATCCGTGGTTCTTCGGTCCGTACGGGCATGTCTACGCCAACGCGAAGCTCTTCCCAACCCCCTTTCCTGCCCTCGGAAAGCAGAAGTTCTGGGACTGGAGAGCGCCAGCGGAACGAACCCTACCGTGAAGATCTTCTCGAAATACTGGAAATGTTTTCCGGCTCGATTCGTGTATCTAGGTGACGACGAAGAAGAAGGAATCCACCCATGAAATGGGCTCCGATAAAGCCGAAGAAGCAGTTCGTACGAGTGCGCACCCGGCCTGTAGACGCCGAGGGGATGAACAAGACGGAGCGCGCGTATGCCAACCACTTGCAGGAGTTGAAGATGACGGGCAGGATTCGCGACGGAGATTCCAGCCCTTTTCGATCTTCCTTCCTGGGAAAGTACGGTACATTCCTGACTTCCTAGTCATCGCCGCCAACTACGAACTCGAGTTTCACGAAATCAAGGGATCCAAGAAAGTGAAGGACGAGAGCGGCCAGTGGACCGGTGGGTACACCTACTGGGCTGAAGATGACGCCAAGCAGAAGGTCCGCATCGCCGCCGGCTACTATCCCGATTTCCGGTTCGCTGTCTGCTTTTGCCCGCCCAAGGGCGACTGGATCGTCGAGGAAGTCGGGGCCTGATGCCGAAGCACCTCTATCCCCGCGGCACGGACCCGGCCCAGATCCCGCCGTTCGCTGAGGGAGTGAGTTGGGATGAGTGGTTCGTGTCGCTCCCGCGCGAGCGGCTGATCGACCGAGATGCAGAGCGGCGCCTGCTGGCACAGAAGACGGCCGCCGCGCAACAGAAGACGGCGCTGGATGACGCCCGGCGCGCCAAGAGGAAGGGAAAGTAAGTGAACAACGTCACGATCGATCCAAAGTGGGTCAGGCAGGTACTTGGCCTGATGGCTGCAAATCCGCAAGTCTTCGCTCTGGCAAATGACATGCGAGTGAAGCAGGCGGAGATACTCGCGGCTCAAATCTGCCCGCCCGATGGTGGGCCACCAAGAGGGATGGGGCAGGTAGTCCAGGTCAGCCTGGAGGCGTTGGAGGGCACGCTGGCGGCAGCCGACGAGAACGGCGCGGATGCGACTGTCGTCGCCGAAGCCGGAAGGCGAGCGACTACACAACTCCTCGTCACAGCGGTCCTGGCCGGCGCGATCTGGGGCTTCATCGCCGGCAGTGTGGGCATCGATAGCGACGACGACAGCGCCGAAGTCGAGCCCGGCGAGATCAAAATCTCTTCCAAACCGGTGATCAACTGAGGCGGAAATGATCCACTCGTACCCGTTTTACATCGCAGACTGGCGCGAAAGCGAGACGAGACTAGCCATGAACTGCGAAGAACGCGGCCTCTACTGGGAACTCTTGCATTACTGCTGGTGGGAGGGCTCCTTGCCAACGGATCTGAATGCACTCCGGGTGATCGCTGGGGTTACTGAACGCGAGTTCAAGCGCTCCTGGCCGAAGTGCAAACCCCATTTCTCTCAGAAGGATGGGCGCTATCACCATGCAAAGGTGGATGCTGGCAGACCGAAGCTTGAGCAGTGGCGAGAGTCAAGGCGAGAGGCCGGTCGAAGCGGTGGCAAAGCTAAAGCTATAGCTAAAGCAGATGCTACAGCGAACGCTAAGCATGAGGGTGTAGCTCAACCCAAGCCTCCCTCTTCCTCTTCCTCTTCCTCATCCTCTTCAGTTTCCTCTTCCACTTCAGATAGCTCAGCTACACACGCTCGCCCATCGACGGATCCGCTAACGCTGGACGAATGGAAGGGATTCAGCCTCGATGATGGATTCGAGGAGTTCAAAGCCGTCTACCCGGCTCATCGGCTCAGCAGGGTCAGCCTCTGCCAGCGGCTCTTCTGCGATGCCTTTCTAGGAATCCAGGAAGGTACAGAAGTTTCCTACCTGGCGACTATTCTGGCTCCACTGAAGCCCGGCGGAACATGGGCTGAGTCCGAAGACTGGAGCAAGGGCTTCATCTGCTCCGCCGAAGACTACTTGCGGTTCAAGCGCTGGGGCGAATCACCGAAGCAGAAGGCCGAGCCGAAGAAGTCGCTTTTGGAGCGCATGGCGGCTGGGGAGGACCCCGATGCCATGTAGCCTGACGGTCGCGGCGCAGCTCACGCAGGAGTTCTCGGTCTTTTCGGTCTTCCGGTTCATGGACCAGAAGGCTCAGACCACGCTCGCGAGAGCGATTGCAGAGGCCTCGGTGTCTGCGGAGCATGCTCGGGAAATCGTTCGGAACTGGCTGAAGACCGAGGATGATTGCCCGACGCCGGCGGCGCTGTACGAGATGTCGAAGATCGTGCCGGTGCCGCACCCCAAGCAGGCGGATCCGCCGCCCCACTGCGAACGGTGCGCATCCTCCGGACGCTACAGCGCCTGGGCCGTGGTCGACATCTTTCGGCGGCCGTCCGGCGAACCATACCGGCGGACGGTCCGCGAGATTCCACCGTTGCCCGGCCGTGAGAACGAGTACTTGGTCTACCGGCCGCGCTTCATCGACGAAGCCGGGCAGGTGCAGTGGTGGGACGGCTTTGTCGACGGCATCAATCAGAACGTCGGCATATTCAGCGTGTTCTGTACCTGCGAGCTAGGCCGGCAGAAGAAACAGGCGGTGCTCGCGCGTCAGGCCACGGAAGGGGACGAACCAGTCCGGCGCAAACAACGGCGCCGCAAGGGAGGTGACGATTGAGACGATTCGGGAAACCGCGAGCAACAAAACGGCAGTGTGAGGTGTCTGGCACCACTCGCGCTGCGCGGATTTACAACGGCTCAGACGGGGAGGCAACTCGCGCTCTGTATGCTGAGCTTCAAGCTGTCGGCCCTGCCGGCGTCGTGGCGATGAACCTCTTCCGCGCCATGAAATGTAGTGCGCGGGCAAAGGTCTACCGCGGCGGCAACGCGCAGGGTCGGTACCGAGACCTCGCCTACGAGCGGAAGGCCTGGAGCCTCGGGCTACTCGTCGACATCCTGGCGCGCCATGCCGCCCAACTGGGCATTCGGTATGGCTGGAAGGAAGACCCCGCCACCATCGGCTTCGAGTGGGTGCTGTATGTGGACCTACCGACTGGTCAGGTCTCGTTTCACAGCCCTACGCGCGGCAAGGGGCCCGACTATGCCGCCAACTGGGACCGCGCCAACATGAGCCCCGACCGCATCGTCGCATTCTGCGACTCGCTGCTAGGCGTTGCACCACCAGCAGAGCAGGCCGCATTGGTATGAGTTTCGTGATCTACCAAGGGAACTCTCTCGATGTGCTTCGCCACCTGGCGGACGAGAGCGTTGACTGCTGTGTAACGAGCCCTCCGTACTGGGGCGCACGCGACTACGAAACTGGCTCATGGTCTGGAGGCGATCCAGACTGCAAGCATCAGCTTCGCCGCGGGCTACAGGGTAAAACCGGCGAGCGGGCCGGACGCCGGCATACCGCTCAGATGCTGTATCTCGGCACCTGCGGACGCTGCGGAGCTATCCGCGAGGATGAGCAGATAGGCCTGGAGCAAACCCCGGAGGAGTTCATCGAGCGTCTGGTTCTCGTGTTCCGTGAGGTCCGCCGGATCTTGAAGCCGAAAGGTGTTCTCTGGGTCAACATGGGCGACACCTACTGCAGCAGGCCCAACGGAAGTGTGGGGCGTTCAACTCTCGATGGTTCCACCACACCGCACAAAGAGTATCGCCGCGCCCACGGCATGCGGAAGAATCTCGCGCTGTCCGGCCTAAAGCACAAGGACTTGGTTGGCGGTCCATGGCTCTTGGCCTTTGCTTTACGGAAAGACGGATGGTGGTTGCGGCAGGACTGCATCTGGGCGAAGCCCAACCCACAGCCGGAGTCCGTGAAGGATCGATGCACGAAGGCACACGAGTACGTCTTCTTGCTGAGCAAGAGCGCACGCTACTTCTGGAACTTCGCCGCCATGCAGGAGCCCGTCTCGGGGACAGCACATCCGCGAGGTTCCGGGGTGAACCAGAAGGCCTCCCGATTCCCTCGTGGTTGGGATTCCAGCTCTGGCTCGCATCGGCTGATGGTAGGAAGGTACCACCCAAAGCAGAATGCGAGCTTCTCGTCTTCCGTTCGTGGCGTGGTGAAGGAGCGCAATAAGCGCTCCGTTTGGACCTTGCCAACCCAGCCCTTCAAGGGCTCGCACTTCGCGACATTCCCCGTGACGCTGGCACAGATTTGCATTCGTGCCGGCTGTCCGCCCAACGGGGTGGTGTTGGATCCTTTCGCCGGCGCCGGAAGCACGGGGATAGCGTGCCTGCGTTTGGGGTGCCGCTTCCTCGGCGTTGAGTTGAACGCGAAGTACATCGACATGGCGTACCGCAGGGCGGACGCGGAAATGGAGAAGGCAGGATGAGCCATGAAACAGGAAAACCACCTGTCGAACAACATCATCGCGGCGAAGGCGGTGCTCGAGAATCCCCAGAAGTACGGCGGGGAGCAGAGCCTGTTGGTCCGCTGGGCCCGGATGGTAAAGGTCCGGTGTACAAGTGGGTCAGCCGGTCCACGCGCAAGGACAGATTCGGCCAATTCTGCCGGATCGTCTGGAAGCAGCGGAACGGGTTCAAAGTGACAGTCGAGTTTTTGGACGGCGAGCAGATCCAGACGACGCAGAGCAATATGCGCCTGGCTGCACCATTCAACCGTTCAGACGAAGCTGCGGCCAATGCAGCAAGAGAGGCCGCGCAATCCAGTTGGAACAAGGAGCAAACCCATGACTGATAAACCGAATGAGGAGCGCGCCGAAGCGCTCGGCGAGCCCATTGATGCGATCAGGACGCAGAACATCGCCGATCTGCAACTGGCGGAGATGAAGCTGAAGATGGCAGAGCGTCTCAAGGCCGAGAGCGAGTCGGTAGCGGTGGACGCGAATCAGCTGAAGCAGGCGGAGACGGTTGATCCCCAGCCGCTCAACGAAGGTGCGCGGCTGGTGGCGCAGGTTCTGGCCGACATGACCAAAGAGCGGCTGAACGCCATCGAGGCGCGGCTGGATGTGTTGGAGTCGCACGCCCACACCCATCCGCACACCACCAGCTGGGCGCCGGTGCCGACGCATCCGAAGCCCGTTCAGTTGGAAGACCCGACGGAGTAGCCCGCCGGCGAATGAGCATGCCGCCGGTCCTGCCTAATCGCGGATCGGCGGCGGAAAGGAGCGTACACATGCGCGAATTGAAAGACCACATTGTGAGCGGCGATCAGGCTGTTCAACTGAAAATCGAGGTGATGGACTCGCCCGGGCAGGGCAACGCATGCCATCACTACAAAATCACGGGGTTCAACACGGCGAAGAATGCCTCAGACCCGTTTGTCGAACGCCACGGACAGCCGGCGGAACACGTGACGGTGCTGTTTCAGAACGGTCCCATCCGTGAATTCGGCGTCAACGGGATCACGGGTGAGGCGCTGATGGCGATTCAGATTGACCGGCTGCGGTGTTTCCAGGCCGGGCCGTACGCCTGCCGGGAAAACGCGATCGCCCTCACCCACCTGGAAGAGGCGCTGATGTGGCTGCAGCGCCGCACGGTGGACCGGATCAAGCGCGGTGTCGAAGGCACGCACCAGAAGTAGCCGCGTCCTAAATCAAAAGCCCCAGGTCATCCGCATGGCCTGGGGCTTTTTCGTTACTCGGCTGGCTTTTGGGTGCCCTTCGCTTTCCGCGCCTCAACCCCCAGCCTAGACAGCGACCGCATGTGCTCTGGGTTGGTATTCAGCTTGGCTGCCTCGCTCCGCGACTTTGGGCAACACTCGCGCATGTCGTCCCGCTTCGTGTGGATCACGTGGCAGTGCGGGCACTCCCAATGGCCAGGGGGTTTGATGATGTTCGCGCCAGAGTCTCGCTTCGCCGCCAGCGTTTCGGGCGGCGGAAGTTCGAGGCGGTTGGTCTTGGCGTAGCGGATGATGCCTCCACGGATGGTGGAGGCGGCGATCTTGTACTTCTCCTCCAGCTCCGCCCAGCTCATACCGGCCATCCGGTCGCGGTAGGCCGACGCTCTGTCGAACACTCTCTCTTGGCGTCCGGACTTCTTTCCGGATCTCGTGCCATGCACCTTCGCATGCGCGATGCCCGACTTCACGCGCTCCTTGAGAAGATTCCGCTCGAACTCCGCGACGCGCCCAGCATCTGCAGCATGAGTCTGCCGAGCGGGTTCGTGCGATCAGTGTCGATGTTCTGGTCGACCGCGATCCAACGCACGCGGTACTTCTCGAGCATGTTGAGAGAGTCCATGAGGTCGACCAGTGAGCGGCCCCAGCGATCGAGCTTGGTGACCAGCACGGCCTCGAACATTCTGGCTTCGGCGTCCTTCATCAAGGCGTTCCGCCCAGGCCGCTCGAAGGCCGCGCCGGACATGGCGTCAGAGTACACCCGCCACACATCCCAGTCTCGCGTGCGGCAGTACCGCTGCAATTCCTCGATCTGGATCAGCGCCTTCTGGTCGCTCGTGCTGACCCTGGCGTAGATGGCTACCCGCATGATTCTTCCTCTTGAGCGTAGACGTACTGATCTGGAATCAGACCGTCTGGGTCGCGCAGGATGATCCCCTCGTACCTCACGCCGAACAGGGTCAGGGGCGGAGCCTTCAGCCGCTCAACCGTGACGAGGTAACCCCCGGGAACCATCCCCGTTATGACGGCCGGCTGTCTGTTCGCCCGCCTCAGCAGCCTAGCAACTTCCTTTGCTGTTTCCTGTTGCTTGAGATTCATTCTGCCGTCCCACTGGAGAAGTGAATGCCAAGCCTCTCCTTCATTCCGGCATAGGCAAAACGGCACAGCCAAGCTGCTGCGTGTCGCGTCAGGGCTTCCGGAATCAGCGTCGTTCGGTAGGTGCGGTAGATGATCCCATGCCGAATGGAGAAGGTGACGTCCAGCAGCCCATCCTCGCGGATGGTCGCCGCCGCCTCTTTGCCTGTGAGCATGCGCCACTCGTAGTAGAGCATCCACATCGCTGCTTCGTGGGTTAGTTTCATTGGCTGTTGCATGCCTTTCGTCACACCATCGGGACCCTGAAAGCCGGAACGGCGAGGTTCGGCCCGAACAAGGGCGGAAGGGCCCCTCTGATGTGCATGGTGTTCTCATAGTGGAGCCTGCTCATTAGGGCAGTTCGCTTCCTCCACTTCCGTTCGATCGCTCGGGCACGTTGGCGTTGCTTCGCCGCCTGCCGCTGCTGTAGGTTCATACATGCTCCTCTCCGCAGGTTTTGCAAGCGAGTGGGTGGAACCAGTCGCCTGTTCGAACCCATTCGTGTTGGTGGGTCTCTTGCCCTCCTATCGGTACGATGGCTAGGATGTACCGCATCTCCAACTTCACCGTCACCTGCTCGGTGGGTGGACTGTTGACCAGTCTGAATTGCGTTTCTCCTTGGCCCTCAGCCAACACCGGGCGAAGTGGAATGTTGAAATCGGTTGAGGGTGGGTTTTGGCGTGCCAGAAGCCCCGCGAACACTGACCGATCCTCTAGGTGCTTCAGCATCGCATCTATCACCGAATCCGGAATCTTGATTGGTAGTTCGCTCATTGGCTCCTCTGGCTTGCGCCGCCTGATGCCCGCACGCGAGCGCCAGGTGGCGGGGCTGTTGCCAGCCCGCGCCACTACTCCTGATCGATGTAGATCCTGAGGCTCCCGTCATTGGGATCAATGAACGGTACCCACTGGAGCGGCATAGACTGGATCGCCTGGAGGGCAGGCTTGTCACTTTCCTCGGGTGCTTCCCAGTCCGCAATCGTGTCGAGGAATTTCACCCCATCCTCGACCCAGAACACGATCATGTCTCCGTACTCGTAGCGAGACGCCATCAGGCCCGCCGAATCGGCTGCCGCGAGCATCAATTCGACTGTGGCTTCAGGATCCAATTCGAGATCGCAGGACGGCGCCCAAGACTCGGTTACAGCACGCATGCAGCGACCCATGTCAGCCCGCCTCACTCTCTCTCTGGCAAGACAGGCATAGTTCGCCAAATTGGTTGGGACGCTCGCAGTTCGGGCAGCAGCGCACCGTATCATCCTGCGATGGCTCTTCTGTCTCTTCCTCTGTTGGCAAGAGGTCCATGGCCTCTCTGATCGAGCCCACGAGCTCACGCACATCGGCCACTTCGTCATCGTATTCAGGCGCAACAGTGTAGATGTCCATGCGAAGAAGGTCTTGCAAGCGGTCCAGCCGTTGGAATAGCGTCATCGTCGGTTCGCCCTCCCCTTGCGGATTGTCAACGTCGAATTCCCCTGCCTTCGCGGTGTGGCCGCAGGAGCGGCAGCGCATGCTGTTGCTGCTCCCCCACTCATGCGAGCAGTCCTCCGCTTCGCTGTGCTCCGTCTGGAAGTTGTCATCTTCTTCTCCCTGGTAAAGCCGTGCCCAGGTAGTGACCTCGACGTCGAGGCTGTCGCTCTTGCACTCGGGGCACTTCCACATCAGAGCGCCTCCAGTGAGTCGAACTGGTGGCCCTTGCCGCCTGTCTCCTCGTCGTAGCAGGAAATGGCGCTGCAGATGGCTGCTCCCAAGTCGTAGTTGTGGCGGTCCGCCCAGTGCGCAAGGTCGGAGATCAGCTCCATCAGCACTTTCCCCTCTTCGCTGACGGTTGAGGAACGGAAGGCGTCGAGGGCTTCCTGCGCCCTCTCCGCGCTGTCGTCATTCTTGCCTGCCGGATCCGGAGGCAGCGGGCGCGATGGAATCCTGTTGATTGCAGCGTTTTTCTTGGCCGTGGCCATATGTGCCTTTCCCCCTCTCGGCTGCCCTTGGGCCGCAGGACTTGGGACCCTGCGTGTGCGGATAGGAAGCGGGGCCGAAGCCCCGCGCGTTAGGCTGCGTAGCTGCCGAAGTCGTAGCTGTCGAGGATTGCGCCCGAGAGAGCGCGGCTGAAGCCGGGCGGTACCGCGTTGCCGATCTGTTTGACTCTCGCCTCGCGTGTGCCTGTGAAGTGATAGTTCTTCGGGAAGCCCTGCGCCGCCGCGAGTTCGTGAGGCTGGAGCATCCGGAACAGGATGTCCAGGTATCCCCGCGAGCCGTCCGGTAGCACGATGCTCCAGACGTCGGTGGCCGGCATAGTTGGTGCGGGATCATCGAGCGATGATGTGTTCTGGCTGCCGTAGAAGCTCATGAGGAACGGCTCCACCAGCCCGAAGCGATTGCCGCCAGCGGTCACTGTGGGCAGGGGTTCGTCAGGCGTGTACGCGCGGTCCATGTCGCGTGTGCGGTTGCCGTTGTACTGCACGATGAACGGCTCGACTAGGCATTGCCGCGCATCCGTCAGGACTGTACCGAGAGGTTCGTCGACAGAGTGAGGTCGCTGCTGCCCGATGGGCCCGCCAGCGCCGACCAGGAAGGGTTCCACCACGCCCCATGCATCGACCGTGGTGATAGTGGGCATCGGGTCGTCGATGCTGTATGTGCGCGTGTCCTTGTGCCCGTGGTTCGTGGGAATGATGAACCGCTTTGCTCCGTGCTCCATGGAGAAGACGAAGGGCTCGACGAGGCTGATCGCTCCCGCAGTGGAGATGGTGGGTAACGGGTCATCTACTGCGCGTGGTGCCGCGCAGGACTGCTGCCCAAGGACAAAGGGCTGAACCAGCCCAAGGTGGTTCCCGCCAGCGGTGATTGTGGGAAGTGGCTCATCGACGGAGCGCGGCCGCATGTGCTGGCGGAGCGCCACGAGGAAGGGCTCGGCGTTCCGCCCTCCGAACTTCCGCAGCCCTGCAGCAATGCGCTCCAGCGTGGTGTTTGCGAGGGGCTTTTTGCGCCTGAAGATCGATTCTCCTCGGAGATCCCAGTCGATGATCTCGCGCGCCGTGCGCCAGGGCTTCGCGTCGTCGAGGAATCCGGGACTGCGCAGGTGTGTGGGTTCGGGCCAGTGGATCCGCTTGTTGCCGCGCCGGGCCTGAATGAACAGCCTCTCGCGCGTGGTTGGGTCTCCGTAGTTCGCCGCATTCAACACGCGATAGTCCACGCTGTAGCCGAGGCTCTTGATGGCCTGGATGTAGGTCTGGAAGATCTCACCCTTGCGCGAGGGAATTGGCCTGCCGGATGCGTCACAAGGCCCCCAGGTAGTGAACTCCTTCACGTTCTCAATGAGCAGCGTGTCGATGTACAGTGCCTCTGCCCAGCGGAGCACCGCCCAGGCGGTTGCACGGCTCTGGTCGTTGATCGGCTTGCCGCCCCTGGCAACCGAATGGTGCGTGCACTCCGGGCTTGCAGCGAGGAAATGCAACCTTCCGCCGGGCACCAGCTTCCTGGGATCGACGTTGTCCAGGTTCATGCAGTGGTGCTCGGCGTCGGGATGATTCTTGGAGTGAGTAGCGATCGCCACGTCCCAGTGGTTGATCGCGGTCAGCTTGAGGCGTAGTCCGCGCGCTTCGCAGGCTTGCCTGAGCCCTTCGCTGGTGCCGCCTGCCCCACAGAACAGGTCGGCTGCGATGATTTCCTTCATTAGTTCCTTGTATCTCCTGGATTCCTAGGCGTTGTGCGGCGCACGATCGCCGCGAAGATTCTGTTACGCGGCTGCCGCCAGATCAGCGGGCACGGGCCGCATGGGGAAGCGGATGGCCGGTATACGTCGCCGGTCCGCGCAAGTGGAGCAATGCCAGGGCTCCAGCTCCGTCGCACGATACTGGTGCGCGTTGCTGTCGCCGCAGACTGCGCACGGTCCGACAACAGGGCCGGTCAGTGTTTCGACGCAGTCGTCACACAGTTCGACTTCGACCTCGTTGGCTGCGACGACGCGCAGGACGATGTTGATGGTTGAGTGGCGTTCGCCACAATCAGAGCAGTAGAACATGGGCTAGTCCTCCATAGTTGGCCGCTTGCGCCGCAAGCAGGTGAGCGCTGCCAGCCCCCACCAGAGCACGACAGCAGCGCAGAGCCAGATCTGGTCAAGTGACATTGACTCGGGGATGAGATTGAGAAGGTCGTTCAGCACGCCCGCGCCTCCAGGAACTGGGGTACGGGGAATGCGGCGCACAGCATGGTGAGCCGTTCACTGCGGTGTTCAGGATTCAGGACCAACGGCCGGATGAGGTGGTAGTGGCGATGCAGCATCAGCCGGAGGTGGGCGTCGGTGGTCTCCCCCGTCTCGATCACCAGATCGCGAATGGACCCCATCAGGTCGGTTTCTGCGCAGATGCGTTGCCGAATGGCAGCATCAAACCCGACGGCCTCTGCTGCCGCATCGTCCAGCTGCATCCATGCCTGAATCGCTACCGGGTCTTCGGTGTAGTTCACGGTGGGACGCGGGGGCTTCGCGGCTTCGTAGCGCGTGCGCGCCAAGGCCTCCACGATGAGTGCGCCGTTGTACGCCACCTGTGCGGCGGCGAGATGCGCGTAGGCTTCCTGGAGTGTCACTTCGCCGCCACCTCCACCAGCACGCCGGGGTTGCGCTCCTGGATGCAGGCGAGCACCTCACGCTGGTCCACCGTGTCGGTGAACGGGGTAGGAACGATGTTCTCGCCGAAGAGTCGCACCACCAGTGCGGACATCGGCCCGAAGAACTGGCAGGCCCACATCCCGTCGCGCTTGATGAGGCTGATTCTGTTCGTCATGCGAGTGCCTCCAGGGCGTTCAGAAAGTATTCGGCACAGGCGCGGTCGACGGCGTTCCAGCGGTGCAGGGTGGAGCGCGGATTCTCGCCGGTCGACGCCCACACGTCGGTTTTGAAGTCGTAGACGAAGTGGATAGTCTTGCCCTCTTCAATCCCGATCCCTTCGCCTTCCAGGGACGCCTGCACCAGGGGCTCAGAGTCCCACTCAAGGGTGAAGTTCGAAGGCACGTTGCCCTGTAGCTCCTCCATCGCGCCACCCAAGGAAGAATGGCTGACGCCATCCCACTCGCCATCTGAGAGCACCCACAGCCGAGGGGGCTGGCCGATGGCACGCAGTTCCACCGTCCATTGCCGGACCGAGGTAGCCGGATCGATCACTTCGCCACACAGGAGCAGGAAACCTTCGGGCTTAGGCATTGCTCTGCACCTCCACCCAATCGCTCACTGCGGGCTTGCCGTTGATGAGGAGATTCGGGATCTGCGCCCAGCCGCCGGAGATGACTTTCCCGAGCACCAGCACCCATTCGCCGTTGTGCCAAACAGCGATGCTGGATTCTGCTTCGTAGCTCGTGGTGCCCTGGTTGACTGCCCAGCGCTTGCCGGGGTTGTTCGGGGCGATCTTGGATATAAGCTCGCGTGCCGTCATGTATTCCCTTCCTAGCCGTAGTAGAGGCCGATCCTAGTTTCCTACCTTCCTAGGAATCTTGCAATGGAAAGGTAGGAATCAGTTGCGTGTAAGGCATAGGATTTTCCCGAGTCGCCATGTATGAAACCGATAGGACAAATCCTAAGAACCAGGAATCTACCTGGATGTGGTACTTTCCTAGGCAAGCGGGCACTGGCCGCTGAGTCACACGTGACGGCCTCCAGTTACCCCGCCGGGATGAGCTCCGAGCCCGCCGCGATGGCAGCCTCAGCCTCAAGCCCCCCGCAAGATGGCGGACGGTGAAGAACGGTCGCCTGCGCGGACCAGGGCAGCCTGTAGCGACAAGCAGGGCGTCGGCCACACGAGGCCGAAGATGGGCCGCTCGCGTGCCCCAGTCCTCACGGAAGGGGGTAGGGGGAAGGTCTTGCCGCGACACGAAGCCGAAGGCGAGTAGCGGCCACCTTGGTCGCCGCAGGCGTGGAGCGCAGCGGGCCGTCTCGGCCTCGCGGAGCGCCTCTCCCCCTCCCCAACTCCCACCCCGCCTCTTGGCCCTCCGCCTTGCCCCCACATCCCTTCCCCCCCCCTTGGATCTCGCCCTCTCGGGTGTACCATGAGGCTGATGGCCGCTTCCAAGCCCCGCAAGTCTCCAGCCAAACGGCCCGCTCCTGCCCCTCGCCCTTCTCAACCTCCGTCAAATTCCACCAAATCCAGTCAACGTCCTCCAAAAACCCTCCTCCTCCCCTGCAACGTCTGCAAACATCTCGACCGACAGCGCGTTGAGCGAGACCTCATGTGGTCCGAAGATTCCGTCCCCGTCGTCGCCAAGCGCTGGGGGCTCAGTGCCGCCAGCTGCCGCTCCCACTTGTCGCGCTGCATGCCAACCATTGCGGAGAAATCGCGCAAGGCGTTGAAGGAAGCGGTGTTACGGCCCATGAGCGCAGAGGAGATGGACGAATCGTCCCTCCTGGCCCGGCTCAGCCTGATCGAGAATATGGGCATGGAAGTGTTCGAGTCAGCCGTCAAGGCGAAGGACGCGCGTAACGCGGCAGCGGTGATGGGCCAGTTGCTCAGGGCGGCGGAACTCCGCGCGAAACAGTCAGGCGAGCTCGTCGATAAGCGGGGGCAAGGCCCGACCGGCAACTCCTACAGCTACGTCATGGTCATGCCGCAGGTGCCGGACCGCGAGGTTCGTGGCGTCCTGGCGGCTCCGGTGGATGGTGGCAAGGTCTCGCCTGCCGTGGCCGATCGTGCCATCGATCTCGAGGTCCTGGAGGCGGAGCGCGGTGAAGATTCGTGGATCCCGGCTGAGCTCACGGCTCTGCTGGATCGGGTCAGTGGACATGCTCCCCAGGTGCCCCAGGCCGCGTCGGAGCCGGCAGCCGAAGCTGAGGCCCAACCGGTGGATGAGGCCGAGATTGAGCCTGAACGGGGCTTCTTCGCCTGGAATTCGCCTTCTAGGATGCCCTAGGACGAATCGCCGGGCCTGTCCGAGGGGTACACCACCAGCGTCTGCGGGCCTCTCGACAAGCTTTTCCTTGCTGCAACCGTTCGCCCTCGGTCTGCCGAATCTGGCAACGCGTTTGTTTTCAACGAATGTCCTGTTGTTGATTCCGCAGGGCATCCGCCAGCGGTCCAGAGGGGAAACCCCGATCAGGCGCGCGCCCTGTCCCCCGCCGCCGGAGGCTTCCCCCAAACGGCCCGAACTCTGCCCGGCGGGGGATGGGGCACAGCGACTGGGGCAAGCGGCCAACGGCCGCGCGCCAGTCTTGGGGTCTGGTGGAGGTGGTGGGCTGGGCCTCGTCCCTCCTCCTGGCGGGCGCTGGTCGGCCTGAGGCTGCCAGCCCTCCCAGCCCCGCCCGACCTCACCCCCTATGCCCTGTTTTTCGATGGGGCCCCCCGCGCCCGCCAAGCCGTAGTGTCCCCGGTGCGCGCGATGAGCATTTGCCAACCCGGGGTGAGGCAGGGGGTAGGGGAGAATGGACAGGGGCCCCAGATGGGGTAGAGGGTTTAGTGGGAGGAGAAGAACCGGAAGGTTTGAACGAAGAGGACGATGGCGATGCAGCCGATGGTGATGGCGATGGCGGCGATGGAGCCGTAGACGAGGAGGTAGGCCCAGGCTTCGTACCAGCGATCGCGGATGTAGGCGTCGATGTGGCGGCGGATGGACTGGTCCACGAGAACAGTGTACAAGAGGGCAGATTGGAATGGATTCCTAGGAAAATAGTTGAGAAAGGTAGGAATCTAGCATACGATCAAGGCATGGTACAGACCAGTGAACGCAAGACGTTAGGGCGCGCGGGCAAGGTGAACTTGGCGCGTCCGGTAGGGGAAAAGCAGAAGAGCGAGACGCTGAGCGCGGTGGTGGCGCCGCCGAAGTCGAACCGGGAGATGATCGCCGAGTTGAGCGAGCAGATCATCCTGCTGGAATCGCAGTTGAAGCTGGCGCAATTGCAGCGCCGAGTGTCGCGGGAGTTGGTCGCGGATGAAGACGCTGTTGGCATAAACGTGGCGGGCCAGGAGGTCTTCCAGCCCCAGAAAAGTTCGTCGCTGCGCGAGGCTCGCATTGCAAAAGGGATCCTCGGGCCGGGCGAGATGGAGGCAGGGCGGTTGGGCTCGGTCGAGCCCAAGAAGGAGCCGGAGATGATGCGGCTCTCCCGCAATCTCCACGAACGCGTTGGCGCGGTTCTGGACGCGCAGGCGAAGTTGGAGGAAGCGCTCAAGCCGATCCTGAGCGATGAGACGACGCCTCAAACGGTCGGTAATGAGAATCAGGCTATGCCGACGCCGGCGACAACGGATCTTGGCGGTTCCATCAGCATGGCGACTGCGAACCTGACGAACCTGCTGACCCGGATCCAGTCGGTCATCCGACGGGTCGAGGTCTAGGCCCGGGTGTGGCGATGAGCCTCGGGAGCGTTACTAAGCTCGGCGAACTCCTCCGAAAGGCGGGGTTCGCCGGCGATATTCTGCCGCTGGTGGCCCGCGACTTCATGCCGAAAGTCTTGCCGGTCGAGTGGCGGCTCATTCCGCAGAATCCCATCGACAACACGCTCGCCTACCTCCGGCGTGATGGGCTGCGGGTCATCCTGTCCGCGGCGGTGGAGCGGGACGGCAAGCCATGGCTGCACGTCTCGTTCAGCCGCATGGACCGGATCCCGTCGTACGAGGACATGACGGACGTGAAGGATGCGTTCGTTGGTCGCGACCGAAAGGCGCTGCAGGTGCTCGTGCCGGCGGATCAGCACGTGAACATCAACGGCAACGTGCTGCACCTCTGGGCGCCGCTTGAACACGATCCGCTGCCGGACTTCCGGCGAGAGAGACAAGGTGGAGGGTTCGGGATATGACGATCACGCGAAGAGTTGCGTTGTTTGCGGTGCTGGCAGATGCGTTCCGGCGGCTTGCGAAGGGCGCCGCTCCGGCCGCGCCCGCTCCGGACCTGGCTCCAGTGCGGTTCATTCCTGCGAAGGCGAAGAGAGTTCGCACGCGGATCCGGATTCCGCAGGACGTGAACTATCGCTACCTGATGGCGTTGAAGGACGCAAATCCCGCCTTATCTGGGCTGTACAGCTATGGCGGAAGAGACGAGATCTGGATGGAGACCACGTCTGACGTAGGGAATGTTGAAGCGTTCCTGCTAGCACTCCCAAGCGGTCCAGAGCAGCTCCCATTCTTCCGTCAGTTGGTTGAACTCAACGAACACGTCATCTCGTTTCGTGGCATCAGGTGTTTCAACTGGTACGACAAGGATGGCCTGTTGACTAACCAGATTGGCATGGCCTTCCGGGCGGAAGAGGCCTAGTGGTGGCGGATCAACACTACGGCCTGAAGGAAGGTGCGGAGCGAGTGAACCTGATCGCCCGAGTGAACCTCGAAGCGCAACGGATGGTGTTGGGGGTGCGGAGGACGCACCCCGAGCGCATGTCACAGGCCGTCTTCCTGGTCGGAAAGTCCCTGTGCATTGTGCCTGGTGGGACGCTCGCCGGCGTGACAGTAAAGGGATTCCTGACCGAGCCCGGGTCAGAGCGGCGGATTGAGCTCGTAGTGCCGCAGTACACGTTGGCGGAGAAGGAGATCGAATGAGGCTCGAAGCTTGGATCGGGGTCGACCTGGACGCGACTCTTGCGGAATACACCCATTGGCCGCCGGACGGCAGTATCGGAAAGCCGATCCCGGCCATGATTGACCGTGTGAAGGCGATGCTCGAAGAGGGCCGAGTCGTGAAGATCTTCACTGCGCGAGTCTGGCCGCTCGGGACGGTAGATGCGATCGTTGATCGCGTTCGATCAGAGCAGGCGGCCGAACAGCAGCGGCAGATCCAGGCGTGGTGCAAGGAACACATCGGGCAGGAATTGCCCGTCACCTGCATCAAAGACTTCGCGATGCTCTCGTTCTTCGACGACAGGGCCGTGCAGGTGGAGCCGAACACTGGCCGGCGTGTTGACGGACAGCCGTAACGCAAATGACGCCGGTAAACCTCGGTCAGGATCAGATCACCGTTGCATGGAAACCCTTCCCGGGCATGCAGGTGGAGACGCTTCAGCGCACTGAGGATGAAATCTTCTGCGGTGGATCCCGTGGCCCGGGTAAATCAGCTGTGCAGATTGCCGCCGGTGGCAGAATGGCCGTCGAGAAGGACGAGAAGGGGCGGGCGAAGTATCCGGATTACCGCGGGCTGCTGGTTCGTGAGAAGTATGACGACCTTCGCAAATTGATCGATGACGCGAAGAAGCTCTACTCCAAGTTCGGCGCCGTCGCCAAGGATGATCCGGTGGAGTTCTGGTTCCCCGGAGGCCCGATTCTCTACACGGGCTTCCTTCGCGGAGATGCCTGGCAGAAATACCAGGGGTGGAACCTGCATTGGTTCGGTGTGGATGAGGCGGGCCAGATCCCGGACACGTACTTTCAGGGCAACATGGTGTGGCCAGTGGAAATGGTGATGGCCTCGGTGCGCGGCTCGCCGAACGGGTTGAACCAGTCGTTGTTGACGGGGAACCCAGGTAACTGCAACGATCGCCGCCTCAAAGAACGCTACACCAGGGTCAAGGACATCAATGGTCGCGTCATCCCGCCCAAAACGACAATCCTCGATCCTGTTTCAGGCAAGACCCGCATCTTCATCCCTGGGTTCCTAACGGACAACCCTTGGCTGCTCGAGAACGACAAGGGCTATATCGCCCGCCTGTTAGCGATGCCGGAGCAGGTCCGGCGGGCGTGGATCTACGGCGACTGGGACAGCTACGATGGCGCCTATTTCGGAGACTTCCGCCCCAACGGGCCGATCAGCACGTCTGAGCCAGCATGGGCATGCCACGTTGTTAGGCGTTCTGAGCTCCGCATGGCGCCGTGGTGGTGGCGGTGGATGTCACTCGACTGGGGATATGGCCACTACGCCGCCGGATACAAGTTCTGCCAGAACCCCAACGGCCAAGTCGTCGTCTACGATGAGTTGGTCAGGCAGAAGACGAGCAGCTTTCAACTTGGCATCGATGTCGGCAACTGGCTGATGCAGGACCTGGTTGGAATGCCAGAGGGGAACCTGCTCCTGTACCTCTCTCCGGACGCGATCGACCAGCGCAGAGACGCGACCAACACGATCGCGGAGCAGATCTCGCTCGGGATTCAGGCCGTTCTCGGCAAGGGCGGGTCCTGGATCGCCGTAATGACGGAGGACGAGAAGGAGATCAAGAAGGCTGACCCGGCCCGGGCGCTGGAAATGATGCGCCGCCGGCAGGTGGAAGAGCAGGGCAAGTACTCTGTCACGATCGTCAGGGCCAACAATAACCGCGTGGCCGGCTGGAACTACTGCCGGGACATGATGCGGTTCACACCGACGCCGAAGGCGTCACCCGACTGGAATTACGTCAATGCGCTGCTGAAATCCCACCACGGGGAGATGCTGGTGAGGCAGTACCTGGCTCAGTTCGATGAGGCTGAGGAAACCCTGCCGCTCTCCGTCATAACCGACAACTGCAAGCGCCTGCGGGAGTGGATTCCCACTGCGATTCCGGATCCGAAGCGAGTGGAAGACGTCCTGAAAGTCGAAGGCGACGACTTCGGTGATGGTTGGCGCTATGGGATGATCGCTCACTCCGACAATAAGGCAGCCATGCCGAGAGCCCAGTTCCTGGCGGATCGGATTTCGGCGGTCGAAAAGGGGCTCATCGGCCGCGGGTACACGCTCGAGGATCCCACTACTCGAGCCCACGTCATGATGACGCTGAATAACGAGTGGGACCGGGATCACGCGGGCCCCATGGAGTCCTTCAACTTGCCGCGGGGCTGCGTGCAGAGCCCATATGGCCAATTCCGTCCGAACTGAGAGGGAAAATGCGTAACTTCAACCCCAATTTCGAAGACGACATGCCGGCGCCGGCGCCACTCGATGAGACGGTCGCCGAGGAGCGGGAAGAAAAGAAGCCCAGCAGCGGCGAGCCGCCCGCGTACCGGTCGGAGGAAGTCCACTGCGAGGGCTGCGAATACTTCCGCGAGTTCTCAAACCCCTCCTGCACGAAGTTCAAGTACCAGGCCGAGCCCGGGGGCTCTTGCGAAGCCTTTGAATCTAGGAAAGAAGATTCCTACGGTACTAAAGAAGATTCCTATGCGAATATGGAGGGTGACGAGGACGCATCGGATGAGATTTGAGAGCGTGCTGCTGAAAATCTTCCGCTTGTTCGCCAGTTTCCGCCATACCGAGGCGGAACTGGCGCGCGAGTCGTCGCGTGCAATTGAGCTCCAAACTCGCCTGGCGGAGATGGGCAGCCAGAACCTCTGGCTTCGCGAAGAGCTGAAGTCGGCTCAGGAACGCGAGCGGCGCGCAACGCAGACGATGGCGAACTTCGGGTTCCAACTGAAGTTCGGCAACATGACGGTGCCCTTCCCTGAGGCCCAAACTATTCAGCCGGACACGGTTTCGCCGGCCGAACTCGATCCACCGCCGCCTGGTTCCGTCCTGGCGAGCGCGTTGATGGCCGCAAAATCCCGGGACATCTTGTCTCAGTTGGACAGATATACGAGGAGTGACGGCTAGTGACACCCCTTGCCGAAGCGCCGGCCGCGCTGGACAAACAGCAACTCCTCTCGATGATGCAGGCCTCCGGTCGAAAGATCTTCACTGACCATCTGGACCGCACGATCGAGGTGGACCGGTTCTACCAGGTGACGGTAGCCCTTCGGAATGAGCTGTTCTGGCGCGGGAAGCAGCACATCGCGCTTCGTTTCAATGAGGCGGACGGGTCGGCATCGTGGGACGCCGCGATTCCAGATCTCCCGGGCGAGAAAAAGCCGCAGGTTCTGGCGTATCACTTCAACATCACCCGCAGCGATGGGCAGAAGTTCGGCTCGGTGGTCGGGAATCGGGCGCCACATGCGAACGTGGATCCGAAGGTTGCCGAGGATACCTCGATGACGCCGAGGGTCCGGCAGGCCAACGCCGGCATTCGATACCTCAACCAGGTTTGGGGGGCAGATGCCCTCCAGAAGGATGCGTCCCGCATCTTGTGGAAAACCGGGCCGGCGTTCTTCCACTCGCGATGGGTCGCGGACAGCGACTTGTATGGGAAGACGGCAGAGCCAGTCATGGGAACCGAAGAGGTTCAGGTGACGCCGGACACCTACCGTTGTCCTCAGTGCCTGGAAGAGTCGGCCGAGCCGCAATGTCCGAACTGCGGGATTTCACTGGGGCCCGAGACGATGACGCCGGGTCAAACCGCTCCGGTACCGACGGTGGTGGATACGAAGGAGTACCCAAACGGGCAGGTGAAGCTGGACATCTACAGCATCCTGAACGTTGTCATCTCTCGTTCTGCGAAGGAACTGAAGGACACCCCATACCTTCGGCTGGAGCTGGATGGTGATCGGCCGAAGACGTTCGACCTCTACCGGGAGCAGCTCGGCGAGCGTTGGCTCACTTCCGATACGGGCCACGTTGACACGACATCTGGGGAAGCGGCCGCGGCACAGGCCCGCCAGCAGCTGACCACGACAGATGCGGTGCTCCGGACGGATCCGTCAACACTCATCTGCCGGCTGGTCCATGACTGGCTTCGCCCCTCGCTGTATCACCTCTTCGATGGGGACGCCCTTAAGCAGGCCCTATTTCAGCAGTTTCCCGACGGGATTCATACTGTTCGCGTTGACGACAGGTTCGTCGACCTTCTGCCGTGCCGGATTGAGGATGAGTGGTCCGTAGCGAAGACCGGGACCGACGAGCGCATCCTCTCCGACGCCCTTTGTCATGACTTGGTTCCGATGAACCAGATCCTGAACGACTTCTTCAATCTCGCCTTGCAGACGGTCCTTCAGGGGATTCCAAAGACCCTGGTGGACAGCAGTCTACTCACGCGAGATGCGGCGAAGCGGCCGATTATCGGCGAGGTGATCCCGACAAAGACAGCGGCCGGGCAGGATATGAACAAGATGATGGCCACGCTGCCCACAGCGCGGTTCAGCGATCAGCTCATGCCTCTGGCCGACTCGATCCGCTCGATGAGCCGGGAAATCGATGGCGTCATGGAGGCGATCTTCGGCGGCGGTCCGACCACGAACACCTGGCGCGAATCCGAACAGCGGAAGAATCAGGCGCTGGCCCAATTGAACGGCGCCTTCATCGAGTTGTGCAAAGCCTGGAAGCAGGCGTACGAGAACGGTCTCCGGCTCCTCGGCAAGTACGGCGTGGACATCGTGGCTGTTCCTAACGAGGAACTCTCGATGGAGGTCGAAAGCGACCTCCTGGACATGCAGGGCCTGGATATGGATGGCCTCACGGTCAACGTGAACGAAGCCATCCCAATGACCATGCCGGAAGAACGGGAGCAGCTGATTTACAGCTTGACGAACCTGGCGCCAGAGGTGGTATCGGCCCTGGGCCTGCTGCATCCCGCTTCTATCCCGCGAGTTCATCAGCTCCTCAACCTTCGTGGCATCTATTGCCCTGGCGAGAAGGAGAGGCGGCGCGCTATGGAGATCATCCGCCGGCTGCTGAAAGAGCAGCCGCTGGCCAGCTTCGACCCAATGACCGGCGCGCAGATGCAGGTTTCCTCGGTCCAGCCGGATCCGGTGCTCGATAACCACGGGCTGATGTTCGAGCTGATCCGTGCGTGGTGCATTGACACCGTTGGAATGCGGATGGAGCAGGAGAATCCCATCGGATTCGCTAACGTCCGGCTTTACGCGCAAGCGCAGCAGCAGGCGCAACAGCAACAGCAGATGGCTGCCCAGATGGCGGCGGGACCGGCACCGGCCGGACCGACGCAGGAATCTGAACCTCAGCAGCCCGAAAGGATGGCCGCATAATGGCTGGTTTTGCTACCCCTCTTCCTGGTGGAGACGCTCCTGTCGAGGCTGCGCCCACCGAGTTTCTGGCTGATCTGGATTCAACGCTGGATGCTCCAGCCAGCGCCGCGGTAGATGACCCTGGCCCGGTCGACGACGGCCCTCAGGATGTTCCACTCGAAACGGATACGCCTCCCATCGAAGAGCCGGCCGGGGATGAGCCGCCGATCGAGGAAGAGCCGACGGACGATTCCCAGGAAAGTACTGACTCTTCCCAGGAATCTACCCAGCCGACCGAGCCGGCCGCGGCCGTTGCGGACCCGAATCTGCCCGAAGGTGTGCGCGCCTATGAGCGCCACGGGAAGCAGTTCATGTCGGTTCCCAAGGAAGTTTGGGACCGGACCTTCGGCGGCTTCCAGGGTATGCAGGCATTGGAGGAGGTAATTGGGGAACCTCTGACCAAAGAGGCTCTTCATGAGCGCCAGACCTCGCACAACATCCGCATTTTGATGCGTGAGGACTACGTTTCCGGTGATCCGGATGCGCAAGCCAACTTCATCATGCGGTTCCTTGGGCACGAAGCCCAGGAAGCGATGAAGAACGGAGAGGTTGGTGTCGATCCGCTCCTCACCTTCGTCGACACCTTGCCGCAAGTCCTCGAGGCGCAATACCCCGAAGCCTACAAGCGAATGGAGTCGAACGCGCTGCGTTCGTCCCTGGACACGCTGTACCTGGCAGCCGGGCGGTTGGGCCTCGACGGCAAAGATGGGCAGAATCTGCTGTATTCCGTCCAGCGTGTCGACAAGACACGGTTCGGCTCGTACCGCAGCGCAGACGATGTGAAGGCGCTTGTTGCGCGCACACCGGAACAGCCCGCGGCGGATGAAGTAGGCGTGCTTCGCGCCAAACTCGCCGATAGGGATGCGCGGGATGCTCAGACGGCATACAGGTCTTGGTCCACGGAAACGAACCGTGGAATCGGAACTTCGATTGACGGGGTTATCGGCGAGCGACTGAACAACCCCGACTTGGTAAAGGCCTACGAGGCGAAGGATCTCGCTGACGTGCGGGAGAAGCTACACACTCACGTCAGCGAGGCATTGAAGGCCAATGCTCAATGGAACAGCCAGATGCAGCTCAACCTGCGGCAGGCGCAACGCGCGGTCTCTCCCGAGCGCCGCGATGCAGTCCGGCAGGTGATGGTGCAGCAGGCTACAAACATCGCGCGGCGAGCGGTTGAGGCGAAGCTTCCTCAGCTACTGGCAGAGCGCACGAAACGCGCAGTCGCTGCCAATCAGCAGCGACACGAACGGCGGGCAGCCGGCGCACAGCACAGAGCACCTGGGAAGCCGGGCGCCCCTGGTACCACTGTGAGCAGCAATCTTCCCGCCACGCGCGTTGCGTTTGCAAATGACGCGGAGTTCGAGGCCGAACTCAACAAAGCGCTGGCCTAACGCGCCAGCGAGGAGACAGTCATGGTCACGCAAACCAACACTCTCTGGGCGCAGAGTGAGAAAGTGCGCCCCAAGCTCGAAGCTTGGCTGCCGTCGTTCAAGTCCAGGATCTTCAGCAAGATCAAGGACAAGAACGTTGAAAAGGTCTCGGAGCGGGACTATCGCATCCCGTTCAAGACCAGCACGGGCGGCAAGGAAGGAACCTACGACCCGAACATGGGCGCGTTCGGGCGTGGTTCTTCGGCGACCGGCGGCGTCCTGATCTCGACGTTCTTCCCCTTCCGCATCAACTTCGAGTTGTCGGAATTGGAGACCGTTGCGACCGAGGACAAAGAGAAGGCCGTCGCGAGCAAATTCAAGATGGCCATGGCCGATGCCATGCCCACCTTCGCAAAGGCGCTGGATAAGTGGTGGCACCGTGGCGACGGTACGGCCGTTGTCGGCCAGGCCCTCGCCCACGCCACGGTCAATGGCGCCACGCAGTCGCAGTACACGCTGGACGCCAATTTCGGCGTCGCCACCGTTCGAGTCGGCATGCCGGTACGCATCATGAACACTGCCATGAACGCGTACAAAACCATCGGCGGCGCCGCCACCGAGACCACCGTATTGCAGGTCGATTGGGACGCGCGTACGGTCACGCTCAGCGGGGTGGTCGATGCCGCGGCTGCGACTGACAAGCTCGTCATGGCGGGCTCGACGGGCAACAGCCCTCAGGGGATGAAGGGGTTGCCGTACTACAACAATTACGCGACCTCCGGCTCGACCCTCGGCCTGGACCGAGCGCTGCAGAACGAGATCATCACGCCATCCGTCAACGCCAACGGTGGGATCTCCAATACGCACGGTATCCAGTTGTTGGGCAAGAAGCTGAAGCTTCGGGATGGCGACTTCCCGACTGGCCTCTTCGGCGTCAGCTCGGTTGAGGTCTACCAGCAGATCGTCGAACAGGTGATGACACTGCAGCGGATCGACGTTCAGGGCGAGACCGCGAAGATGAAGGACACCGCTCCTTCGGTCCGGACGGAGTACCAGTGGTGCGGTGTTCAGCACTACGTGGACGTCTATCAGGACATGACCCGCGTCGATTGGGTTGACCCCGGCCCTTGGGGATGGTCTTCGATGGCGCCGATGTCGTTCTACGAAGTCGGTGGCCAGCGCTTCTTCCCTCTTTATGGAACCGACGGATCTCCGGCAGCCGGCCTGTGGTTCGCAATGCGTGTGATGCGTGATTGCTGGTGCGCCGATCCCCGCTCGGGCGGCGTCATCTACGGAATCTCCTAGTCGGTACGTGCCAGCCGAGTAGGAGTAGAGGGCGGCGACTCCCCTCCCGCCGCCCTCAATCATTTGGAGCTTTTATGTCCCCGAGAACCCTCGCCAAACTCAACCGGAAATTCCGGGAATTCGGTGTCACGGATACCGGAAATCTCAATTTCCGCTGGAAGCTCACCTCTGAGATGACCTTCCTGTATGACTCCGGGCAGTTTGAGGATGTCGAGACTGAGTGCGGCCTCTTCGTCGGCCAGCAGAGACGTTTTGTCATGCAGAGCTACGCAGATGTGTTCGGCAAACGCTGGACACTCGCCCGCCTCCAGCCGCCGATCGACGAACGGCTCTGGAAGGCCATCTGGGCGGACCGCGTTCCGTGGCCCCGCCACGGGGAATACCACCCCGTTGAAAACGTGATGCTGGATCCCGGGCGAGAACCCACAGAGGAAGTCACCTGCATGGTTGTTCTTTGTCTTCGCCTTCACAGGAAGACCACCAGGCAGGATGTAGCTGACCAGATCGCTGCGCAGGAAGCCCGAAGCCACAAGGAGGATCGCGACCGTATCTACGGGGAGATGGTGGAGGACGATTCCATCTTCGGGAACCCCAATCCGGGCAAGGGCTCGGGCAACACGATTGGATATACCGGTCAGCCCCTCATCGTGCCGGCCACGGAGACCGGATTCACGAAGGGCGCTTCAGCCGCCCATTAAGGAGACACCATGGCATCTGTTACCGTTGCCAGCATTTACCCGATTGCGGTGGTTGAACGCCGCAGTCAGAACCAACCCCAGAACGAGTACGCCTTGCGGGCTTGCCCGCCCGGTGAAGTAGTCACCTTTGAAGTACTCGACGCCGAGTTTTCCCAGTACATGGGTTACGGCAAGAGTGCACTTCGGACCACCCGAGCGATCGACATCGCCAATGACATCGTTCGATGCTTCACTCGAAACTTCCCCGGCACCTTCAATCCCGACATCTGTCGCCCTGGCATTTGGGTCTGCGCCGGCCCGAAGCCGACCAAGCGGGAGCAGGATCAGAACGAGGAAGTTCAGAACGAGTTCTGTCGGGAATCGGTGCGTGAGGCCGATCGCTTCAGCGCCAAGAATCGGCCGGACCTGATCACCCGTCGTCACCTTGTATTGGCCGACTGGATCGGCGTGAAGGGTCGCCCGTGGCAGGAGCGGCTCGATCGCTCAGCGAAAGAGGCCTGCCCATTCTGCGGCTCTCAGAATCCGTCCTATGCCTCTGTTTGTGCCACTTGCCGCAATGTCCTCAACGAGGAGCGCTACAAGGCCATCCAGACCGCGATCCGCGAGGGGCGGAATGATGAGGTCAGATCAGCCGTCCAGGCCGCTCAGAACGGAACCTCCATCGACCTCGCGGCGGCTGACGTCGATGAGCTGATGAAGGACCTCGCCACAAAGAAGGGGTAGACCATGGATTGCACGGTGGAGGACGTCTACATTGGAGTTCGGTCGCGCTTGGGCGACACCGCTCGCGTTGGCGGCGAGATCTTCACAAACGACCAACTCCGCCAGCCTTTCATTCAGGCGTGGAACGAGTTGGTGCAAGAGCGCACCAGCTACCAGGTGCCGGACGTCGAGAAGACGGCATACCTGCCGGTTCCCGCCTACACCTCTGAGTTGTACCCCGACGTGATGGGCGTTCTGGACATTGCCGAGATCCAGGATCAAGGTGTGTCGGAGCGCCCTGCCGTCGAGATGCGCACGATCACGGGTGCGACGTCGACCTCTCCGATCCAGATCACGGTGGACACAACCGGCCTTCAGCCTGGCGTTCCGATGATCGTGTGCGGGGTGATCGGTCAATCTGGTGCGAACGGGCGATTCTTCCTCGACATCAATGGCCCGACGACGGCCACTCTGCGCGGCTCCAAGTCGGCCGGCACCTACGTTTCCGGAGGCTCGCTGTCGATCGATACTGGCGTATTTACGCCCTGCGCCGAGGGGCGAGATCTTCCGCGGCGGGCAGTGGCCGCGAAGCTGGGGAACTACGTCTTTGAAGGCAACCGGTTCCAGTTCGTGGGAGCAAACGCCGACGTACTGCTCAAGGTGGAGTACTTGTCATCGCTTGCGCCACCGGCCAGCGGATACGTCGGCATTGACGGATCCCTGAACTACCTCGTAACGCGCACCGCCGCGATCGCCGGATCCGGAAAGAGCAACCCTGATATCCGGCAGAAGGCCTCAACTGCGCCGGGGAGGCCGTCGGCTATCTTCATTCATTGGTCGCGTCTCAGGTGCGCGAATTGCAGCGAACCCCCAATCAGAGGGACATCGCCACGACGCGCCCTAACACGACATTCTTTCCCTTTGTGAGGACAGGACAATGAGCTATCCGGCTGCATCGAAAGTGCTCGGCGTTACTCGGGCACTCCTCTTGGCGGACGCCAGCACCGGCGGTGATCAGATCTTCACCGACGCTCGCCTGCTGCCGTTCCTGGGGATCGCCTGGAGGGAGTTCTGGGACGCTCTCACCTCATTTGGAAACCAGCGGCCGCGGCTGACGATGTTCTGGTTGCTGAAGCCCTACACCAATGCGTTCTATCCCCAGGCTGCCGGGCTTCGGGGCTTCACCGACCTCATATGCGTTGAGGAAGCGGCCGTCGATCGGTCCATCGACATCGCGAGCTTCAGTGACTCTGCTGATGGCGATGAGTATAAGCTCACCACCAACGCGAATCATGGCCTTGTCACAAATGACCGTGCCTTTGTGGTGAATGCTGGGGAGGGCGCAGACGGCGAGTGGTTCACGACTGTCGTTGATGCCACGAATGCGCAATTGAACGGAAGCTTTTCCACAGGACTACCCCCTGTGAACTCGGGCCGCGCCAAACTGGTCATTGCCTCTGGTGAGTTCACGAACGTATCGCCGATCACCACATGGGCGCGCCGGCCTGTTGCCGCCGTGCTTGGCGAGTACCAGTGGGAAGGTGATCGGCTCCGCTTCCATGGCGCATCCTCAGCGCGTCTGCTGAGCATCAACGCCTACGCGGCCCCTCCGGACGCCCCTGTGGCTCCAACCGACATTCTCCGCGTGGAGAACTGTGAGAACTTCCTGTCCTACCGCACAGCCAGCTTAGCGGCTGGAGCGCAAGGGAGAGAGGACCTGTCCAACCGTTACGCCATCATGGCGCTCGGTCAGAACCAAAGACCAGACGGCAGCGGAGGATATCTGGCCGGGCTGGTAGCATCGATGGCTCGATCGATGACCAGACTGCAAAGCCAGCGCGCTGCATAAGGAGAGTACACAATGCCCGGCCACGTTTCGATCAGTTCGCTCTTGCGATCCCAGCTCACGAAGATCTACCAGAACATCAACACCAAGAAGCCGCTGGCCCCGTTCCCTTCCCCGGTGCATAGCTTCACGCGAGTGCTGACACTCGCCGAGGTGACCGCGATGCACGCGGCGCCGTTGCAGCTTCTGCCCGACCTGAAGAATGTGACGGTACGGCCCATCGACCTCAGCATCACCGGCGCAGGTGTTTTCAACAACTTCACGAACTTCGTCCTGCAGGACACCAACGCCGCGCCGGTCGCCGTCGCCACGCTCACTCTCGCGGCCATCAACGCCGGCCGCAGCTTCCCGGCTACCGCCGGGGTCACCCTGGGCGCTGGCTTCCAGGGCGGTCTCACGCTCGGGAAGGGGCTCGCCGTCCGAACCTCCGGCGGTACCGCCGCAGGCACCGGCACCAGCATCACCATCACGGTTCTCTACGAGATCGTCGAATAGGTTGGACCCAATGGCGTTGCCGGGCTTCAGTGAATCGCCCATGTTGCCGCTGCGCGGCGCGTGGAAGGACATGGACCAGATCCAACCGGATCTGGTCCGTGGACGTGCGTTTGAGGCACAGAACATCCGGATCCAGCCGCAGGGCGCTCTGTGCCGCGAGGGTCACACGGCAGGCTTTGCGGTCCCTGGGCGAACCACTTCGTTGTTCCAATGGCTGCCGACCGTTGCGCTGCTGCGGAAGAACTGGCTGTTCTACCTTGCGAATGGGAGTGTGTACTTCAGGGATCCCACCACCGCAGATCCGGCAACCGCCCTCTACGCCAGCCCGGCGCGCAGCCTTTCCTATGCTGAGGCTGGCGACAAGCTCTATATCGCCCATGCAAATGACTCCAACATCGGAACAGAGGGGCTGAAGATCGCCGACCCCCAGAACATGACCCAACGCTGGGCAGACGCGTTTGGAGGTCCAGGAACCATCAATCCCACTGCCGCCGAAGTCGGAGGCGGGACGATGACGGCCGGACTGCACCACTTCGGCTATATCATCGAGTACCGCAGCGGTCGATCGAGCCCCCCTGGGCCGGTCAATGCCGGCACGGGAGCTTTTGTGCCGTTCTCGTACACTGTCACAGGGCCTGGCAAGAAGGTGCTCCTCACCGTCACGTTCCCGATGACGCCGAACGACATCGCCTTCCTGCACCCGATCGTCACGCGAGTCGACAACCTGAACAACTGGTTCTTCATGCCCAGCGGCAGTGTTGCGGTCCCGCCTGGCGCAGCGGCGTGGCCTGTCACGATGACGTACGACATGGCGGATGAGGACCTGGCGAACCGGGCCGAGTCCGCACTCGACTACTTCAATCTGATCACCAGAACCGTTGGAGGGGCGCCGCCGATTCAGCCGTCCTCTTGCTGCGTCTATGGGAACCGGCTGGTGCTGTACTGCGGCACGAAGGTCTACATCAGTGACCCGTTCAAGTATGAGTACATCACCGAGGCGCGGCACGTTGTGCAGGTGCCTGGCGCGAAAGAGGTGCTTGCCGGAGGCGTTGTCGGCGGCGTCCTCTATCACTTTGGGCCGAACTATACGTACGCGAGCGCCGCAACGGCAGATGATCCGAGATCTTGGCCGCAACCGGACAAAATCAGCGGAGCTCTCGGCGTAGCGTCAGCTTCGGCCATGGACTTCCGCTCGACACAGGATATGGGGTGGGTGGCGAATCGCTCCGGACTCTGGCCGTTCAGAGGGCAGTTCCCCGACAAGCCCACGACCTGCCTTTGGCGGACCTATTGGCGATCGATCAACTCGGCCGTAGGCCACAAGATCGTGGTCCGTGAGGATCCGGACCGCCAGATCGTCTATGTGGCAGCTCCCATGGGGAGCGCGACGGAGCCGAGCCATCTCTGGGTGGTTGACTACTCCCGCCGGCGAGGGCCCGTACGACGTGGACATCACGATCGATGCGTTCGCGGGGTTCTCCCCCAGCTCCATTGCCATGATCGAAGGAGAGGGCACCTCAAAGTCTATCTGGATGGCGCCGGCTGCCGCTGGAAGCGTCTGGAAGCAAACTCCAGGAGCATGGGGTCACGCCGGCGCGCCGATTCACTACATCTACGAGACGGGCTTCCTCCTGGACTACTACCAGTCGACGCCTACGCAGATGGAGCTTCTCCATCTCGATTTGAGCGGATACGGCATCGCAACGGTGGATTTCTTCGCGAAAGCCAGAAGCATTATGCGCAGGCTTTCGCCCGTCTCTCTCGAGTCAGAGCCCGGGACTCTCATTTCCCGGCAAGTTTCGTTGGTTGGGGCGAATGGGACAGTGCGAATCGAGATGAATGAAGCCGGATCCACTCGACCTGAGAAGCGTATCGATCGAGTCCAAGCCGTACGCGGCGCAGTGGTAGGAGCCATAATGCCCAGCACCCAGCAGGTTCTAGACCAGGACCGCAACTACATCATCCAGCAGCAGCAGATGCTCCAGGACCGCTCTACCGATCGGGCCTGGAACGCGCAGCAGCGCCGCATCCAGGCGCAGGCGCAGGCGGATGAGCAGTTTGACCCTCTCATCGGCGGGAACGGCGGGTACCGCGATGATGAACGTGCGGGCATCCTCCAGGAGGACATGATCAAAGGCGGCATGACCACCGATGCCGAACTCCAGGGTAACTACCTGTCCAATGACGAGGGCGCCGCTATCCAGGGCAATCCGAATGCTGCGTCGGATTATTTTGACCCCTCCGGGTTCGACAACACGCTCGCCTCGGGTGCGGCCGCGCGGGGTGAGGCTGCCGCCGGACTCGAAAAGGGGTACGCGGACGCCATCGACCCCACAAAGATGGCCTATGCCAAGCAAAACCTGTCGGATCCCCGTGCGGTTCTCGATCGCACAAAGCTGACGCAGGATTCCAACGTTGCAGACCAATCCAGGCTCACTCCGCAGCAGCAGCAGGAGATGGTTACGGGCGCGGGCATCAGCGCCGGCGCCGGGTACCGTGCTTCGATCGACCGAATGCAGCGGGATGCGCGTGCAGCGGGGGTGGATCCGGTTGGTGCGGCGGCGCTCTCGGCAGACTTCGAGCGGAAGTCTGCGGCGGATGCGGGCGATGCGATGACGCAGGCACGGATAGCGGCCAATGCTGAAGCCGCGAAGCGCAACATGTCCCTGGAGGACCAGCGCCTCGCCGCAGAGCAGGGGTATGCCGGTCTCGCCACCAGTGCCACTAACGCGGCCAACACCCAGGCAATTCAGCAGGAGGCACAGCGCGCCGGCAGCGAGCAGACTATCGCCGGCCAGAAGGCGGCAGCGGGATCTCCCGACGTGGGACACCTGAAGGACACCCAAGCAGCCGACCAGATGAAGACCGGTTTGGCGACGAAACAGTACCTCCAGGACACGGCAATGAAGACGGCGACAGACGCCGACGCGAAGAGTTCAGCCCGGGCGACAACCCTGGCGACGAACCGGCAGGCCACGGCCCAGGCCAATCAGGCGACCAAGTTCAATCAGGGCTACAACGTGAGTGGCGCCTTGAGCGATCGCAATCAAACGGTAGCCGATGCCCGGAAACAGGATCAGTACACGGGCCTCAACTATCTGCAGCACAAAGCCGATGAGGAAAACTCCAATGAGCAGGCCGAGTACGACCGTCAGAGTGGTCTCTACACCGGACGAGGAACCATGCAGCAAGCGAACACTGGACAGCAGATGCAGTGGAACTCGCGGCCGAGCACTTGGCAGAAAGTAGTTGGCGCCGTTACGAGTGGTGTTGGTGCCGCGATGAGTGGAGGTTTCGCCGACGGCGGAGTTGTCAACAAGCCGACACTGGCGATGGTGGGCGAGAATGGCCCGGAGGCGATTGTTCCCCTGGATGGTGGAGTGAACGCGAAGACCCGCCCGAGCATGATCGCTGGTGGAGGGTACGATCGCGTCGTCAATCCGCCGACACCTGGAGGGATGCCGCAGCCTGGCGCTGCGCCGAATTATCTCGAGACAGGCATGCAGCCTCAGGGAGGCGGTGCTCTTCCGATGGGAAGTGCGCCGCAGCCGCAACCTATAACCGCATCCTACATGGCGCCCAAGGGTGCGATGTCAATCCCGGGTGGACAGCCGAAGCGGCCGAGCGGCCCCAGGGGCGGCTATGGGCCATCAGCATGGCAGGATCGCGCCGGAGCCGGCAAGAAGCGGCCGGCCGCTGCCGTGGGTGGATACCAGCAAATGGTGGCGTAGGAGACACTCATGCCGTACACTTTGCTCGATCAGCCGGACCGCAACTACCTCCTCGACGACGACGAAGAAGAGCAGTCGTACCTTCCCTCGCCGGACCGCACGGCGTCTTCCGGCTCGCCTTTCGGGAGCTCACTGCCGCCGGCCCCCAAAGATCTCGACCGCAGCTCAGGATGCACTCGCCAACTTTCGGGCTGCACCCACACCGAAGAAGCCGAGCATCTGGCAGCGCCTCGCCGCCGGGGCGCTGGGCGCGGCTGCCGGCTACTCGAACGCAGATGGCCGCGCTGGACGCATTGACACGAGCGCAGCCACACAGGGCATCCTCCAGCCCGGGCTGAAGCGTGAACAGGCGCAGTGGTCTTCGGACTATGACCGGGCTCAGCGCGCAGCGCAGGGCGAGCAACGCTCCAATCAGCAGTCGATCGCCGGGTATCGGGCTCAGGTGGAAGCCGAGAAAGCAGCCTCAGACGCCAAAGTGAAAGGTGCGCAGGCTGACTACTACCGGAAGCGGGGGGAGGCTGCGGACGCCGGCGAGTGGAAGAACGCCGATGGAACCCTCTTCCACAGCAAGACTGGGGCGACGAAACCGGCCCCAGTGAAGCCGCCAGCCTATGCTCGGCCTGGCTACGCGTATCCAAAGCTTGACGAAAACAACCAGCCGGTTCGAGCGCAAAACGGCGATGTTCTGTACGATACTCCGGTTCCAGCGCCGAAGAAGGAGACCCACACCACCAGTGCTTGGTCCGGATTGAACGATCCTGACCCGGCTGTTCGCGCGATGGCAAAGCGATCGATCGAGGCGGAGACCAACCGCAAGGATAGATCCGGAGAGCCGAGACCCGTGGATCCGATCGAGCGCGAAGACAAGGCGCGCACTCTCGTGTCCAAGGAGCAGGACAGCGCGTACAAGAATGCGGAAGCGCAGCGCACTCACGAACTCGACGCGCTGAATAAACAGTTTGCCCGCCCGATCTCCGAGTTGCGGAAGGCCGGAAAACACAAGGAAGCTGCTGCACTCGAAGCGGATCAGGAATCGAAGCGGCAGGCGATCGAGAAGAGCCACATCGACAGGAAGAACGCGATCGAGCAGAAACTCGGCTCCCGGCGCAAACAACTGAGGCTCAGCACCGAAGACAGTCCCGCGGGCCAGTACGATGATGACGGTAGCTGGAAGCCATTCGGCAGCGACGATCTCGAAGCGCCTGATCCGATTGATGCGTCTCGCCCTGCTCCGGCTGCCAGCGCACCTCCCGCCGCGGCACAGCCTGCACCGCCCAGCGTGGCTCCGACGACTGCACCTGCACCCCCGCCCGCCGCAATTCCATCTAATCCCTATCGCAAGTCCAAACCGAGGGTTTAATGTCTTCTCCGGCCGTGAACATCCGCCGTTATCTGGACCCTGCTCCCGTTCCCGATGACGTGAAGGCGCAGGCGTGGGATGCCTTCCATTCAGCGACGACACCCCAAGCGTTTCAAGCTGCTTTCGACAGGATCCGGCTTCCGGATGAGGTGAAGGCCGACTTGTGGGACGCGAAGTTCCCCCCCGCCGGTACCGGACGCCCCTGCGCATGGAAGCACCAGCGTTCCGGGCATGAAGGGCTTGCCTCTCCCGGGTATGCCGAAGCCTCCCTCTGTAATGCCTCGGCCGATGGGTGAGGTCAACAGCTTCACGGAGCCCGAGGGCCCGCGGATGCCAGAGCCGACCCCGCCGCCTGGTCCGGCCATGATCGGGTCCCAGCCCCAGCGTGGTTTGGGCCAGCGAATCATCAACGCCATCCAGCCCGGGCCACTCCAGGGAGACCAGAACCTCCGCGCGATCGCCGCGCCCGACGTGCCGAAGACCTGGACCGAGAAGGCGATGTTTGCCGCGCGCGACTTCATTCCCGAGATTCAGGCAGGGGTTCAGGGAATGATCGCCGCCGGAAACGTGCCGGAGTACGGTGTACCTCAGAGTCCCGAGCAGCAGACGGCGACTATCCAGACCTTCAAAGAGCCGCCGAACGTAGTCGCTCGCGGGGCCGGTACCGCGATCGGCGAGACGGCCGAGAGTCTGACCCGGCCCGACGTGGCGGTACCGCTTGCCGCACTGGCAGCCGGCGGCGCCGTGGCCGGGCCTGTATCAGTCGGTACCGCCTCCATCGGCCTCGCGTTCGACGCACAGATGATCCAGGGGCTTATTGAGAAGTCGCCGCAGTTCAAACAGGCCTGGGACGCTGGCGACACCGAGAGCATGATCCGGCTTGGGACCTCCATGGGCATCGATGCCGGGCTTTTGGGCTCTGCCGTCGCTCATCGCGTCAGAACGATGAGGCAGGCGCCATCGATCAAATCCCAGCCGATCGAGCCGCCGCACGCCGACGTGGTTCAGGAGCGCCTCAGTAAGATCAACGACGCCGGGCTGATGGGCGAGTACCGTGCAGCCGACGGCGACCCCGTGTATCAGGCGGAAATCAGGGCGCAAGCGCTTCAGCGTGGTCTCGCCTGGGCCCGTGGGCAGGAGCCGCCCGTGCCGCCCAATGCCGGGCAACTGGGCGGGCAGCCGCCTGCACCAAAGCCCGCCGGGCCCAAACCTCCGGCTGTCGGGCCTGCTCCGGCCGCTCGAACGGCAAACGTGGATCCTGACCTCGCAGCAAAAGCTATTGCCGCCGTGGAGGGGAAGTACCGTGTTGGCGTAAAGGCGTTGGCGAAGACGCTCAACGTCGACCGCCCGACGGCGGAAGGCCTCTTCGGCTGGCTGGAAGCAAACGGCCACGTCACCAGAGGGACGAACAAGGCTGGGGAGACTTTCTTCAAGCCGACCAAGCAGCCGGCCAGCGAGCCGCCGAAGGAGGAGCCGGTTGTCCCATCGAATCAGCCTGTTGAGGCTGGCCAGCAGGAGCAGCTAGGGACTCCCGCCCCTATTGAGCAGCCGCAGGACTCCGCGCTGGACACGGCCGCGATGCAGGCGGAAATCGACCGCATCAAGGCGGAGAACGCGAAGCTCCGCGGCGAGGAGATTCCGGCGCCGGCGCCGATCGAGACGAAACCGCCAGTTGCTGAAACGCCTGCCCCGATCCCTGAGACGCAGCAGCCCAGCCCCGTCCCGACGCCTGCACCTGTTGAGATGGCACCCGCGCATACAACTCCGGTTGAAACTCCCTCAACTCAGGTTGAAAAGCAGGAAGTATCGCCCGCAACCCAAGCGGAGACAGAGGTTAAGCCGCCTCACAAATTTGGCTCGACTCAGGTGAACCTGCCCGAACCGCTTGCTTCGAAGATGAAAGAAGCCGCCGCGCGGATCCCTGATGAGGACCTGGCGGAAGATGGCCGCGAGGACGAGCCTCACATCACGGTCAAGTACGGCCTGAAGGATGACTCCCCAGCTCAGGTGGAGAAACTGCGCGCGGCGCTCTCAAACGTCCCGCCCGTCCGAGTAAGGATGGGCAAGACATCCCTCTTCCCTGAGGGGGAGCCCGGTAAAGGCGAAGTCGTGAAGGTGGACGTCGACAGCCCCGACCTCCACGCCCTCAATCAGCTTGTGAAGGACACGGTGGACACCGAGGACACCCACCCAACCTACACGCCTCATGCAACGCTTGGTTACGTCAAAGCTGGCCTAGGAAAGAAGTACGAAGGAGACACTTTCCTAGAAGGTCAAGAAGCATCATTCGATCACATCCTCGTTTCCACCCGCGATCGCCAGAAGATCCCCATTAGGTTGGGCGGGCAGCCGGAGACGAAGACCTCTCCATCAGTGACTTCCCCGGTTGAGGCGGAGGCGTCCGGCGAGTTCCCCCAGGAGAGGCTCAAGTCTGGAAGCCGTCTACAGTTCATTCCCAGGCAGAACGAGGATGGGACATGGAAGGCAGAGGCCGATAGGGAAATCCAAGGTCTGCTTGGCGGCTACGGTGGTGAGTCTCGCAGCTTCCCGACCAAGGATGAGGCGTATGCCGATCTTGCCCGGAAGGTGATTGAGGGCCTTCAGGCCAATGTGGTGAACGATACGGCCAGCACTGTGGCCGACAAACACCGCAGCGATGCCCAGAAGCTGCAGCAGTGGGCGATGAAGTACATCCCGGAGGGTCATCGTCCGACTCTGCGCGATCGCAACCAGTGGGCTGAGGTACTCGCGGCCACGACACCAGAGAAGGCCGAAACGGAGGGGTTCTCAGCCAGAGAGCAAGGCGGCAAGTTTCGTGTTCATGCGCCCGACGGCACTATGATCGCCTGGGCCAAGGATGCCCCTGATGGAGCGTCGGCGATCGCCGAGGTTCACCGGAGAGCGGTTCGCAGCTTTGCCCCTCCTAAGGAGAATGCTCCA
This sequence comes from Paludibaculum sp., assembly GCA_049841055.1. Taxonomy (GTDB): domain Bacteria; phylum Acidobacteriota; class Terriglobia; order Bryobacterales; family Bryobacteraceae; genus Paludibaculum. The sequence goes on along the minus strand of JASGIE010000106.1, from coordinate 4,920 downwards.
GCGGAAGCCACAGCAAAAAGAGAGCCTTCGGCCGAGCGAGTGCCAAAAGCTGCGGAAAATATTCCGCAGAATATTCCGCAAGAGATACCGGCGCCGGCGCCGATGGAAGAACCCACATCTGAGGTGCCCGAATTCAGGCAAGGTGATCGAGTCCGTTACACGAACGACAAAGGCCAGGAACTGACGGGCACTGTCCGGCGCGATTTCAAGCCCAACGACCCAGGTGTCGATGTGGACGTCGATCAGATTATGCGCGCAGGCGGAGTACCAATTGGCAGGCTGGAGTACTGGCCGAAAGGCAGGGTCCGGCGGATCGAGGCCGATTTACCTGCTCCGGAGATCAAGTCAGCACACGAGCCGCAAGTTCCCGAGCCGCTTGACGTGGCGGTGTCCAACGATAAAGTAAAAGCAGGTGCTACAAATGACGAGCAGAGCACTCCAGATTCGGGAGCACTGGCTGACAAACTTCCCGAAACGAGCGAGAGAACTCCAGGCGAGCGGCGCTCTCGATCGCCTCGCGGAGGAGGCAGCGGACCGCGCAGCCGGCGTGATGGAGGCGGCGACCGCCAAGGGTCTGAACTGGAGCCAAGCTCACGAGTTGGCGATGGAGGAGTGGAGCACTCCCCCTCAGACGACCTAGAGCACGCCCGTCCGCCGCGCCCCACATCCACCGGCCGGAAGCGATTCGAAGGCGATTACCGTATCGCAGACGGCCGCACCGTAAGCGGAAGCCCCGAGGTTCGAGCGGACCGCAACATCAAGGCGATTCAGCTCGTTCGACAGCTGGACAAAGCGAAGCGACCGGCAACGGTTGAAGAACAGCAAGTTCTCGCCGGATATGTGGGTTGGGGTGCGGTACCGCAGATCTTCGCGGCCAACACTCCGGAATGGAAAGAACGCGACACCAAGCTGCGCGACCTCCTGAGCACGGAGGAATACGATGCGGCCCGCCGCTCCACAACGAATGCCCACTACACCAGCGATACGATCGTAGACGCCATCTGGGATGCAGTGAAGCACCTCGGCGCGAAGCCCGGCATGTCGTGGCTTGAGCCCGCGGTCGGTGTTGGCAACTTCTTCGGTCGGCAGCCGGCGGACCTACTGGACGGTGCCCGGCGAGTAGGCATCGAGAAGGATGCGATCACCGGGCAGATCGCGAAGTATCTGTACCCCGACAGTGGAATCGAGATCAGCCCATTCGAAAAGGCAGACCTCCCATCTGACTTCTTCGACGCAGCCGTCAGCAACGTTCCTTTCGGCGACTTCGGCGTCCACGATCCGACGTTCAGGGATAAGAAGTTCCTGACGGAGAGCATCCACAACTACTTCTTCGCGAAGGCGATGACATTGGCACGACCTGGCGGAGTTGTCGCCTTCGTCACGTCGCGCTACACCATGGACGGCTATGAGAAGGGGCACAAGGCTGTACGGAACTGGCTGGCCGGCCACGCCGATCTGGTCGGGGCTGTTCGCCTGCCATCGGGGGCTTTCCGGCAGAACGCCGGGACCGATGTGATCACGGACATCATCTTTCTGCGGAAGCGACTCCCGGATGATGAGCGTGGAGGCGAGGCGTGGCAAGACGTAAAGGGCCTGAGCCTGACGCCAAAGGATAGTTACAGCACCAGAAATGTCCCGATCAACGAGTATTTCCACGAGCATCCGGAAATGGTGCTCGGGGAGCACGGTCTGAACCGGGGCCAGTTCTCTGCCTATGACTATGACGTCAAGGGGAGCCTCACTCCGGAGCGCCTGCAGCAAGCCATCGAATCCTTGCCCAAGGATCAGTTCCGGCCCTGGCGCAAGGCCCGCAGAGAAGGTATCCGCGTGGCCAGCGTCGACAACGCCGATACGGCCAAAGTGGGAGCTCTCTTCTTCGACCCGACTGGCGATCTGTTCATCAGAACGAGCCGTGGGAATGTTGAAAAGGTCGATGTCCCCAAGCCCACCCTGGCGAGGATCAAGGGGCAGCTTGGCATCCGCGATGCAGTAGTGGCGCTTCTCGACGCCGAACGACTCGACAAGCCCGCGGCCGAACTCAACAAGCTCCGGAAAGACCTGAACAATCGTTACGACGCCTACACCGGAAAGCACGGTCTCCTAAGTTCGAGAGCCAATCAGGCAGCAATCGACGGTGATCCTGATGCACCTCTGGTCTTGGCCCTGGAGAAGGACTACAACCAGGAGGCGAAGACCGCGAACAAAGCGCCAATCTTCAGCCGTCGCATGCTGGAGCCGACGCGGCCGGTGGAGAAGGTTGAAGGCTCCAAGGAAGCCTTGACGGTCAGCCTGAATGAGCGTGGCCGCATCGACTGGGATCGGATGGCGGAGCTGACGGGCAAGTCTCCGGAGCAAATGCAGGAGGATCTCGCCGGGCTAACGTTCGAGGATCCAGTCACGCGGGAATGGCTGACGGCCGACGACTACCTCTCTGGTTCAGTCCGAGCGAAGCTCAAAGCGGCTAAGGCTGCTGCAAAGGCCGATCCTCAGTACCAAGCCCACGTCGATGCGCTCGAAGCGGTTCAGCCGGAGGACATTCCTCATAGCGGCATCAAGGTTCGGCTCGGTGTCAGTTGGATCCCCAAGGATGTCTACGCGAAGTTCGTCCAGCACCTGACGGGCACCCGGGACATGCCGACGGTGACATACTTGCCTGCCCTCGGCGAATGGCACATCGACTTTTCGCGATGGCAGCAGACGGTCCGCAAGTGGGAGACCAAGCGCGTCGACACGAGTGAACTGATCCGGTCTGCGTTCAACATGCGGCAATTGAAGGTCTACGATCGGGACCTCAACGGAAACGCAACGGTGAACCCGCAGGAGACGGCCGCAGCGAACTCCCGACTCGAAGAACTTCAGGACGAGTTCCAGAATTGGATCTTCGCGGATCCGGACCGCGGCATGGAGATGGCTCGTCTGTACAACGACGCCTATAACGATCTCCGGCTCCCGACGTGGGATGGTTCGCACCTTACCCTTCCAGGCATGACGCGGAACGAGAGCGTTCTGCGTGGTGGAGACCTGGCGCCGCACCAGAAGAACGCGGTTTGGCGCGTGATCTCCCAGCCCAATGTGCTCCTGGCGCACGCGGTTGGCGCTGGCAAGACCTACGAGATGATCGCCGGCGGAATGGAGCTTCAGCGGCTTGGCCTGGCACGGAGACCGATGTACGTGGTTCCGAACCAGACGCTTACCGGTTGGCAGGAGCAATTCACTTCTCTCTATCCGGAGAAGCGTGTACTGGTCTTCAGCGAGGCCGACCTCGAGAAGAAGAAGCGCCAGCGGGTGATGGCGAAGATCGCGCTGGGCAACTGGGATGCCGTGGTTGTTCCTCAATCCAGCTTTGGTCTCATCCCTGTCTCAGACGCCCTCTTCGAGAAGCACTTTGAGGAGCGAGCCAATGAGTTGGAAGCGGCGATCCACGAGGCGGCGGCGGCCGGAATGGACACCCGCATGATCAAGCGGATGGAGAAGGCCAAAGAGAAGCTGCTCAAGAGCCTGGAGGATCGCCGGAATGCCGACAGGCAGGACAATCTTGTCACCTGGGAGCAACTTGGTATCGACCAGATGTTCGTGGATGAGTCCCACAACTACAAGAAACTGGGGTTCTCAACCAAGCAAGGCAACATCGCTGGCATCGATCAGGGAGGCAATCAGCGCACCTTCGATCTCATGATGAAGATGCGGCACACGCAGCGGTATGGCCGCGGGGTGGTCTTTGCGACGGGAACGCCTGTCACCAACACGATGGGCGAGATGTTCTCGATCATGCGCTATCTGATCCCCGACGAGCTGGCGGCGCGCGGTTTTACCTCCTTCGATGAGTGGGCGGCGCACTTCGGGCGGACCGTGAGCGTTTTCGAGCCGAAGCCGGAGGGGGGTGGGTACAAAGTAAAGCAGCGGTTTGCGAAGTTCGTGAACCTGCCGGAACTTGTCACGTTGTTCCGCACGTTCTCGGACGTTGTGACCTCCGACATGCTGGACCTCCCGCGTCCGGAACTCCGAGGTGGCGAGCGCACCATCGTTTCGAGCGAAATGAACGACGCTCAGCTTCAGGTGATGGAGGATCTGCAACGGCGGGCTGAGAGGGTTCGTAAAGACCCGAGGAGAGCCCTCCCAGACAACATGCTCGCGATCTTCACCGATGCGCAGAAGGCCGCAATGGACATCCGCATGTTGGAGCCGACTGAGCGAGAGCAGGAAGGTAGCCGCGTAGTCCAGGCAGCCGACCGCATTCACCGCATCTGGAAGGAGACGGCGGAGAAAAAGAGCGCCCAGATCGTGATGAGCGATTTGGGAAAGCCCACGGAGGCAGGCGGTCAGGAATTCTCCTTCTATGACGCGCTGATCGACGGTCTGGTTCAGCGTGGCATCCCACGCAACGAAATTGCCCACATCTACTCGGCAAAGAACAAAACGCAGCGCCGGAAGCTCTTCGAGCGCGTCCGCACTGGCGAAATCCGCGTCGTCCTCGGCTCCACCGATAAGCTGGGCGTTGGCGTCAACGTCCAGGACAAGCTGATCGCGCTTCACCACCTCGACATTCCACACCGGCCCGCCGACGTCGAGAACGGGAAGGCCGCATTATTCGGCAGGGCAATGAGAACCCGGAGGTAGAGATCTATCAGTACCTCACGTCCGGATCCCTTGATGAGCTGAAGTTCTCCAGCCTGGCGCGCAAGGCGAAGTTCATCAACCAAGCGCTGCAGGGCAAGGCGACGGTGCGTGAGGCGGAAGACGTCAGTGGGATGGTCCTCTCCTTCGAGCAGTTCCAGGCTGCCGCCTCGGGTGATCCGAGGGTCTATCGCAAGCTGGAGCTGGACGCCGAAATCGATCGGCTGAGCGCTAGGTGCTGTTTGGATTCCATTGGTGTTTCTGATTAACCTTAACAAGACCAACTGAACCAGTAGACCACACACA
>JASGIE010000105.1:0-136742 GCA_049841055.1 Paludibaculum sp. | reverse complement strand
TGTTTATGTAGACTTACTTGGTTCCGTTACGTATTGCTAAGGTTAATAGGGAAACACGATAGAATCCGAACAGCACCTGGCGAGCTCAGATTAGGATGGCTCTATCTTAACTCCGGGAACGAAGTTGACGGCGGGTACCCTTGTGGATGGTATGATTGCGGTGAAGAAAATGACAGGAGAGTTCAGATTAGGGTATACCTGCCCGTATGCTTTGTGTTTACGGAACATAAAAAAAAGAGAAACGATAGGTAAATTTTTTGCCGGCATTTGCTCCAACGCCAACGGCAAATTTTTAATGCAGGGTGTTATTTCTTCTTTTCAGCTGTAGCCATTTGCGGTATACGCAAACTGATTGTCTCGTCTATGTTAACACGCCAGTCCTGGAGTAACTGACGAAACTTAACTTACTATTGATATTCATGAATTAAATACAGACTCACAGTGTGTTTCCTTTCTCTCTATTCATACACAGAAAGGGTTCTTTGATCTGTTCTGTATGTCTGTGTATTGTGTACTGTGTTGTGTATTGTGTACTGTCAAGGGTACGTTATGGTTACCTAACCAGATCTGGGTCAGTTAGTTAGGCTAGTCCGCGCCAGCCTAACGAGACGAACTTCCTAAGTTCATCAGGTTAGGTCTCTTTTCTCTTTTCTTTAGCTTTTAATGGCTTTCAATGGCCTCATCAAAGAGAGTTATTACAAGATTATACTACTAAATTTTTTGATGTTGTGGTTCAAGTGGCCCGATCCAGAACACTCTTCACAATCCACACCATACCACAACTAACAATCAGAGCTTACGTTTCTTCTTCTTTTGTCTTTTTTCTTCTTCTTTTGTCTAAAGAAAGAAAGAAAAGAAAAAAGAAAAGAAAAGAAAAAGAAAAGAAAAAGAAAAGAAAAGAAAAAGAAAAGAGAGGAAAGAAAAGCAGTAGAAAGAGATGTGGATACATACCCTTTTCTAAAGGATAGAGCATACTATATCTAATCTCTCTCTCTCTCTCTCTCTCTCTCTCCCTCCTCTCTCTCCCTCCTCTCTCTCTCTCCTCTCTCTCTCCTCCTCTCTCTCCCTCCTCTCTCTCCCCTCCTCTCTCTCCCTTCTCTCTTCTCTCTCTCTCTCTCTCTCTCTCTCTCTCTCCCTCACTCCCTCTCTCTCTCTCTCTCTCTCTATGTGTGTATGTGTGTGTATGTGTGTATGTGTGTATGTGTGTATGTGTGTGTGTATCTAGATATATATTTGCACCACACACACACACACACACACACACACACACACACACACACACACACACACACACATACATACATACATACATACATACATACATAGTTAAGCAGTGATGTCTAGGAATTATCTCTTTTCTCTTTTCTATGTATCACTTGTTTAAAATACATACATACATACATACATACATACATACATACATACATACATACATACATACATACATATACATACAGATTTACCATGCCACAGATATTTAATCATAAGCATACTGAGTGAACATTCCCGATGATATCTCGACGCTGGAATGCAAGTGCTCTGATTCCAAATTTTGTGATCCTACACATGGGCATGTCGTTACTGGTGATTTACGTATTATTTCAAATCAAAGACTCCGTAGTTTACTAACCAAGAGACCAAAGTATCGAGAAAAGGAAAGAATTAGATGGGATAAAGTATTACATTACATTTCAGAAGGTATCGCTGAATGTGCCACCAACTGGGCCAAGCTGGAGAAGGTCGATACGAAAGTACTTGGAGAATGGCGCAGTTCTTTACTAGACCAAGTCCAACAGAAGATTCGTTCGATTAAGAAGATGAAGAGAGTCAAAAAGTTTATCAATCCGATTTGTAAAAAGATCCTCAATCGAAGTGACGTCAAACAGGATTTACAATGGCTTCACGAACAATACGTCTAACTCCAACTGACAAAGCCCAGAACAACATTTCTATTATCTGTAAAAAGTTTTACATTACTACCTTACTGAAAGAAGTTTCAGGCAACTCTACTTATAATGAAGTGAAATTGGACTCAAAAGAGATTACAACAAAGCATCAAAAAGATAGTAAAGAGTTTGGGTTTGTTACACCTGAGAAACATCGTCAACTTCCTTATCTTATGTGGACTCCGAAAATGCACAAGATACCAACAAAGCAACGTTTTATCGCTGCCCAGGGGCTGCGCCTTCAAGGCCGCTTCGGATGCCGCACCACCGGCTAGGGTAACGCTCAGTACCCATGGCCTGTGCAGCCTCTCCGATTTCCTCGCGCCCGAACTGCAGCGGCTTGAGATTTGCCGCCCGCAGGTCGGACAGGTCACGTCGCGCCGTGGTGATCACTTGAGGCTCTTGCGGGCTGTACGCAACGCCCAGGAAGGGCTTCGCAGATACTGATCGCGCCCCTCGATGTCCTGAGCATGTAGTAGATGGTGGCGGACGGGGCGGCCCAGACTGTCGTTCGCGACGCTACACGTGCGCCTTGTTCGTCCACCTCAACGCTCCGAATGGAACCAAATGGAGTGATCCATCGGGGATCACCCATCAGGGACCCGGTTGCCTGGCCAGCAACTGGCCGCAAGACCAATTGGTAGAGCGCGGCGGCATCGATTTGTCATCCATCTCGCATCGGATCGACATGACGAACGCCTTGGCCGCTTTTCCGATCTCGGCCCGTGCCGGCAAGGTGTGGATGGTGAGGCCACTTTGCGTGACTTGCAGCGCGTACACACGCCTGCCTGTCGAAGACATACTCGACGAGTGTCTCCTGCGGCCCGAGCAGGCGGCGCAACGCCGCGATCGAGACCGGTGCGCGCCGGAGGATTGTCAATTCTTCCGTGCGCGGCCGTACTCAAGCGGCATGAGATGGTCATAGGCGGCGTCCAATTGTGAGAGGATACGGCGCGTCTGTGACGCGGAGAGCTCTTCGTGCAGGAGTGTTCGCTGGAGATGGGCAATCCGAGTTCCTCCGGAAACTTCCGGCTCGTCGCTCCCGTTTGCCGGGCGTGACGGATGGAGTCGAACAGCGACCGGCCGCGGACGGTCTCGAATGATCTGGAACGCCCGTGGCGCGTTGTGGAGCTTTGTCCAGGCCAACCGGAAGTGGGCCACATAGATCTCGCTCAGGGCTCCGATCATCGAACTCTTCACCAGTGAACTTCGGGGCGTCGACGAGAAGTCCCTCCACCAGGCTGGAGGCGCGGTCGTAGAGGGCGTCGGCTTGTTGCAGGTTGCCGAGCTCTACTTCACCGCCGCCTTCTCCGCAACGAACCGGGGAAGATCGTAGGCCTCCTCGACGCGTTGCAGGACTTTGATCGCACGGTCGATCGAGGCCAGGGCCTTCGCAGGCTGCTTGGTTCTGCGATAGACCACCGAGAGTTTCATCAATGCCTCGGCCTCTTCGCGCGGCAGCGTGGCCTTCTCGGCGATGGCGAGTGCCTGCGTGAGCATCGTGAGGGCGTCGGGGGTGTTGCCGGCATCCAGTTCCAATTGCCCCGCCTGGGTGAGGAGCGCTCCTTCGGCGACCACGATACCGCTGGCGCGCGCTTTGTCGAGGGCGGTGCGGAGAACCGCGCGTGCCTGTTCTCGCCCCTTGGCCAGTTGGTCCTCTGGTAGAGCTGTGAGGGCGCGAATCCTAGCCGTGTACAGATCCAGCGGAGTGTCGTGCCAGGACCTCTCGGCCAGGGCCGTCGCTCGATCCAGGATGCGGAGGGCACCGTCGGGCCGGCCGCTGAGGGCCATCCCGTTGGCCAACCAGATGGAGAAGTGAAGCTGGCCGGGCACGTCGCCGATCGTTTCGGCCTGTGCAATGGACTTCTGCAGCGCCAGTGCCGCGGCTCCAATGTTTCCGTTGACGCCCGCCAGGAGACCTAACTCCCCACGGGCGCGGTTCTGCCACTTCGCGTCAGAGATCGATGTCGCGACGGCAAGGACCTCCTGCCAATCCTCGACGGCCGCGCGCGTGTCGATGTTCAGGTCGATGTTGCCCAGGAGGGCCAGGGCCCGGATCTTGAGCAGCGGGTCTCCGCTGACGACGGGGTTGGCGAGGTCGGCCGCGACCTCGTCGTGAACGGCACGGTAGGCTCCGCCTTCCACGTCGCGGTGAAGACGTCCGAACTTCGAGTATAGCTCATTTCTCGTGTCGCCGGCACGGCGGAAGGCGGTTTCCGCTTGCGCGAAGAGAGGGGCGGCCCTGAACCAGTTCCCTTGGTTGGCGTAGGCATCGGCCTGACGCATGAGCTCATGGGCATCCTGGGCGGCGACGCTGCTGACGGCGACCAGGAGTAGCGGGATCACTCGAGGCGGGCGGGGGAAGGACCTCAGCAAGAAGGGCATCCGCTCCGTAAGGCGCCGGAGCGCGCCTCCGGGACGAGAGATTTCAGGATTTTTGTCGGAAGTTACCCGGAAGTTTCAGTTTGCGACAGGCGTTCGGCCCGGGCGCGGCTCAGTTTCAAGGAGTTTCCACTTGTTTTCGCTCTCCCTAGCGCCACCTCGTCGCATCGGCGGTGTCACGGCGGGGTGAGGGCGTGGTGTGCAGGGTAGGGGCCAGAATGACCGTTCGAAGGGAGGGCACACCATGAACAGGACTTATCAAGCCGTGGAACGCCAGATCGACGCCATGGGCGCAGCGGTGTTTGAAGTTGGCCTTTTCAAGCCGACGGCGACAGGGCAGGGAGAGGCAGTGATGATTCCGAGGACTTGGGACCGCGACACGCTGCTCAGGTCGATCCCCTGGCTTCGGCTTCAGAATGCAGATGGCCGAAATATCTACGTCCGGCCCAAGGGCGAGCACGATCTGAGCCTGGTGGATGACTTGACGGCGGAGTCCATCCAACGGATGAAGACTTCCGGCTTCGCGCCGGCAGTGGTCGTGGAGACTTCATCGGGGAACTTCCAGGCGTGGTTGAAGCATCCTCGGCCGCTGCTTCAGGAAATGAGTACGATGGCCGCGCGCCAGCTTGCCGAAGACTTTGACGGTGACCGGGGTGCTGCCGACTGGCGGCATTTTGGGCGGTTGGCGGGCTTCACCAACAGGAAACCCAAGTATTTGAACGAGGTGGGGCTCTTTCCGTACGTGCGCCTCATTGAGGCATCGGGAGAACGGTACCCGGGCGGCAGCCCGTTTGTCGAGGCTATCTATGTGCAGCGCGAGATCCACCTGCGGACTCGGGAGCGGGAACGTGCCGCTGTGGCGGCTACTGGGAAGGTGGGTATGATCAAGGGCCTGGAAGATTTCCGAGGCAACCCGCGGTATGGCGGCGATGCCACGAGGGAAGACCTCGCGTTCGCGATCTACGCGGTTGCCCATGGAGTGAATGCCGCGCAGGTGTCTTCGGCACTACGGGGTAGGGATCTCTCGCACAAGGGTGATGACAAGCGTCAGGCCCAGTACGTCGAGCGGACGGTCGCGAAGGCGCTCAGGGTGACGGGAGGCAGGAGTTTGGGGTGACGGCTTCCAAGATGTGGCAGGTCATCTCGCGTTTTCATTCGCCTGCGTGCTACCCCTTCGAAGCGGCGGGCTATCCGTGCGTCGCCACCACTTAGGAGTGCCCCATCTCGGTATGGTTCGAATCATCGCTCTACCTTCGGCACGACGTGTGACATAGTCCGTGTCGCCATCGGCGGAGACTACAACTACACAGGCAAGCGATTACCGGTAGATATCGCCCAGTCGGTACGTCAGTTGGTGCGCCCGAGGCCAGCCAACGCGCACGAAGATGTCGAGAATTTCCATGAGCGCGACATTGCCCTCTGAATGTTCGCGCAACAGCGGCCGGAACTCGGCGAGGTAGCGTTCCACGGTCTTAACGACGAGGTCCTCGGCTAGTGGCTCGAACTGGTAGTTGTGGGCGGCGCTGGATTTGACGGACTGCGCGATGAGGCGGAGAATACCGATGGGATCGAGCGGAACGAAGAATGCGAGCGTTTCAATGACCACGTGTGCCGTGTGCGGATGCGCCATCGAGGCCAGGGCAACCAAGAGCGGCTTGGCATGTTCGAAGAACACCGCGCTCGGAGGCGGCATCTCTGTGTTCCCCGGATTGAACGCTCCCGAGGTCAAATGAACGCGAGTAGCGACCTCATCAATGACCTGGAGAACTTCGCCGTACAGTTCGCGGTCAGCCACACCCCATCTCTCGGGTGCTATGGCGAAACGTGCATCGAGTGCATTCTTAGCCTCAATGGAGGAATTCAGAATGCGCCTAAACAGGGCAAAGGTCGCGCCGCGGACCTCCTTCTTTTCGTCATTCAAACAGTCGCCTAGAGCGAAGGTGATGTGCATGAGCTCATGGCTATGCTCGAACGGAGCCGGGATCATCCCATCGAGCACCTTGAGACTGGTGGCGTCCTCCTGATGAACGGCGAGCCCTGCGAAAATACTGCAGCAGCCGAGGCGGATCTCTTTCGTGTCCTCGTCAGCAGCAGGGAGTCTCAAAAAGATCCTTTCAGCAAGAGTTGAAATTCGCGCGGCGTCGATGCCGGCGATACGCTGCATGGAAGCAACACCTGCCCTTAGGACGCTGCCCTTTGTTTCGGTCTCCGCCAAGCCGTCGAGAAGTTGCCACATGAGAGCGGGTGCCGTCTCGAACAGAAACAGCAGGCGGTTCATAAGCTCGTAGCGGATTTCATCGTCTGGATCTTCACGAAGTTCGAGGATTGTTGGGCGCAGTTCCTCCGCGAGAGTCGCATTGATCCGCGCCAGGCCAATGATTCCTTTAGCTGCCGCTCTGCGGACTGCACTTTCCTTGCGGTCTCTGGCGGGTCGTCCGTCAGCGACAAATGAGACGAGCATGGCTTCGAAAAGGCTGGTCGCCTCCGACTCCCAAATGTAGCTATCACTGCGAAGCGCTGTATCGGCGGCCTCCAGCAGCGCGAGGGCCGCCCGCTGCGCCAACTCGGGATGGAGTTTCCGTATGGCGGGCATTTCACTCTCAAGGACGCGGATGGCCGGAAGCATGCCTTCGACGCATTCTGCGGACGGGCCATCATTGAGGAACTTGACGGCGAAACCCTGAAGGGGCTTGATCAGCGACAGAATCCGCTTATGCTCGCTGTCATCGACAGGTACACCCTTATCGCGGAGAAAACCCTCCTCGTTGAAGGGAACCGCATCGAACCGGACGCAGGGCTCCGTGCGATTAGGCGGCGGACCTCCGGCCACTCGCAATTCTGCGGCGTGCGCCCGCGCTTCGGGAGTTACAAGCGAGGCCTCGTCAAGGCATCCGATGAGACGGTCCCGGAATCTGTTGGCGACGGGGATTCTCTCGGTTGCCACGGTCCGCGGGACTTCCAGTATGACGTCCTCGACCCGCGCGCGCTCCTCTGGCGTCAAGAATGAAAAGATAACTGTGAGGAAGTCCCCGGCAGGCTGGGTTGTATCTCGCTCTGTGAGGATAGACCGATCCCAGGCGAGCGAGCGTATCACGCGACCGACAGTGGTGGGCTTTCGAGTGCCAGCCGAGAGGAGAGTGCGCCAGAGGAGTGCAGGCGGCTCCGCAACCGCGACGGCCTCAACGATCGTGCGAATTTGCGTTTCATCGGTGAGCGTCTCGAGATAAGCCTCGAGTGATCGCAGCATCTGGAATGGCTCAGAATGGTGGACCCCAGGCCCCTGACCCCAGATGGAACTGTAATCTGGCACCAGTTTGGTCTCAATGTCATCAATGCGCACCGGCAGAGGCTGCTCGGTCGCCGGATGTTCAGCCCTGGCCCAGTCTGCGGCGATCTGCAATACGGCATTGACGGCAACTATCGGGGCCTGCTCGAGGAAGCGGGGAAAATACCTCACGAGCAAGTAAAGGCCGTTCTCGTAGTCCTGTTTTCGATTGGACGACATGGCAAAGATCTGGCTGTCGTTCATCGATGTCTTCTCGCCGCTCTTATCGTGATACGCGAATCCGGCAGTATACAGGTCGCCGACAAATCCCGGGGCAGCGTCTACTAGAAGCTCGACTTGCCGTGCAACGGTAGAGAGTGTGCGGTAGCCGTGCTTCGTTAAATGCTCCGGTGAAATACAGCCGCGGAGGGTCGTGATCGTGGCGGCGCGGTCGGTCGTGATAGTCCTGGCTACGGCGACGAGGCCGCCTGTGACCAGCCAAGCATGCTTTTCGGCATTGTCGAGGCCGAGGGTGAGTAGGCGACGCGCACTACGGCCAAGGCGACATAGATTAGCTGTGCTGAGCCGGCCAGTCTGTTCACTCAGGAAGGAGATGTAGGGCCGGATGCCATAGGCGAGCGGGCTCGTGAGGGCCGTGGTGGCAGCATCGAGGCATTCGATCCAGGGCGTGTCAATGGTTCGATGCGTCAAGAGCGTCGCAAGGACATGGCGCAGAACGGCAAGTGCGGCGGCATTTAGCGCGTCATTCTTCAGCCCGTCAAGTAAAGGTCTCGTCTCTGTGTATTCAGTCGCATAGAGGGCGGCGACAGCGGGGCCGAGCAACTTTCCGACTTCATTGACGCTGGATTCGGCAAGTCGGAACGTGAGATCCCAAAAAGATGGCTGATCATGATGCCAGAGCCATTGATAGTGAAGTTCGAGACTCGGACGAATCCCGATCAGCAGATCGGGCTGCTTGGAGAGCAGATCGACGAGATCGTCCGGGTCAGGCGGCACATAGAGCCGAGCGCCGGCATAATCGAAAAGCAGATGGTGCTGAAAGGTGATGAACTCTGGCCTGGCAGCGCCGCTAGGTGTGGTCCATTCCGCCAGCACATGCGCGCGGAGCAACGCGTCAAGATAGGGGCCGGAAGCGGCTTCCTTTTCCAGCGCAACTCTCTTTGTGACGCGGAGGGAGCGGCGCGCAATCATAGCGGCCGTAACCCGCTCGAGGATAAGTTCGCGAGCTTCGCCCTGGCCGTCGTTGCGGCGAATACGCTCTTGCCAGTAGCGGTCGAGAAGTTCGATCTGGGTGCGAACCGGTTGAAGCTCGGCCGGTGTTAGGCCGGCGCCAAGTAACTCGGCGAGTAGCCTGAGATTAAAGGGCAGGCAAAGAAGCTCCAGTAGTGGCGGCGATGCGCCCGACATGAGCGCACCTAACTGCGGCGATTGTGCCTGCACTTGCGAGAGTTCACCAGTCGTCAGTGCCGGCACGTTGATATGGCGGACGGAAGAGAATTCAGAGTCGATACAGTCCGAGCTTGGGGGAGAACCTTGGAAGAGCGCGCGCAGAGGCGCATTGTAGCGGAGATCGAACTTGCGGACGGACGCCACGGCATGCCACCGGCCCTTGCTCGAGATGACAGCGTGAAGGAGAGATTGAAGCGTGTTAATGGCCCCCTCGCTACGAGCGGCGTCGAGAGCGTCGACGATCACGTAACCGGGTCCGTCGCCGGGCCACGCATCGAGGACTGTGAGCAGATCATGTTCGAGTCCGATCTCAAAGCGCAACGTACCGAGACTGGTGGCTTCTATCTGATCGACGGCGAGCAGGACGACATCGTTGGTGGATTGAAGCACCTGGGCCAACTGGTAGAGCGCTCCCGACTTTCCGGCGCCAGGCAAACCGAGGATGAGCAGATGACCGCCGGCTGCGCCCGCCTCGAGCTCTTTGGCAACTGGCCGCTGCATGGTGATGATGGTCCCAGCGGCTTTGATCCGGGCATGCTCCAAAAGGGTCATGAGCGTCGAGTTCGTCCAATCTCTGAGGCGCAGGATGTCATGCCGAAAGCTCCGCGTGGCCTTGAAGGCGATTCCGTCACGTTCAAAGGCTCGCTGGAGTGCCGTCCGATCGACGCTTTGTCCGGTCGTCGCATACTGACTGACCTCCGCCAAGAGCGTGTTCCAAGCGCTGTTCGCGTGGGAAGGTTGGATCAGAACATTCCGACGAAGCAGATGTTTGGCTTCGCGTTCGTGATCGCCACCGAGGTCAACATCGAGCGTTTGGACATGAACAAGGCGCAGAAGCTCGACTATTTCGGCGTCCGTAGGACTCTTCCCGCACTCAACGCGCCAAGCCTTGATGACATGGCTTCGGATGATCGCCGAGGCATGGTTTTCACCTTTGTTGCTGGCAGTCCATTCCTCTTGGGGCGCGGCCGATGTGCGAAGGCGATCCAGAAAGGCACGAAGGTGGGTCCTGATCGGCGTCGAGCTTAGCGAGGTGGTTACGAGAACGAGACGGTCCTTTCTGGGATCGAGCTTTGGGTTACTGGCTCGGAACTGTCGGACGAACTGAGAGACTGTTTTGCCAAAATCGGACGTGGACGCAGTCCCAAGGGCGAGCCGGCGTTTGGCCTGACAAGCTATGGAGCCGCTCGCTGATGTGCGGACGGTGAGGTCGTCAACGGCTTTGTCGGTCTCGGCGAAGAGTGATTCGAAGGTGAGGTCAGCGGGGAGGTCGAGAGGCGGCTGTGCATCTGCCTCGGCCAGAATGACGGATCCCCACCAGGCTGACACGCGGTTTTGGTAGTTGGTTCCTGCGTGGGTTGCTCGACCGGCGCCGGTCCTTCGGGGTAGAGAAGCGGTATTCCTGTGCTTGGCAGGCTTTTGTTTCGATGCCGCCAGCTTTTGCGGAGAATTACCGTTTTGACTTTCGGGAGGCCGTTTCCTAGCAGCCATACGTTCGTTGTTACTACGCCTAATGATAGCTGGACTTACACGCCAAGAGCGGTCTCCTGCAGATCGGCTAGATTGCCTGCCACTATGATATTGGAGGCTCAATGCAGGGAAATGTGGACAAGGGCGTCGACACAGCCGCAAACGCCCGCAGTCAGGAATCACGATGGCTCGGCCGCTAGAAGTTGGTCGCGCCTCGACTAGCGAGTCACCGCGTAGAGTAGCACCGCGCAAACCGCCACAAAGGCCAATCTCGCCTTGGGCCCCAGCACCGCGAACCACAGTAGGAACGCTCGCATGCTTCCAGTATCTCCCAATCTAGGCGGGTCGACTCAAATGGCCTGCCCAGATTCCTAGACCGACGAGTGCCAACCCGACGGACAAGCCGGCGACAAACCACTGCCAGGACGCCAAGGCCATGGTCGGCCCGCCGCCGACCATGGACGACCGACCATCCGGGTTCACCTGTGATCGGCCGACCGCCTTCGTGACTTCGCTAGAAAGAGTCGCGGCACAGTGCCGAATCTCTTGGGCCAGGGCGCCCCCGGCTCGTACCTGAACCTTCTCAGATGCGGTCTCGAAATCTCGAATGGCTGTCTGCACTCGGTCCAGGAGCTGATCGATGGCCTGTTCGAATACAAGGCGGTTCAGGGTCACCACCGCCATCATTGGGTCGTCCGGGTCGATGCGGATTCCATGCTGGGCCGACACCTCGGCTACCAGTCGCTTCATGTCTATTGATGCTGGTGGCGTCGCCATGTCAGAACGGCACCCGGTCAAGCTGCTCGAAGAGATCCCGTTGCACGATCTTCAGTCGCTGCTTCGCCATGATCGGCAGTTTCGCGGTGCTGATCGCCTCCTGGAAGGTCAGCTTGCCGGCGATCATCTCTTCGACGTCCCGGCCGAACGTGTCCTGGTTCCGCTTGGCGATGATGACGGCGCCACACACCTTGTCGGCGTTCTCGCAATAGGCGGCCATCTCGGAGAACCGCTTGCCTTCGGCCTCGACGCGTCCGAAGTACTCGTTCACCCAGACGACGATGTTCCGCTCCTCCGTCGTTTGGGCCAACTCGTGGAACCCGTTGAGGGTGTCGAGCAGCGCCTGACCGCCGGTGATCACCGTGTGTACGTAAACCCGGCGCCCGGCCTGGCGGAGGTAGCCGAGCGCGCTGTTTTCCAGCAGGTAATGCCACAGCGGCAGGAAGGTGGAAGCGCCGTTGTCCACTACGAAGGTAGCCGCTTCTTCGTTGAGGAATCGCTCCATGAGGGAGTCGAAAGCGCGCTGCTCAATCCGGTTGTGCTCATCGCGCAAGTTCAGCCGATCGGCCGCCAGAGCTGCGTACTGCGCGAACGTCCGGTTCACCGGGTCGGTGTCGATGCAGCGGACGTCGCTGTCCTTGCTCCTCAAATACTGCGCAAGAATCGAGGCGACCAAGCTCTTGCCGACACCGCCTTTGCCCTGCAGCGTGAGGTGAATCGCGCCGGTGGGCTCGACTCCGTTTGTCCCGTTTGGGGTAGTGGCCTTCGCCATGGGGTTCCTTCCGTTCAGATCAGCTTCTTGATGTCAGGGTCCGGGTTGTAGTGAAACCCCGAATGGCGGCCTTCCCGTTCCCGAATGTTCGCAAGCGGGTCGGCCGATAGCGATGGCAGATTCTCGTCTTGCCGGAATTCGGCAGACTCTCCCTCCACAGGTGCCGGTTGTCGACGTTCTCCGGCCTGCACGCCGCCTTGGCCGCTCGCTACAGATTCAGCTTGGGCCGCCGCTCGATCGCGGCGTCTCAGTTGCCCCGTGTAGTGGGACAGGCGCGCGTACCCGATCTCGATTCCGATCTCGTTCAGCCAAGTCCAGATGTCCTTGAGGCTGTGTCCGGCCTCGAAGAGCGCCTTGATGTCGGGCCAGGCCTGCCGGACCTGCCCCGCCTTGGTCCGTGGCCTTTCCCCGAGCCGTGCGCGGAGGCGGTTGAGATCGAGTTTGTCCTTCGGTTCTTGATCCAAGCGGCCTCTATCCGGTAGGCCGCGAGAAAGCGCCGTTGTGACCGGGAGTTTCACGATCTTGCCGCGATGTTTCAGATGGTTTCAGCTCCGCGCATCGAGCCAGCGGGTTTCAGATTGTTTCAGCCGCTTACCACTTCGTCTCGCCGCGAGTGCGGGCAGCGACCACCATTCCTGCCACGCAGACGGGTAGTGGAACATAAAAGGTTGTTGCGCTGCTTGAGGTTTTTCGGCAGGCAACGCTAACGGTACGAGGCAGTTACGGCGGGCCCGATCTGCGGTGGAACTGTGCACGGTTGGGCACACCGCTGTCACCACCGCAATCGATGGGGACCTACGGGGTGTGAAGACCCCTTTCAACACAAAGACCGTGAGCCGTGGACTTCGACTGGACGCCGGGCTGGCGGGGCGGATTGAGCGGGCTTCGAAGGCGGGCGGAGTACTTGAATCCGGCCGCCTTCATGAGAGCAGCGATTGAGCGGGAGTTGGCCGGACGGGAAAGCGGGGTCGACGCGGCAGAGGAACGGATCGCGGCCAGCCTTGACCGAATCGTCCGCGCGGTCGAAGGGATCCGGCTCGCTCAGCAGGCCCTGTTCGCCTTCGTGGACGCGCTCGTGAAGACCCTGCTGACCTGCGTTCCGGAACCGCCCAGGGAGGCCTATGAACAGGCGGTTGCCCGTGGGAAGACCCGCTACACTCGATTCCTCAAGAGTGCGGGCGCGGGAATGGCCGGCGATTCGCAGGAGGCCATGAGGGAGTTGCGGCAACATGAACAAGGCGACTGACGACGGGCGTGAGTTCCGGCTTCGGCCGAGCCGGCCGCGCGCCGGCGGTCAGGGGGAGGCTCGTGCCTGGTCCACCGCGCTGAGCACGATTCTCCGCTACGCGAGGTCCTCTCATCGCCGGAGGACGGTTCCAAGTGCCGACAAAGCCGGCGCTGTTCGGAAGAAGTTCCATCAGCGTTGTGCGGTCCGCGTCATGTATGCCGCGAACAAGACCGATGCCCAATGGAAGGCCCATGGCCGGTACATTGCGCGGGAGAGCGCAGGTGGAGCCGCTCTGGGCCGGGTGCCGATCGACAGAGAGAACGCCCAGAATCGGCCGCTGGATCCCGCCAGGGAGCTGGAGCGTTGGCAACATGAGGGCGACCCGCGGTTGTGGAAGCTGATCGTCTCGCCGGAGTTCGGAGAGCGCGTGGATCTGGCCAAGTTGACGCGAGAGCTCATAGATCGCATGGAGGCTGACCTCGGGACGCGGCTGGAGTGGGTGGCCGTGACACACTTCAACACGGAGCATCCGCACGTCCACATCGTGCTCCGCGGGATTCGGAGAGGATCGGTCCGCGCTGGAGTTGCCTCGGGATTACGTGCGGCATGGCATCAGGGGGATCGCGGAAGATCTATGCACCCGGCAATTGGGACATCGGAGTCAACTCGATGCTGAGGTGGCCGAGCGTCGTGAGATCCAGGAACGTCGGTTCACTTCGCTTGACCGGGTGATCGGCCGCTCAGGCCTGGCGGACGGCGAGGATGACAACGCGACTGCCGGGCATTTTGTCGTTCGGCGGCCAGATCCAGCGCCCGCACGCGCCCGAGAGCAACACGTGGATGCGAGGTTGGTCGTGCTTCAGGAGATGGGGTTGGCCGAACTTGCGGGCTTTCGCGAATGGTTGGTGCGACGTGACTTCGAGACTGTTCTGAAGGCGATGCAGCGGGCGAATGACCGGCAGAAGATGCTCGCGTCGCATGGAACCCTGCTGTCCGACGAGCGACTCCCCCTGGTTGTTACGGACATGCGGAGGTTGAAGATCCTCGAGGGCCGAGTGCTGGGTCACGGCGAAGAGGAGGGCGGGAGAGGTGCGGGGCGGCACTATCTCCTGCTGGAGGGTACTGACGCCAAGGTGCACCTCATCTACTACACGCCGGAGATGGAGCAGGCGCGGAGACGAGGAATGCTCCGCTCGAACTCATTCGTCCGGCTACAGAAGCAGTTTGAGAACGGCAGCCCTGCGCTGGAAGTCGTGGACTACGGGGATGCTGAGCGAGTACTGAAAGACCGGCGGAACTTCGTTTGCCGGGCCAAAGCGATGGCTGCGCGCGGGCCGCTGCCGTCAGTTGGCGGATGGGGCGGTTGGCTAGGGCGATACGAAGGCGCACTCATGGAGTCCGCGAAAGAGCTGAGCCGGAATGCGGTAGAGATGCAGTCTGGCCTTAGCCTCTAGCCGACCCAAATGGCACGGTCGCCCGCTTCTCACGGCCGCGTGCCCGGCACGAGCGCCAGCCGAACTGATTCGCCGATGGCGAACGCCGCGCCGTGTTGTGCGACGAGTCCTTCGATGTGACTCCGATCGATGACCACTAGGACTGAGTTTTGCTCACATGGCCGACGCCGGGGCGCTTTCGATTGGGGCGTTGAACGTATGCGTTTAGAGTCGGGAGTCTCCGATTCTACTGCTCACTGTCTTTGTTCACGCAATAAGCGCCGTTCACTTGACGAACGCCGGCAATGCACAGCGGTAAGAACCAATGCCAGCAGGCGGAAAAGGATCTTCGTTGAGACTGCGCCCTGCCGCCGACATGGATTCGCGAATCAGTTGCCTCGCCTTGCTCTTGGCCTGGCGTGTAGTCACGTCTTCGTCCCCCCTGGACGAACTCAGTTGGGCACTAAGCTCTTGACTATCGAGGGGAGCTGTCGCCCGGGCCATCAACTCGACGAAACGAAACGGGTGGGAGCCCGGAGCTAGGCCTGTGATCTCCACGCCATCGACCCACACCTTCTTGCAGTGAGTATCAACCACGAGACGAGCGTCGTCCGGGGCAATGTGGATCGCCGGCACTCGGTCAGCAAGCCCGCATGCATGGATTGCACCGCGAACAACCTCAGTTCGGCTTGGGTAGACGGAGCCGAGAATTACCTTTGCCAACTCGGAGGCATTCGTTTGTGACGACGGGATGAGCAGAACGGGATGCGCGCCACCGGCGCGGGCGCGAACTCGGTCCCCGACCCCGGTCGACGGCTGCCTTAGCGCGTACATCACATGGAGCCGCTCTCCTCCGATGTCAATCTGACCCAGGTCGAGCAACTCACCCCGGTCCCACTGGGACGCGCCGTTGGAGATCTCAAGCCGCGAGCGGAGATGAAGACGGAACTTCTCAGGAACTAGTTCCAAGCCATCAAGGTCTGTAGCACTGAGAGAGCGCGAGGGCATCTCCGCTGCTTCGCTAATGCCATAGAAACTCCCCGGCGGAACTGCGTGTGCGCGAAGCGCTCGTCCGGCGCTTGAATGCTCCGGATGCGGTACAGAATCAAGCTGAACGGTGGCGAGAACCCCGCTTTCAATCAAGGCGTCTGTATGGGTACCGAAAACGCTCCGCCAGACACTGACTGGGTGACGCCACGGATGAAGCGACCAAAAATCTGATCCCGGAGACTTCAGAGCAGCATTGCGTATGCCCACGGCGTCTAGGAATTTCTCAACCAGGGCTTCATGCGCCTTGCGACTAACCTCGATCCTGCTTGGGATACGGATGTTCACCGTAACCGGGCGCGTGCTCCTACCGATCACCTCCAACTTCAACTTCGCCTGAATCAGTTCGCCTTCGGCGAGGGGCAGATTCAATTCGTCTATGCTGCGGAAGCAATCGGCGGAACGGATCTGGTACAGATTTCTGTCGCCGCGTTCCCAAAGACACTCCGTCATCCAGACGCGCGCAATACCAAAAACGCCGTGACGCTCCAGCGCTCCCCGCCCATGGTCCTGGAGGACTCTCAAACTGCACACCGGCGCGCCATCAAAAAAGGACTCGTCCCCAAACAGAACTGCACCGAGAGTGCGTCGATAAAATTCAACCATGGTGGCGGCTCGTGCGGCGATGCGCAGGCGTCCGACCGGGGCTTCGTACCGCAGTACGTCTCCGTGCACGGGACGGTACTCGATCCTCGCCCGCCCCGCGCTCCCACGTGTTACAGCGAGCGGCTTCTTCGTCCGGTGAGTGCGAATAACGTTGAACACGTATGCCCCATCGTCCTCAAAGGCCCGAACCTGAACATGATCGCCGAGGTCAGCCTCTTGGCAGTATCTGAGGATTTCGTTGCGGAGTCTTTCGCTCTTTGCAGTCAGCTTTGAAACGCTTTCGGCCTTCTTGCCAATGAACTCGTTGTACCGGCGGTGATCTCCCGTTTCCTGAACTTGAGTCTGGGCGCGGACAAACACGTCGGCCAGAGAAGCGTTGCTGCGTTGCCCAAGATAGAATCGAAGAGCGAATTCCCGCTCGCCGGTATCGGTGGGTAGCGCGCTCAAAGGCACACGACGATCATTCATTGCCGATATGAGGGCTTCGCGACCGGCTTCCGTGCCCAGCGTATCAAGCGTCTCAAGTGCCTGGAGCAGATCGTCGCTCGGATTGTCCTGTTCCAGGGCCCGGAGCACGTCCTCGTGTCCAAACGAAGTGCGTTTCGCGCTAAGTGTTGTCGGCCAATCCGTGGCTTCGAAGACATCCCTCCAGAGGTCGATAGACACCTCCTCGACCGCTGTGATGTCCAGGAAGGCGAGGGGAAGTTGCATAGCTTCAACCAATCTTCTTGTCAGGCACGAAGCTCCGAGGCGATGACGTCCGCTTCGCAGGCAGTCGAGTTCAGCGCAACTGCCGCATCAGAGCAGATCTTGCAACCGACCGAAGCGGGGAGGGTGTTCCTACGTACAGTTCCCTTCATGAAGTCAAAGTTCAAGCGCATTGGAGCGTTCTCCGTGCCTGCAAACCCCGTCACCGTTCTCAGGAACTCTACGACTGCGGCTCCGGCGACCGTTGAATTGAAAGCCACTACGCTTGGCTGAGCAACTTCTGCGCCCTCGATGTAGCCATCCGCGATTTCCCGGGCACGATCGCTAGCAGAAAGCGACTCGGTGCGAATGCGGTTTGGATCGATATGCCCCCAACATGCAAGGCAAGGTCGACTAGGACCGACGATCACCACACGTCCGGCGCCCGCCACAACTCTACCGCCATCGACGCGAAACGCGCTCCCCATGTCGATGAGTGGCATGGCTCTTTCATAAGAAAGCCGATTAAGCAAGGCCCGGGGAAAATGCTTATCGACACACGAGAATGCCAAGTCAGATCCCTCAATATTCTTCTTCGGGATGTCCCTTCCGAGATGTCCCCTCAGGCATGACACTTCTGTACCAAGTCCAACTGCAGCGGCATAACGGGCAGCAACATCAACCTTCCATGTCTTCCCCGCATCTTGCACTGTTGCGCCGACAATCCGGCTAACATTCGACTTCTCGACGCGGTCACCATCTACTACCGTAATCCTTCCAACGCCCAGATGCACAAGCTGCGTGAAGATCACCGAGCCGGTGCCGCCGAGTCCGACGACGACAACGTGTAACCCATGAAGCACTTTCTGCCCAGATTCGCCGAGAGCCAGCCGTTGCCGGTCAAACCATGGCCCGTCGTGCTCAAGCATCCCAGTTCCGGAAGGGTTCCGAAGTGTGCGTCCGACAGTCCAAGTGTTGAGGTCAGCCTTGATTCCGGTCTCGGACCAGACTCGCCCGGCGGGGATACCAGAGTTTCCGGCAACGACCAGGGAGCCGTGCGGGCCAGTCATCTGAGTCAACAACGACGGGATGAGGCGCGCGTCCCCACGATCATCGGCTGCTGAGAACCAGGGCCGGTCGGTGCCAGGATGGGTATGAACAGTAAGAACCGATAGCCCGAGGTCGCGTGCGGGACGGATGACACGGTTTAAGGTTAGGGGATCGAGCCGAAGTTGGTCGATTCTCCTCACCAAATATCCAGCCTCCGGGAACGGGATCATGTCTCGGGCCAATAGCACATCGCTCCCGTAAAGATGTTCAGCAAGAATGATGCCCGCGGTTTCAACATCTCGGCGGCTACAGAGTTCATCGACGAACGGTTTCCAGCGTGATTCAGGTATGCGAAGTTTCATGGTTGCTCCCTCAGTCCATACGGAGAAAACGTGCCGTGATGCACCGGATGAAGTCTCGCAGATCACTGACACCCGGCTTCCAGGCACCTGCGGCCAAGTGCCACGAGAATCGCTGCCAGGTCTTGCCAAGTAGACGCTCGTCTGACGTGGCGCGGGGCATTCTGCCGTCTGGCAGGTGGATGGCCGGGCACACCCAGAACATGTCAGGGGCCGCGTCAGGGAAGCCAGGCGGAATTTTGATGAGCAGTTCAACCCGATTCGGCTCGAACCCGGGTGGTAGTCCATAGTCCGAAACGACAAGGGCGGACCAACCTCCGGGCTCCGGGTGAATTGCGACCCGTTCTGGCGCAAGGCCGGCCTCTGCTAAGATGGCTGGCCCAAGCCCATAGTCTGCCGCAGGCTGACTGTGAAAGTGTTCGCCGTTCTTGACCGTCACCTTTGCGTCATTCGGGATGACTTCGTCGTCGCCGGGACGCTGGCGAAACAAGACATCGCTCAACGGGATGCCGGCCAACTCCTTTAGGCTGGCTCCGGTCTGCGTTGCCTGGTCCAGATCATAACGCTTCTTGTTGATGAAAATGTGTACTTGCTTTTCGGGATGCATGCTCTTCTCCTTAGTTGAGGTAGTTCTCGCTGGCTATGCCAGCCAGCAATTCGAATCTAAGGTCTTCACCCGAAGAAATCAGTTACCGCGTTGTATCCCGACATCGAGCTTTGGGCGAACAATTGCCTAACAGGGGTAGAAGTCATTCACCGGTAGAGACTTGCGCCTGACAGCCACGCAAGGGCTTTAAGGGGTGGCCTGACGTCCCCGCCCTCTTTCATCCGGAGTGATCTCACCCCCAAATTTCGGAACCTGGGATTCCGATTGACACGCACGGGTTAGGCATTAATGTCCGAGAGCCCGTTGGGCCGACTCAGTGCCAGAACGGTATATTTCGCGCCGTCTCAGCGTCGGCGAGCATTCGCCATTCGTGGCGGGGTGGCACTCAAGCTACCCGCGCGCCGTCGAACTGCGCACCTGTCACATTCAGTCCCGATCACGCCTTACCGAGTAGCATAACGCACACCGGGAGGCACCATCATGAATTCACTCAGTCAGCCCAGTCCGGAGTTTCAGGCTGTCGGTGGGGATTTGCTGAACGGCTCGGGCTTCGAGACCGAAGATCCCGTCCCCGATTTCGATCAATCCGGGTTCCTCACTGAGGAGGACTCGGAGCAATGAATCCCAACGCGCAGTCCGACTCTCCATCGCGCGAGAAGCGCGACCATCGGCAGGAAGTCACTGACTCGATTGTCAGAATGCTCGAGGAGGGCGTTGCACCCTGGCAGAAGCCCTGGGAATCGGCGGGGATACCGATCAATCCGACAACCGGCAGGACCTACAGGGGCGGGAACGCTGTTCATCTCATGGCCTCCGGGTTGGCCCGCGGCTACGAGGATCCCCGCTGGATGACCTACAAGCAGGCTGCGGAGGAGGGGTGGCAGGTCCGTCAAGGAGAGAAAGGGACCCACGTCGAGTTCTGGGAGGTGAAGGCACGGCAGAACGGCAAAGGGTCCGATCCCGAAAAGGGCGGGCCCGACGAACCGACCGAGGAAAATCAGCGCCGGCTCATTCATCGCGTCTACACGGTGTTCAACGCCAAGCAGATCGACGGAATTCCGCCATTCGAACGCCAGCGGCCCTCGACCTTCGAGACCGTGCAACGGAGCGAGCAGATCCTGCAGAACTCTGGGGCGAAGATCGCCCACGACCAACGGGATCGCGCCTTCTACCGTCCGTCCACCGACAGCATCCATCTCCCCCCGAAGGGAGCCTTCAAGGATGCGCCTGGCTACTATGGAACCGCTCTGCATGAACTGGCTCATTGGACGGGGCACTCCTCCCGCTTGAACCGGGCCACGCTGAATGAGTCGTATCGTTTCGGTGATCTTAACTACGCGAAGGAGGAGCTTCGCGCAGAACTGGCAAGCGTCTTCATTGCCGCCGAGGTCGGTGTGCCTCACGATCCGGCAAACCACGCCGCGTATGTCGGGTCCTGGATCAAGGCGCTGAAAGAGGACAAGAACGAGATCTTTCGCGCTGCTCACGACGCCTCAGTCGCGACGGATTTCGTGCTCGCACTGGAACGCGAGGCATCCAAAGCAGAGGCGCTGGAGGCGACCGAAGCGCCTGGAGCGATGGCGGCCAGGAAGCAGGATGCGCGGGACGAATCCGACGTCCTTGAGGGCGTTCGAGGTATGGCTGCATCCGTCGGGCCAGGGGCTACCAAGGCGGATTCACCGGCCCCGGGCGGAGATGGTGCGCATGAAAGCACACGTTTTGTCGCGCGCGTGGAGGCGCAGAGTGGGACGGTGTCCGTTCGAGACAAGGGGCTCGGAGCGGATCACCACGTGCCGGTCGACCTCGCTTCCACAGATAGCGGCGAGAGCCGAGCCGATACGCGCCGACTGGGGCACAGCGATGGCGGGGCATTGAGCGACTCCTTCGCAGCGGCGAAGCAGGTGACCGTGGCGAAGCTGGGGGAGTCCTCGCGGACGTTCACGGCCCAAACGCAGAGCGGGAACTATCGGGGTGAGATCATCGGCGAGACCGATCACCACCTTGTGCAGCGACTATCGGCTCAATCTACGGTCGCCCACATGAAGCAACTGCTCGAGTCTGCTCCAAAGGTCGGTGAGAACGTTGGCATCAGCTATTCCAACGGCCGCGCCTCCTGCAGGACGATGGCGGAGCGGCCGAGGGAAAGGGAACTAGCCCGATGAGCGCCCAGCCGGGCATGTATCGGACGCCCCGGGACCCCGGTGGATTCCCGTTCGGCTACAACTGGAGGGCTACCGGCGCCGGCCTCCTGCTGCTGACTGGCTTAAACTTCGTCGCGACGCAGTACATTGCCGCTCAGTTCCACTATCAGCCGGCTCTTGGAAGGCCACTCCTGCGAACCCACCGGGCCTCGTTCTACCAGCCATTCGCCTGGTGCGTTTGGGGCTATCGAAACTGCACCAGTCGCGACGCGCGCGTCCGCAAGGCACTGTTCGAGGGCGAGATGATCGTCCTCGGCGGCTGCATCCTCTCGATGCTCGCGTTCTTTGTCGCCGCCAATCGGCGCGCGCGGCGGCTCTCTGTGAATGCCGAGGACCTCCACGGTTCCGCACGCTGGGCGTCCCTATCGGACATCGAGGCCACTGGGATCATGCGGAATGAGGGTGGCGTGTACGTGGGTGGGTGGTATAACGACTCCACGCGGCGTCTGCAGTACCTGCGCCACAACGGGCCGGAACACGTGCTCGCGTTCGCTCCAACCCGATCCGGAAAGGGTGTCGGACTCGTGATCCCGACTCTACTCGCGTGGGAAGAGAGTGCCGTGATCTACGACATCAAGGGGGAGAACTGGGCGAAGACGGCGGGGTTCCGGGCAAGCCGCCGCCAGCGATGTTTCAAGTTCTCCCCTGTCGAGGCCGAAGCCACAGCGCGCTTCAATCCGCTGGCCGAGGTTCGGTCTGTTCACGCCTCGGGACGTCTCCGACGCGCAGAACATCGCCGACATGATCATCCGCAGCGGCGAAGACAGCCCAATGGAGCGGCATTGGGAGGACAGCGCCGCGTCGCTGACGACGGGCATGATCCTGCATGCCTGCTACGCGGCAGCCGCCGAGGATCGCACTGCCTGCCTCGCGGATCTGGCCGGGCTCTTCACACGGCCTGGAATCGACTTCCGGGAGACGCTGAACGAGATGCTGAGCTATCCGCACGATGCCGATTTCGTGCATGGATGGCGAACGCCAACCGGCCTGGGCACCTCCACGCACCCCGTTGTCTCGGAGAAAGCCCAGGAGATGCTCGACAAGGAGAGCAAGGAGTTGTCGGGCGTCCTTTCAACGGCCAAGACCGCCCTGGCGCTCTACAGCGACCCGCTGGTCGCGCGGAACACGGCGTGTAGCGATTTCTCCATCGCCGACCTGGTGAACGGTGAGCAACCGGTTTCGTTGTACCTGGTGGTGCCGCCGTCCGACAAGATCCGCCTGCGGCGGCTGATCCGGCTGATGTTCACTATGGTGGTAAACCGGCTGACCGAGCGGATGGCCTTCGACGGGGCCGAGCACAAGAAGAACAAGCACCGCCTGCTGTTCCTCATCGACGAGTTCCCGAGCCTCAACCGGATGGAGATCTTCGCCGATGCCCTGTCGTACATGGCCGGGTACGGTCTGAAGGCGTACCTGATCACGCAGGATATCCGCCAGATCGTAGATGCCTACGGGCAGAACGAGAGCATCGTTTCGAACTGCCATGTCCGGATTGCCTTCGCGCCGAATCAGGTGGAGACCGCCGAGTTGCTATCGAAGATGACCGGCACGACGACGGTCCAGAAGGCGAGCTTCAACTTCTCCGGGTCGCGGTTCTCGCCGGTGATGTCCCACGTGAATGCCAGCGTCGACCACATTGAGCGCCCGCTGATGACGCCCGACGAGGTCATGCGGCTCCGGCCGCCACGGAAGGCGGGTAGCGGCGAAAGTGAAGTGATCACCGAGCCTGGCGACATGCTGATCTTCGTGTCCGGGCACTACCCGATTCTCGGCATGCAGATGCTGTACTTTGCGGACCCGGAGTTAGCGCGCCGCGCGGCGATCCCGCCACCGGCCGGAGCGCGGCATCCAACGGCGCTGCGAGTGCCGGCCCGGCTCGACAGGCCCGAGTTCATCAGCGATGCCGATGCCACGACGGGCCTGGAGCAGGGGATTCATCGAGGAGTTACGGAGGTCTTGACGAATGCAGATGAACAGAATCGAGGTCGCGGGCTATCTCGCAGCAAAGCCTGAGTTGCGTTACTTGCCGTCTGGTACGAAGGTCGCGAACGCACGGCTGGGCGAAACGTACCGATTCGTCGGGCAGGACGGCAAACCGCAGTCGCATACCAACTGGCACCGCCTAGTCTTCTACAACAATCTCGCCGATGTGGCGATGACGTTCGAGCAAGGCGAGAACATCCACTTGGAGGGCAGTCTTCAACAACGGAAGTTCAAGCCGGCCGACGGCGCCAATCGGACCGTGCATGAGATTCACGTGAGGAGTTGCCACGTCATTGCCGCGGCTCGGATCTCGCAAGAGCCAGCCTTGGCCGGAGAAGACCCCGGGCATTCGGACGCCTCGCAGGATTCAGGAGGGATTCATCATGACGAAACTTGGCCTGTGGCGCCGGCTTAGGTCCACAAATCTCCGGAAAGCCGTCAAGATCGGGTTGGAGGGCTTGTCTGTCTGCCTTGTGCCATTCGTCACATTCGGGGTCTTCGGCATCCGAATCAATACCTCGCCGTCGCTGCCGCTGGGGTTGTACATGGTGACCTCTGATCCGAAGGCGCCTCTGGTGGAGTTCTGCCCGGACGAGCCTTACGGCTCCTTCGCTGCCTCTCGGGGATATCGGTCGCGGGGAAGTTGCCCGGACGGCGCTTCACCGCTGATGAAGCCGGTCGTGGCGAAAGCCGGCGATTTCGTCCTGGTCACCGAGAGTGGGTTGATTGTGAATGGCAGGCGCCTGCCCAACACGGAGGCGCGAAAGACCGACACGTCGGGGCGGCCCATGCGTCGGTGGCCCGTCGGGATATACGGCGTCACTCCTGGGACGGTCTGGGTGGCGTCCTCCCACAACCCCAGGAGCTTTGATAGCCGGTACTTTGGCCCGGTTGCCTCCACTTCTATCCGCGCTCATCTGCGCTCCCTACTTACCAAGCCGTGAGAGTCCACCTGAGCGCCAAGGTGGCCGCTCTCACTTGCCTATCTGCGGCTATCGGCGTTCTCGCCACGTCTGGGAACGCGGTCCTCCTATCTCTCACGGCCATCGTGCCGGCGTTCTGGTTGCATCAACCGTCGAGGCGCGCCGCCTACTTGTCATCGTGGAGCTACTACGCTGCCGCGACGTGGCCGGTGATTCTCGTCTTGCGGGCAATCCCAGTGATGAGATTGCCCCAGTTTCATCGCGAGCGTTGCCATTTGGATATGCGCGGCCACCGCGCTGTCGCTTCCCTGGGCGGTCGGCCTGGAATGGTGATCGCCGGTTGGCAGTGTGGCTCTCTCCGGTCGCCCAATGTCTGAGCATCATTCCCCCGCTCGGAGTAGTCGGCGTCGCTTGTCCCATTGCGGCGACCGGGCTCCTGTTGCCGGGAACCGGCTGGCTCCGCCTTGCGGTGATTGTCTTGCTCCCAGGTGACCTCGAAGCTCGGCCACCGGCGGCCGCCGGGATTCTGGTGATCTGCACCATCGTGGCGCATGGGGCCCTTGGAACACCCCCCAAAGTCCCGAGCACCTGGCAAGGGTTCGACACGATGAGAGACCGAACGCGAGGCGTTGGGGTTTCAGATCGAGTCTCAGCCGTCAGCGAGATCATCAGGTTGGCGCAGGAATCCACTGCCGACGTTGTCGTCTTTCCTGAGACAGTCGTACCCACATGGACAACTGGAGGAGACGCGTTTTCTGGCTGGGGGCGTTCAACCAGCTGCACGTCAGAGGGAAGACGCGTGTTGTTCGGCACGAGCTGTACGGTGCCTTGTCCTGCGAATGCTCGAGAATTCCCTGAGTTCGCAAGTGCGGTCTCCGTGCTAAGTGGAGATCAGAGGGACAGCCCGACCGTCCCACCGACACTCGAAAGATCGTACCGCAACGTGGTTCTGATTCGAGGGGACGACGTCCGGAATACTCTTCCAACGCGTCCCCGTGCCGATCGGCATGTGGCATCCTCTGTCCGGAGGCGGAGTCCCGTTAAACCTGGGGAACGGGCCGGTAACGGTTGAAATCAACAGCCAGCGTACGGCGATTCTGATTTGTTATGAACAACTGCTGACCTGGCCCATCCTAAGTTCTGCGATCCACGCGCCGTCAATGCTGATCGGAATCGCCAACACACATTCGATCTGCCACACAACAATCCCAGAAATTCAGGACGTGTACTTGAGGGCGTGGGCACAACTCTTTGATCTTGAGATAGTCAAGGCGTCGAATCGCTGACGCGGATGGACAATCCTAGATCGGATGCCTCCTCCATGCGTAACTCGACCCTCAATAGAACTGAGGCGAGCCAGGCCGATAATGATTGACCACGCTGTCCATGACAGTGAATGGGTGATACACGTTCCATGCAACTACGGCGGCAGCCTGCGGGGCACGGATGGAACCAGAGGTTAGGAGCGGGGCGGGCGGTGGCCGAAGGATCCAGACCGCCCCCGTTCAGTGCCTATCCTTCGATCGGCAAGACTCATTTCTGGCGAAGGCCGTCCCGAAGGGCCGTCAATAGCAGTCTTGGGACGAAGCGGTCTCCAGCCCGGCTTGCAATCGGGCAGATACTCCTTCTGCCTTCGGCGCGCACGCAAACTGCGAGAAAGGGGTACGCCGGCGCGCACTCTTTCGACATGCCGACTGAGCAGTTCTTCAACATCTAGGTCCAGCCGGCATCCTTGACGAGTCAATCACTCAAATACGCGCTATCGAACGTCACCAACGTCACGGCGGAGGAGAGCGCCATTTCGGGTATCGGCGCCGTTGGAAGTACTTTCGAACGGATGCGGCTCATATACGACTTCCGAGGCTCTCGAAGGCTGCGGGCTCGCCATTGGGTAGGTCTTGAATGTGTTCATGGGCAAAGCGATCAGCCCGATCCTGTCGGGCTGGGTGACGTACTTCGCAATACGCCCGCCGAGCCGGCGTTTGTCTTTCATCCGAAACTTGGTGGAAACCAAGACTCGGAGACACCTAGCCGGGGCTTGCGAACGTTACGAATCCCGGTCGGAAACGCGGCGGAGCCGGGAGTGGAGGTACACCGCTGGGGACGCCTTGCAGAGTACAGAGTATCCTATCAGCCGTCAAGCGCGGCAGTTAAGCCAGTCCGATGTGTATCATGCCCCCGAGGTGAAGTATGCAGGCGCGGAGTGCGGGGGAATCCGCCCGCAATGTGGGACGGAGCGGGAGACTGGAAACCAGTTCACGGCTCGGATGATGAGGCATTTGCAACGGAAGCTGCGGGGCGACCGATAGGCGGAACTTAAGTAGTGACGACGTCAGACTCCGATCCTCTAGATACACACGCCACGGTAGTGCTCCTAGCAACGGGCGATGTAGCGCACTTTCGCATGATTTCGCTTCGATACCGTTGACTCGGATGGCGGTTACCCATATGCTGCTCACAACGTCTGATTTCGGACTTGCAGAGGTGAATAATTAAATAGTGTTAATCGCGCGTCGATCTACACACTTAAGGCTTGGTCGCTAGAAGTAGCCGATCAGTATTACCCAAACTCGCACTTGGTCTACCCCCCTTGTCTAGGGGCGTGACTCAACGAGACACCCCGGACGGCTCCCTCAGCAATACCGTGCGTATCGTCTGGCCGATTCGTGGGCAGCCCACATCCGGGGCTGAGACCCGATACCTTCACTTCCGTGCTACGAATGGGGAGGGTGTCGAGTCGGCCGAGTTCAACAAGCCCGTGGTTTTCGTAGGCCTACCCAATCTCCTGCGGCAGATCATCTCTTCGATTGTCTGCTCAAATGGCTACGCGCCGTGGGGCCTGCAGGCCTCCCTTTGGCCTTGTGAGGTGACCCTCTCGCTTCCGTCCGTGCAGGTCCTGAAGAAAACGTCGCCCCCATTCATGGACTCACTCGGCATCGACGTGTCCGTCGAACCTAAGTGGACGTTACAATCCCATCAACGGAGAATGGAAGATCGGCGTTGGGCTTAACGCCAAGCCTCAATCCAGCTCTTCCAGTAACCAAGGCCCCCAGGACGGCTCCTCCAACGACCAGAACCCCCAGAACAACCCTTCCAGCGACCAAAACTCTGAGGGAAGCTCCTCCAGCGCCGACAAACGCCTCAAGCTGAAGCTCGGCCCCACGGAAATAGAGGGCTCCTTTGTAGTCAGCGGCGGAGGCCGCGCCGACCCCCTAAACGGCGTCGTCATCCGGTCTGTCGACGGAAAACTAACTCTCTTGACGGGCGACAATTAGAATTCCCGGCCGACGACAACTAGAATTCCCTATTGGCGACAACCATCAACGACCATCGAGGATCGCGCCCGCAGGCGCATCGGAGATGGTTAGCGACGCACAAGTCAGGAGGTTGAGAAGGTTGTCGAAAACCGAGAAGACGCAAGAGATGGCGGCCGCGAAGGCCGGCATGGATGCCAAAACAGCCAGGAAATACCTGGCCGACCGTAGACTCCCCAGTGAGCAGACACCAGACAGGACGTGGCGAACTCGGCCTGATTCATTCGAACGGGTCTGGGAGGAGGTGCGTCAACAACTGTCTGCCAACCCTGGGCTGGAAGCCAGAACATTGTTCGAGGCATTACAGCGCCAGTATCCGGGCGAATTCGCAGACGGGCAGTTGCGGACACTACAGCGGCACATCAAACGTTGGCGCGCTACGGAAGGCCCAGGCCGGGAAGTGTTCTTCGCCCAGAGGCACGTGCCAGGCCGCCTGGGCCAGTCTGACTTCACCTACATGAACGAGCTCGGAATCACGATCGGCCGCCAGAGTTTCCCGCACATGCTCTATCACTTCGTGCTGACGTACTCGAACTGGGAAGACGTCACGTTGTGCTATTCCGAGAGCTTTGAGAGCTTGAGCGAGGGATTGCAGAATGCCCTGTGGGCATTGGGTGCGGTGCCGCTGGAGCACCGGACCGACAGGCTGTCTACCGCCGTGAACAACATGAGCAACGACAAGGAGTTCACGGCGCGCTACGAGGCGCTGTTGCGTCACTATCGGTTGGAAGGCCAGAAGATCCAGGCGGGCAAGGCAAACGAGAACGGCGATATCGAGCAACGCCACCACCGCTTGAAACGGGCCGTCGAGCAGGCGCTGCTACTGCGAGGAAGTCACGACTTCGCCTCTGTGGAGGAGTATAAGGAATTCCTGCGTCTACTTCTGATGCGGCTGAATGCCGGCCGCCGTGAGCGGCTGGCCGCCGAGATGCAGTACCTGAGAGCATTGCCGGAACGACGGATGGGCAGCGCGAAGCGAGTGAAGGTGAGGGTGGACTCCGGCAGCATCATCTATGTGGACCGGAATGCCTATTCGGTCAACAGCCGCCTGATCGGCGAACAGGTGGAAGCGCGTCTGAACGCGGAGAGCGTCGAGGTCTGGTACGGCGGCGGGAAGGTGGAGGAGATGCCGCGGTTGCGTGGCCGGAGCAAGCATCGTGTGGATTACCGGCACATCATCGACTGGCTGGTACGCAAGCCAGGAGCGTTCGACAACTACCGCTATCGGGATGAACTGTTTCCCACGAGCCGGTTCCGCATGAGTTGGGATGCACTGCGGGAAGTGGCACAGCCGCGAGCCAACAAGCTGTACCTGGAGATCCTGCAGGTGGCTGCCGAGGAGGGGGAGGCTCGGGTCGATGAGGCGTTGCGGCATCTGCTGGAGGCCGGCGAGATTGGCGAAGGGAAGCTCAATGCGGCTGCGGTTCGTGCCGTGCTGAGCGAGGAAGCGGGAGTGCCACCGGCCACTCGCATCGCGGTGGACGATGTCGTCCTGGCCAGTTTCGATGAACTGCTCGACGGCGCCGCTGGCATGGGGGTGAATCAGTGAGCAAACCCCGCGACGTCCAGAAAGAACTGGCCGGGTATCTAGGCGAACTCTACCTGCCGGTGATGAGCCGATGCTACGAGGACAAGGCGCGCCAGGCGGAACGGGAGGCGCTGGGTTATGAACAGTTTCTGCTGGAACTGGTCGAGCGGGAGTGTCAGGAGCGGCGCGAAAAACGGATCGCTCGCCTGTTGCAGGCATCCAAGCTTCCGCTGGAAAAGACGCTGGACAGCTTCGACCTGAAACGGTTGCCCCAGAAGGCGGCCCGACAGGCCAAGGCTCTGCTGGACGGCACGTTTCTCGACCGACGCGAAAATGTCCTCGCTTTCGGAAATCCTGGCAGCGGCAAGACTCATTTACTCTCTGCTCTGGGGCAGGAACTGATCCGGCAGGGGCGCCGTGTGGCGTTCACCACATGCGCGCGACTGGTGCAGGATCTGCTGCGCGCCAAGCAAGCCCTGCGGCTCAGCCAGGCCATCAAGAAGCTCGCCTACTACGAAGCGCTGGTGATCGACGACATCGGGTACGTGCAGCAGAGCCGAGAGGAAATGGAGGTGCTGTTTACACTGCTGGCCGAGCGCTACGAGCGCGCCAGCGTGCTGCTCACTTCCAACTTGCCATTCTCCAAGTGGGAGGCGATCTTCAAGGATCCGATGACCACGGCCTCCGCCATAGACCGGCTGGTCCATCACAGCGTGATCCTCGAACTGAACATCTCCAGTTACCGAATGGAGCAGGCCAAGAAGAAGAAAGCGGAGGAGGAATGACGGCGCGGCGAATAAGGAAATTGTCATTGATTGATCTGGAGGCTCTGCCTCCAGGCCTCCGGGATTTAACGCCACCCTGCCAGCCCAGGAGAAAGCTCAGAACCGCTGGGGCGGGCGAACCCCGCCCCCAGCCTGGTCTGGCCCCGGAGTCAGCGCTCAGGTTGCATCCCTGCAGAGCCTTACCCTCTGCTCCGGCCAGCACCAGTGTAGGCGAGGCAGGCCGCTACGCAAGGTCTGTAGTTGTCGCCGATAGGGAGAAATAGTTGTCGCTGACCGGGCGGAATAGTTGACGCCAGACACTCTCTCCTCGAAAACACTGCTTTGGCAGATCTCCTTGCTCGATTGGTTTGCCCCGGGCGCGACTCAGGCAAGCGCCTTCCTCCCTCCGCTCAACGACGCCCTCAAGGCGGCCTCCATTCAGATCTACGCTGTCTTGGGTTTCGACGGAAGTCTGACCTACTACTTTGAGCCCGTCAGCAACTTCGGCCTGGATGCCAAAGGCTCAGCCGGCTTGATGGCTGCCTATGAGCCAAAGCTCTTCGGAATGGTTGAAGTGAAAGCCTATGGCAAAGGCCAGTTCGAGCTGAACGTCTCACGCAAGCCTGAGATTCCCTGGAATGCGACGGGAGACTTTGCCCTCTATGGCGGCTTTTCCATCTCTGCTCTCGGCTGGGGCGCCGCGGCCGAATATCTGTTTTGGAAGGGACAGATCTTTGAAACTGCCGATTCCGGTTCTGGAACCGGAGCTTCCGGGGAGCCTCTCCGATGGCAGCTGACTGACCGCAGCTACCAGGCTGCCGGACCACCGGTCTTCACGGCCGCTACTCATCCCAACATGCCGGCGTTCCGGAAAGGCGTCACGCCACGACAAGCAGGTGAACGCCAGTCCGTGCGATCGGAAGTCACTCTGGTGGAAGGCGCCTACCCCACCGGGACGCCCAGTCTGGCCTCCCACAAGTCGGAAATCCTCGTGTTGAGTGTCGCTGACAACGGTTCGTCCGACCTCACCCAGCGCACCGACATCAATTGGACCCGCTTCGACGGTACTTCCTGGTCTGCCGATACACCGATCCTCAAGGACGACACCGCCGACTTCTCTCCTAAAGTTGCCTACGACGGGCGCGGTCAGGCCGTCGCCATCTGGTTGCGGGCGAGAAGTAGCGACACCCCTGCCGACGATCCCGACGCGCTCTCCACGCGCCTGGAGGTTGTCTCAGCCCGGTTCGGCCGAGAATCGCTCGCGTGGTCCCAGGTTCATTGGCTCACCGAGGACGGGATGTTCGACACGGCGCCTCAGTTGACCGGGCCCTTCGAGGATGGCTCACTCCCGCCGCTTTGGCGAAAATCGGACTCCCTGTCCGCCTCGCAGCGCAGCACCTTCTTCTATTCGAGATGGGATCCGGAACGCCGGCAATGGTCGGTTCCCCAAACGGTCTTCGGCGCCTGGGCGTGCCGTCATTGACACAAGCCTCTCAGCCTTTGGCAACCACGCCGTCCTTGCATGGACGGAGGACGTGGATGGCGATTTCTCCACCCAGGACGACAAACGCATTTTCATCAGCCGCTTCTCCTCCGGCACTTGGGGCACGCCTGAACTGTGGCGTGGCGCCCAAGGACCAGCCGAGGCCGTGCAGGTGCTTGACAGCGGGGACCACACGCTCCTGCTGTGGAAGCAGGACGACGTTCAATTCTTCGTTCCGGACCTGGATGCGAGCCCATCGTGGCTCGCTCCGGCGCCGCCGTGCGGAACATGAGCGGGCTCCAATTGGTGCGGACACCGACCCTGGTCTATCTGCTTTGGCAGGAACGAACTGAACAGGGCTCGAATGGGTTCTATCTTCCCATCGATCCTGCACACGCTTCCGTTGGTCGGCCGGTGAATCTCTTCAGCGACGAACACTCCGAGCACGCCCTCTCCGGCGGGTCGGTCGAGGATGACGACATCGCGGTAGTCTTCAATCGGACCCTCGTATCACGGGAATCCAGAACCATCACTCTCGACGACGGGCAATCCGCACTTGTGTCCGATTTGCCCACTCCGATCCGCACCGATCTGGGCATTGTGCGACTGACCCCGCTCACCGACGCCACCGTGCGCTGGGACCAGACAGCGAGTGAACTGCGAGAGGCTGGAACCCTCAGGCTGCTCGTCCGTAATCTCGGCGATTTTCCACTTGAAAGAGTCTCCGTCAACCTCTCGGCCGAAAACGCGGACGGCAGGATCCAGGTGCTCAATACTCTCACTCTCGACGGGCTGCTTGCGGCCGGAGCTGAGCAACCCCTCACTTTGACTGCTCCGGATCTCGGTTCCGCGGTCCGACTCCTGGCTACGGTCGTCGTCGGTGGAGATCGCGCCGACCAGAACGGAGACAACGATTCGGACACTCTCGAATTGATGCAGCCCGACCTCTCCCTCAGCGTCCTGAGCGTGACCACAGACGCGCTGGGTGGCGCGCACGCTCTGCTTGAAGTACGCAATCAAGGCATCGGCTCAGTGGAGGGCTCCGAAATCCACCTGTCACTCCCGCCGGCCGGTGAGACCAATGACACCGTTGCCGCCTCCGTGGCCTTCCCGACCCTACCGGGTCAGCGTGCAGCCGTGGTCAGTCTCGACCTTCCTCCCGGCAGCATTGTGAAACCTCTGGTTCTCGGCACAGCCTTTTTCGCGTCTCCCGCCGATTGGGGGACGCAAACCCCCAGAACAACTCAGCTGTGCTGACTTTCGTGAACCCACGCTTTGCCGGCACAACTTCCTCTAGCCCCCTTCTGACGCCAACTGGAGGGAATTTCACAGGTACCGTAACTGTGACCGTGACATGTGAGGACGCCTCGGCCGTTGTGCGCTATACGATGGACGGCTCCGATCCGGGCCTGGACGACTCGGTCGTCCCGCTCGGTTCATCAATCACCATCAACTCTGCGGCCATTTTGAATGTGCGAGCTTGGACTCCTGGCCTACCGCCCAGTCCGGTGGTCACCGCCGAATATCGGGTGTCACCTCCCCAATAGCGGCTCGTCGTGTCCTGCCCTGTGCCGCTCGCCAGCCACTGGTCCTCGCTGGGCGGTGCGTAATCCGCTTCATGCTCTGCTCGGCACATAGTGCCCTTGTGGTCCACCGTGCTGGTGTAGAGTAAGCGTCCGGACCCGACCGTCCTGTACGAAGTGTCCATTTAAGCGATTGGGGCAGGTGTCCACCTAGCGAATAAGTAAACACTTCCAGAGGGGGTCAGTTCGAGGGCTGTGTTTCAGCGGGCGCTGGCACGGGGACATTCCACGGCAGCAGTTCTGCGATGCGGTTGATCGGGTGGTCGGCAATCCGCTCCAGCCCGTAGCGCAGGTACGCCTCCGGATCAAGACCATTCAGCTTTGCTGAGCCGATCAGGGTATACATCGCTGCCGCGCGCTCGCCTCCAGAGTTCGAACCGGCGAAGAGGTCGAGTTCGATCTGGATGATCCCGGCTGAACGAAGACGGCGCATGGCTGTTGGAATGTGCGAGGCTTGCTGCCTACCCTTCACGGCAGCGCCTGGAATGGATTCGTGGCCTTCGATGAGCCGCACCGGTACCAGTGAAGCCATCGAGGCGGTGCTTGAGAAGAATCCTTGCTCATACTGCCGGCGCCACGAGTGGAGTTGGTTGGCGTTGACGGAGTGAGCGAGAGCCACTTCTGCAAAGGAGGCGCCAGGCTGCAGGGTCGCTTCGACAATCCGGCGTTTCTCCTCCACCGCCCATCGCCGGCGGGTCTTCCGCACAGTCCCGTCGTCAAGTTGAGAGCCGTCCATGTCCAGCCGCATACATTTCAGGATCGACTCCGAACCGGCGGCGAGTCTAGACGGCAACTTCGGACGCTTACCGCCAATCAGATCGGGACGACGGACTACTCCAGGCCGCGACGATTCCGGGCGATGATCGAACAGTGGCTCGACAGCATCCGCGCACTCTGGCCGCACTGCCCAGCTCGTATCAGCAAAGATGGGCAGGCTATCGTCTTGAACTGATCACATGCCGGAGCAGCATCGGGAATCTGGGCTGAAAATCTGAATGCTACATAACCCTGATTTCTTGTCACGTGTACCCCCGAGTTCGCTTTGACGCTATTCATCCACGATAGGAGCCTCATGCGGTAATGCCGCTCGTGGGGATCTGTGCGGGGGGGTATCAGGCAACTGGTATCCCTACTAGGACCCCGTCACTCGCTCCTGCCGTCCTATCCAAAACATCGTCGAAGTTGTAGGTACAGATCGCCCGCAGATTCGTCATCTGAGAAATCGTTCCGATCACGTCAGACCCATTCGGCTGCTGCTGTCGGTACGAGTCACGGTAAAGCGCTTTTCGCATGGCAATGTCGTACTCAAACCCGTACTGCCTTTCAACCATCCTGCTTGCTCTAGCAGACTCGCTCTGCGCAGCTTCTCTGCCATCTCTATTTAGCCCGGCAATCGTCCACAATCATCGAGCATTCGGTTGAGGAGCTCTTTCCACAGGGGCAGTCCTAAATGTCTAGAGATGCCGGCCCCTAGAAATAGAACCAGCTTACCGCGATCGTACGCTGATCTCAGGTTAAGCACGTTCATATCGGTGGACTGCGAAGCTTGCGGCGTCACCGCCGTCTGTACATCGCGGCATCCCACTGTTTGCAGCCACGTCTGCCACTGGTCGGCGAACCGTCGGGCACATGGATACGGAACTTCCTCAAACTCAGCCTCGATGTCGAAGTCACTGACCGACATGTGCTGGCTGCTACCACTGTCGGTAAGGCACCTGAGGGCCCTCCAGAACTCGTCTTGCGGAAACGAATCCAACAGGCCGGTGAGGCTGGGATCGATCGCTAACGCTGCGACCCGGAGCTCACTGGCCTGCGGTGCGTCCTGGCGGGCGAGCGTGAGGAGCGCTTCAAGCTGGTCCGCTCGGATCCCTGGCGCAATACTCAGATGGGTTTCAACCTTTGCTAACGGTCCTCTTCGCATGGGTACGTGCAACATAGTACAACCATTCGAATGTCAGAGTTCCACTTGGCCTAGGTGGGAGAGTGCCGAATTGCCTAGGCACGATCTTCACGGCCAACTCATGGTATCCGCCGCGGTTCCCGGCGGCTGGCGCGTGACCAGCTTGGGAAGATAGAGCGACCATGAAAATAAACGACTTATGCGTTTATGGCGTTCATCCAGACCACCTAAGTCCACCGGGCTTCAACAACTTCCGAGAAAAAGCCGCTTAAGGTAGTAATGGTAGTAAACAGCGGCACCTGCGTTTAGCGCCCTTGTTTTGACCCTCCAAAACTCGCCTTGATCACGCGCCCGGAGCGCGCCACGAGGTGATCGTTTTGTCGCAATTCAACCACTCGGGTCTTCAGCCCGCCGGAGCGATACTCCAGAGGACCCGCCCAGACCTGATCGTATCGAAACAGAAGCTCAAACAGGCAGAGCGGATTCAGTTGGTCCGGCAGAACCGGGAGCAGGCCACCCAGACGCTTTGCTTCAATTCCCGGCCGTTCGTCTTGTGCGGTCTTCCCGTCCGGCGACTGCCGAAAGATCAACTGCTTTACGAGAGGCGGAACGGCCGGTTCGTCCTCCAGGTGACTGGCC
Organism: Paludibaculum sp.; assembly: GCA_049841055.1. Taxonomy (GTDB): domain Bacteria; phylum Acidobacteriota; class Terriglobia; order Bryobacterales; family Bryobacteraceae; genus Paludibaculum. The sequence continues at coordinate 101,325 of JASGIE010000105.1, read as the reverse complement.
ACCCCCAGTTCGGAGTACCCTTCGGGCAGGATCGATTGGTGCCGATCTTCCTGGCCACACTCGCCGTCCAACAGAAGAACCAGACCATCCGGTTCCGCACAGCGGCCGAAATGCTGGAGACATTCGGAATGCAGACCGGCGGCAAGGAGTACCGGCGACTGGTCGGCGCGTTCGAGAGGGTTTTCGGTGCAACCATTTATTTCGGAACAGACGCCCTGAAGGGGTCGGCGAAGGTGGTTCAGCGGTCGCGCTTCAATATTATGCGCGAGGCTCAGATTTGGTACAGCCGGTCTCCTGAACAGAGACCTATTTCCACCGAGCTTGAAAACGTCGTCGTGCTCAGCGACGAATTCTAGCAGGAGATCCTGGCCCACCCCGTCCCAAACGATCTTGAGGCAGTTAAAGTCCTTGCGGCGTCGCCGGCCATTCTGGACCTGTAGATGTGGCTCAGCTACCGTAGCTTCAAGGCGAAAGGAACGGAGTCGATCCCTATCTTCGGCGAGTTTGGCTTGGCGAATCAGTTGGGCTGCGTCGAATACAGTCGGCCGCGGCGGTTCCGCGCCATGCTCGAACAGTGGCTCGACACCATACGCGCGATCTGGCCAGAGTGTCCTGCCCGAATCATCTCGAACGGCCAAAATATCGAGATCAGAAACGCGACGCCCATCGGTGGACAGGTGCAGGCAAGAGCACTGTGAGCCTTCGGCACGCTGGCGTGAATTATCGTGCTAATAGCTGCTAAGTTCACAAGCGCGATAAAGGGCGAGGGAACCGGCGATGGACAGGCGAGCACCTTACGAGATTCCGGCAGACCTGAAGGAGGCACAGTAGCGCTTTGAAGATTTGCGTGGCACCCATGTTGGTCGGCAGGCGATTCCAGCCTGACGGGCGACAATTAGAACTCCCGATAGGGAGAAATAGTTGTCGCTGACCGGCAGCACGACCGGGCGGAATAGTTGACGCCAGACACCAGCCCCACTTTAGAAGGTGGCTGCAAAAATGGCTGGCCGGCATGGCGTGTTCCGCACGGCGCAGGTGCTGACACTCGTTTGTGTTGGATGGCTGAAGCGAAACTGAAAGGCATTCGCCGGGGGTCGACCGCGCAGTAATGACGCTTTCGCCACTCCGCCAGCCCAACCGCCATCGGCGGAGACGGCAGGATTGTGTTCGCTGCAACGCAGGAATCGGCTGGTTAGATCGACGACAGTGTTCGCCACTACCCGTTTACAACAAAATCAAAAAACAACCTGTCGCCAGTCGCCCGCTTCTGGAATTCGTCCCAGTCCGCTTGAGGAGCGTTTCCATGAAGCTTCATGTTCGAAACGTCCGTGTCGGTCTGAAAGACGCGTCCACATGCCTTCTTAAGTAAGGCATCTTTGATCGCTTGCTGTGGATGGTCCCAGCCGTTTTGGGTCTCTGCCCAAGCCCGAACGGCGGTGATCATCGCGGTGAATTCGCCCGCATGCTCACCTTGCGCCATCCAATTAATATTGGCATGATCGTCACCGACTGTGCCGTTCAGCGTCGCATTGTGGCTACCGTGGTGGCCAACTTTATACACGACTGTCCTAGCGAGCAAGTCCTTGGCCGTAATTGTCTGATTTCCGTCCTTCCAGCTCTTCTTCGACCATGAAGCCCAGTTGCCGCGCTGGGCATCGGCAGCAAACAACAACACCTTACCACCCTTTCCCAATTCGAAGGCTAGCACCAGACTCGCGTTGTTCGTCTGATCGTTCATAGCCAACGCAAGTTGATCTGCCGAGTAGAGCCAATCCTTGTCGATGCGCCGCCACTCGGCGTTTCCCGGCACCTCATTGGCTCCCGGCTCGACGACGTTCGGGGTCCTTGACGGCTGCGAAGCACTATCACCATAAACTTCGGTGAAAAAGTGGCCAAGGTCTCGTCCTGCATCGCACTGGATTGTGGAATGCAGTACCGTGGGGAGAACAGCGCTTGCGGCTTTTGTGCAGTTAGCGTCGAGGCAAGATAATTCATCATCGCGGAGGGCGCGGCCGACACTGACATCGAGTGGAAAGACTCGTCGTCGCGTGGATCAAGATCCTCAATTTGCTGCGGATCGCGAGGCGGGCCGAGTGCGAAGACCCGTGCGTCTTTCGCTCCTGGAAGGCTGAGAATCTTCTCGTGCGGACGAATAAATTTCACACCCTGATTCTGATTCGCAAGATCCTTGAACACCTTCATCGAAGCTTTGTTTAGCGACGGCCCCCCCGATGCCGCCCCAAGCAAAGCGGTAGCGTTTGCAGCCTGGAATGGCGTGGCTTCATCCCCACCCAACTCATAAGCGAGGAATTCGTCGAGGCGCTTAACTGCATCCGCGTCGCCAGCTGCCGCCAATTGGTTCCGGGCGGCTATGAGTCCCAGCAGCTTGTTCTTGAACCTCCTACGCAAGTCATTGGCAACGTCATCGGTGGCGTCTTCGGTCCAGGCAAACCAAGCCTCGCCGATGGAGATGCCTTCGAAATTCTTCGTGGTGATCCCATTTACGTGGTCCTGGTGCTCATGCGTGATAATCGCGACGTCAATGTGCCCGCCAGTTGCCTTACGAATATTTGCGGTGATTTCCTTGGCCGTAGTGTTGATGTAAGCTGGCGAACCTGGCTTGTACCCGCAATCGATGAGCACGTATACCGGCTTCTGCTCTGTCAGCCCGGGAAATGCAAGCAGGAAACAATCGCCATGCCCAATGCGATACATGCGAATCACCACACCGTCCTTCGGGGGCATCAGCCTTCCTCCGGTCACGTCCGGTGCCAAGTTGGGTGCGGGCTTCTTTTTGGCAATTGTCTTCTTTGAGACTGCCTTCTTCATCACTGACATGTTAGTCCTCCTGCTGCCGATGCAGGAGTGCGAAGGGCTCGCGGGCGTGGAGCGCCTTCTGGCGGGAATCGAAGGCGTTGGCCGGATCAAAACCGCCTGTCAGGTATTGCCGGACTTGCTCCAACTGGGCGTTGTCAGCTATGGTACCAGGAGTGCGGATCACTCGCCGTACTTCCATAGTGGCGGAGTTTATTAGCAATGTGCATCCCGCCCGGTACTTGAATTCCCCTATCTCGTCGGGAGAATGCACCCGCCCAACCTTGTCCATCTCCTTCTGCTTCTCAGCGTCAAAGTAGCCCCGGCGCCGTTGCGTGATTTCCACGACGAAATCCGTCACATTCCCGCCCCGCGGAGTCCGCCGAACGGCGCTCCGCACCGAGTGCACCTCTACTGCCACCATTCCGCCGCTGGTCCGCGAGCGGAACACCGTTGGCGGTGCGTTTTGGTCCAAGACTATGCCAATTGCCGGCGCCAGCTTCCGACCCGGTCCCTTAATGAGCCACGACCACAGTGCGGCTGCTTGGTCATCAATCGCCTGCCAAGTTGCATAGCGATCGCTTTCGAGGTCCCACGCTAGGCGCGCCATTTTCTTCATCTTCGTCGAGGAGAGGGGCGCCCGATCTGGATCGTCGATCGGCCGATCCTGCGTGAAGAGGACCTTCATATCGTTACGGTCCAGACTCACACCAGATTCCTCCATGGCCGCGTCGCCGGTCGGCCACAGCAGACCTTCGACTGAGGTGCTGCATAGGTTCTTGGCGTTGATACCCCACTGGCGAAAGCTCTCCACGATGGCAAGCCGAAAGCCATCTGGATCTTCAGGGTTTAGATCGACATCCGCCGTAATGATCCCCCGAAGGTACTCACCGAACGTGATGCCGACAGGCGGGCAGTAGTCGATACCACGGATACACATCTGCAGGATGTAACGTGCAGCGCGTGCGGCCTCCCCTGCCAATCGGTCGGATAGGTCCGGGTGAATATCCCCTTCGCGAAGTACGCCCGTGCCCTCGCTGGCAATTCGATATAGGTCGAGCGTGCGTCGCCTGTACACCTTGAGAAATGCGCCAAAAACCGCCGCTAGTAGAATTGCGCCACGTCCATGGGGTCCAAGGGTCTTGTCAAGGGCGCGCACATTGGGATTGAGCGGCTCCCACTTCTGCGTTTCGGGATTCACCCTTCCTAGAGCGTCGCGAAGCGCGGTACTCCGGCCAGAAGCCTTGCCAAATTGTTGCGCCAATTGCCCCAAAAGTGTCTCAGCCGCGAGATTACCTCGAGACCTTGCAATCTGATCTCGCAGCACGCCGGGGTAGGAGAAATGCTGGAATAGTGCCACGATGTCAGCGAACGCCTCATGGAATGCTCGCACGTCCGCGTTCACCGGTTCGTTGAATCGTGGGTGGACGCCGTCTAATAGAGCATGTGTCGTCTCATGAGCGACGATGTCGTGAGACAAACAGGTGAATACCATTGTTCCGGGTACGTTGTTGGCATCGCGGATGCTCACCGGAAAGTATCCGAGCAGGAGAGCCTTCTTGTCCGGGCTGTAGAACGCATTACGGTCACGCAGCGCGTGAGGGTAAATTCGCAGACGCCGTACAAATTGTTCTTCGCCGCCCGCAGGTCTATGCGCCGACCACAGCGCCACCCGACCAAGTGCCTGTTCAAAATGCCCGATCGTAGTCATAGCCACCGCATAGACCATTTGCTGATGAAACTGCGGGTTCGATTCAGACGGTGCCAGGCTTCCTTGCGCCAGCAAGCGGGGATCATTCAAATCTACTGGCTTGTAAAAGGTCGCACTGGCGGGGTCGACATCAATGACTTCAAGGTACTCGCCGATCGGGCCCGGTTGGAGATTCTTCTCCCAAGGGACTGCGATGGAAATTTCGCTTATTCCCGCCGTGTCAACGCTAGCCGCCACGCTGGGATCGAACGCATAGATTCGCAACTCCCGAGATACAGGATCGGGGATCAGATCCCGGTTGACGGGATTTAGGCTCGATTTGACTGAACTTGGCGCGCTCATCCTCGCCTCCCTTGGCCACAACAAATAACCGAATTGAGGGAGACGATATCATACTTTCGACACCAACTGTGGCGCAGCGACTACACCCTGGAGGACCTCCCGCAGATTCACGATGTCGACAACTCACAACTCTTGCACGGTGGCTGAGAAAAGCGGTCACGTTGAAGATTCCTTCGGGACCAGAAACATCAGATCAGAGGCGGGCAGGCGGGAACGCTGCAACGTTGCACTGGCAATTGGGCGACAGTGGAACACCCTAACTGCGGTTTTGATATTCTAATTCACCAGCGGGAACGCTAGTCGGTTGCTTAATACTCCGGAGGTCAGAACATGGCGAACGAACCATTCTCTCCAGTCCTGGATATGTCGGAGCGCAAGCCGGAACCAGGCATGGCGCTATGTCTTTCCGGTGGTGGGTATCGCGCGATGCTGTTTCATGTTGGGTGCCTTTGGAGGCTCAATGAACTTGGGGTGCTGGGCAAGCTGAATCGAATTTCGAGCGTCTCGGGAGGCTCGATCACTGCCGCGCTGTTGGGTATGAAATGGAATGTCCTTGATCCTCAGCCAGGAGTGCCCTGTGCTGCTTTTTCGGAGACCGTCGTCTCACCACTTCGCGAGATGGCCTCAACAACCGTCGATACGGGAGCCATCTTAGGTGGGATATTTTTGCCAGGTTCAATAGCAGATCATGTTTCGTCAAGGTACGCCAAGGTACTGTTCGGCGAGAAGACCCTTCAGGACCTTCCAGATGCGCCAAGGTTCGTAATTAACGCTACAAACGTTCAATCCGGGGTTCTGATGCGCTTTTCGAAGCCCTACATGCGGGACTATCGGGTAGGTAGGGTGCTAAATCCAAAACTACCGCTCGCAGTCGCCGTGGCTGCCTCTTCGGCATTTCCGCCCGTCCTCTCGCCCTGCGAGATCAAGGCGGCCGACTACGGTCTGCGATTCGAACCGGCTCAACTAGGCGAGGACCTGAATTGCCCGCCTTACACAACGGACTTGGTGCTCAGTGACGGTGGCGTGTACGACAACTTGGGACTAGAGACGGCTTGGAAGCGGTATGAGACAATCCTGGTCAGCGACGGCGGAGGACATTTCGAGGGTGAGCCAAGGCCGCATTATGACTGGGCTCGACACTCTTACCGAATCTTGAACTTGATTGATAGCCAAGTCCGGGCTCTGCGGACGCGGCACACCGTCGCTCTTTTCCGCTCCGGGGAACGCAAAGGGTCCTATTGGGGAATCCGCCAGGACATCGCGACGTACGGTGTGCCGAACTCGCTCCCGTGCCCGGCAGTCGCGACTGCGAAGTTGGCGGCCATGCACACACGCCTGGAGGCGATGCATGCTACCGAACAAGAGAAGCTCATCAATTGGGGGTATGCCATTTGCGATGCCTCTATGCGTTCGTTTTTTGACAAGAAGATGCCTCCGCCTGCCGAGTTCCCGTACCGAAGCTCGCGGGTGTAGTCTCTCCACCGTCCCGAGCTCAGCGCGTAGTCTTTGGCGTCTTGTTCCTCGAGGGGTTAGCATTTGAGAGACCCCGATACTCCGCGTTTGGATAAATGGCGGCTCGGGTTAAAAATTTGAGTGAGAATATGGCATGATTTCGGCGTAGATCTCGCTTGCACAATAGGGCGGTGTCATGCGACGTCTCTTTGGCGATCGCTTGTGCTCAGCAGGAGGTGCAAATTGAACGCATACAAAGCATTCAGCCAACCGCTTTACCTGATGGCAGGGTTGGCAATTCTCGTCAATGCAGCTACGGGGCAGGAGCTAAGCATGTTTGCCTTGCAGGGTCCAGGGCAGGCAAGTGTCGTAATTGATGAAGGCAAGAAAGTCGCTCACATCATCGATCTTGGCAAGAATGGCGATGGTGACCAGCTTGAATTGGAGGGTAAGCCACTTCTCCAGGCACTTCGTGAGAATCACCAGATTGAACGTCTTACATTTACCTGTTCTCATCCGCATGCCGATCACCATGGCGGCATCAAGGCCATGTTCAAGAGACCTGAGAACTTTGGCATCGGTGCAGTCCTCCTCTTTGGGAAGGAGATTCCCATCATTGAGAGTTCGATGCCCGCTGCCAACTCGTTGGCGACCTTGTTGAATCAGACCGGCCAGAAAGTTGGGGTGGGAGCCGTTCGGCGTACTCCCGGGCCTTCGGCCTACGCAGGATACTCGGCACCGGGCGATGCCGTTTTCATTGAGAATGTGCCCTACACGGCGGCCCCAGGTGCCGGTGTTCATGGCCGCTCCGTGGTGACTAAGGTGACGCTGGGTGGGCAACACGTTCATCTAGACTTTGACGACGCCGATTCCGCGGTGATCCGGCAGGTTGCTGAGCAGCTGGGGAAGAACGGTGTAACGGTCGATTCGTTCGTCGTGCCTCACCACGGATCGGCGGCGCACGACATTGACCCGATTTTGGCGCTGGGCCGCCAAGTCGATGGAGCTGTCCGAATGAAGGCGATTATCAGCGTCGATCCGCAAAATCGCTATGGCCATCCTGCACCCGAGATCTTGGCGCAACTGATGCGGGACCTAGGCAAGGAAAACGTGGTACTCACCGGCGCTGAGCCAGGAAAGCGGGTGCGGATTCGGCCAGAAGGGATCGTCGAAGCCCCCTATACCGCGGCGGATCCGGGCATTTTCGCGCTCTTTGTAGAGCCCGCGATGAGAAGGGCTCCGGCGTCACGGAGTGCCGCGATGCAAAAGGCCTATGACGAGATTTGGACCATGGTATCCAGGAACAGGGGCGAGCCGCCCCCGGACAAGGGTGTTGTTCTAGCCAACGCCCGCCCTCCAAAGAAGCCAAAAGGGGGGGCAGGTGCGATTTCGGAGCAGTTCATTGCACACGGGACAATTACAAGCCCTGCATTCGACGCCGGGAGCGCGAATCTCGGATTAATCACCGCCGCCCATGTCAGCCAACATCAACTGATCGAGCCGAACGCCGGTAAGCTCGTATTCGCAGGCGCTGGAACTGGTCAAGGGATGGACGCGGCGTTATTAAGGCAGATCAGCCATACGCAAACGACGCTGGATCCAAATGTCCCCGTCACCGTCCGATATCTTTCGGAAGCCGGAGTGCCCGACCTGCGCCAGCCCGCAGAGCGGAGGCGGCCCAATGGTGGCATGGTTAACTTGACAGGAGACAAGATGATGATGGGCCCCGCGGGGCAAGTGCTTGTCGGAGGGACGATCGAAAAGTGTCAGGCCGGGCTTTGTCTCAAGGCTGACCCCGCGCTAAGTGGAGTAGCCCGGACATACACCTTGCCATTTGGGTTTAGTGTCGCGGGCGCCGCAGTCTGGGATCGCACCTACCGCCGAGGGGTAAGTCAGTTATACCTGAGCATCGATCCTACTCGCCGGTTCCTTAATCCAGAATCGGATGCGAACAGAAAGATTCCCTCTGACAGGCTTCGTTACGGAGCCACACTGCCTCCGGAGTGGCTGAATAATCGCGTGGTGACGCTCGGGGACATCCAGAATTCGATTATCGGAAAGGTGTTATGGGAGGCGGATGTGGCGTTCAAATCGCGCTCCTTGGGCTTCGATGTTTTGACAGGTATGCGTCCTCCTGTTCCTTCATCGCTCGACCTGACCAACAACGAAGATCGAACGGCGGCCTCCATTCGCGAGCATCAAAACTATTCCGTCGCGAGGCAAGATCGCTGGTGCCGCATGTACTGGGAGAGTGGAGAGCAAACGATCGATGCGGATAAAGTGACGGGCCGCATCCGCCTCCAAGGCAAGGCGGTCGTGGCGCATGGCGAGGCGATGGTCCTCGATTCTGGAAAACTGAAGAGTTTCCCGGCGGGCGAATGGTGCGACGACGCTAAAGCCGTGGCTCGCTCATTGGAGGCGAATGCCAATTCGGCTGTGGCTCCCGGCTTGTTGCGGGACTTGCGGAACATAGCAGAAGCGCAGAATTTCTGGCGCTGGGCGCGCGACCATTCTATCAAAGTCGGTAGCAATGCCGTCGCCGAATTCGAGCGGCTCCTGAAGTTAGACGGTAAAGAACGTGTCCCCGAATGGACTTCCGGCATTAAGTCGACAGAACCGGTGCTGATCCAGTACGTGAGGCGAGTCGGCGATGAAGATTCTCAGCTACTTTACATCAGATATGCGGAAGATGCTGACCTAGAAAAGTGTGTACTCCCCAAATGGGACAAAAGGACCCCAGAACTCGCCGCTGTCGGGATTCAGCGGGTCAACGGCAAGTTTGAGGGATCAAATCCATTCTCGAAGGTAGACGCGTGGATGAGCGGCTTTGCCGAAAGCGTCCGCGCTTGTTCCGGCGGGAAGGTTCTGCCTCCCAAGCGGTTGCAGACAAACGGTCAAGTGGCAGATGAACCGACTAGTGGAAGCTTTGGTGTTGAGCCGCGGAGGCAGCCTATCGAGGTCCATGGTGGAATCCGACTCGGCAAAGCTCCGCTGTCCCTGCGCGAGAGCGTGAAAGCGAATCGGCGCCTCGATGATCCCTCTGGGAAACCTGTCTTCGTTCAGACCGGCACCACGCTCCACTTTTGGTCGCAGCGGCATCCTGGAGAAAAAGATGAGCGTGCAGAACACGTGGAAATTCAATCCGCCAGCCTGTTGGAGGCTTATTCAACCGGCGAATCTGTTAATTTCTTGGTCCACCCCGGGAAGGACCCCGTGCTTCGCGAGGAGCTTCGTCGCAAGTACAGCGCCGCACTCGAACGTGGCGTCGAGTGGTTCGGAGTGTTCCGTGAGCCCGGAAAGCCAGCATATATTCAGTCGGCTGCGTGGCCGTGTGCCTTGGGCGAAAGTGATTGCGCCTGGGTCTACGACATGTCGAGAGAGGAGCTGGAAAAGTATCTTGACGCCGAGCAACCCACTCCTGAGAGCACGGTGAAAGGAGATGAGCCGAATTCCCACGACGATGATGACCTAGATCTCGATGATTTGGATTTGGGCCTCGCGGGACACAAGGAGAGGCTCATTGAGGTTGAGCGCGTTGATGATGACACTTGGGTCGTTAAGGTTAATGTGGACGAAGTCGCCGAGGCGCTCACGATGGACGAACCAGATGGTGCGGACGTCGATGTTTCCGAACTGGCGGCCAAGGCAAGGACCCTGAGCTGGTGGGGTATGAAACTTGAAGGGCTCGTGTACGAACTGAAGTTTCAGGAGGTCATGGGCGAAAAACTGGAATCGCTGGACTACATCGCTGCCTCTCTTGCACTCGACGACAAAGCTTTGGAGCTACTAGCGGCGCGGCTCAGGATCGAAGCATTCGAGGAGAAGCAATCCGGTGACGTCAAGGATTCTCCCTCTAGCGTATTGGCGCAAATTACCCGGTATGTGGCCACCTTGAGTCGGCTTCCTTTCGCTGGAAGCGGCCCTGCGTGGTCCACCCTAAGCGCGCTGTGCGAAGAACTCGACGAAGCAACGTTATCCAGGCAGGAATTAGCTATAAAGACGCGGATTCAGAGTCAGATTGTCAAAATGAAAGCATCGGCCGACGCGTTGACTGGTCGGTCTAGCCGCAGCATTCTGGGTCTGTTTTGAGTTGCCGCGCTGCAGCTCGGCAGTTCTCGCATCGAGTGGGGCGCGTAACGCCGATGCCAAAGGGCCGGACGACTTCGCTCAATTTGCTTAGTAGCTTGCGCCGTAAGCGTCCGAAGGTGCTTTCGATTACCCACAAGTCCGAAGCGATATTGGCGGTAGAATGCCGCCAGGATGGCGGAACGGGAACAGCTCGAATTGTTTCAGGCAGCGGAGATCGGTGATCCGTCTGTCCAGGCGAATGGCATTACTGCGGCGTTGAACCGGGAGCTGTCCGGATGCGTAAGCGTCCGAAGTTGCCGTTAGACTCGCCGCCGGTTCGGAGTCGATCCTGAAATGTATGCGGCTGGACATGGACGGCTCTCAACTTGACGACGGGACTGTGCGGAAGACCCGCCGGCGATGGGCGGTGGAGGAGAAACGCCGGATTGTCGAAGCGACCCTGCAGCCTGGCGCCTCCTTTGCAGAAGTGGCTCTCGCTCACTCCGTCAACGCCAACCAACTCCACTCGTGGCGCCGGCAGTATGAGCAAGGATTCTTCTCAAGCACCGCCTCGATGGCTTCACTGGTACCGGTGCGGCTCATCGAAGGCCACGAATCCATTCCAGGCGCTGCCGTGAAGGGTAGGCAGCAAGCCTCGCACATTCCAACAGCCATGCGCCGTCTTCGTTCAGCCGGGATCATCCAGATCGAACTCGACCTCTTCGCCGGTTCGAACTCTGGAGGCGAGCGCGCGGCAGCGATGTATACCCTGATCGGCTCAGCAAAGCTGAATGGTCTTGATCCGGAGGCGTACCTGCGCTACGTGCTGGAGCGGATTGCCGACCGCCCGATCAACCGCATCACAGAACTGCTGCCGTGGAATGTCCCCGTGGCAGCGCCCGCTGAAACACAACCCTCGAACTGACGCTCTCGGAAGTGTCCACTTATTCGCTAAGTGGACACCTGCCCCAATCACCTAAATGGACACTTCGGACGGGACGGTCGGGTCCGGACGCTTACTCAATTCCTCCACGTTCAGATTTCGAATCGCTTCCAACCAGTCGTGGAGGACCTCCAACGCCAGTGCTCGCGCCAGTCGTAGACAACCCGCCGCGTTCGGGAAGATCCTCACCACCAAGGTCTGGCGTTTAAACTCTTCGTTCAGACCTTTTGACCTGCCAAACCTTTCCCCCAATTCTAAACGTACCGTCATAAGTATTTGCGCATAGAACAAAATTGGAGTTCATGTTTGTATGAAGCCACTGACCGTTCCCTAGCCTCACCTGGCGTTTCTGGCCCTTCAGGACGAGATCCGCAGTTCTGATCAATCCCGCTACGACCATCGTCTGCATGCCGTCTTACTGGTCGCTCGAGGGATGACCTGCCGACAAGCGGCCACTATTCTCGGTGACGCTCCGCGCACGGTGGAATATTGGGTTCAAGCTCATAGCCGCCATGGACTGGCGGGCCTGCAGGAGGGCAACCGGTCGGGCCGCCCGCCTCGCCTGACCGCCGATCAATTGAAGGCGATCGGACGCGCACTCCGCCATCCTCCAGATCGATCCGGCATCACCGCCAATCTGTGGGATGGAAGGACTCTGGCCGCCTTCCTGTTGCGAGAGTTCTCGGTTGTCCTGGGTGTGCGGCAGTGCCAACGGTTGTTCAAGGCCATGGGGTTCTGCCTCCGCAAGCCTCGGCCTGAGATCGCGCATGCCGATGCCGGGCGGCAAGGGACGCTTAAAAAAACTCCAAACCCTGATGGCCGATCCGGCAATGGAGTTGTGGGCCCTGGTCGAGGTGCATTTTCAGCAGCACGGCTCGCGCTGCCGGATGTGGATTCCGCGGGAGGTCAAGGACCCGGTCTCGCTCCACTATCCGACCCGGAAACAGATCGGCTACTTTGGCGCAGTTCGTCTCTCCGACGGCCGACTCCACTACCGCCGGGAACCGGTAGATTCAATGCCAAGACTTGCTGGGACCTCTTGCGATCCCTCCGGCGGGCGTGCCGAAACAGCAAGAAGAGAGTCGTCGTCATCCTGGACAACGCGAAGTTCCATCACGCACTGCTTCACAAAGCCTGGCTTGCGAAGGTGGCGCCCGGATTCGAGTTAGACTTCCTGCCGCCCTACAGCCCCGAACTCAATCCAATCGAACGGGTCAGGGAACTGACGCGGCGTAGTTGCCTGCAAAACCTGTACTTCGAGAAACTCAGCGAGTTAATTCACGACGTGGAGTGCCAGTTCGACGCGTGGCGCCGGGGCGATAGCACTCTGCATCGACTATGCGCAAGAATTTGAGACGTAGAGTCTAATTAAGGAACTCGCCTACCCGACCTAGCAATTCGCTCCGCTTCTTCGCCGCCATGTCAGCCTCTTCGGGCCTCAGAGGGGGTGGCCAAGGCCGCGACGGAGCGGAGGTCATCTTGAACCTTAACCGCCCCCGTCCCGGCCCAACCAGTAGCAATGGCGCCCGACCGACGGGGCGGAGTCCGACCGTCCGGATCGTCCTTAACGAGCCCCCTTCGCCTTGTCGAGCGCCCACACGCATCCGCCGATCTCGGGCAGTTGCATGGGCTGTTTGGGCGGCGTCCAATTCTTGTGCACGAGCAACACGGCGTATTCAAAACCCAGGTGCGTCCGGGTGCTCCATTCCAGTTTCGACGTGATTGGCGTAAACGGGGCATCCTCCAGGGGCTGTACCCACCATCGGTCGCCAGCATAGCAATAGATGACGACACGTGCGTCGCTGGGCTGCACGCCCTTTACCGTGCCGGTAATGTCGTCCATCTCTCCGGGGCCGCCGGTGCCGGCCCGCGGCGGGGAAACAATACTGATGGAAGCTTCCGGGGGTGCTTTGGGGCATCCGCAACTGGCGGGAGCCAGAGTCAGAATTGCAACCGCAGTGCCAAAACCTAAAGTCCGAATGAGCTGCAACATAGCCGACGTCTCCTCTCTATGATGAATTGCCCATTTGTCCGGATCAGAATCTCCGTTGCCACCGCCAGACGATCAAAAGCCAGGCTACTGCCAGGTTGAGGTAGCCTACATACCTCGCCAGCGTCCAGGCCGAATGCGCCTCGACGTACGTCCAGGCCACTACGGTGGAACCACGCGGAGGGAATACGCCCAGCGGTGATTCGTAGATGCATCCACCTGCGTGGAAGGCTTCGACACCAGGCTGCCCCGGAGTCGGACGCCCTTCATGCACTCGGGCCAACAGAACTCCGTAGTCGGAGCCGCGCCGCACGCGGGATCTCCAGGTATTCTCGCCATCAATCCGCGTGTGGCAGTCCGTGACGAACGGCTGAACGTACCAATAGCCGATTTCCTTGCCCGAGTTCCATTCGAATGTGTATACCACGATTTCGTATTCCTCCCGTTGGGACGGATCGATTCCCGAGACGCTTCCCTGCAAGTCGGTCCATGGGGAACGGGCCACCCAACTCCAGAAAGGATCCATCGCGTTGACACGGATCCGCGTTCCGCTGGGCTCGAGCCCAATGGGTGGGAGCGGTCTCCAGAAAGAGACCATATGACCGCCAATGGTCATGAGAGTGCCGATGATAGCAACGATGGGATGGATGATTCTAATGATATAGAGCCATCTGGGCTCGGTGTTTCCCGGATGAGACGTGGGACGGCTCGTTGGGCGTACGGCGCCGGTCTCTTTCGAGTCGGGGACGGCGCGCGGGGCCGCAGCCGGCTCGGAGCCGAGCGCGGACGCATCGGTGCGCCTTTCCGATCCGCCACCCGCCGCAGGCTGCATGCCATCTCAATCTAGGATCTTCTGTCACTGAAATCAAGCCGTATTTTGAAGCCGTATTTTGAAGCACCATGACTGGCCTGGTCCCCTCTTACGGGGGCGTCGGTTTTGGGTCCCGGTCGCGCGATGCCTCGCGTACCATCAATCGCGCAGAGATCCTGCCCGACAGCGCATAGCCGAATACTCCAAGTTGGAGGATTGTCAGGTGTGCATGTGGTCAAGATAACCCAGAATTGTGGTCGGCTGACTCGCAGTTCGAAGACCTACAACAGCGCTATGGATAAGGTGAGCGCTACGTAAACCCCAGGTCTTGCGGCTCGACATCTACCTGCGCTGGCCGTCAGGCGGCGCTGTTTGCCGCCGCTTCCATTCATCCGGCAGCCACTCAGCCAGGTCGCTAAGCCGCACCGACGGCAGATTGGTCAGCAACTGCGTCAAGTACAGCTGCGGGTCGACGTCGTGGCGGCGGCAAGTGCTCGTCAGGCTCGCTAGAATCGCTGCAGTCCGGCCTCCACGCGCATTGCCCACGAAGAGCGAGTTCTTGCGGTTCAGCACCACGCGTTTCATTTCCCGTTCACTGATGTTGTTGTCCAGTGGCACCGCTCCATCGGAGCAGAACACCGTCAGTTCCGCCCATTGGCTCAGCGCGTAGTTGATCGCCTCGGCCATCGGATGCTTCGGCAGTAACTGTTCCTTCCAGCCCAGCAGTTTCTCTCGTAGCACGGTCACCACCGGCACCGAGTTTTCCTGCCGCTGCTTCAGGCGCTCCGCCGAGGGAAGTTCCGCTGCCTGACGCTCCACGGCGTACAGCGCGCGCACCATCTCCACGGCAGCTCGTGCGATCTCCGGCGCCGCCTTCTCCGCCTCAACAACCTTGCGGCGGAAATGCGCCCAGCACCCAGCGCGCGTGATTTCGTTGCCCGCCACTACGCCGTTGTATCCGCCGTAAGCATCGGCCAGCAAGACCTCCCGATAATCTTTCAGAAAATGCTTCGGCCCGTCGCGGCCACGATTCAGCGTGAAGTCAAAGACGTTGTAGGCATGGTTTTCATCTCCCACATAGATCCACATCCGCGCGTTCGCCGTTTTGCCTTTACTCAGCATCGGCATAATGGTGTCGTCGGTGGCCACCACATGCGAGGATCGCACCCGCTGCGCCATCAGTTGATACAGCGGTTCGGTCAGGTCCGCTACATCGCCGCACCACACCGATTGGGTGGCGCGGGAAATCTCGAAGCCCTGCCGCGCGAAGATGTCTTCCAGGCGATACAGCGGGAGGTAGTCGGAGAATTTGCTGGTTACGATGTAAGCCAGCAGGCCCGGTCCAGCCAACCCCTTGTCAATGGCAGCCTCGGGCTTGGCTGCTGTCTCGATGCCAGGTTTGCCGCCGCTGTTCTCGCAGGCCACGCAAGCGTACTTCTTGCGTACGTGGTGGATGCGTTCGAAGTGGCCGGGCAGGTATTCCACTTGCCAGCTTTCGTCGGCGCCGATCTCTTTGCGCTCCGTTCCACAACAGGGGCAGGCCCGCTGTTCCGCGCTCAGTTCGTGGATGTGCGTGGTGGTGGGGAGATTCTCAAAGTTGGCGAGATTCCGTCGTCCGCTGCGGCGCCGCACCCGGCGCACTTCCGGATCCTGTGGCGCCCCGGGCGGGACGTCATCCGGATGAACTGGCTTCTGATCCATTGACGCGGCGAAGTCGAGCAGCATCTGCGCCACATCGCCGGCCGATTGCAGCCTGTCGGCGCGCGGGCCGTAATACCACTTCTTATAGCGCTCCAATTCCAGTTGAAGCCGGAGCATTTCCACCCGGAGTTCTTCCGTGCGGCGCGTTTGCTCGTCAGCGCGGCGGGTTTGGTCATCGGCACGGCGGGCCTGGTCATCGGCACGGCGGGCCTGGTCATCGGCACGGCGGGCCTGGTCATCGGCACGCTGAGCCTGGCGGTCGCGCTCGGCCAACAGCGTAAGCACCATCGCTTTGAGGGCTGCGCTGTCCTCGGGTAACGCGACCGATTTCCCGTCGCCAATTGCCACGGATAAATAGATGCTATTTCCCGTTTAAACGTTACGAGAATGCTGGCGTTTTTTGTGATTCAGGCCGTGCGCGCATCCTGCGCGTAGCGGGCAACGCGCTTCAGCTTCGACACATCGATTCCGTCCAGGACCATGGCCAACTCACTGGCTCTCAGTTCCACCGAAGACGAGCCCGCTTCCACTCGCGGCAGCTTGAATGTGCCGGCTTCGAGTCGCTTATACCAGAGCACAAAGCCGTCGCGATCCCAAACGAGGATCTTTAGCCTGTCACCGCGGCGCGAGCGGAACACAAACAGGTGGCCGCTGAGAGGATCCTGCCCGATGACGGCCTTCACGCGTTCGGCCAGGCGGTCGAAACCGCAACGCATGTCAGCCGCCTCCGCGGCGAGCCAGATGCGTGTGCTCTGTTCGCGGTCGAGCGCGCGCAGGCTCGGCAGACCGGTCAAATGCGGGACTCCAGCACAGCCAACAGAGCGCGCAGATGATTGGGGTCGAAGCCCGGTTCCACCAACAGGCTCCGGCCGGCGGCAAGGCGAATCTCAATTGCGGAGCAGTGCGCAGCCGCCAATTGAGGCGCCCTGTCAGGTTTCATCAGGTGGACCTCAACAAAGGGCTCCGGGCCAGCCAGGATCAAGCGTTTCTTCCTGGCGAAGAAGTGCGTTGGAGAGAGGTCGCGGGCCCTGCAGAACGCGGCTGCACTTTGACCGCTCCTCTCCTGCTCAGCAATCAGTTCCCGCCACTTTGCCCAGATCTCAGGTCCACGCGTGCGCATGACTTCAGAGTGGGGCAGGCAAAGGGCGGCTTCAAGATGGGGTTTGCGTAGCGCTCACTGGATAAGGCTTTGGGCGTATCTGTTGCTGGGTGACGAACCGACCTGAGGAGCATATGCGAGTTCACCCCCAGTCAGGCGCTGTAGACCATTCTGCAGCCACCCAGTGAATCCGGATTTAACTAGCTTCCACGGACTTCAACGGGTTGGCCGCATGTAACTGAAATGGAAGTTTGTGAAAATAGCGTGTTCTTGTTGGGAGGCTGAAATCCGACTTGGGTAAAGTGATCCCTCTCGAAGTGTTTTTTATAGCAGGTTACAGGGTCGCCCTATTGGAACTTGGGGATTCTTTAGCCACAAAACCGCGTTCGAACCCGCCCCCCCATGCTGTCATGTCGTTCCAGAACCGTTCCAACTGATCGAATGTAAACGTCTTGATTGTAAGCATCCGACCACCGCATCATGCGGGATGGCTGCGCGGAACTCCAGGCGGCCTTGATCCTGGCCCTGCAGTGGCTTCGCCCGCTCCTGCCTCAACTTGTACCGCGCCGAGACGTCCGGACCCTCTGCCCGCGCCGCCACGTCAATTCTGAACAGTTCGTCCATCTGCCGGACCATGCCTTCATCGACCCGCTCGTCCGGGTTCACTTTGTGCGCCGCATAAAACGTCCGCCGCGAATGCGCCCGACCGCAAACGTGTAACCTCGGGGACACTGTCAATCCGTCCAATTAGGGACGTTTCAAATCCGGCCAACGCACCACCTTTATATATAGAGCAGGTCCGAGGATGGTTGCGGTGTTCCAACCGCAGTTGAACGCAGGCGGCGCCATTCTGGCCTGAAGCGCCAAATTCCCGGGGTTTGTGGGCGGGGTCCTCGAGGTCCACCCCTCTGCGCTCTCGGCTTTGCGTCTCGCAAAACGCCCTCCCAGGCACGGCCAGCTTCGCTGGACGCTTTTTACTGTCCCTCATCGCGTGTACTATGCCCGCCGCGCCCACTTTTTCATAGGCTGCATATCCATCGGTCTGCAGAATTCCTTCATAATTACCAAGGAGTTGTTTCGGACCCTCACGACCACGCCCCGGCCGGA
Source organism: Paludibaculum sp. (assembly GCA_049841055.1). GTDB lineage: Bacteria > Acidobacteriota > Terriglobia > Bryobacterales > Bryobacteraceae > Paludibaculum. Next base: position 83,287 of record JASGIE010000105.1, on the reverse strand, counting down.
AATAGAAAACAGCACCACCACCCGATTGGCCGTAATTTCAAAGATAAGCCTGATGATTGTGCCCCCCTGGCTGTCGTACATCTTCGCATCCACCGCCGTTTCGTCCGCCTGGATGTAGTCGCGGGCCAGCACCTCACGCCCCATCGCGGCCATCACCGGCAGCAGCGACTCGTCCACTCGCGTCATCCAGTTGTCCAATGTGGCCCGGCCGAGATCCAGAACCGCCTCCCGCTACAGAATCGCGCGCTGCCGGTACATCGGAAAGTGGCAGCAATATGTGCAATGTCACATAGTGCGGATCAGTTTCACCTCTTCCGCTGTTGCATAAGTCAGATAGCCTCTGATGGAAGGCGGGACTTCGGACTAGCGGAACGTGAGTGTGGCCAACTGTCCGTCCGTGATGTCGAATTCGGTCTCCGTTTGCAGGATGGCATCGGTCCATAGCGACACACGGTACTTTCCGACGGGCAGGGACACCCGGGCAGGCGTACGCAACGGAAGTAAGTTGCGGTCCACGATGATCAGCGCCCCGGGCTCGCCGGTAACAAGATACAGGGTGCCACCCATCATCTCCATCGTAACGCTGAGCGTCTTTTGCGCGGCCGATACCTCAAGCACTCGTCGGGCCTCGCGGTAGCCTGGCAGGGTTACCAGTGCGGTGTGCCGGCCGACGGGCAAACTGAGGGTGCAGGGCGCCTTGCAGGCCAGCGAAGGTTGCTCGTCAAAGATGAACTGCGCGCCTACCGGCGCGCTGCTGAGCGCCACGCTGAAACCGGCCCGAGAGGGCTTCGTCGCGGCCGCGGGCTGCGAGGATGTCTCCGGAGGAACGGATGGTGCGCGGGGCGGTGTGGCGGACTCAATGCGGACAGTGAGGCGTCCGCCAGCAGGCGCAACCGCATGGGTCTCCGCCGCGGGCGCGGCCGGCACCGGTGGCTCGGCCGTCGCGTTTGTGGCGCCATCTGGAAGTTGCCCCGGGCTCTGGAGAGTTGGCGGTGCCTGGGCTAGCTGCTTGACGGGAGCGGCGCGCCGTGAGGCGGGCAGCTTGGTCTCATCCAAAGGCTGGATTTCCTGCGCAGGTTCGGCGAGGAGTCTCGCCGCCTCAGGTTCCAGTGGAGCCAGTTCCCGCAGCATGGCACCCGCTCGGGCAGCGGCGACGCGATCCGGACTGCCGCGTAATGCAGCAATGATCCTCGCGGCCTCCGGAATGTGGTCGGCCAGCAAATACTGGTTCGCAGCCGCCATTCCGGTGGCGGCACGGTGCGGGAACATCGACCAGCCTTGCTTCAGGAGTTCCCCCGATTCGACGCGCCTGCCCTCGGATGCGAGGGTCTCGCCTTGGGCCACGGTGCGTGAGTAGTCGGCTTCCCGACCGGCCAGCGTTCCCATTTCTGTGCCCGCTTCCAGGCCCGCGACCTCCGCGAAGCGCTTTTGCGCCTCGGGTAGATAGCCGAGAGCGAGAGACTCCCGGGCTTCCCGAAACAGCGACTCGCTCCGGCTGACAAAGGATGCGCTATCGTAGCCCTTTTGTCCGGGCGACGGGCGAAAGAAGAATTCGCCAACCATCCCGTCATTGACGAATGGCGTCTGCTCCCCCTTCGATTCGGAAAAGACCCAGTCTCGAACCTTGCCGAAGAAGTCCCGTTGATGGAGGCCCTCCATGGCGAAGTACCTGAGCAAAGCCGTGGTGAACCGGCTGTTGGGCAGGTCGGGATTGTCCGCCGCGACGGACCCCGGCTCGGTCGCCAGGGAAAGCAGTGTGCCTCCGGCGGTGGCACGTTGTGGAGAGACCGGCATACCGGCAAGCCCCCTGGTCATGCTGCGCGAGCGAGCCTTGATCTTGAAGGGATTGTCGCGGCAGGCGTCCAGGATGATGAAGGTGACGCCGGGCTCGGCCTGGGCCATCAGGCTCATCAGGCGGTTGGCACTGTAGGCCTGATCTTTTGCTTCTTCCTCACCTTGGGCGTTGAAGTCGACGGGGACCAGATAGTTCTCACCGGAAAGCTCCATGCCGTGACCGGAATAGAAGACGAGCGCGACGTCGCCAGGCCGCACGCTTCCGGTGAACCTGGTGACGGCGGTGCGGAGATCGCTCAGTTTGGCGTTCTCCACCAGCATGACCTCGAAGTTGAGTTCCAGCAGCGCGCGGCGTATCGCTCGCGCGTCGTTGACGGGGTTCTTCAGCGGCTGCGTGAGGTATTCGGAATTACCCATCACCAAAGCAACCCGACGCTCGCCCGGCTGTTGTTGAGCGAAGGCGGCGAGAGTCAGCGCACAGAGTGTCAGGCCGGCGTTTTTTATCATGGTCTTCCTCGTTTGTCCCATTCCCTGCCCGCTATCGCTAGAACCGCACCTGGCGGGAACGGCCATCCAGGGAGTGATCCTTCTCACAGTCGGCCGAAACCAGCCGGCCGCCGTTGAACCGGTACTCGATCCGGGCGTGATAGCCGCCGTAGGAGATGTCCTCGCCGGCCAGCCGGCCGTTGACGTAACGCAGCTTTCGCGAGTACAGGGGACGGGCCGGGTCTGCGGTGCCGTCGGCCCGTGCGCCGCTGACGAGAATCGCCTGCAGCTTTGCACCCTCCCAAGTAAACGTGGCGACCTCCGGGGCAAGGCTCCGGCCGGTACCAGCTTCGATCACCTGGCGGGCGCTCGCGACGCGCCCCAGTTCGTCGTAGCTCACCCGGAACACTACCGGCGTCTCCCAAACAAAGGGATGGAAGTAGCGATTGCCGGCGACTATGAGCCCGACCTGCTGATGCAACTCCCGCTCAATGTAGGAGAGGTCCAACAGGGGGTGATTGCTCAACAAGACGGGAGCGCCCGGCCCCTGAAACGGCTCGTGGAGGTCCGTCTGCATCGGCCGGGGGTTGGCCTGCGGCTTGGCCCCTTCGAAAACGCGGCTGACGCAGCCCGCCGGATCGTAAGCAAAGCTGACCGCGTGACTGCCTTGCGCCAACTTCGATTCGCTGTCGCTGACGACGCTCTCCAGGCGAGGGCCTTTCCAGTTGAACGCGGCATGCAGTTTGTCGCTGCCCCTGACCTCCACGGGCGGCACGCTGAAGGCCAGGCTGGAAGGATCGTAGAAAACATCCCTGGGGGCGGCGACGCCGGACATCCAGTTCACCGGCTCACCCGCCGCCGCCATGGCCGGAGCCGGTTTGGCCGCGGCCAGAGTCTCAATCAGACGTTGCGCCTCGGTGCGCGCCTTTGGATCGCCAGATAGGTTATCGGACGCGCTCAGAAACCGGGCCAGCAGCTTCCGTGCTTCGTCCCGCTGGCGAAGCGCCGGGGCCAGCCGGCCGCCTTCCAACAGAAGATCGTTGTTGTCGGGGTCCGCCTGCAAACCCTCCTGGATCTCGCGCATGGCACTGCCATAGCGTGAGCCGGCCACCAGTTCCTTCACGGTCTTGAGCTTGCCTTCCCGTGCTTTGCGCAACGCAACGATCAACTGCACACGGACGGGTTCGCTGGCGGCACGCTCGGCCCGGCTGCAGACAGCACGGTCGTGCCGTTCCAGCGTGGCCATCGCCTCGACGAACTTGCCCTGCGCGCGCTGAATGCGCGCCTTCATCAGCAGGACGCCCGGGATTTCGGTGTGGACGCGCTCTGCCGCGACGATCTCGGCGACAGCGTCGTCGATCTTGCTCTCCTCCAGATAGACCTTCGCTAACTCAATATGGCGATTGACGACGACGCCGACGGTGGAGTTGAGATCGATGGCCGGCTTCTCGCACGGCATGGTGTCCAGCATTTCCAGGCGCGCATTCTCGGCCCGTTCGCGGGCCACCGAGTGGGCCGGGTCGCGCTTCAGCGATTTCTGGTACTCCTCATAGGCGCCCCGGAAGTCCTTGCGGTTGGTGCGCAGCGCCGCGTTTGCCATATGCTCGTCGCGGCTCTTCTCCAGCGCATTGCGATAGGCGACCTTCAACTCAGTGAAGGCTTCCTGATAGCGCTCCAGCTCGCGGACCTTCAGCAGGTAGGCGTCCCACTGGGAGCCCGCCTCCAACGCGCGGGCAATGCGGAGATGCCGGTCCAGCCAGGCCCGGCGCTGAGCCAGTTGGCCGCGCAGGGCGATCTGCGCGGGCTCGTTCCTGTATGTCCGATCCGAGAGTTCGGCAAGCCAGATGGCTCGCGCGAGGCCCTCGGCGGTGCCCCGGCCCGACTCGAAGGCGTCGATCGCGTGTCGCAAGCTGGACTCCAGGGCGGTCTTCATCCGGCCACAGGCAGCGGAATTGCCGTAAGCGGACACGGCGGCGGTCATCGCACGGGCCTGCAAGGCAAGGCTGGCACTGGGGGCGCCGAGGTTGAAGTTGGACTCCTGTCCCGCGTAAGAGCAGGCCATCTCGTCGGCCGCGTTCCCGGCAAGCAGGGCCAGAAACTCGCCGGCCGCCACCGGCGTGCCCGGCTTCTTCTGACCTGCCGTCAGCACGGCCAGAGTGGCTTTGCCGAAAGCGGTAGCCGGCGTCTCGGACGACTTCATAGAATCTGGAAAAAGGATGACGGATTTTCCCGATGAATCCGTGCCATAAAATACACCCGTTTGAGGGTCTTTTCGGATTGAGCGCAGCGTGGCGGTCTTAATCAGTGCCAGCTTTCGTTGTGCCTGCGGGGCGAACTGGCCGTCGCCGGTGACGATGCGGACCTGCTCTTTGCCATTGAGGAAGATGCGCTCGACCGGCTCGTAGGAGACACCGGCCGCGCTCTTGCGGACAAGCAGAGAGGTCGCGGCGGCGGTGGCCGCGGCACAAAGCGGTGGCGCGCAGAACGCGAGGCAGAGGCAGACTCCCACACAGGAACGCGGTGCTGACATCGAACGGCTCCTCCAGAGCTTCAGATGTATATGATAGGGCTTCCGGCAGTTTCCCACCAGAATATTTCTGACCCGATTAGCTCTTTTGCGTTATTCTTTCATAGGTCGTTCTTCCTAGTAGCTAATACGGCCGCGCGCCGGAGCATTTGCATGGTGAAAGGCAAGGCGGCCGGCGACGTACAAATCCCTGGCTGGACTCGGCGGCCGGGGTGCAGGAACAGACAAATGCGACATGACTCCACGGTGTGGTTGGCGGGATGCGGGATGGTCCTGGTACTGGGAGGAAGCATAGTGCCCTTGTCCGGTGCGCAAGCCGGCGAAGGAAGCGCATTGAGCGTCGTCTACGCGGAAGGAAACATGGATCGACTGGCCGCCGCCGCCACTGCGCGCACGCAGGCGAACGAGGGCGACGCCGTCGCCTGGACCTGGCTGGGCGTGGCGCGCGAGGCGCTGGGCGACCGCGCGGAGGCGGCGTCCGCCTATGAACGAGCCGGGGCGGTTCGTCCGGAGTTCTGGCCGGCCCACGTGAATCTGGCCAACCTCAAAGCTCTCGGGGAGAACTGGCAGGACGCGCTGGCGCTTTACCGGCGAGCGTTGAGCCTCAATCCGGAGGCGATGGAAGCGCGGTTGGGCATGGCGGAGATCTACCGTCTGAATGGCGACTGGCGGAAGGCCGCCCTCGATTACAGCGCGGCGGCAGCGGCGCGACCGGCCGATGCCCGCCTGAGCAGGCTGGCGGAACTGGCCCGGAGGGCATCGGAAGGCGCGGCGCCTTCAGCGGAAGTCCTGCTGGCACTGACGAGCGCCGGCCACGAGCCAATGACGGTGCTGCCGGAGGTCTCGCGCAGCCTGGATACGGCGAAGGTCGAACGGGCGCCGGAACCGGAGCGCATCCCGCTCCATATCTCCTTCCGGCGGTCGAGGTCGGGCATGGTAGACCTGGTACCGGGCGCGATTCTCCAATTGGAGGCCCTGGCCGCGGTGCTGAAAACAACCGGCTGGGAAGGGCGGAGCCTGCTGATCGAAGGGCACACCTGCATCTGCGGGCAGGCGGGCTTCAATGTGGAACTCGGGCGGCGGCGGGCGGAGGCGGTGAAACAGTACCTGGTCCAGAAGCATCACTGGCCTTCCGATAAGCTGAGGATCGGATCGAAGGGTGGAGCCAATCCGGTGGCTCCGGAGGCGAACCAGGAGTTGACGCACGACGTCTGCGAACGGGACGAGGGGCATACGATGAATCGCCGGGTGATCGTGAAGGAATATCGGGAATCGGGCGACGAGCCACTGGCTCGCGTCACGTTCCTGTACCGGCCTAAAGGCGCCACCGGGTTTCGCCCGATTCCCGCCAATGCGGTGCTTACCTCCGGCGATGAACTGCAATGGTCCATTCGCGCCTACAAAACCGCATACGCCTACGCGTTCCATCACAGTTCGAACGGCAACCAGTGGTACGTCCTGTTTCCGAATCCGGCCATCAGCATGACCAGCCGGGCATCCAATCCGCTGCAGGCGAGCCGGCACTACCTGCTGCCGGGGAGCCAGACGGGTATCCCTTTGGACGACAATCCAGGTAGCGAAGAGACGTCCGTTTGCGTGGGCGCCCAGCCGCTGCCGGCGCTGGAAGCGCGGGCCAGCCGGCATCAAAGGGAAGCGGAGACGGCCACCCAACAGGTGGCACTGGCGGCCGACGGCGCGGGCGACCGGGCTCTCTTTCGCGGGATGAAAGTGGTGCCCCGGACGAACCCGGCGCGAAGCATCATGGCCAGCGAGACCTGCGTGCGGGTCAACTTCGAGCACAGGGCGCGTTAAGGATCTACAGATCCTTATCACCTTATACTGAGAGACGTATCAAATGGAGGAGCCCCACGGCGCGAGTTCACCAGAGTGGACGACCTCTCCGTTCCTCAAACGGATCGGATGGGTGGCCGCCGTCGTGTTGGCGTTCGCATCGGCAGGCTACCTGACCTCCAACCGGCGGCCGCAACAGGCGAGGCCCGTCACGGTGACGCCGAGCAAATGGGACGCGCGGCTGGAGGGCCCCGTCATGCGTCTGCAGGCGGCCCACGGCGGCGGGCACGTGCTGGCGACGTTGAATCGCGGAGAAGGCTCGTTTCAATTTCGACTTCTGGCGTTGCAGAACTGGCAGGGCGCCGCCTGGAGGCACGACGCCAGGTTTCCGCCGGCCGCACCCGGCCCGATGGGCCGGTTTGTCGTGACGGCATCGCCGCAAAGGGTGCCACTGCAGTGGAAGCTCATGGACGCGGGGCCGGGCCTGCCGCTGGGCACGGAGGCGGAATCGCACACCGACCGGATCACGGCCATCGGGATCTCGCCGGACGGCGCAATGGCGTTTTCCGGCTCGTCCGACGGCACGGTCCGCATGTGGAGCGTCGAGGGCCGCAGGCTGATGGCACGGTGGGACCTGGGTAGCACAGTGGACGTCCTGTCGATCTCGCCGCGGGGCCTGGTGGCCGCCGTGACGCGGGAAGGCACGGTGTTTTACTTTCGCGCGGAGTTCCAGAAGGCCAGGATCAAACTGGACGGCGCTCCTGGAAGTTGCGCCGATGCCGCGGCAGCCGGCGGCGACCAGGCCGTGGCGGCGCTGTGTGATGGCCAGCTTGTCCTGTGGCGCCTGGAAGACAAGACGGGCCAGCCGTCGATTCGGGAGGGACCGCTGGGGCAGCCCACCGCACTTGCGACTTCCGCGGACGGCCGCCGGATCGCGGTGGTGGCCAACAGCCGGGTGCAGTTGTGGACCTATGACGGCCAGACGCTGAGGCGGGCGAAGGCGGACTTGCGTTTCGACAGGGAGACGCCCACCGCCGTAGCATTCCTGGGCAGCGCAGGTGAAGAGAAGCTGATCGTCGGGTTTGAGAGCGGCCTCGTCAGGGCCAGTGACCCAGCGGGTGGAGGACTCTGATGCGGAATCGCGGCACTTTTCTGGCCTTCCTGCTGCTCTCAACCGCTGGAGCCTACGCTCAGTGCCAGGACGCCTACCTGTTCAGATCGCACGAGTACGACAAGCCCATCTCGGGCCGGGGCGCGATTCTGCCGGAGGATCCCTGCCGCGAGATGGTGATGGGCCGCCGGCGGCCGGTGGACGAATTCCGCTTCCTCACCACGCTGCCCGGCCGTCTCGAGATCCGGGTGCGCGGCCGCAGCGGAGCGGACCCCTGTGTGTTTGTCCCCGGAGGCCTGTGCGGCGCCACCGCGGCCGTGGCGGTGAATCCCGGAATTCCGGCCAGCATCCTCGTTTCGACGCTGGGGACCGGGAGCTCCAACTACGAGATTGTGGCCGTTTTGCGACGGGTGGAGTGTGCCGTGCCGGGTGAGCCGATCCTGCTCGACATGGATAGCTTCAGCAAGTTTGACCTCAAAGGCTCCTGCCGCGAGCCGGACGGCACGAGGACGGAATTCTTCACCTTTCCGGTGCCGGCCCAGCAGGCGCTCACCGTCGAGGCGTGGCGCGAGCCTGGGCCAGACCCTGCTTCTCCGCGGCTGGAGCTGCGCTGCGGTTCCAGGTCCACTTCGGGCAAGGAGAGCGTCTCCATTGAAGCCGGGCCAGGCACTTGCGTCCTGACGGTGCGCGGAGCGTCGACGGGCGCCGGGCCCTATACCATCCGGGTACACGGGCCGTGCGCATGGCGCGGACTGCGTCCCGGATCCACCGTCGAGGAAGACGTGACGCTGCTGGACTGCCGCCGGCGCGAGGCCATTGCGGGCGCGGAGGAGCGAGGCTTCGGGCATGGCTACCGGCTGGCCGTCGCCGAGCGGAGCACCTGCCGCGTCGAGGCCAGCGGCCACGGAGCGCCCATGCGCCTTCTGCTGCTGGACGGGCCGGCGGTGGTGGCCGAGGGTCAATCGGCCGGCACCGGAACGGCGCGCTTGACTCCGACGCTACGCGCCGGCGGCCACGCGATCTGGGTGGAGGCAACCAACCACCTACTGGGCACCTATCGCCTCAGCGTGGAGTGTTCGCCCGCAACCGATTGCCAGCCCACGCGGATCGATCCGGGCGGCGAGGTGACGGGGCGGTTCACGGGGCGCGAGTGCCGCGTCTGTGACTACACGCGCGGCACCGACTGCAACAGCCTGGCCCACGCATACCGCGTGACCGTGGATCAACAGGCGCTTCGGATCGTGCTGGAGGCAACCGCGGCGAACCTGATCGACTGGCAGGGCCGCCCTATGTCGCGCACCGCGACGGCGGAGGACAAGGGGAACTACCTGTTCGTGGTCGCCGGCGGGACGAGTGGAGAAGAGTACAAACTGCGCGTCGAGCCGGTGGTGCGATGACGCGCGGGCGTCGAGAACGAAGCCGGTCGCCGGCGTATCAAGTGGCAGTGGGCCAGGCGTTCCCGTCACAAGGCGCGAGCCCAGACATGGAGGCAGTCATGAAACGGTTTCGCTGGCTTTTTCTGCTCAGCCTGGTGCTGCTGGGATGCCTGGCTCCCCAGAAAGAGAATGCATTTCGGTATCGGTACAGGTATGACGGAGACCACCGGCTGGTGGAGAGCACCGCGCCCGATGGCGCCACTACCAGCTATGCCTACGACAGAGACGGACACCTGGTCTCGGTGAAGTTCAACAAGGGCAAGGTTGAGTACGGGTACGGCGAAGAGGGGCTGCTGTGGACGAAGGATGGCGCGGGCAGCACGGAGTATTTTCGCGACGCGCGGGGGCGGGTGGTGGATCTGCTGTGGAAGCGCGCCGGGTTGAAGCTGGTACACCTCGACCTGGACCCCTGGGGCGGAGTGGCCGGCCTGACCGTGTACCGGGTAGCCCGGCTGCCAGGAGCCGCGGACGAGGCCGCCAAACAACTGAAAGCCGCCTTGCCGGCGAACGCCAAGACACTGCAGAAGCGGAAGGAGGCGGTCGTCAGGGCGCTGGAGGCTGTGCGGGCAGCCGGGGCCGCATTCGTGGATTACTCCGTGCGGTACCAACGCGACATCGCGGGACGGCTCACGGCGATGGACAGCCGGGCCGGGCGCGTCACTTTCCAATATGACGACAATACGGGCGCCGTGGAGCGGCACTTGCCGAATGGGATCCGAACGGTCTGGCAGTACGATGCGGATGGCAGGCTGGAGCACCTGACGCATCTGGATCGAGACGGCGGAGAGCTAGGATCCTGGCGCTATGAGTACAATGCCGCCGGCGCCGTGCAGAGCGTAGTGGAGACCTTGGAGGGCCGCAGGACGGAGACCCGGACGCGCTACGACGAACAGGGGGTGCTCCGCGAGGTGTTCGGAGGAGGCCCGCAGCCTCGCCTCTGGCAGTACGATCCGTATGGGCGCGAGGTCCAGGAAGGCGACGCCACGCTGGAGTGGGACCGGGCCGGGCGGCTGGCGGCCCGCACCGCCAAGGGCGTTCGCGTGCAGTTCGAATATGACGGCCGCAACCTTCCGATCCGGGCGACGGCCGGAAAGCCCGAGTATCGGTATCGCTGGGACACGGAAGCCCGGCTGGAGGAGTACGGTTCGGCACAGGATCGGCGTCACCTGTTGCCGGATCTGACCGGAACCTCCGCCGCGCCGTGGATGATGTGGAGCGAGGATGGCTCAAAGGCGGCCTCCTACTACTCGGATGGGTCGGTGTATGCCGAAGTGGGCGCGAACGGAGAAGCACGGTATCTTCTGCGGGACGGCCTTGGCCGCGTCAGGCTGACCACCGGCCAGGATGGGCGTGTCGCCGGCCGCAACGCGCCGCGGATCATCCCCGCCGGACTGGGCGGAGCCGCCTCTTTCCATGATGCGGAAGACAACCTGCCGGCCGATCTGGCGGAGTACGCCGCCTCCACCACGGCGTGGCAGAACGCGGCGCTGGAGGTGCCGGAGTTGCGCGGCTGGCTGTACAACACCAAGGTCCAGAATTACGTGGGGGATTTTCTCAAATCGACCGTCAAGGACGATATCGACTATGTCTTCAAAGGCATCAGCAACGACTGGAGCGATGCCTGGAAAGACACCCGGGAGCTGTTCCCCACCGGCAGGGGCTGGTGATTCCCCTGTACGCGGCGCTGCCGAAGCCGGCCCACATCCAGCCACGTTCACCGAGAAGTTCGCCGAGCCATCCCGCGGGGGTGGGTTGATTCAGACAAAGAAGGTTGACCTGCCGGCGATACTGGAGCGGACACGCGCCTCCGGCAAGCGGATCAACTCACTCACCTTCGAGAGCGGAGCGGGCTTTGAAGCGCAACGCCACGTTGACGATCTGCTGAGATATGCCAGACAGCATCCGGGCGGCCTCCCCGTCATAAACATCGTTTCCACGGCGATTGGCGGCACCAACGAAGCCCGCCTGCGGGCGGCGGGGTACCGGGTCACCAACATCGGCAAAGACCCTCTCGTCCCGCTGGTGGTGGATCCGGGACCGCTGGCGGACATCCCGCTGGCCCGGCAAGGCCATGTCGATTCCGGTGCAGGTGGTGGAGGCGATGTGGATGGGCGGCTCCACACTGGCCGGCGGCCGGCCGATCAGCGATCTGACGGCCGGGCATGGAATTCGGCCCAACCAGCGAGAGCTCGTGATTGAGCAGACTCTGGCGCGCGCCGAGGCGGGAGCAGGCCCGATTCGAAAGTATCCGGGCACAGCGATGCGCTATCGCATCGGCGGAATCAGAACTGGCCGCGCGAATCTCGGCTGCCGGTGAGGTGGGCACGATCCGCGGAGTCACCTACGACCCAGAATCGACCTGCGCGTCGCCCTGCTGGGCGATCAGCGGATCACCGCCGAAGGCCTGGACGACCCGGATTTTGTGGTCGCGCTGCTGATGGCATACCCCAAACCCACCCAACACGCCGCGCTTCTCGCTGGATCCGGTCGATTCCGCAAAGCCCCATGGCCAATGGATGAAGGCGGTCTATATGCCGGCCGAATTCCTGGCGGGCACTCGCATGGGACAGACGATGTTCATCACGGATTGGCTCATGAAGCAGTACTCGTTCGGCATGAGCGTCGACTCCGAAGGCAACGCGACGCAACTGTCCGCGCTGCCGGGCGGATTGGAGGATGAGTTCACCATCGGATTTCGGTTACCCAGGCACATGGAGCAGGACGAGTGGACCCGCATGTGGATTGTGGCGGACGACTTTCGGATTCAAATGCATGGCCACACGCTGACGTTCGACACCGCCAGGATGGGCGTCCGCGCGAAGCGCCAGGTGGTGGACCCGTCGAGCCCGACCGGGCTGCGCGACGATGAGGGGGCAGTGTCGGCAAGCGCGCGCGAATTTGCCCGGACCTTCACCGACAACTACGACCAGGTTGCGAAGGAAGTGCCGGAATTGCGCCTTGCGGGAACTCGCCAAGACCGTGGCGCTGGCCACCTGGCTGAGGGACAGCGGGGTTCCGGTAGACCTGGACTGGGCCCGGAACATCGCCTCGCAAAGGTCGCAGTATGTGGACCGGGTGCCCACCTTGCGCAACGAGCGCCAGCACCAGACCGAGCGCTATGTGCGCACAATTCACCTGACGGGCGGCGTGAACCTCGGCGTGAAGCCGGTGCGCGCCGCCGATACCGCGCTGGCCAAGGCGGTGGACGGGGTGGCGACACCTTCCCTGCGTACACAGCCCGCCTTCGTCGTCGAGACCGGGACGGCGCGCCTGCAAGGCCACGTCCTGCCGGTGACCAGGCCAGGTCAGGGGGCGTGGACCAGAGCGGGCAGCCATCCGTTCGGGGATGGGGTTCGGACGCTGGATACGGCCGGTCGTCCGATCCAGCTCCGACACCGGAATGGTCCGACGGTGGACTACTTCTACGGGAAGGATGGCGCCTTGGTCGAAGCGCGGGCGGTGGGCGCCACCGGTCCGGCGGAAAGCTATCGCTTCGGTGCGGGCGGCCAGGTGGTCTCCGGCGAATTGCGCGCCAACATCAAGCTGAGTGTGCGGAGAGCGAACGATGGGCGGCTGGAGAGCCTGCGACTCTCGGCGCCGGGCGGCCGGCGCGCGGAGGCATTCTATGGCCGGAGCGCGGGATCGGGCGTGCCGGCCGGCGGCTCCAGGATCACCGTGGTGCGGGGTGGGCGCACGCTTCACTACCACTACGACGCGCAGGGGAACCTGGTGAGTGTGAACGCCGACGGAGCCCACATCGCGTCCTACAAGGTGGAAGGCGGTACGACTACGGCGCGGTCGGGTGAGTATGTCGAGACATTCACGCGCGGCAGCGACGGCCGAATGCTGCGCTATTCCAGGACGGCGCCGGACCTGGACGGCCGCCCGCTGACGGAAACCCTGGAACGGCCCACCAGCCCGGCAGACCGGCTGGAGCCACTGCCGGACCGTTTGACCCCGCTGCCGGAGGGACGCCTGAATCTGGCGTCCGGCGGCACCGTGGAGGTCGGCGCCTCGACCACCCGCGCGAGCACCACACTGGAGGTGACGTGGCGTCCCTCTCGGGGCGAAGCGTTTCTGGCGCGGGATGCCCGCGCGTTGGAAGGCGCGCGCCTGGGCTCGCCGGCCGCGGCCGAGCGTGTGATCGTGATGGATGCGCCTTTCAAAGTCAGCGAGCTTCAATCGAAGTTCGGTGAAACCACGGAGTTCTTCCTGGGTACGGAGCCCCAGTTGGCGCTGAAGAATGCAAAGCGGCTGCCGCTCTTGAAGGATGCCAACGAAGTGGCCATCTACTTCCCCGGCAAGAGCGCTGGCGTCACGGATTTCGAGGCAATTCAGAGTATTCGCGATGCCCTGCCGGGCATGCGGGTGATCGAAAGCGGCACGACAGACGCCACCTCCAAGGTGGTGATGCTGACGGGCCACAACTCGACAGAGTGGCGGGTGTGGGTGGAGTCGCTGGGCCGCGCCGGCGCATTCCGGGGAAAACTGGTGCTGTTGAACTCCTGCCATGGCGCGCTGGACACGGCATGGAACGCCCGCGTCATCAGAGAGTTCGGCGCAACCGGCACGCACGCCTTCGCCGAGGAGATCAGTCCCCAGGCGGTGAAGGACGTGGTGGTGAAGCTCCACGACCTGCTTGCTGCTCCGCGCAGCGTCGGCGAGAGCCTGCCGGGCATTCTCCGCAAGGCGGTGAAGCAGGCCGTGGACGATGCCCCGACGCAGAGACTCAAGAAAGAAATCGAGCTGATGCGAAAGGGGATCACGCAGATCTCGCGCATCGAGATTCCATTCGCAATGGAGGCACAGGATGGCTGAGCAGGCAGGTTCCGGGTGGGCATCGTCGGGTGAGTTTCTGGAATCGATGATCGAGTGCCTAGGCAGGGATCTCGCCTATCTGCGCGGGCCCGACCAGCTCAGATATGGCAGCGCCGACATTGAGACGGGCGCCTTACGGGTTCGTGTCGGGCGCCGGCCCATCGCACTGAACGTCGCAACTCTGTACCGGCGGCGCGGGCGGCCGGTGCCCGAAGAGTATCTGGTATATGAGGGCCACAACATCTGGCTGCTGAATCACTCGGTGGGGATTCTTCGGGATCGCGGCGCCCTGGACGCTTCCCATGTCCACTACGAGATGGAGTTCGCGAACGAGCAGGCGGTGATCACCGAAATCCTCCCGCAGCCGCGCTTCCTCCGCACCGGATCGGCTGGTCACAGATGCGAAGCGGAGATCCGGCTGAACGGGCGGGCGGTTCCGGCCGAGGAGGAGACCGTGGTGGGTCCAACGGAGAACCTCTTCTTCGGAGCGCAAATGCAGATGCTGGCGGGCGACGCCACCGTGGGCCGTGTCTCATTCCCCGTGCTGACACCCAATCTGCAGGCGTCGGGAGCCGGGGACTCGACGGGGCAGTGGATCCTGGAGCGCGCCGGCGAACCCATCAGCGGCGACCAGACGATGATGGAGCTTGTGCTGCTGGATCGTCACGTGAAACGGTTGAAGTGCCGGGTGAGGGTATCGGCCAGCATGACAACCGTGTTCGGCTTTCCCAAGAGAGTGCGGGCGGATTGGCTCGATCTCGACGTAGAGCTGATCTGAACTCAAAGCAGCGGGATGGATGGAGTGCTGGCAGCAAACTCGACCGCCTCTCGCGCCGTTCTCAGCCGGCACAACCGTGCAGGGTGGAGCTGCTGGATCGTGGCCTCGCCGACGCTCGAATCCTGGGCGATGCCTATTGCCGCGAAGTTCGCCTGAGCGGCGCGAGCGAGCTTCTCCGGCTCAAAGCCCGTGCGGGCGAGCAGGCCATCCGGCAAGACACGCGCAATCAGCAGGCGGCCGGGATGGTAGGTGCGGTGGCGGGCGAGCAGATCGGCGCCGGCAAACAACGCCGCGCCCAGTGAGTCGCCATCCAGCGGGGCTGCTTCGTCGTCCAACGGGTCCAGTGTGTTCAGATGCCAGAGGAAAGAGACTCCGGCGGCAGAGGCCTGGGCGCCTACCGTCTCAAGGAGCTGAGCACCCAGCGGCTCGAGAGCAAGGTCCGCGTGTTCGATGGCAACCGGCGGCAGCGTCTGCAGGCGCACCAGTGTCAAGGCCGCGAGGAAACCCCGGCTTCGATAGTGGCCCATCACCGGTATTCTCATCGGCGGCGCGCCCGCCAGTCTACCGGCGCCAGAGGCGGCCCAAGCCTGGACGGCCGGATCTGGATCGGGTTCGCCGGTAGACAGGCACCTGGCCGCCCGGATAAACCGCATGGCGTTGGTCCGGATGCGGCGGGCCTGATCGAGTGCCGCCGACTCCTTGGCGGGCGTCGTGGCGCGGAGGTGGTTCAGGTAGAAACCGTCAATCCGTTCGGCCGCCGCGGGTTGATCGAGCGCCACCTGGCAGCGGGCCACCCATTCGTCTGCGTCGCCCGCGGGGTTGGTGGCGCATTCGCGCAACATGGTGGGCAGCAAACGGGCGATTTCCGGCCAGGCCGCATCAAAGGTAAATGCACTGGAACAGGAGATCCAATCCTCCAGGCGCCCGGCCAACGATTCCAGCGCGCTCTTCACGGCTCCATACCAACGAACAGAGAGAGCCCTTCCCCGAGTTCGCTGAGCAGCTCATCAGCCGGACCAAAGCAGTACATCCCACTGGCGGATCGTCCGATCTGCTCCAGCGGCACCACCGCCCGCCTGGAGGCTCTGGTGCCCCGGATATCCACAAGCGCGTTGCGGCCCGCCATGCCAGGTCCGCGAGCCTGGACGTAGAGGACGGCTAGTGACTTCGCTTTGATCACGGTCGCCACCATGATCCCTGTGCCGTCTCCCGCCGTGATCGGCAGGTCGAACTTCTCGGCGGGTGAAGCGAATTCCGGTTTGGCGGTCTGAGGCGCGAATGCGAACGCCGTGGCGGAGGCAAGGGCGGACACCCCCTGCAGGGTGAGGCGGCCCGCGGTGAGCGCCGCGGCAGCCAGCGTCGTCCATGAAGCGTTCAGGATCGCCGTGCAACGCGGGCATTCGTCCTCACTGAGGTGCATGGCAACGGCCGGAGAGAAAGCACTAGTTCCCGCCAGATGCTTCACGAGTTCGGTGAGCGATGGGCACTCCGCCCGAAAGCGAAATGCGAGCAGCTTATAACAGTAGGGACATGCCGAGATGTGCTCCAAGTCCGAATCGGACCAGTCGTCGAGCCGCTCACCGGCGAATGCGGCGAAGGCGGGGCAATCCGGCGTCTGGCCGCTATGGCTCGGGGTGCTGGCCTGAACGTGCGCATCGGAGGCAGCCCGAAGCAGTTCGCCGGGCTCGTTGCCTGGGATCATAGCACGGCCTCCCTGGTGAATCCCTTGCTCTCCAGACAATCCCTGAGTAGCGTTCTGGCCTCCCTCACACGCCGCGAAGCCGTGGCAATGCTGACGTCCGACGCCGAAGCGATATCCTCCAGCGTGCCTTCCTCCAGGTAGTAGAGCACGAAGGCCTGGCGGTTTGGGCTCGCTACACCGCGCAGACAGTCCTCCAGTGCGCGTCCGATTTCGCCGTGGGCGATTCCCTTGCTCGGATCATCTGCGTTGCCAGGGAAGCAGTCGAGGTCACGCGGTGAGCCGTCATCCGGATCATTGCCGGGAGCCACGAGTCTGGGGCGGCGCTGGCGGCGGCGGTGGAGATCGAGCCGCGTGTTTGCCGCGATGCGATAGATCCATGTCGAGAAGGCAACCCCTCGGGACGGATCAAACCGGCCGTTGCCATGGCGCGTCATGGCCACCTTCATAAGCGCCTCGGCTGCAAGGTCCTCGGCCTCGTCCGCCGCGAACCCCTCGAGCTTGGCGTGGCTCACGAAATACGGGAACCAGTGCGAAAAGAGGTCACCAAAGGCCGTCGTATTGCCGGCGTAGTATTCGGCGATGACGTGGCTGAAGTCCCTTGATTGGCGCGAGAATGCCATAGTCTAGCGCGATGCCGATTGGCTCGGCTCCGATCTCTTCACGGGCACACGCTCCTCATCAGCTCATTGGCGTATTGGAGCATATGAGCGTCCAGAGCGCGTGGGCTGGACGCCGAGGTAGCCTGCTTGAGCGCTTCGCAACTCTTGGGATAGAACTCGGGACCACGGCCTTGATAGAGAACACCCAGCAGATACTGCGCCACGGCCAGATTCGGCTGAATGGCCAACGCCTCGCGGTACTTCGCCTCTGCCTTCTCCGGCTCGTTGAAGGATTCCGTATACAAGTTGCCAAGGTTCACCAGCGGCTCGGTCCACTTGGGATCGAGCGCCGCGGTCTCTATGTATAGGGCCTCCGCGTCGTTCGGCCTTCCCTGCCGGAAGCGGGCGCGGGCCTTACCATTCTTCGGCAGCGGCCAATTCGGCAACGCGGCCGACGCCGCGTCGAATGCCCCAATCGCTTCCTCCATCTGCCCCGCCTCCAACCTCTCCATACCACGGCAGAACTGCGATTGCGCCTGGATGGTGGCGTCATTCCGCGGGCCGATCTCCTCCCGCCACTTGGCAATGAGGTTGAGTTCCGGCCAGTTCAATTCGCGCGAGTTGCCGCCGGCGTAATGTAAGCCCAGAGCGGACTTGATACGCTCGTCGAGCTTCGGTATGGCGAGATCCTCCATGCTCTTCACGGTGCCGCTGCCGGGGCCGTCCTTCTCCACCGCCTCCCGGTACACCACATAGGCGGCTACCTTGTTCGGATCCGCGGAAACCATCTGATTCTTCGAAACGAGCTCAGTAAAGCGGTCCAGCCGCGAGTTCGATCCGAAGACGATGAAATAGCCCACGACCGTTACCGCGGCCAGCAGCGTAGCGCTCAGGGCCCATTTCCTGGCAAAGGCGCGTCGGGTGCCGGGCGGATTATCCGGCGCCGTCTCGGCCGAGACTGACCGGGTCGCGCCCGGCTCGGCTTGAGCTTGCGGCCGCTCGCGTTCCACCTGCGGGAGCGCCGGCGCCACCATCTGACTCGCAGCGGAAGGCTGCTCCGGCTGATGCGCGGGCGGCTTCGGCGGCGACGCCGCAGCCGGCTTGCCCACGGGCTGCGCGAGCCGTGTCTTGGGCGGAGCAATAGGACGCGCAAGCTGCGCCGCTGCCGGCACGACGGCAGGAGGCGCCGCCACGACCGGGTCGTGCGGAGGACGAATCGGCACCTCGCGGGGCGGGACGGTGGAGGCCCTCCCCGCGGGAGGCGCCGCGAACGGGAGCGGCTCGGCGGCCTGAGGTTGTGAAGACGCCGGTACGGATGCGGCGGGCAACGCCGGTAGCTTCGGCCAGTCGGGCTCGGAGGCAGGCGGCGGCGACGGCTCCACCGTCTCTGGCTCGGGCACCGGTGCCGGCATGGGTTCATCTGATTCAACCGGCCCGCTTGCCTCCGGCACGGGGACATCGGGGGCCTGTACTGCTGCGATCGGCTCTGCCTCCGGTGTAGCCGGCGAAACCGGCTCGGGCTCGGGCAGCAGGGGTAGAGGGATCTCCGCTTGTGGGATCAGGGGTTCGGCCGCAGGCGCCGCCGGCTGCGGAGAAGCCGCGGGGGGTTCCGGCACGAACGCATCCCGCACCGGTGGAGCCTCGATGGGCGCCTGGTCCTGGGGAAGTTGAAGCGCTTCGCGGCAGCGCCTCAAGCCGTCGCGGAGAGACGGCAGGTCGGCCACCCGGCTCATCACCGTGTAGCATTCCAGCGCCTCCCCCCAGGCACAGCCAGCCTCTGCCTGATAGGCCTGCTCGGCCTGCTTGATCAGAGCCAGCACAGCCCCGGCCGTCGCCGGAGCCCGGCCTCCTTCTCCGCGGCACCACTCCAGGGCGGCCTGCACCGGTCCCTGTTTCCAACGTTCGCATTCAGACTCCGGGGCATCCCCGCATTTCAACGTGTCCGCGGCAACCGTGTCGAATATCCTCGCCAGAGGAGCAAAGTCGCGCCACGGCACCGCACTGCCTGTCTGCGACTCGGCAAAGGCGGACAGAGACGGCGGGCCGAATCGAACCTCCTCGCCGCCGCCGCCCTGTGCGATGAACACGGTTGCCGGTTGCATCGCCCCATGACAGAACCCGCTGGTCGCCCGGTGCAGAATATCCAGGCAGCGCAACGCGGAACGGAAGAGGCTCTCCAGCCGCGGCAGCGGCACTGGGCCCGCCTGCCTCAGATCCTGCAGAGTGGTAAGGAGAAGCGGACGCCACACACAAACGAAATGCTGCTTGAAAGTGAAGCTCTCCAACAGTTCCGGAATGGCGGCGCTGGCCAGCCGGCACGCCGAACCCCAGGCCAGGAATACCTTCCGCGCCTTGGCATTCTCTTCCGCGGGCAGGGCCAGCTCGCGCAGCTCCACGCCGCTCTGATCCTGGGTCTTGAGCGACTTGGCCCACCAGAGGATTTCGTTGCTGCCCAGGACCTCGGGGCTTTCCAGAAGGTACTCCCCCGGCTTCACCACCTGCCCGGCATCATAGTGGCTAAAGGGGAAGCCGCATTGCCTGCAGCGGGGCTCCACTGCTTCACGCTGTGCATTGCACTTGAGGCACTGCCCCATATTGTTCCTTGCTCCTCCCCAGCGCCGCGGCTCAGCAATAAATAATAACCGACGCCTTCTTCAGCACCTGGTTGTGCCGCTGCAGGCCTCGAACACGCAAGGCACTGATGTGGTCCGGCCGATCCTCCGGCTTCACGCAGGGCGTTATACCGAAGACGAGATGCTCGGAATCGATGAAGGGAGTTCCTGGCCGGGGGGCAATCAGCACCGCTTTTGCGGCCGCAACCAGGGCCCCGATCTGCCTCTGAACGGACTCGACTTGCCGGCCGGGATCCAGCAGGGAATCGCAACAGTCGATCACCTCCTGCAACACCTGTCCGACAGTAATCTCGAACCTCATGCCGAAGTAGGCGAGCGGGTCCTCCAGACGTGCGATCTGCTTGCGAAGGCTGTTTGCCAGTTCGCTCGTCAAGTCCTGATGAGTGCCGCACAGAGTGGAGAGATCCACCCGGAAATAGAGGAACACCCGGTCACTGTCGATCCCTGCAACCGCCGTGTCCAATTCCCGCAACAGCTCTCTCAATTCGAACTGCGCGTCCGTGAACCGCGCGATCAGACTCTTGTTGCCCGCCTGGTGCGACGCCTCCACAAACCCGTCCAGTGCCGGCTGAAGGTGAGCCAGCGTCTCCTTCATCGGAACGAGTTGTGTCCGGATCTCCGGCGTCTTTCGCACGCAGCCGCGCAGGGTCTCGTTGAACCGCGCCGCGAGGGTCGTGGCGGAACCGGTCGAGTCGGGCAGTGTGAGCGCGGCGGACGGAACGCTTGCCAGCAGTTGGGAGATGGCGCCTGGCGGTAGAGCCCGCAGGCTCTCCACCGTCGACTGGACGCGCCGGAGAGCATCTTCGGCCTCCTCCGCCCTCGCTCCAAGACGGTTCGCCTCCTGGCTCAGTAGCGCCGTCTGGCGCCCCATCTGGTTGACAGCCTCTCTGAGTTCCGTCTCTGCCTGCTTGTGGAGGAATTTCTGCCCATCTTCCATCCGTTTCTCGAGTTCGTTCACCCGTGCCATCAGGGCATTGATCTGGTCCGTTGCTGTGGTGGAGAGGCCCGGAGCAAGCTTCGCGCGGTTGCCTATGGTGAGCGCGGAGGTCCGCGTTGTGGACAGTTGCCGTTCCGCCGACAACTGCGCTTCAACACTCTCAGTCGGGGCATCGGCCGGGCCGGGTCGGCTCGCCATTTCGGTCAACTGATTCCGCTTCCGCCAGCGATAGACGGAGTAGCTCAAGACCGCCACGACGACAACCAGGAGCCCAGCCAACGGCGCGGAAAATCTGATGAGGACTGAGTCCTGCGTCGCAGGCGCAGTCTGGCTGGAAGCACTGATGTTGATCGTCACATCGCGCTTGGAAGCGAGGCGCGGCAGAGCTTCGCCCGCCTCGGAAGGATACGGATCGCTCGAGACCGCCAGCACCACGGTGCGTGGTGATGTGGCCAGCCGCCGGTCCATGCTGAACAGGGTCTGACAGGCTCCGCTGGCCTTCGACCACTCGCCCGGTTTCATGACTATCGGATCCCCGGTGCACTTGAGACTCACGGTGACGTCCGAACTGGCGGACTCCAGGCGAACCCCGAACGCAGTAGTGCCGCGAAACGCCAGTTCGGCGCGGCCCTCGCCGTCAAACTGCAGATGCACACTGGGCGCCGGGTTTTCGAGGACGAGCCCGGCGGGCGTAGCCGGGCTCGATTGAGCCCAGACCGTCCCTTGTCCCACTCCGGCTTGAGCAGCGAAAAGCACGCCCGCGGCGATGGCCACAGGCAGACTCGGGTACTTCTTGTGCCTCATTGGATTTCCGCTCCAGGCAGTCTGACGGGTTCGAAAAGCGTAAATTCATCCTGGCTGCCGGCGAGGCGGCCCGAAAGCTCACACTCCAGGTCGGGAGTGACACGCAGCCGCACCTCCACCCACGCCCCACCAGGCGGCAACGTCAGCATCTGGCGGTAACGGCCGATTGGGGTGATGTCGCGGTTGTCTTCGCCTAGTTCGTCCCGGTCAGAGTCGTTCTCAAGCAACTCGATGACGGAGGCTGGCCGCAGATAAAGTGGCTTGTACGCCGTCAGCCCCTCCTCAGGGATCGGCTGGCCGGCGGCGAGCATTTCGTTGAACGCCCACCCCATGGAAGGAGAGCGATCCGCGAAGCCGATCCTGCTCACCGTAGCGGAACGCCCGATTACCTTAAGCTGGAACCCGAGGGCGTGGCGGAGGTCCTCCAGATGGCAGGCGCCCTTCACCACGCACTGCTTGGGGTCTCCGGAGAGGATGACGTTGGAGGTAGGGAATTTCTTTTGAATGATGTTCTTGATCGCCGGGATCGAGCTCGTCATGCCGGAGAGCAGAACACAATCCAGCTTCTCGACGTTGTGCTTGGCCACCAGGTCCTGCAGCATCGTCGCCAGAACATCCACCTCACGGCGCAGGAAGTCGTCCAGCAGCTTCTCGTCGGGCAGCAGGTCAGCGGACTGGAATAGACGATCTTCACAGCTTCCGGCCGTCAGGATGGTCAGGGTGACCGGCGGCTGTGACTTGATGCTGTTTGGACAAGCAAGCTCCAGCTTCGCCTTTTCCGCCCACGCCCACAGCCGCAGGTAGTTCTGTCGTGCAAACGCTCGATGATCCGGCTCCTGGTACTGCTCCGGTTTCACCAGCACCTTGCCCGATTTGCTCGCGAGACTGCCGTCCATCTTCTCAACCGCCTTGGTGATCACGAACTCCGTGATGTCCTCGCCGCCGAACCACTTCCCGGTGCTGGCCAGCAGTGTGACACTCCACTCGCGCCGGCCGTCCTCTTCGTGGTTCTCCACACGAATGAGACTCAGATCCGTAGTCCCACCCCCGGAATCGAAGACACCCAACGTATAATCGGACGCCCTTTTGTCCAGTTCACCCAATATATGCTGAAGGCCAGCGGCTATAGGCTCCTGGTAGCAGGTGAGTTCCACGTCGCCGAAGGCACGCTTGACGGCCGTTTTCAGGTCCTCGATCTGCCGCAGCTTGAACCGCGCCGGATGGGTGATGGCCAGCCGCCGGAACCTGTATCCGGACGTGTCTTCCAGCTCTCTGCGTATGTGCTCGAGATACATGGCCGTGACTTCGTTCGGCAGATAACTGCGCCGCGCCACGCGATCGTTCAGGAAGCGAACCGGGATCTTGTCCTTCTCCTCGGTCCGACCCAGCCGCCGTTTCACTGACCGCACTACGCTGTTCAACGCCTCTGGGGCGGTCATCCTCCCTTGGACCTGCTGCCCGTAATCCGTCGCCGGCTCTTCGTCGTTGAGTTTGAGGAACTGCAGGAGCGTCGGACTCTTGGCCCTCTCACCCGGCGGAGAAGCCCGGTCGATCTGGGCGAGCGAACACCGTCTTTCGGTAGTCCCCAGATAGGCCGCGCACGAGTTGCTGGTCCCGAAATCGACAGCGAGCACCCCATCGAACTCCGGCGGTTCCTCTACATTAATCAGGAAATCCAGCGTCCGCGGCGTCCCGCCCATGTTCGTCGAGAATTGAAACCGGAGTACGTGCTGCCCGACGGGCGCCGCGGCATGTCCGTCCGGCGTCGCGCCCTCAGTCCAGACCGTGAACTCGAGTGACTGCTTCTGCCCGCTCTCCACATGGAGCGCCGGCGAGGCGTCACCCTTCCGTTCGATCCAAGGAATGGGCTCGCCGGCCAGAGTAGTCACCCGCACCTCATTCACCAGAAGAGGCGCGCGTCCCCTCACGTCGGGGTGTTTCGAGTCGATATTCTGGACCGTCAGTCGGAGGTTTCTGACCTTGCCTGTAAGGCAGGTCGCTACGGGGTCACTCCACTCCCAGATGGCCATGGCCGGCGCGGCCAGACACTTCACCGTCAACGGCAGAGTACGCTCGAATTCGTTTCCGAATGGATCCGCAAAACTGCCCGTTACGGCGCACGGCACCACCAGGGGAAGCTGCGGTCCCAACTGGCGCAACTTCTCCTTGTCGAAGCGCAGCAGGAACTCCACGGGACGCGGGTCGTCGCGGCCTTGCTTGTCGCTCTGGAGTTCGGCAGGCAGTGTGGTCACCGACACCGGTGTGCAGATACCCGCCGGCGAAAGGGCGAACTCCTTCAGCCCCACCTTGCCCGACAGGCAAAGAACACGAGCCCGGATGTTCTCCTCCCGGCTGTCGTCCAGAATCAACTCGAAGACGCCATTGTGGTCCGCCTCGATCGCGACGTCCGACAGCGGATATACGTGAACGTTCTCCGAGGCGTTTCCCGCCGTGGATCGAACGGTGACTGTTGCCAGACTGGTGTCGAGGCCGTCGGTGTCGACGTTGAGGGGGATGTCCATCTCCGCCCCCCGCAGCAGCGAGAAGGCTGGCCGCACTCTGGAGATATCCGGAGACAGCCAGTCCGCGCTGCATTCGATGCTGTCAATCTGGATCGGCTTCTCCGACGACAGATTCTGGATCGTGAGCTGCACTTGCGCCAGCTCGTCGGCGGGCACGCTCGCCGGACTGATCTTCAGGTCGATGCTGATGAATGTCTGGGTACAGAACGAACAGTAGTTGTCGTTCGGGAGAATCTCCCAGACTCCGCACTTGTCACACTTGGCCACTGACATCGATCCCGCCCCGCCGGTGGGCTACCGGCCCTTGGACCACTCGTCGATATCTCTCACCACCGGCAGGTTGCCCACCGGCCAATCCAGCCGATAGGCGCTATCGGTCCGGATCGCCTGAAATCGGTCCGATATCCTGAGCCGGCCCGAATCCACTTCGTCCTTGTCCGCGCCTTTGGCCAAGGCAAGATCGTAGATGAGCGACAGCTTGTCCGACAGCAGCTTGTGCTCTGGAAGCGCCGGCATCATCTCCGGCTCGGAGAGCGCCGCGGTAATCGCCCAGAAGTAGCTGATGGCCTGCTCCTTCGTCAGTGAGGCCTCCCTCTGATTGATCGCCGTGAGGAACATGGCCCGGTTCTCGTGCTCGTTCATCAGCCGCGTAATCAGGTGGCGGCGATTACCCAGCCGCTCCAGCGTGTTGAACGGCGCGCCCAGTTTGTACTTGTACATCACCTGCGTCTTCTCGACTTCGGGGTGAATCACTTTCAACATCACACCGAACAGGAGGATGGTCAGCGACTGAACCAGCAGCTTCGCCTGCACATCGGAATACTCCTCCAGATCGTCGAACTTCCCCTCCCAGAGTTTGGAGAGATGCAGCGGGATCGAAGTCAGTGGAGTGCCGGTGGGCGTCGACATAAGTTCGGTGTAGAAGTCCGCGTATGCCTCGTGGCAGTCCTTCTTGACCACGGGCAGGCTGGGTGCCGAAAAGGCGTAGTTCGAAAAGTAGAGATACATCTCGTATGGCCGGTCCAGCGGCTGGATATCCAGCCGGTAGCTCGGGCCGGCGCTGGCCCGCACGATGCCCTGGATCTCATCGATCAGGCTCTGCTCTTCCGGTGTTCTCGGATTGTGTGTATACAGCCCCAGGTAGGCAAAGCGCGGAATTTCGTTGTCCGCCCTGCCTCCGAGCGTGCCTTGCCGGAGCATCGGTCGCGCGCGGCGAACCAGGTTCTGCAGCATGACCTTCCTGGCCACCGGATCCCGGAACGCCGGACGGTCATAGAGCGAGATCGGCCTTTCATGCTCGGCGAAGTCACGACCGAAGACCTCCTCGCAATACTTCTGGAGCCGGCGGCCCAGCTCCTCTTCCGTCTCCTTGTCGAACGTTGCCGCCAAGTCCAGCAGACCGGAAGGCGCACTCCATTCCTTCAGCAGATTGCGGTACTCGTTCTCGGGATCCACCTCGGCCGGACTGGCTGTGTCCTTGTCGATGCCGAGCTTGTAGAAGACGGGCCAGTCGTCCCCCATGCTGAAGTACCGGGCAAAAAGCAGATTCGCCGTGGAATCGAGTGCCTTAACGAACTCCTCGCGCCGCTTCATCGCGCTGGCGTGGGCCACGCCCACTTTGCCCGCCAGCGCGTTCAAATTGGCGTGCCACGACTTGAGTGTGGCTTCCAATTCCACCGCCACCTTCTTGCACTCACCGTACATCCAGGCCTCAGCCTTCGCCAGCAGCGCCTGCTCGGCGTTGTCGCGAATCCGGTTCAGCAGGATCCGGATAGTCTTCAACTTCGCGCCCAGCACTACAACTGGAATGCTGCCCAGAGCGCCGTTGAGCTCAGTCAGATAGCGGTCGCGGTCGCTCGTGAGGTCCTTCGCATCCTCTTCCGCCGTCTGTCTCTTGCGGTCGAACACCGCGGGGACGCCTTCCTTTTCGGGAGAATGCAGCGCCTTTGTCTGGTCCAGTGCCAGATCCAGGTAGCCCCCCTTGCGGATCGTCGCCAACAGCCCACGATCGTCGTTCTCCAGGCACTGCTCCTGCAGCAGCGTTGTGGCTCGCCGGCGCGCGTCCTCACTGACACTCCCGGTCCGCTGCCGGAACCACTTGATCACGTCACCGGACTTCGACCCGTCCACGCCCAGCAGCCGGTTGTTCAATTTCTCCAGCGCCAGCTTCAGACTGTCGATATCAGCCGGCTTCTTGATGTCAACACCCTGAAAGAGCTCCGCCACGGACCTGCGGACCTGATTCTTCCACTCTTCGGTGTAGAGTGCGGGAATGCCGTCGGCATCCAGGCTCTGATTTGCCATCCCATCGCGGACGCTCTTGGCGACCAGCGCGTCTTCGCGGTCTCTCAGGATGTAGCCGAGAATCTCCGCGGCCAGAGTGGCGCCACAAGCGCCCCGCACCGAGTCCATGGGGATCTCGATCTTGGAAAGGCCGCAGGAGGCGTACCGTCGCGAGAACATCTGCATCAGGCTCACCCCACCGCTGACACTGTTGGCGCCCTCCGGACCCGACAGCCGGGTGACGATATTGGAATAGTCCGAACGCTTGGCGTCGGCGAACGAGCCTGGCAGCAGGTCCAGGAACAGGCACTCCGCCAGCATGGTGAAAAGGTCCCGGCGATTCTCTAGGCCAATGGAAACGTCGGCCTCGTTTGTGTTTTCCAATAGATAGACAGCGTTGTAGGGAGGCCCCTGAATGCTCTTGTGCTGGTTCCGCTCCCACTGCACGTTGAAATTGATGCTGCTGATATCGGAGTCCCCCGCCACGCTGGGCGCCGAGATGCGTTTCGTGAAATGATCCGAGCTCCTTCAGCGCGGCATAGGCGTTCCCGAAGCTCCTCTTCGCCAGGCTGCCGGCGCGCGGCCCCGTATAGTAGACGTTCGGCAGGAAGGTGTAGGAGAAGAATTCGCCGTGCGCTCCGCTGCCTCTCAGCGACCGGAAGATGTCGCAAAGCATGAACGCGGTATCGAGAAAGATCCCTGATCCTGTGCCGCCTGCCACTGAGTTGATGACGAACACCACCGGATCCACGTTGCCCGCGGCGGAAACCGGAGGCAGCCCGCACTTTTTGAAGAACTCCTGTGTGCGCAGAATAGTGCTCTCTTCGGCCAGTTCGCGGAAGCGCCCCTCGATCACCTGGTGCAGCCGGTTGTAGGCGGAGAAAAGTGTCAGGCGGCCGATGGCCCTCACGCCGCCGGCGCCGTCGCCGATGCTCCTGCCGTAGCGCTCCACCTCCTCGTATAGCCACGAGTGGATATAAGCGTGCCGTTCCGGATTGTCAAAGATATCGCCCATGTCCGCGCCAACATTGGTCGACAGCAACGGGAACGTCTCCGTCTCCGAGAAGGTGACGGCGCTGAACAGTTCATCCAGCTTCTCCCCGCGCGCGTCCACGGCGCGTGTGTCGGTATCGATCCACAGGAACCGGGCGAAGGGGACATCCGTCGTCCGGAAGCGCTCATAGAAGCGGCGCCGCAGCCGCAGCAGCACCTCCTTGCCGGTGCCGCCCAATCCCAGGAACAGAGCGGGTCGGTATGAAGCCGGGTTCACGTTTGGATTCATGGCAGTCTTCCTCCTCCGGATGTCACGCGGTCAGGTAGTAGTACAGGGCGGCGCCGGCCGCCAGGCACAGCAGAATGATGATGATCGCCGCGGTCGTACTCACCACCGCACGCAGCCCGAACAGCGCAATCAGGATCATGATCAGCATAAGAACCACCAGCCAGACCCACAGCGCCGCTCCTACGAAAACTGCGCCGAAGAAGAGGAGCACGAGATAGACAGCTAGTACGAGGGCACCCGTGGCCCCTTGGTCCGGGGGATAATCTCCGTTCAGCATCTGCAGGTAGAGCCAACGGCCCAGACACCAGGCAAGGAACGTAACCAACAGCACCAGGCCGACCTTGACGGCCATCCCCGTGTCTTCCGGCAAGAGCGTGAACGGCTGCCGTCCGGCAAACGCGGTCGCCAGAGCCAGCACCGCCAGCACAACGTTGAACAGGAGTACCGCCGTAAACACCGTCACCACGCTGCGTTGGCTCGACTTCCTGTTGGCTTGCGCGCTCATTCTGAGTTACCTCCTCGTTGTCTTTCGTTCGGGCGCCGGGGTCGGCTTGGCCGCCTGCTTGCCCTTTTCCTCGAACTTCAGTCGCACCGGGCGGCGCCGGACCCGCAAGTCCACCACCGTTCCATGCGCCAGCACCGCCGGAGCGGATCCGCCGCTCCATTCCGCCGGCGCTGTTGGCGTGAACGCATCTCCCCGAATCACCCCAAGCTCCTCGCCGTCCACCAGGACCTTCCCGCCCGCCACGGCCGCTGGACTGGTGTTGCCGTCAAGTCCTTCTACGCTTACCCTCCACTTTCCTTTCCCGCCCGGCAGCAGCTTCGGAATATTCCGGTAGAGCAGATAGCCGCCCAGCGCCAGTACCACCACCAGCAGCATCCAGATCGCGGTGGGATAGAAGGGGTACTTCACCGGGAACACCATCTCGTGATGGACTTCCACGGATGTCACTTTGTCGCTCATCAGCGACGGCAACTTGTCGAGCGCGAACACATGCCCGCTGGTCTTTGCGGCCTCCGGGGTTGCGGCGCTGTACTTGGACAGGAAGTCTTCATGAAGCTGGAATTTGGACGCCGGCACTTTAATCAACAGCGTGACGTCGAGCCGCGCCTCTTCCGAGCTCTTGCCAAAAGCAGCGTTCCACAGGGTCGAAAGGCCGGGCTTCAACCGCATCCGCGATAGCTCAATGCCGATCTCGTAATGCTGCGCGCTCACACTGCCACCCTGGACGGTAATCCGCTTCGGGTTGATGTAAAGCGTCTTCTGTTCCGCCACCAGAAGCGACGTGGGCTGGAAGACCGGTTCGCGCTGAACCACGTCGATTTCACAGTCGACTATCGCAATGTGGCTCAGGGAGGAGGCAAAGACGGCGTCGATCGTCTTGCGGATTGGCTTCCCGGTCTCATAGACCAGTTTGCCGCGCCTGGGACCATTCTCCAGTTGAGGCACCACTTGGCTGGTCACCGTGCCTCGGTCCAGCGGCTTCATCTGCAGCGCGTCCGTCCGCAGCATGCCGGTGGCTCCGCGTTGGAACGAGGCGAGGCTGGCGGTGTAGGCTTCGGCCGCGCTCTGGCTCATCAGAATCGCATACACCACCAGCGCCGGTTTGCCGGGACCCACCACCACCGGAAATACCGTCACTCGCTGGACCTCAGGTCCGCGGAGCTGATTGTAGAAGTGCTCGGTGCCCGCGCCTTCGGCGCCGCCCGCCGTGTGTTCCAGATTGTCCGTCACCAGCCAGAAG
This sequence comes from Paludibaculum sp., assembly GCA_049841055.1. GTDB lineage: Bacteria > Acidobacteriota > Terriglobia > Bryobacterales > Bryobacteraceae > Paludibaculum. The sequence goes on along the minus strand of JASGIE010000105.1, from coordinate 54,039 downwards.
AGCTCGAGCTTGTCGCGCAGCGCCTGCTCAACCACCTTCCCAAGGTGCGTGTAGCCGGCGACGCTCCCGGGCGAGATGGCCGCTACGCCGGGGAGCCGCCGCACCTGCTCGTTAAAGCCGTAGACCTGCAGTTGGCCGCCGGTCTTCAGGGTCGCCTCAATCGGCGTTGCCAGCTTTGCCACGGTCCCATCCGCGTGGTAGCTCTGCATGCTGCCGGAGATGTCGAGGAATAGGCCCCGAGGGTTGGCCGCTGCCACCAGGTGAGCCAGAAGAGTAAGTAGAAGTGGTGCAACTATGCGTGCCACGAGATGATACCTGCATTGCCATCGGACGTGTAGGAACACAGCAGCGCCGGCCCGGCGGAGAAGAATCCATGGCATCCAAGGATCTGCTGATCGGCCGGCAAATTTGTATCAGCGGTCTTTTCAACGGTGTGCAGCCGCAGCAGGTCACCGCCGGCTCCCTGCACGAAGGCTACCTGCAGACCGCCCGCGGAGTACGCCACTTTGTCCGGGCGCAGTTGCGGATCGGTCCACACCGGAGTGGGCGTTGTCTGGTTGTACCGCTCCAGACGCCCGTTCGGTCGCGACGAGAAGATGATGGTCGCGATCCTGAGTGTAAGCGGCCGGGTGATCCAGCCCCCAGGCGGCCTTCGCGGAAACGACTCCGCCGGGCGCCACGCGCAGGCAGGCGAATCCGGACTTGCCGCCCATCGAACCCGGCACGTAAATCTCATTTCCGCACACAAGCCCCGGCCGGTGGCCCAGCCCTGCCCGCAGGGTCTTGCAGGCCGTGGGCGTCATGGCTGGCGTGAATCCAGTGGGGAAACCCGTCCGCCGCACCTGGCTGCCGTCGAAAACGGCGATCTCATCACTGCTCCAGGCCAGAATCGAATCCCGCACCGCCACCGGCCCGATCCCGTTGTGAAGTCCCAAAGGCCACAGTTGCACCTGCGACGCCGCCAGGTCCGCCCCCACCAGGCTGGTTTCTCCATGCGTGTTCTCACTGAGGCACCAGATGGTGCCGCCGCGACAGTCCATGGCCTGAAATCCCTGCACGCTGTCGCACAGAATCTTGCTGTTGGATCCGGATGGCAGGCAGAGATGGATCGGAGTCCACGAGATCAGGCCCACCGATTTGATCTCGTGACGGCTGAGCGCCACCGCGAACGGCTCCGTCAGTGGCGCGTGACCGCTCAGGCGCGTATTCTGGAACTCTTCAATCAACAGCGTCGAGTAACTCACTCCTTCCCCGAAGCCGTGATGGACCACGACACGGCCCTGGAATGGGCTGTAGCGGTAGAGTTGCCCGCTGTCGCTCAGGAACCAAAGGAACCCATCGTAGGAGCAGGGCGCGGCCCACACGCCTTCTCTGATCAGCACGTCGTGGCGCTTCAGACCGTCCCATCCCTGCTCAGAGATCACCTGCGCGCAGTCGGATGATTGCTCGCCCAGCCGCTGGCAGCAGAGCCGGCAGTGCATCGCCAGGGCCCGGTTCCATCCCGTGCAAGTCTCCACCGGACACTTCTTCACCGGTTGGAGGCACTTGTCGCAGTACCCGGCCAGCCCTTGCGTCTTCAACTCGCCATTGCATTCGGGATAGATGCACGTCGCCATCTGAACGCTCGATTCGTCCTCCGCAATTCGCTGTACGTCGGCGCCGGCCTCTTCTTGCAGAGACAGCGCTAATGCTCCCGGGGCGGCAAAGGGACCGGCTCGTTTGTGGCCCACACAAGACCTAGGCCCTTCATCGCATCTCAGAGTATATACAGATCCTGATACCGGAAAGCAATGGAAGAAATACTAGACCTCACTGCCAGATACATCAATTTGGGTGATCAATTGCGATATCGTTTCCATCTCCTTTAATCCGAATTCCAAACGAGAGATGCCGCCGTCGCTTAGGGACGCCGCGACAACTACCGCCGCACATACAAAGGAGCCTCGTTTCGGGGTTCCGCCTCAGTTGCCCGTGAACAATCCGAAACGCAGCTCGATCCTCCGGTTCGCTGCCACGTCGCGGGCCGTGACGACGCGCCGGTCGCTGCATCGCAACCCCATGCTGTCGGGCACCGTGCAGTCGCTGAACGCCTTAGGGTAGAACTCGCCCATGCCCTGCGAGACCACCATGAAATCGGGAGCGCGGATGCCGTTCTCCGCCAGCACGCGCTCCACCTCCCGCGCGCGCCGGCGGGACAGGTCCAGGTTGCTGTCCCCCTGTCCCAACAAGGGTATCGCGTCGGTATGGCCTTGGATGGAGAGCACAAAATTCCTGAGCCATTTGTCTCGGTGGGCCAGCAGGCAACGCGCCACCGTTTTGAGCCGGAACTCCTGCGGGCTCGATCCCGCGATGGCAAACTGTCCACTGGGAAACTGAATGAAGTTCTCAGACAGTTCCACCGATGCCGTGTTCGGATTCACCTCCACGGCCAGCCCCTGAGCCTGCAGGTCGCGCTGGATCTGCTCTGCCAGCTTCAGCAAGGCCGTCTGCACGGGGATGGCGTTTCCCTTCGCATCCTTCACTGTTACCGGAATCAGCTTTTCCTCGCAAGCCTGCCGCGCCGCCTTCTCCGCGGCCAGCGTACGGCTGACACGGGTGCCCTCGTTCACCTGATTGGCGAAATACCCGAACGAAATGAGTGACAGCGCCACGAAGAAGTCAGCGAAAGCCACCCATATCGTCAGCCGGTAACGCGATTTCACGAGCGCACACTCCGTGTCCCGGCCGCTGGCTCCGCCGCCTCTCGCTGCTCCACCCACAGCCGGATCACCGTCACAATCCGCAGCTTGGCCTGTTGCTCCAACCATTCCAGCGCTTGGATTTCGCTGGCCGTCGCGCGCCGCCCCAGGTCGCCCCTCAGCGCCTCGACCTCCGTGACCAATTCTCTCATCGCCGATCCGAGTTGCACCATGGCGGAGCGATCCTCAGCCAGTGTCCCACCGACCGACTTCAAAAACGTCTGGTACTCTTTTAGCGCTGCCCGTGTGGCTTCGGCCATGCTCTCGCGCATCGCCGGCAACAACGGATCGGTCCGCTTGCTGAGCGTCTTAATGGTCTTCCCGAAGGTCTCCTCCGCGCCACCCAGCACCCGCTGCATCTGCTGGTCAAACTGCGCCAGCGGGCGTTCAAACTCCTGCCGGCACGCCTCGGCCGCCTGTGCAGCGGCCGTCCGCTGTTGCGCCGCGAAATCGGCAAGGTACTCGTTGTAGGCGTCCAATGTTCCCTCTAGCGAAATGCGATTCGCCTCTGGCAGCGCGCGCAACTCTTTCAACGGCGCTTGCAGCAGCTCCACTGCAGCGGTCATCTCGCTCACCAGCCCGGCATGTTCGTCACCCAGCCGTTTGACAATCGCCGTCCCCAGCGCGTCTTGCGCTATAGCTATGTTCGTCATCGATTCGCTGAACGCACTCAGAAAGCTCTCGGTGGCCTTCTCTGTTTGCGTCAGAACCAGCTCCGGCAACTGCGCCGCCTTTTCGATCAGAACACTTACAGATCGCATCAGCGCCCTCATTTCGTTCTCCGCCGCGCGGTACTTCGTCGTCGAAGAAGTTGCCGCCGTCTGCATTGAATCCGCCGATCGTTGCACCGCTGCTGCGGCCGACTCCAACTCGTGGATGGACTTGCTCAGGTCTTTGAAGGGCTCTTGAATCTGGTACGCCAGAAGACTCGCAAACGTCGTACTCAGACTTTCCATGAACTGGCGGTTGCGCTCGTCGGCCGCCGCCGCCGTGGCATCCAGATCGACATACTTCTCGGCGCTATGCAGATGATCCAGGACCGGCGCGACATCCCGGTTGTGGAGAAACGAAGAGACCACGTTCAAGACAAGCGACCAGCAGATGCCGAACGCGCTTGTGCTCAGCGCCTGGGCGAGCACCGCGAGGTTGAGCTGCCCTGAGCCGCGAGTGAATGCCATGGTGAAGCCGGCGATGGTACCCACCAGCCCGACGAAAACGAAGGCGCTCGATGTGAGGTCCAGGTACTCCTCATACCGTGCAAGCTGCTTAACCCGGTTGGCCACCTGGCCCGGCGTGAGCCCTCCTGTTTCCGTCGCGGCCGCCTCAGGGTCCACATCCCGAGCCGTGAGACGTCGCTCCCAAATCAACTTGAAGGCAATCCCCCAAGTAGCAAGGTGGAGCACAAAGAAGGGCCACTGCCGTAAGTAGTTGCCGATAAACCCGAGTAGCCAGTCCATGTGTTACCTAGTACCTTCCACAGCGGGAACGCAGAAATCCGGCAACGTATTCTACGTCAAAACGCTGGTTTTTCGCATTCTTGGCCAACTCCATCGCGCGCCTGTATTCCTGGCAGGCGGCCGACTGCCTGCCGCGACTCCACATGCGTTGCACCTCACCGGCCAGGAAGTGTGGGGCGGCGCTCTCCGGCCGCAGTCTCGACGCCGCTTCGGCGTGTTGTAGAGCCGTACCGAATTCGCGTGTACCGATCAGGTGCCGCGCGTACAGCTCATGGCAATAGGCCCACTGCGGTTCCGATCTCAGCGCCTCCTCGAAGGAGCGCCGGGCGCCGCTTTCATCGCCGACCGTGCTCTGTACTGCGGCCAGCGCGGCGTGCGCCAGCGCGGGGCGCGGCAGTTCCGCCGCCGCGAGTTCCAGCGCGGGCCGTGCCACATCGCTCAACTCCTCGCCGCGCCACACCAGGATCTGTGCGTGAGCCAACCCCTTCCACTTCACCCAAGAGCTCGCCGGTTCGAGCTCCGCCAGCCAGTCAATCAGCAGCTCCATCGCGGACCAATTCGACTCCACGGCGTCGCCTTCCCAATAGAGGTCCAGGATTCCGCGCATGTGACGCTCGAGCAGAGTGGCCACGCGAGGGGCGTACTCGCGTTGCCTGCCGACCGGGACCTGTCGCCAGACCGCGCTCGCCCGGCCAGGCGATTCCCGCATCAGCTCGTCCTTGTGCAGGAGTACGAATAGCTCCCGCACTTGCGCCTCCGCGCCGAACCAAGCCGAGCATGCCGCGGCACCGGCCGCAGCAACCAACACAACGGCCGCCAAGTCACGAATCGGGCGGATCTGGACGGCCACCGCGCTTGCGATCGCACGCGCGCACCAGCGCGTGAGCACCCGCCGTCCTCGTGTCCGAACACCGCCTTCCATCCTGATGCTCGTCGTGCGCTTCACGGTGCGCTGCCTGGCAGAAAGAACTCGAGTATCACTTTGCCAATCTTCCAGTGCTTAACGAGGTCCCGGTATTCCTTCGAACACACATCTGCCGCGAGATAGAAACTGAGCATGACCGTAACGACAATGCCCGGACTGCCGGACATGGCGCCAAGCAGTAAGTAACAGCCCATTCGCAATACGCTGCTCAGTTTTCGCAACACGCCTGGCACTTCGCTGTCGCGAATCCGTGAGGGCAAGAGGAACAACACGAGGCCAGAGCCAACCACCGCTCCAATGTAGAGACGCCTCGGTATCTGTAGCGAGGCCGAATTCCAGAGAAATGCCAGGCCTTCTCTCCAGCCTGGATGAATCCATGCAGTGGAGGCAGCGATGATCAGCAGCCCCAGCCAGATGCTGAATGAGATCGAATAGCGGCGACGGGCGGGGCCCGATAGAACGGATTGCGTCCCCGGTTCGAACATCTTCGCTCCCAGAGCCACGAGTCGGTTGCGAAGACCTTGCCATCTTGTGCTCTCTGCTCGGCTCCCGAGGAACTTCGCCATTTGCCCGGGGATAACTGTGACCAACAATAGGTAGATGGCGAACAACGGCCACCAGAGAGCGTGGATAATCACGACGACTGTGATCACCGGGCCCAAAACGATGAAGCGGAGTCTCCCATTGAGAACCTCCGGGCCAGATTCGCCGGATATCGCGTAAGCCGGGTTCGTGAGAAGCGTCGGCCCCGTGGGCGAACCCGGTTGCTTTGTCCAGAACGAACAATTGGCGTTCCCTTGGATTGTCGTTCTGGGGGCCTGAACTGGCAGCTCCTTGTCCGTCTCCGCTCTTTGAGTGAGCGTGGCCGAACTGCCAGCGGCACAGTTCACTGTCAGCACATTTTGCCCAGGAGCATCCTCTCCGCGCCAGTACGACAAAGCCGCCCGCCCTCGTCTGGAAACCGGGAGATCATCCCGTTCGACGCGGAGGTCCACACTCACCGGGTGTTCCCGTGAAGGCAGGCTCCACCAGAAGACACCGCCGGGCGTAAGCGCGATTGGTGTTTCGGCGCTGGACGAGTTCGACAATTTGAACAGCAGAATCCGGCGCTCTCGCCAACAATGCGGCAGCCCCTTGACGTCGTTGTGAGAATCCACTTCGTACGTCGCGTACAGCGCTGCTGGACGGTCCTCCCCGCGGCTCATCACCCACTGCCGGACAGCCGCATAGGGCGTAGTCGGAATGTGTTGAGGGAGGATCTCGTCGCCTGCTTGAGCAGGATCACTGAGCCTACGGAGCTTCGACTGAGAAAAAGGATACCAGTACTTATAGGCTACTTTGACATCCTGGGAATACTCAGAGTAGACTAGGCTGTCTCCCACAATTCGCGGTTGGCCGGTTAAGGGGACTGTGTCGCATGAGAAAGACGGCCGTTGGAAGTCCAGGAGACCCAGCATGCCCTCGGACCGCAGGCCCAGCATCCTCTGCACCAGTTCACGTCTCAGATGCGCCCGATCGTCAGAGTGCCATTCGAAGGTGAACGCAAGACGATCGAGTTCCCAGCCCGCCTGACGCCGACTCTCCGAGACTTTCGCGATCTCAGACTCCCACCGCTCCTTAGCCTCTTTCCAGTTCCATCGCGGGTGGCTTGGATCGACGTAAATGAGCGCGATTTCATTTAACACCGGGACGGGATTCCGCGCGGCCGACGGTTCCCCGTCTCGACTCATCGCATTCGCGGCCGCCCCGCTTCGTGCGTAGAGTCCATCGAGGTAAGGGTTCCTCGGCTGATTGTCGTTATAAGGGTCGTGCCAGCCGTCCGAGATAATCCAGACGAAATTCTGCGTCGGCCGATTGTGAGGACCCGCCAGGAATAGCTGGATTTCGTTCGCTAGTCCTCCGAAGTCGGTGCTTTGCACGTTCAAACCGCGGCTAAGGTCGTCGCCGTGCAGTCCCCTGCTCGGCGAACCATCGTTGGTGGACGGATGCCTATTTCGTTGCGCCGCCGCAGTGCGCTTCAAGGTCTTCTGCAGTTCAACGTAATCAGCCGTGTTCGCATTGCTGTTGAGGCGAACTCCGGCCTTTTTGCCGACCCCGTTCTGGCCCGCGAACCCAACCACCTGAAGCCTGATGCGTCCGCTACTCTTCGCCATGCATCCCCACGCCTCGCTGCCGATGGACTCGACGAGGAACTGGGCGGTCTCCAAGGCCGGGGCCGCCACAGTCAGCGACAGGTCCACCGCAATGAAGAGCCGCAATTCGACTCCCTCATCCTGGCTGCACGGCCCAGTTCGCGCAGTAACCTGTGTGGGAGCAATCAAACACAGGGCAACGAGTGTGGGTAGCCACCGATTCATGGGGTGCCCCAGACGCCAGACCGATGCGCTGTAGTTGACCAATGTTCTCCTCACTACCCTGGGCACACTTCACGCCCAATGTCGCGCCGGCGGCTTCGTCAGGAAGCGCGCAAGTTGGAGAAAAGAGAGCATGAGGCCTGATTGGATTGTCAGGCGTGGCTTGCGGGGACCTCCGCCGGAGTGACAGTTGTATCACATATTTAGTGGATGGTTCAAGGGCTTATTACATGTTATTTAGACAGAAGTACCAGCCGTAAATACAGACTCCGGCTCCACCCATTTGAGTGCTTTCGTGCAAGCGCGAGCAGACCATATTGAGTGTCGATTGTGGGTTGGCGGCACACGTTGAAAACGGAGTCCAAATCATACCTACAGAACTCCCAGGAGGGATTGAACTTAATCCGACGAACACTAGCGACATGCGTGTTCCTTGCCGCACTTCTTCCGGTGCCGGCCGCCGCCGGCGGCGCCATCTACACACACACCTGGTCGTCCAACCGTTTGAGTTCGAGGCAGGACAGGACCTGCCGGCGCAATTCGTGCGGCAGTTGCGTAAGGATCCCGTGGCTTCATTGGGCAAGACGGGCCGCTTTCACGACGTCACCGCGCTTGAGCTAGGCGAAGCCCGGCCGGCGTCCGCGGAAGTCGAACTGAGCGGCAAGATTACGAGATTCCAGAAGGGTAACCTCGCTCTCAGGTACTGGACCGTACCCGGCGTCGGCGCCACCAAGATCAAAGCGATGTTCGAATTCTGTGACCTCGCCACCGGCAGGACTTTCTACAGCACGGAGGTCGATGTAAAAGTCGCATTCGGAGTGTTTGGCGGGAACTCTCTTGGCGCCACTAACGGACTCGCGAAGGACGTCTCGGAAGTTGTCAAGAAACATCTACCGTAGCTACCTGCCGCTGACACCGGCGTTGACACCGGATCAAACTCCATTCCGTCCGATTCGGTGTCCAATTGGCAGCGTTCGGCTACGACCGAGCGGATGTGCTCCAACTCGTTGCGGGTTCTGCCGGCCAGGTCGATGTCGATCGTCGGCCGGGTGACTGGCGCCTTCCAGGCCGTCAAGAGGAGAGCACCCTTCAGTATGAACGGGTCCGCGAACGAGGATCTCGCCAGTCGATAAACTCAATGGCGAAATACTGCAGCAGTTCCTGAAACTTCGAGGAGGGTTGAGAGAGGAGAGCCAGTTCCTATCCGTCCGTAGTCTTCTTCCCCATTTGTCAGCGCTATCGAGGTGCACTGCGAGGAGGGTGGCTCTCATATCTCAGCTTTTGGCTGTGTCAAAAGCACGGCGGTCGCGGGCCCTACGAAGAGCCCATTGCCGTCTTGGTCGATCGTCGCTGGACACGCCGGCCACATGGCACGTACGAGACAGAGCCAACTTTCCAGTTTCTCTCGGAACTTTCGGGGGCGAGCGTACTCAGTGCTACCGAGTTGGTTCACCAAGCCAAATCCCCCGAACAGCGGAACCCGTTCTTTGCCGCGTGCTGTAAAACATCGGTACGAAAGCCACATAAAGAGATCCAGGGCTGCGGGACTGGAGGACAGTGCCTTCGCAGCCTCAAGATCAGTCGGAATCGGGTGGCTGAGAATCTCACGATAGAACTCGTCGCTAAGGACGATCATGTTCTGGCACTCGTCAGGAAGAAACCGCTGGTCAGGGTCGCGAGAGTACCAGATCCGCGCTTCGGTCATGAAATTGAAGCGGGCTCGATGAACGACGGCGGCACGCTCTCGCTGCATGTCGGTGCCGAAGAAGATCGTCGCGCCAAAGATCCGCTGGAAGGCCGCGACAAGGCGGCGATATTGCGACCCACCCTGCTGCATGCCGAAGGTGTCCAGCATCTCGGCCGCACTGTCGAAAGTGATTCTCGGACTCTGCTGGCGAACAGCCAGGGTAGCCAGGAATATGGGCACGAGCCGGTCCTGGCCCCAAGGTAGTCCGTAGCTTGGATGCCCGGTGACCTGCAAGATGAACTGGCCATTCCGGCGCTCATGAAGAAGGCACCCTGGCGGAGGCTTTTTGACCGGCAGGCCGCACAGGACGAATGGCCGGGAGGAGAAACCGAGGTTCTGCCGTGCGGCTTCGCGGTTCAGCCTAACGCACTCGATCGACTCAGCCTTGCGCCGGCGCCGCTTGGAGAGGACGAAGTCGGGATAGGTGACCGCGAGAAGCGGCCCCATCTTCTCCAATTCGCCGCTGGAATGTCGGCCAGAGCAGTGAATCCGCTCCGAATGAGACAAAGGTTGCCTCCGGCGCTGCAGAGCGCAGCGCGAGTTGGCGATCCTGGGGACGGTTCAGAGAGGCCCGCGGAGCGGCGGAAAACGACGTGTGGGAGCTTTACTCCGTTTACTCCGTTTTTCGCCCAGTTGAAGCAATTCTCGATTTCTCAATGGCTTACAGGTTTCAGAATGCATCGCCATGGCCGCATTTGTTCTTTGTTTTCAAACGAGGCGGAACTTCCCAAGCTGAACGTCGCCGGTTCGATCCCGGTCTCCCGCTCCATCCTTTCAATAACTTGGAAGATTTTCTACGCGTTCGGATCGCTAACATTCGGAGTAATCGGAGTAAACTGTACCTAAAGTGCTGATTCCAGGCGCCAGGAATGCCAGCGCAGGCGACGTTGAAAGACAACTCCGCAGCAATGTCCTCTCCACAAGTTGTTGAATCTCGGTTGTGAATGCCAGTCGGCTACGCTGACGGAGCCGAACCGCAGATCCCTCGTTCGGAGTGTGGTCGCCGTTGCCAATCCGCTTAAAGTCAGCAGCGCAGAGATCGGCTGCAGGCGTCACAACGTGATCCGAACAGCGGGTGCTTTTCCGTCAGCAGCCTCTAACGCGGGATCCATGCGAAATTAGGTGAGAAGTCCGCGGGACGCATAACTCGTTCTCCTGCCTCTGGAAACTAACCGAAGAGTCCAATGCATCTGGGCCGACCACAGCTTCGTGCTTAACGCAGACAGGGTCGGGTGGGGGAAGACTCTCGCCATCAATTCAGTCTCGGTCATTCCGAGCTTCATCGCCGGTGCAAACCCCTAATCAACTCCGTAAAGAGGGCGGATCATGTACTCAGCGCGCAAGCCTCCGTTGGGGGGCGTCAAATACTGTTCTGACTAATCCTTCGGTCTCGCCAAGTGTGATCGCTTTCCGCTGTTTCGAAAAGACAACCGATCGCTCTTGACGTCCAATCCTCGGCTTACGCCACTTCTTTCCCTAAGCCCACTGAGGCGATTTGCGGTTTCGGGATAGGTATCTGGGCTCCGCCTAGCTCGGAAGTGGGTTGGCGGGAAAAGTTTGGGCATTGGTGGCACTATGCGGCGAGAATTGCCGCTATTCTAAATGGGAAGCGGGAGAACCCGACATAGAATAAGAGGACACTGACGCTAGGCGTCGAGGAGGGGCTATGTGGGAACCACTCATCCCAAAAGAAGTCAGCGACTGGATGGACAAAAGAATGTGGGGGATACATCACAAGGTCTGGCATTTCGCCCGCCTGTGGGATCTAATTCCCGGCCTCCACACGTACGTCACTGACCATGGGGGACGCCGAGCAGATCGGCAGGAAGGCATGGCCGGGAATGGTCTCGACTTTCTGGCGATGCATCGTAACATGATCCGCATGCTGCGATATCAATTTCCACGGTACGAGGGGCTCTGGCACGGATGGAACGCGGTGCCCACAGAGCCCGACAATCCACTCGATCCGACTGATGCAATGCCGCCGGAGAATGGACATCGCGCCTTCAATCCGGAAATGTTGAAAGCGATCGATATTCTGACCAACCACTTGGGCGATTTTGGAACGGATGACGACTTGGGCTTGTTTATCGAGACCAGGAATCGGCCTCTGATGTGCGAGCCCGGGCGCAAATCGCCTGACCCCAAGACCGGTATCCATAACTATCTCCACGGTAGATTCGCGCTGCAGGTAAACGGATGCAATCCCGATATGACTGTGTCAATGGGCAATTTCCTCGGAAATATCAAAAACCAGCGATTCTGGCGCCTTCATGGTTGGATTGACCAGCGCTGGACCCTGTTCCGGAAGATCAAAGGTCTGGATGAAAACCAGCCGGCGTATCAAGCCGCCCTTAAGGAACAGATGGTGCCGATGGACCCGATGGGCAACATGTGCACGCTGGAGAGCGACGTTCGACTAACTCTTGATTTCCTGACGGAAGGATTCGAGTTTACTAAGAGGTGAATGTGGCTACTCTGGTAAGTCCCCTTTACGTTACACTAGGTCAAATCCGACCTAAGATGACCGACACTCCGGAAGCTGCTCAACATGACCTTACCGAGCTACTCGTGCTATGCAGGCAGGGAAATAAGTGCGCAGAGGCCGAGCTGTTCGACTTGGTTTACCGGAAGCTGCGGGAGATGGCGCGATATCAAATGCGCCACGAGCGGCAGGGCCACACCCTGCAGACCACGGCCCTGGTGAACGAGGTTTACCTCCGCCTGTTCGGCGGATCGGTGGACTGGCAGAATCGTGCGCATTTCTTTTCGGTAGCAGCGCAGACCATGCGCCGAATTTTGGTGGACCATGCGCGCAGTCGCCTATCGAACAAGCGAAGCGGCGGGATGCGGGTAGAACTGGGCGAAGCATTCCTCATTGCGGACGATCAGATTGACAAGGTGCTCGCGGTAGATCAGGCACTCACGCGTTTGGCGGCACAGGATGCGCGACAAGCGCGAATCGTAGAACTGCACCTGTTTGCCGGCATGAGCCTGGAAGAGACCGCCAGAGTGCTCGACATTTCCAAACGCACGGTACAGCGCGACTGGAATTTCGCGCTGGCCTGGCTTTACGATCAGATCCGGCCAACGAATCGTTAAAGAGAATCCGATGGCCGCAGATTGGGAATCGGAAAAGGACATCTTCTACGATGCCCTGGCACTCGCGGGTGAAGAGCGGAATGTTTTCCTCGAAAAGGCCTGCCGTGGCGATACGCAGCTGCGCGAAGAAATCGAGCGCCTACTCGCATACCACGTTCGCGGCCGCGAATACTTTTTCCAGCTAGAGGATCAATTGGGAGCGGCGGATCGCCTTGCAGATCCGCTGTTTGCCGCGGGAGAAATGGTATCGCACCGGTTCGAGATTCAGCAATTTTTGGCGCGAGGTGGCAGCGCCGAGGTATACGCCGCGTTTGATTGCGAACTGGAAGACACCGTCGCGCTGAAAATACTGCACGGCGCTTCGGCCGGGACCGAAGCGATGGAGCGCTTCAAGACTGAAGTGCGACTGTCACGCAAGATTCAAAATCAACACGTTTGCCGGGTTCACGATGCCGGCCGGTTTCAACGCGAGGGCGTACCGGTGCTGTTCTTTAGCATGGAACTGCTGGAAGGCGAGACGTTAGCGCAGCACGTGCGCCAGAATGGCGCACTGCCTCGGCAGGAAGTACTGGCGTATCTGCGCCAAATTGCAAACGGGTTAGACGCGGCTCACGGGATTGGGGTTTTGCACCGTGATCTGAAGTGCGCAAACGTGATGCTAGTGCCGCAGCCAGACGGATCGCGCAAGGCGGTGCTAACCGATTTCGGACTGGCGGTTTCACAAGAGGACGCGAAGGGGGAACGGCTGCCCTCCGGAACGCCGGCGTACATGGCACCGGAACAGGTAGCGCGTGGCGAGACGGGTCCGGAGGCAGATATTTACGCGCTGGGCGTGATCGCCTACGAAATGGTAACGGGCCATCTGCCGTTTCCCGGTGAAACGCCGATGGAGCAGGCGCAGGCTCGGCTGTGTCAGGACCCCACTCCACCCACGGTATACAAGCCGGGATTGAGCCGCGCGTGGGAGAAGGCTATTCTGCGCTGCCTGCGCCGGGATCCACTTGGGAGGTTCGCCTGCGGCGGCGAGTTCGTCCGTGCGCTGGATCCGGCTCTGCGCCGCAACAAAGGCGTCGCGTTGTCAATTGCCGCGGCAGTAACGCTAACCGCTGGGATGTGGTTGAACGAGTGGCGCGGCGGTGGCAACACAGGCGGTCCTCTGGTGGTGCTGCCGTTCGCACGCGCGGGCGACGCGGAAGCGTGGCAGGCTGAAGCGCTTAGCGACGATCTCTCGTCCGAGCTTGGTAGCGTGCCGGGAGTCCGGGTGATCGCTAGCTCCACGGCGCACCGGCTGGAGGGTGATGTGGCTGATCCGGCCGCGCTGCGCCGAGAATTCCACGTGGCGACGGTGCTCTCGGGCTCGGTCACCGGCGCCGGTGGGCATTTGCGCATCGGCGTTCAGCTGGTCGATGCGGGCAGCGGACTGCTGCTTTGGTCGCACGCGTTCGATGCGACTGCGCAGGACCTGCCACACGTGGAGGAGACGATTGTGCTAGCGAGCGTGAATGCGATGAGGCTTCGGCTTCCGGCACCGCAGGTGAACAAGATTCGCAACCGGCATTCGCAGGTTTTCGCGGCGTACCGGGCGTATTCTCTGGGCGAGTATTGGATGAATCGTCGCACTACGCCGAGCTTGCAAGAGGCGATCCGCAACTTCGATGAAGCGACAAAGCAGGACGCCAGTTATGCGCTGGCGTATGCACGCCTGGCCACGGCCTACAATCTGATTTCGAGCCGGGGGGCGATGCCGCGCGAGGAGGCGTTCCGGCGGAGCGGGGAGGCCGTGCGGAAGGCGCTTGATTTAGGCCCGGATCTGCCCGAAGCTTTGCTGATCGAAGGTTCGAACCTGCAGATGAACGCGTGGGATTGGGATGGAGCTGAACGCAGCTTCCGACGCTGCGCCGAGTTAGCCCCAGGCCTAAGCATGGCGCATCAATGGCTCGCGGGGTTGCTTTCGGCTCGTGGAAGGCACGCCGAGGCGATCGCGGCGGCCACGCAGGCTCGCGATCTGGATCCGCTTTCGGCACCGGTGGCGGTAGCTTATGGGGCACTGCTGTTTCGCGCGGGACGGACCAGTGAAGCGCTGTCTCAACTGGAATGGGTAGTGAAAAGCGAACCCGCGTTTTTGAATGCGAAGCTGCTGTTGGCCGAAGTGTACAGCTACGTGGAGCGCAATCCGGAAGCGATCCAGCTTCTGGAGGCCGCGGCCGCGGCCGACGGACGGGCCTCGTATATCTTGGGCGATCTGGGGCACCACCTCGCGCGCGCAGGACGAACCGACGAAGCGCGCGCGATCGCCCGCGAATTGGAGGAGAGATTCGCTACCGGCGGCGCGCGTGCTTCGGAAATCGCAGAGATCTATAACGGCCTTGGTGAGGCCGACCAAGCCTGCGAATGGCTGGAACGCGGCGTGCTGTTGCGGGATGTCGGAGTCACTGCAATCAAGGTGGATCCTGCGTGGCAATCGCTTCGTGAGTTTCCTCGCTTTCGGAGTTTGGTGGAGAAGTTGAAGTTGTAAACCGATTCCAATACATGAAGAAAGGTAAGCTTAATGGCACAGAGAGTTAAAGGCGATTTTGATGATATAAACGCAGATTATCCCGAGTGCACTCAGTTTGTTACCGCTGACGTGACACTCAATCTCCAGCAACCGACTCAGGTTACGGGGCTGATCCAGCCTTATGGAAAGACTCCGAACAATCAACAGCGCTATCTTCTGACGGTGTGGGATGCAAGCGTGACCCAACCTAAGCCCAAGAAGATCCAAATCAGCCTAGGGCCACAGATGATTGTCGTAGACCGAAAGAAACCTAAGAAGTCCGCGAAGAAGAAGTGAATCCTGACGCGCATCGGATCGCGGCGGCGTCTGCCCTGGAAACGGGCAAGCGCGGGTCCGCGATCCGGCATCTGAAGCGTGGCGCGAAACTGGCGCCACGCGATGGACGCTTCCCATTGGCGCTGGCGGAAGTGTTGCTTCACGCCGGACAGGCATCCGAAGCACTCGACTGGGCCCGGCGGGCCTTCCGCCTGGCGCCCGAAATACGCGAGACACGTCTGGTTCTGGTGCGATGTCTGCTGCTGGCGCGACTGCACCAGCCGGCCGCCGAACTGCTCGATGGCCAGATGGGACCGGAAGAGCGGCGGCTGCTGGCCTGCGCGCACGCGGTGCGGGGGATGTCGCTGATGTTCGGCCGACGTTATCTGGATGCCGCCGACGCCTATTTGGAGTCTCTGTCACTCGCCCCCCGGCAGTCGGCAGTACTTTCGAATCTGGGCGGCGCGTATTGCATGGCAGGCGACCTGGACGCGGCGGAGGACTACTTCCGGCGCGCAATCAAAAGCGACCCGTCGTTTCTAGCAGCACGATCGAATCTGCTGTTATGCATGCATTATCCAGATGCGCATAGTCCCGCGGTATTGGCGAGCGAGCATCGCAGGCAGGGTCGTGCCTGGAAGCAATATGCGCCGGAAGCTCCAGCAGTGCTGATACGGCGCGAACGGCGGCGGCCGAGGATCGGGTTCGTTTCGAGCGATCTCCGGCGCGCACCGGTGGCGCGCTTTGTGGAGCCGTTCCTGCGCCACTACGACCGGTCGCGTTTCCACGTGACCTGCTACTACAGCGCGTCCGTGGAGGATGAATACACGCGGCGTCTGCGCACGCTGTCGGACCGGTGGCAGCTGATTCACGGAATGACCGACCTGGAAGCCGCGCAACAGATTCGCGCCGATGGCTGCGACCTCCTCATCGATCTCAACGGCCACAATCACGGAAATCGACTCGGTGTATTTGCGCTGCGCGCCGCACCGGTGCAGGCTGCGTACTTGGGCTATCCGGATACCAGCGGCGTCGCCGAGATCGACTATCGGATCAGCGACGCCATCTGCGATCCGCCCCCCCGGGCACAACGTTACTGTACGGAGAAGCTGGTTTACGTGCCCGACTGTTTCCTGTGCTTTCAGCCGTTGCGACGGGCACCGCGCGTGACGCCTCTCCCGGCCGATCGCACGGGCGCCGTTACTTTTGGGTGCCTGAATCAGTTGCAGAAGCTCTCGGATGCCGCCATAGACCTGTGGGCCGAGATCCTGAGCAAGGCGCCGGATGCAAGGCTACTGTTGAAGGCGGCATCGCTGGCCGATCCCCGAATCGCCGCCAGGACGCGCGAGCGATTTGAAGCGGAGGGCATCGAATCGGCTCGGCTCGATTTGCGTGGGCCTGTGGCCAAGGAGCGGGAGCACCTAGCGACTTACGGCGAGGTCGACATCGCACTTGATCCGTTTCCTTACGCTGGCACCACTACCACGTGCGAGGCGCTGTGGATGGGGGTGCCGGTGCTCACCTTGAACGGGAATTGCCATGCCTCCCGCGTGGGCGCAAGCCTGTTGCACGCGGTTGGGCTAGACGCGTTCATCGCGGCGCGCCCGCTGGACTATGTGCGCATCGCGGTGCAGGCGGCGCAGGACCGTCAAAGACTGTGCGAGATCCGAGCCGGCCTTCGCGGCAGGATGCGCGAGTCTACGCTGTGCGATCAGGCGGCCTTCGCACGTAAGTTCGAACGCGTCCTGGAGCAGATGATCGCGGGCTAGCCTGTTCGGGATGTGCCAATTTGCACGCGTCCTATGCTACTTACTTTGAGCCGTCCCTTTGATGGCACCCAGGAGGAGATAACGATGAGGCGTTGGCAATGTTTGGCTGCCCTCGTGTCGAGCCTGATAGTAGCCGAGATCGCCGGCTTGGCTTCTCCTTTGTTTGAAGATGATGCTACCTGCGCAAATCCCACCTGCAGGTCCGGGGAGAGGGATGGGGAGATCATCCTGGAGACGCGCGGAGTGGTTCGCTGATCGGTATCCACACCAACATGCCGGCTACGGTACCCGCCGATATCGCTCCATGGACTCGGGGATTCTCCCGCCGGACTAGCGGCTTGGATGCTCGATCATGACGCTGCCACCGCGGCTCTCATTTCGCGCGTGTTCGGCGGTCAATCCGAGGGCCTAACAAAGAACTACGTTCTCGACAACATCACCCTCTACTGGTTGGCCAAAACACTCGATCCGAACAGGCCCGGCCTCCGCCTATCCGTCTGCCCGAAGCTCTTATCGCCGGGCCGCTTCCGATAGAGATCTAGCGTTATCCCGCTCACGACGTGGGCCGGCCGTGCGGAGGCACTTCGGCGTATAACCGACTATACGGCCAAGTGGATGTCACAACCAGCTTTGGGGCTGAATGCTTGAGCATAGGGGATCACATAAGGGATACAGCCATCAAGATGAACTCGGGTTCTGTCAGAGACGCGTTTTGTTGCCGTCGAGACCGACGCTCTGGGCTGAAGCGGGGAGAGCCGTGTCCGGAGCCAGAGCTCTCCGCCGCAAATATTGCTATTTCGCCTTAATCACCAGCGACAGAGTCACTTTGTTGTCGACGAACTTGAAGGCGGGCGGAAGCGATCCGCGTTTGTAGGCGACCTTGACCCCGGCCCACTTGTTGAAATCGATGCCAACACCTGCCTTAATGTGGTCCCGCGCCTTGGTCCCGACAGACGGCGTCAGAATACTCCCTGACTTATCAGTCGTGATAAGCACCTCATGATTCAGGGGCCAGTAGCGGATATAGTCGCTCCCCGCGACGGGCCGGAGGATTGTCTGATCACGCGGGGCGGCGACTTCGGATGCGAGATTGCGCCCAACATCCACGCCGAGAAACGGGCGCACATAGAAGCGACTGCCGGTGGTCGGGGACCAACCCCGGCTGTAAATCTTGAAGCGAGTCGCGTAGACGAAGTTCGTGTACGTGAAGTCGCGTGAGATTCGATTTGTGGTGTGTTCTCCCACATCAGCGCGAGAAGGGGACCGGGGGATGAGGCGTCCAGCAAAACCGTGTTATCGCTAAATCCGATTTGCATGCTGTCGGGGTCGCCTTTAGGATCATTGCCGCCGGTCAGAGTGAAGAGCGGCCCGTACTGGCTATGCGATTTAGGATAATGGCGCGCCTCAGCGGCGCGAATTTCAAGTCGTAGGTACCGACTACGTCCTGGGTGCGGGCGTGATAGATCTCGCCGTCGAAGTAGAAACGCGCGTCGTCCTTGGCGTCCGCTTTTGCCAGGCGCTTTGGCGATGCGGCGCATCGTCGTGGCCGCGACCGCGAAGAAATGCGCGCGGCCCTGCCAGTCCGCCTCCGCGGTTCCGGCCAGCCGCAGAAACGCCTCATGCAACAGCGCGGTAGCCTGCAAGGTATGATCCGGCCGCTCGCGGCGCATCAGGGATTCGGCCAGGCGGTGAATCTCGGCGTAAACCAAGGAAATCAGCCGGGCCTGGGCGTCGGCGTCCCCTCGCTTGACCCGGTACAGAAGCTCGGTAATCTCGGAGGCACCCATAGATTCAGAATTGTTCTATTCTAGCCGCAAATTGCCGGACCGGCACGACCCCGCCGGAAAGGCATGTCCACGTTTTCGCGCCGCTCACGCTTAGGGTGTTAGGCGGGCTCATAGGCGCCCCCAGGGAGATACTCATGACAAAAACGGTTTTTTGCGCAATGTGCATTCTGGTTTCCGGTGGCGCTGCGATGGCGCAGGACGTGGTGGTGGATTGGTCAGCCAAGAAGGTGACCTCCCAACCTTCGTCCGTCGAGAAGAACATGAAGGTCAATGTCCGGGTGGACCAGGTGAACGACCTCATGTTCACTTACTCCATCTCGTACACGTTGAAGCCTCTGGACATAGCCGACTTCAACGCGATCGGCAAGGCGTTCACACTGGCCGGGGGGGCAGCCAAGGCCGCCGGCGAGGCGGCTAACGTCTGTAATTACGCCGACGTCCTGGCGACCCAGGAGGCGCTGCGCGACGCCGAGGCCGAATTCGTCAAGACCCCCGCAACGGAGAAGGGGTGTTCGGAAGAAAAACCCTGCGATATCTCGCTGCAGCGGGCGCTGAGACTGTTCGAGGCCAGCGTGCAACCGAAAATCGGCGCGGCGCAACTGGCACTGGACGCGTTCACGGCCTCGTGCTCGTCGAGCGCCTACGCGGCGAGCGTGAAGTCGGCGCGCGAGGCCATCGATGCCGCGATCGCCAAGTACAAGGGCCCGCACTCGATCGTCAAGCCCAACGCTGTGCCGTTGAGTCCGGAAGCGACCACGTCGCTCGAGGTCGATCAACTATATAACGGCAAACCGACGACGAACGGAACTTACACGGTGGACCTCCAGTCTTCCAACCATCGCCTGACGTTATCGGCGGGCGCGCTCTTCAGCGAGATCCAGAATCGCTCCTACACGTCACAAAGCGCGCCGAACGCCGCCGGGACGGGCACGTCGAACGTCCTGAACGTGAACGGAACCGGGCACTTCAGCCCGACCGCGGTGGCGCTGTTGAATTATGAGCTGCCGTTCGCCGACTGGGAACGCTGGGGCCTGGCCGTGTCGACCGGCCCAGTGTTCCGCTTGGGCAGCAAGTCGGATACGAGTTCATTCGGCTTCTTCGCCGGAATCAGCGCGCACCTGTTTCACCGCTTCTACGTCACGCCGGGATTTCATTTCGGACAATTTGCCGACTTCCCGGCGGGCTTTTCGGTGCCCAACCAGGCCGTGCCCGCAGGGCTCGCGACTCCCACACCCACCACGCGCTGGACGTGGAGGTTCGGCTTTGGCCTGACCTACCGGGCCAAGGATTTCAGCCAGTTCGGAGTGAACGGCAGCGTCACGCCGGCGAAAGATGCAGGGGCGAAATTGCCATGAAACGTTACGGCATTGGCCCGCTTCTGGCGCTAAGCGCCTTTCTTCTGGCGCAGTATCCGCGGCGCGGGTCGGCTCCCGGGACCTCTCCGTGGACGCCGAAGCCGCGAAGATCCTGTCCGTCGCGCAGCATCAGATCAAAATGCTTCCGGCGGAGGAGAAGACGCGCCTCTCGGATGCGCTTCGCAATTCGCCGGTGAAGCTCGTCGACCCGGCAGGGAAACGCGTGACGCTCGACGAGCTGGTTTCCGCGTCACCCGAGCGTTTAACACTCATCGACAAGAACAAGCTCCTGGAACAAATACACCGGCAGCAGCAAGTCGTGGACCCTTCGCTCGTGCCTGCATCGCCGGGTTCCGCAGACGCGATTGTGGCTGCATATCAGACATCTCGGCCGCTCGAACCGGCGGAGATTCCGGTGGTGAGGGAGTCCCTGATGCGCCTGCCGGAGGCAACCAAGTCGATTGGCCGGCTGCTGTGGTCGGACTCCGCGAGGCCGGCTTGGATCCTGGGCGGCACGGTCTTCGTCACGCGGACGAACGAGGTCGCGACCGCCTGTCACGTGATCGGCGAGATCGTAGACGTTCGAGACGGGCACTTGTCCCTTCGCGCAGACAGGACGGCGGTCGTCGATTTTTCGGAGTGGCCGGTTCCCATTTCGGGGCCGCTGCCTTCGGGCGCGAAGACCTATCCGGTGTTGAAACTGCTGGCGACAGGGTCGGAAAAGGGCTGCGATGCGGCGGTGTTGCAGATCGCCGGCGCCGAGACGATTCCGCCGCTGCGGCTTTCGCATTCGACAGACGCGCCCAAGCGAATGCTCGTGGTCGGCTACCCGCAGTTCGATGATCTGAATCGGTATGTGTGCGGGTTTGCCTCGGATCCCACGATGCTGTTCTTTTGTAATTTCATGTCAGCGCATCCGGGGACGCGCCGGGTGGCGTCGCCGGGGAATCTCTACACCTCGACGGTCCACGATGGGCTGGGGATCTTCACGTACAGCGCGAACACGCGGGGAGGCCAGTCGGGCTCGCCGGTGCTCGACCTGAAGACGATGGAGGTGGCGGGAATTCACTATTGCTGCACCGGGACGCCGGACTCGACGTATACCCTCGGCTGCGCGACTTGGCATCCCCAAAACGTAAAGTGGAACGAGGCGCTGAGCGCCGCGACGATCTTGGCGGACAAGGCGCTGAAGGACCACTTCGAGATGGTTGCCGGGCGGCAGTAAGGTGGCGTGCAAACTGCCCCGCGCAATCCATCGAGCGGCTTGCGCAAGTCCGCGAGCCCGTAACCACGGTGATGACCGACCCTGCCGAGATCGTCCGGCTTTCCGGCCGTTAGCCGGGCTTTCCGGTGCGACGAGCCAGACATGAGCCCCGACCAAATCATCGATTGTTGTTTGAGTAGGCGGCGCCAGGGCGGCGCTCGGAATGTCGACGAGTACGAACTGCGGTTGCGGCAGAACGCCACAAACCGCGCCAACCGCAATAACTACCTGTCCGAAGCCGTCGCGGCCCTGATGCTCCTTGACTATGGGCTGACGTCTCGATGCAGGATCGTTCCGATCTCGCCGTCACCATCAAGGGAGAGAGCTTCTACGCCGAGGCTAAACACTTTAACCGCAAGCGCCAGGATGATCTCAACGATCAGGCGATGAGGGAAGCGCCAGCATTCGAGTTCGTTCATCTTGAGGATACCTCGTCTAGCGAGGGTAAATCGTCGTACCGGCAGATTGCGGATGTCGCCCTGAAGAAAGCCAGTGAATACCGCGAAGGGGAGATAAACATTCTCATCATCGACAGCGACAGGGAAACGCTCCACCTGATGGCCCGCTCCGGTGCGCAGGAGTTCAGCGATGACAAGGAGCGCGAGCCGGCCAACTCGCCGCTGCACCAGCTGAGCGGCATCATGCTTATCTCGTCGCTGGTTGGCGTGCGCGGCGGCCCATGGAACGTCGATTTCTCCCTGACCCGATCCCCCGCCCGGCGCATGGGCTTTCGTCTGCTGCGCGCGCTCGCAGAGATCAAGCTCGGAATGGTGCGCCCGAAGCTGTATTGAACGTACGGACGCTGGCCGGGCACGGCGCACGAGAGAATCAAATCATGCGCGAACCGAAAGAGAGACCCGCCGCCGCGATTGTGCGGAAGCACTGCGTGTTCTGCAGGGAGGCGCTGACCGGTAAGACCGCAACAAACGAGCACGTCATGCCGCAGTGGGGTTTGCGAGAGTTCGGGATCGCCGACCGTAAAATCAGCCCGGCGGGATGGGAACGCGGAAAGGCCGCGGCGAGACGGTCCCACCATTGGTCACGGCTTGTTGTCAATGACGATTGTGCGCCATGTAATTCCGGATGGCTGTCGGATCTGGAGAACCAAGTCCAAGCCCCTCATTCCCATGCTCGTCACGGGGGAACGGGCGGTCAGTACGCTCGCGGACGAGGAGAACCAATCCGTTGGGCGATGGGCCGCGAAGACGACATTCCTGTCGCAGCGTACGGCCGGCATTCCGGGCGTCATTCCCCTCGACGCGCTTTGCTCGATCCGGGATGCGCCGGATAGACTGCCTGCAGGGACGTTTGTCTTTGCCTTCCAGGATGACGGAGAACACGCCATTCCGATCAACGGCCTTCAGACGCAGGACTGGACTGTGCATGCGCCGTACGAACACGCGATCGAGGTCAACCGTTTGATTCGCTCAACCTGCAAAATATCGCTCGGCATCGGTCGGCTCCATCTGCTCGTGGCCTACTTCGGCTCAACCGGTCTGGAGCCGGTAGGCTGGCACCGTGTGCACCAACCGGTCTTTCCCCGTCAATGCCGCATGTGGTTGACGCAGGTTTCAATATCGGCCGCGTGACACCGCGGCAGGAGTCAAGCATGGTTCTGTTCCACGTGGCGTTGGGCGCTGCGCTGAATTGCACTCCGGACCAAATCGCCCGAAAGTCACCTCCGTCATTGGAGCAATTGCATGAAGCGTTTTTCGACACCCACAAACACCTTTTCGAGGCAATACTAGCATGACCAACTGGATCTGGGTGCGCAGCTGATCAAACCAGTCACCGACAGTCGCTGGTCCGATGCCAACGCCGCGGTGCCGGGCATTGCGGGCCACATAGTGCACGCGCGTTGCGCCCGAATGCAGCAGTTTCCGTTTGTCGAAGGCGACGCCGAAAGGACTGTAATTCTCCATGTGGATGCCCAAGGTATGTACCGGAATGTCGCAAAAGCATACGGACGTGCATTTGATGGCGTCGTTCCCGGTCACGCGACCTGGCCCGAGTTGACTGGAAACCGTTGAGTCGATCTGCTCCAAGGAGAGTCGCCAGATGCCAGCGTTCCAGTCAGTTCCTCGCATTGGAAACCTCCAGCGGCAGCACGGCTTGAGCTCGATCCATGAACAACCCGGTACCGTCAGCATCAATCGACGCCGGGCACTCCGGCCACATGGTTCGCACCAGGTCCAACCAGCCCTCAAGCTTCTCCCGGAACTTCCGGGGGCGGGCATAGTCGGTGCTGCCCAGTTGGCTCACGAGGCCGAAGTCGCCGAAAAGCGGAACTCGCTCCTTTCCACGTGCAGTGAAGCAGCGGTACGAAAGCCACATGAACAGGTCCAGAGCCGCGGGGCTGGATGACAGTGCCTTGGCAGCTTCCAGATCGGTGGGAATCGGGTGGCTGAGAATCTCACGATAGAACTCGTCGCTTAGGGTGATCATGTTCTGGCAGTCTCTCGGAAGGAGCCGTTGGTCCGGATCTCTCGAATACCAAATCCTCGCTTCGCTCATGAAGTTGAACCTGGCGCGATGAACGACCGTGGCACGCTCGCGCTGTGTGTCGGTGCCGAAGAAGATGGTGGCCCCGAAGATCCGTTGAAAAGCGGCGACCAGACGACGATACTGCGAACCGCCCTGCTGCATGCCGAAGGTATCCAGCATCTCAGCCGCGCTGTCGAACGTAATTCGAGGAGTCTGCTGCCTGATAGCGAGGGTCGCGAGGAAGATGGGTACGAGCCGGTCCTGCCCCCAAGGCAGGCCATAGCTCGGGTGGCCGGTCACTTGCAACACGAACTGTCCGTTCCTGCGCTCGTGGAGCAAACAGCCAGGAGCCGACATCCTCACCGGCAACCCGCAGAGGACGAATGGACGGGATGAGAACCCGAGGTTCTGCCGGGCAACGTCCCGCTTCAGTCGGACGCACTCGATGGATTCAACTTTGCGCATCCGGCGCTTGGAGATGATCAGCTCAGGATGGGCGTCGGCCAGGAACGAGCCGAGCCTCTCCAGCCCCCCGGCGGAACGATGGTCGTGCTTGTTGACCGGATTTGGACGTGACATGGATGCCTCCAGCGCTGTGCGAAACAGCGCGATTGGGCGATCCAGGGGAGGGTTCAGAATGGATTTTGGAGGAGCCAAGAACGAAGGCCTGGAATTTTACTCCATTTACTCCGTTCGAAGGATTTTTGAAGAAACGCTCGATTTCTGGGCGATTTGCCGTGGTCAGAATGCATCGCCATGGCCGCATTTGTTCTTTGTTTTCAAACGAGGTGGAACTTCCCAAGCTGAACGTCGCCGGTTCGATCCCGGTCTCCCGCTCCATGTTTTCAATAGCTTACGTTGGTCTTCACTTTGGCCCGATGCCGGAAAACGGAGTAATCGGAGTAAGCCGCTCGTAAGCTACTGATTTCACTTACAATGAATGTCAGCGACTGTTTTCTGTTCCCCGCGTTCGCAGCTAGGACCTCATCCGTATCTGATTGATAATTCGTTCTGAATGGCAGTCGGGTGTGCTGACCATCGATCTTCAACCGAGAACTTCGGCCACTGCCTATACTCCGCCAGACATGCTCCTAGAACGCCAAAACGGCTAAAGCTCCGAATGTCGAGACCGTTCGCCAAATGCGCTTGGACGGCGATTTGGAGCGCCGCCCAAGCGTAGCTTGTTGCCGCTTCCCGCGCTCGTTTACTGCCGGTACCGCCACTTGCTTTGCGCCAAGTACTGCTGGTCGGGGTGAAGATCGATGGCCGGGCTCAATCACCGAACAGATAAACATCGTCGGCCTGGCCCCGTTCGATAGCGCGACGCTGGCCACGGCGAAGACTCAGGCCAACCGGTTGGTGATGCCGACAGCCACGGTGTTTCAGACGAGCAACAACCTCGTCCTCTCGTTGTAGACCTTGGCAGGTGCGCAGGCGCTCCGTGCGAAGATTCGCCGTTTCGGGTACGGTGTTCGGCGCGACTTCGAACTACCCCTCGGCCGGTACCTGCATTCGTTCAGGCTGTTGGACGACGATGAGATCAACACAGAGCCTGCGCAGGCTGCTCTCTGACCTCTCTTCACTTGAGACCACTTGGACAGGCGAGCGAGGCGATTCTCTACTTTGGTGCGACCGCTTCCATCCCGGTAGGCCCGGAGGTGAGAGACGCATTCGCCTCCGGGGGTATGCTCCAGACCTCGATGCCGGCTCAGTATTGTCCTCAACTCTTTCAGGCTCGGATTTGAAGGCCATTGTGAACGAAGGCCGGAAGTTGCCCGATGGCTCGGCGCTCGAGAGTGCCACGGGCACATCTGGGGGGCGAATATTGCAGCTCTGGTGGATAAAGCAGGGAGATTCGCGGGCGGGATCCAGTCAAAGGAAATGGTGTGCCGGCAGATCGGTCGACACTGACGGCAGCAAGTGCCATCGGACTCAGAAGGGGGTGCGCGATGCGAGTTTGGGTCGAGTCCAGCGAATGAACCTACAGCACTGAACCGCCCTCTTCTCCCCCCTGCCGACGGCTGATAAGAAGAGTCGCCTGCCTTACGGTGCACCCGTCGAGAATCACTTCGATTCCTCGGTTTGAAACGTGAAGCAACTATTCGTTGACCGGATCCTCAGTAGCGACGGGCCGGAGCGAGGGGTAGGTGGTCTGCCGTAAACCTCCGTCACTGAAGCTGCCTATGGCGCTACAGACAACGGGGAGCGGTGTGCTGCTACGCCCTTGACTCCTCCGACGGGGATCATTTGGTATTAGTGCAATTACTGCACTATTTGAAGTATGATGGCGGGTGATGACCGGGAACCAGTTCCAGCTCGCGTGGCTAGTGGCGTTCTCCTGTGCCGCTACCCCTTCGTTCGGGGCGATCCGCATCTCGTTCGCATCGCCCATGGCAAAGGTCTTTCTGGAGGATCCGTTGCCGGCCCCGGTTGTGTCCACCTGGACGGTATCGATGGCGCGGGGTGAGAAGGAATCGTTTCAGCTTCTCATCCATGCGGACGGGGGTGCTCTTCACGGCCTGACGGTAGAGAATTTGCTGGCCGGAGCCCCGGACCTTGCCGTGAAGATGAGCCTGGTGGGCTATGTCCGCACGGCGGCGGGCGATCCGAGGCCGTGGGCCGAGCGCGAGCCGTCACCGCGCATCGGTTGGTGGCCGGATCCCCTGCTTCCCATGCGGCCGTTCGATGTTGTGACTGGCGAGACCCAGCCAGTTTGGATTCGAATCGAAGCCCCGGCGGACGCGCCGCCCGGTCTCTATCGTGGATTGTTGCGCGTCCGGCAGGGGCCCCGGCAACTTGCCTCTGTCCGGTATCTGGTCCGGGTCTTTCAGGCAACACTGCCTAAACTCCAGCAACTGCGCAATGCGGCGTTCATGCCCGCCGGTAATTTATTCGCTCACTACCAGACAGAGGGCGGCATGGAAGGCCCCGCATTTTTTGAGCTGTATAAGCGATGGGCCAGGGAGGCCTTCTCTCAACATCTGGGCCCGACCTTCGACATGATGATGGGCTGGAATCAAGGGCAAATCAGGACCGATACTACGGCGGGCCCTCTCGGTCCGACGGGCAATATGCTCCTGGGACGGCGCGGCAGCCACCTTGTCTGGCCTGTCCTGCGCCAGTCAGGCGCGTACGATTTCCATTTGACGGATGCTCTCGACGAACTCGGACGAGAGTACGGGATGCGCCAGTTCTCAATCGGGATCTTCGATCGGGAAACGCCGTGGAGCGGGCAGACCGAAGAGGCAAAGCGCGAGTTGGCGGACTTTCTCCGGGCCTATGCCGCGCACCTGAAGAAGCGCGGCCGGTGGGATGCCGCCTATGTCTACAACGTCGACGAACCACCCGAGGAGCAATGGGACACGGTTCGGAACAATCACCTGCTGGTGAAGAGCATCGCTCCGGATCTCAAGACGTGGCTCTGCCTCAATCAACCGAAGGCCGTCAGTCAGTTGCACTCCTATTCCGACATCCTGGACGTCTACATTCGCCAGTACGATTCGTCCGGCGTGGAGCAGGTGAGGAGGTCCGGCAAGCAGGTCATCTGGGCCGTATGCGTCTGGCCGAACGAGCATCCCAACCTATTCATTGAATACCCTGCGGTGGACGCCCGCGCCATTGGGTGGCTGACGTACCGCTACGGGATTACGGGCTTCGAATACTGGGGGCTGAACCAGTGGGGGGAGAATACCGGAGTCCGCGACTGGGCTAATTTCCGCTCGGGTGAAACGCGGACCAGGTGGCGCCGGACCAAATGGCCGTGGGGCGACGGCTGGCTGCTCTATCCCGGTGAGAACGGGGAGCCGCTCGAGTCCATCCGCTTTGAAAACCTGCGCGACGGTTTTGAGGATAGTGAGCTTCTGTCCCTGTTGGCGGGCCAGGCCGGCCGGGATAGTGCGGATCAACTGGCGGCGGAAGTGGCGGGCAGTATCGAGTCGTACCACACGAATCCCCAGGACTTCGCCGCCGCTCATGTGCGCCTGTTACAAAGGCTGGAGACAGGGAAGCCGTCTGCGCGCCAGGCGGCCCGGCGTGATTAGTTCAGTATGTGAATTTAACGGAGCCTGATCGTATGCTAGATGTCACGTCCCAACCCCTGAAGCCGGAAAGTGGCGCACCGGCCCTGCATGAGCACCTCGACGACACGTTTCAGCGCATGCGGCCGTATCTGATCCAGACTCTGGAGGAGTTGGTCCGCATTCCGTCGGAGAACCTGCCGCCGCAAGGCAATGAGAGGGCGTGCCAGCAGTACGTGGCCCGGCAATTGGAGAGCTTCGGCCTGATCCCGGACGTCTACCTGCCGCGGGATGTCTCCGGTCTGGCAACCCATTCCGAATACTGGCCTGACCGCGACTATGCAGACAGGCCGAATGTGAACGCCGTAATGCGCGGCCGCGGTGGCCGGTCACTGGTCCTTTCCGGCCACATCGACACCGTGCCCGCCGACACCCCCGTCGAATGGAGCCATCCCCCTTTCGGCGCCACCACCGAGAATGGACGGCTCTACGGCCGGGGCTCGTGGGACATGAAGGCGGGCGTCGCCATGAACCTGATGGTGCTGCGCGTCCTGTATGAAGCAGGCGCCAGCCTCGGTGGCGACCTGACCTTCGAGACCGTCGTGGATGAGGAGTTCGGCGGCGTCAACGGGACCCTGGCCGCCAGGCTGCGCGGTTACACTGCCGATGCGGCGATCATCACCGAACCGACTCACCTCAAGATCTGCCCGGCCCAACGGGGCGGCCAGGTGATCCATGTCGAGCTTCGCGGTTCCGGTGGGATGCTCTCTCCCGGTGAGACCTCCGGCCGGGTGACCGAGCAACTGGCGCACCTGCTCGCCGCCGTTCCGGCATTTGCCCGGGAGCGCGAAAGCCGCGTAGCCATCCATCCTTACTACGCCGGCTGTGCGGAGCCCTTCGCCGCGTGGATCACCAACATTGCCACCGGCAATTGGGGGTGGACGCAACCGATCACCGTGGCCGAACGCTGCCGCATCGAGCTTTACTTCCAGACGATGCCGGATGAGACGCGCGACGAAGCCCATACCGATTTTGAGCGATGGTGGTCGGCGACACTGGACGCCCGGCCGGACCTCTTCCGCATCCGGCCTACGGTCCATCTGCCCATGCGCTGGCTGCCCGGATGCTCCATGGATTCCAACCAGCCGTTGGTGACCGAGCTTCAGGGCGCCGCACGCAGTGTAGGCCTGGAGCCTGGCGTGGAAGGCCTCGACGCTCCCAGTGACATGTACATTTTTCAGCGATGCTTCCAGATGCCGGCCCTGATGTGGGGGCCCAGCGGTGGGAATGCCCATCAGGCGGATGAGTTCGTGGACATCGAATCGCTGGTACAGGCAGCGCGCGTGCTGTTGCAGATGGTGAACCGCTGGTGTGGAGTCGAGGTGCCGGCGCGGTGAGCACCTCAATCGCCGGGCCCGTCCATCTGAAGCGGATTCTGGACCTGCGGCTGCTTATCCTGTTCGGCCTGACCTTTGTCGGACCCACTGCCCCGTTCCCGATGTTCGGCATTGTCAGCAGCATGTCGCACGGCCACATGGCCCTGGCCTATGCGCTGGCGATGGTGTGCATGTCCCTCACTGCGTTCAGCTATGGCCGGATGGCCACTGTGTTTCCCACGGCCGGATCCGCCTACACCTACGCGCAGCAGACACTCCATCCCCTGGTGGGCTTCCTGGCCGGCTGGGTAATGCTGCTGGACTACGTGCTCATCCCGTTGATGAGTGTGATCTATCTCGCCCTGACCGCCCAACGCTTCTTCCCCGCCGTGCCGCAGCCCGTCTGGCTCATTTTGTTCTCTCTCTCCATCACGGTGATGAACCTGTTTGGCTTGAGAGTCGCCAATCGCGTGAACTTTGCCATGACCGCGATCATGATGGGCGTCGTCGTGTGGTTTGTGGCGATGGCCGTACGCGCGCTCCACGGTGGTACCGGCGCAGGAGTGCTGCTGTCCGCGCGCCCGTTCTACGACCCCGCCACATTCTCCCTGGGCCGTGTGTTCAGCGCCACATCCGTGGCCGCCTACAGCTATCTGGGTTTCGACGGCATCAGCACCCTGGCGGAAGATGCGCGGGATCCCAAGAGGGACATCGGCCGGGCGACTGTCCTGGTGTGCCTGTTCTGTGGATTCCTCTTCATTTTGCAGGCCTATCTCGGCCAGTTGGCGTGGCCGGACTTCACCACCTACCCGAATACGGAAACCGCCTTCCTCGACGTGTCGTTGCGTGTTGGAGGCCAACAGTTGATGCTTTTTGTCTCCGTCGCGCTTGTGGTGGCCGGCGTCGCCAGCGCCGTCACCGGCCAGGCCAGCGCCTCCCGGTTGCTATATGGAATGGGGCGGGACCGACTGCTACCGAGCCTGTTCGCCTACATTCACCCGAAGTACTCTACGCCCACGTACGGTGTGCTCCTCATGGGCGCGGTGACGCTGGGCTGCGCATTCCTTCTATCGTTTCAACTCGCCGCGGAGGCCATTAACTTCGGAGCGCTGCTCGGATTCATGTGCGTGAATCTAAGCGTCATCAGCCGGTTCTATCTGCACGACCGCCAACGCGCGGGCTGGAAGTTTGTCAGCAATCTCGCGCTGCCGGCGCTTGGTTTCGCGGTGTGCCTTCTGATCTTCGTCAACCTTTCCAGAACGGCCACGGTGATCGGGTGCGTCTGGATCACAACGGGCCTCGCCTACATCGGCCTACGGACGCGAGGCTTTCGCAGCAGCGTGCCGATCCCGAGCTTTACCGATTGAGCAGGTGTTGGCAGGAGTTGAGATAGGATGAAATTCGGATGCCGGTAACCTTTACGACAAGCGGCGCGCTCAAGAAATCCGCTTTGCGGGAGGCGAATGAGAGGCTGGTGCTGAACACGATCCGCCAGAACCCCTCGTTGTCTCGAGCCGACATTGTCCGCATCACTGGACTGTCTCCCAGTTCTGTCACATTCATCGTGAAGCGGCTGAAGGTAGACGATATCATCTGCGAGTTCAAGACCGAGAACTGGTCGCAGGTCGGGCGGTTGCCGACGGCGATCCGGCTGCGCTCCAACGCCCGCGTGGGCATTGGTGTGGAACTCGGGTTGGCCGGCGGGCGGATGGTGGTGGCGGACCTCAGCGATGCCATCGTGTCGCGCAAAACCGTGCCCTGGCACGCCAACCACGGCGTCTTCCTCGACAAAGTACGCAAGACGATTCTCGGCCTGGCCGCGCAATATGAGCCTGACCAGGTCTTGGGCATCGGCGTGGCGCTTCCAGGCTTCATCGATCGTGCCACCGGGCGCGTCATCGCGGCTGAGAATATGCAATGGTTCGGCGTCGAAGTCGGTGAGACGCTGCGCCGCGACATCGACATTCCCATCTACTTCGAAAATGGCGCGAAGCTCTCGGCGCTGGCCGAGATGTGGTCCGCCGATGGACAGCGCAAGCCGCTCCGCGACTTTGTCTCCGTGATCGCACGCGGCGGCCTCGGCACCGGAGTCATCATCAACGGGGAGATTCTGCAGGGGGCGACCTTTGGCGCGTCGGAGTTCGGGCACATCCCCATCTTCCCCGGTGGACGCAAGTGCTCCTGCGGAAATACAGGGTGCTGGGAACAGTACGCCTCCGATTTCGCCTTCACGCGCCTCTACTGCGAGCGCGCTCAGCTTCCACCCGACCACCAGGTGGAACCAGAGGAAATCATCGCCAAGGTCCGCGCTGGCGATACCACAGCAGCCGAAGTCCTCCGCGAAACCGCCCACAACGTCGGACTGGGTTTTGTGAATCTGGTGATGGCCCTCAATCCGCAGCTGATCGTAGTAGGCGACTACCTTGCGGATGCATGGGACTTGATGGAAGAGACCGTATGGTCCGTGCTGCGCAGCAGGGTCCCATCCTACTACCTGAGCGAAATCCGAATCCTGCCCTCCCGCCATCGCGCCAACGCCCCGCTGGCTGGAGCTGTAGCGCTGGTGCTGAGCCGGTTCTTTAACAGTTTCGAAGATGGAGGCGACAAGGGCCGTCAACGATCCGTGCTGATGAAGGAAGCCTGATCCCCATCAGCGAAGGGCGAACGCAGCCCCGCCGCCAGCCCCCGGTGCGCATGATTTGCCCCACTGCTTTCAGGGGCGGAGCTAGCGGCACTGGGATCTAAATTAGGAGTAGGCGCAGTTTCATCGGAGCTCGCACAGCGCCGTCTCCCCGATCGCCAGGGGGATCCGGCCATCAGGGTGGTCTTTCTCACCGCGCAGCTCCTTGCACGCCACTGCTTCGCCCTTGGAGTTCACAATCCCGACCATCGCCGGCGTCGCATTGTGGTTGGTAATCGCCTGCAGCCTGCGCTCACCCAGCATGGCCGGACGGGCTTCGATCTTCCAGCTTGCCGGCTTGTCGACCCGCGCTCGGAAATCACGTTTCACCCCGGCATCGGTGAAGAGGTGGTCCAGCAGCCGTGAGTAGTCGTGCTCCTCCAACCGGCCGCCGGCGTAGTAGAACGTTCCCTTGCCATACCGGGTGACGGCCAGGGCGGCCCCACCGTCCGGATAGAGGAATACTGGTTTGGCGCCGCCGGAAAGCTCCAACCGCTGATGGCCGCCTTCAACGAAGAGTTCGGCCAACGAACGCAGCGCCCCGCCAGGCGCTGGTTTGGTGGCGACCCGCGGAGTTGTCGCGAACGATACGTTCTCGCTGAACGTCTGGTCGTAACCCTGCTGCAGCTCTCCGGAAGCGACGGCTTGTTGAGTTGCTCCCGCTGCCGGGCGGATCCCGAAGCGGGCAAGGTAATCGCGAGGATGGTTGTATTCGTCGACAGTCAGGGAGTCCGGCGAGGCCAGCACCACGCCGCCCGCGGAAACATACTCACTGATCTTCTCCGCGATGGCGGCGGGTACCGCGTTTGCCGACGGAAGGATCAACACCGGGAATGCGGCAAGCTTTCCCTGCGCAATCTGCCGTTCCGTGATGAAGGTCGTCTTGACGTCTAGAAAGCGGCTGGCGGTATAGGCGCGCTCGAGTTCGTAGAGATATGGTGTCTGCGCCCAACTGAACATCGCGGGTGGAATCTGCAAGGTGGACGTCTGCGAATACAGGATCGCCACCTGGGCGGGAGCTTCCACAAAAGCGGCGATCTCCCGGCGCAGGCGACGGGCGTCGAGCGTGGATTTCAGCAGCTTCATCGATTCTCTTCCAACCCGAACTGCCAGCTGTGGGCCAGGGAGCTATGGATCGTGCTGACAAACTCGCTGGGCGGCTGCACGGGCCAGTGGAATAGCTGTACCACGGATTTGCCGTGCAGCAGGTGCGGCCAGAGATTGGAGATCGATTCCAGGCTCATCTCCGGATCCGCGATCGGTTTCGCGTGCTCCGAGAGCGCTACCTGCAGATCCAGACCCAGCGTAGAAGCGCCGCCTTCGTGGACGATCACGTCGTCCACTTCATTGACGATCCGCTCCTCATCAATGCCGGCGACACCCGCCCTGCCTGACAACATACTGGAACTCCCACCCGCTGCCAGAGGCGTGGAGGGATCCATCTTACGGACCGTGTCCCGCACCCACAGAAGATGCTCAGTGAAGCGGTCCTGGTTGAATCGCGCCCAATCAAACCAGAGCGCGCGATTCGTGCCCGGAAGGGGCCGGCTGTTCGCGGTGGGCGGCGGCACCACTTCCTCGAATGAGACGTAGTGCGTGCCCCACAGCGCATTCGCCTGCGCGATGCTCCCATGCTTCTGATGCAGCCAGCGGGCGAACATCCGGCGGCTCTCCTCGCAGTAGCAGATATAGGTCAATTCGTAGGCCAGGATGTTATACAGCAGGTTGGGATTGGTCCGCAGCTTGGGAATATTGATGCGGATGTAATCCTCCAGCGCCTCCCGGATGTGACGGCTCTCCAGGCAGATGACGACGTTCTCCCGCTTCGTCCCGCCCATCGAGTCCAGGTCCTTCACCAGATGGCCGCACCAGCCGTCCCAGCCGACGCGATGCGTGTCAGCATACCGCTGGAAGGCCCCGTAGACAGGCGAGTCTTCGATTGTCCAGCGCGAGCCGCCGCCGACCGAGTAGCTCTCGATGTGCTGTTGCGGAGAAGCGAAGAACCGCTGCAACGGCAGGCTGGAGGAGTGCAGTGAGATCACCATCAGCGGGTCGCCGTCAGCATCGCGAAAGAACCAGCCGGTCGAAGGGACGCCTCGCAACAGCGGCATCACCGGGACAGGCGGCTTGATCGCTTGCGTATCGTCCGCCTCCTCCAGCCGCGACGTCGAATTCAGAAGTCGTTGCAGCGCCTGGCGTTCCACTCGGCAGGCGGCAGCGACATACTGGAACATCCGCAACTTCTGCTTGTCGTTGTTGAACCACGCGAGTAGTAGGACGAACTTGCAGCCCAAGGTCGGCCACCACCAACCGGCGCTCGCTGTAGATTGTGTCGAGCCCCTGCATATGCGCCACTCGAATCGTATTGCGAAGGCTCTCGGCCTCACCTTCCGCCCGCTTTCTCCATTCGATGACCTGCGAGGATCCCGGTAAATCATCCGGATCGGCCACCTGCCGGACTGAGAACCACCGTCCCGAGACCGTCGTCAGCGCGTCCGCCGGCATGGTTCGCGAAGCTGTGGCCGAGCTCTCCGGTCCCGTGATGAGACGCAGATTGTCCACGTGAATAGTGAGCGGCAGCACCTCCTGGCCAGCCGAGAAGCTGAGCCGGGCGACCCGCCGCAGATCCATGTCGCGCATGGTGTTGGATGCGAGCAGCGGGCGCAGCTCGACGCGGAAGTGATTCCATCCCTGCAAAAGCAGCAGTTTGCGGTTGGCGTCGAAATAATCATACTTCGCGGCCTTGCCCTCGTCCCCGCCCACCTCGTCGTATAGGGTGAGCGAGATGGCCTTCGGCTCCTCCGAATCGCTGCGGATGTCGAACGCGAGCAAGTCATAGCCTGACCAGTCGCTACCCAACTGCCGGGAGCTGATTCGCGAGTGCCCGGCCGCGAAAGCAACGCGGGCGGAGGAGATTCCGTGCGCCGCCGGTCCATGAGCAAGCACGATGGGGCCTTCCCAACGGCCAATAGACGAGGCCGTTTCGAAGTCGTCCAACACCCGTACACTGCCCGTTGCTGCGAATAGGGGGATGGCTCCCAACAATACATAGGCGAGACGTCGGATTCGCCTCATGGTAGTTCCAGTGCCTCGCTCAGCCCGCCGGCGTGGCGAAAGGCCGCCTCACGTCCGTACAGACGGTAGACGGCACGCGTCTGGTCGAACTGCGACGCTGGCGGCGTGAGGAAGACCAGCGGGCGGGGCGCGATCATGGCGGCCACCTCGGCCAGGTCGGTCGTGCGGAGAATGTTCATCATGGCCGGTCCGTGCCAGTGGGTCGCTGGTGGATCCTCCAGAACGACTCGCGCGATTCGCTCATCGCACGCCGCCGCGTAAATGGCGGGCACCCCCATCCCCTGTCTCGCGAACAGCGTGATGGACTGCGCCGGTGCTTGTTGCATCGCGACGAGCTGGTCCACGGCTCGCATCACATCCCAAACCTGCATCGATTCGAGAGTCGCACCCAGAATGGCCGCGCTCCTTTTGATCGTCGTCAGCCGTTGCCGATCCAGGCCATAGCCGACGCCTCGAGGCTGCAGCACGAGCACCCGGCACCGGCTCAGGGCCGGCAGGATTCGATCGTGATTGATCGGATCGATGAGGTCGTCATCGCCCTCCAGCCACAGCAGCGTCTTCGTCACCTTCGCTCCGCGCGGCACATAGTGGTGTCCGGTGAGGCGCAGCCCTGGCTCCGTAGTGAACTCGATACGGGACGCCTCACCATAGCGGGCGGTCCATTCCTGGACAGGAGTCTGCACCGGATCGGCGGGCGGCGCCGACGGCGGGAACGCGGCGAAGGTCTCAAGCCGAAGCGTGTCTGCCAGAGCCGACCGGCGACGCTGCCAACTGGCGAGTGACTGGGGTGCCGCAGTGGCCGGCGGGCGCAGAAAGACGCGGTCCACGTGATCGTTCACGGCGTCCGCCGGGAAACGTTCAAGGACCGTCAACCGATCGGGGGACTCGCGCTGGATGGTGCCTTCGTCAAACGGAGTGCGATCCTTGCGCAGCCAGAGGCTGAGCCACTCATTGGCTTCCTTGCGAAACGCGGGGATGTCCTGATGCGGAGCGTCGTGTTCGTAGAGAGCCACACGATCTTTGGCTCCATGGAGATCGTAGACGGCCCCGACACGCTGGTACGCATCCCGGTAGCCCGCCGTGGGGAACATCTCGTCGCGGAGGGCGCCCAGAATCTTGAAGGGCCGCGGGGCGATCAGGGCTCCAATCGCCGGCAGATCGAGCCGGAACCGGTTCGGAAGGTAGACGCAGTCGCAGTTCTCTTTCACCGCATTGAGCGACAATTGCGTTTTCGCCGTCCAGGATCCACACACCGACGCCACGGCCTGGACTCGGTCGTCCACAGCAGGCAGGTACCAGGAGATGATTCCTCCACCCGAAATTCCGGTCACTCCGAGCTTGGCAATATCCACTTCCGGCCGCGTCGCCAGGTAGTCGATCGCCCGCATTCCATTCCACACCTCCGGGCCTGCCGGCGAGTAGCCCAGCGACAGCCAGTGCCACATCTCCAGGTTGTACACGCCATGATGGATGCCTGGCACTTCCGCGAACTCAATCGTGTCGACCAAAAGCGCCGCAAAGCCGTGCCGGGCCAGCCAGACTCCGTGGTGTTGATACCCATACTTGGCGCCGGCCGGTGAGGGGTTGTGGCCGCAGAGATAGAGAACCACCGGAACCCGCCCAGTCGCCCTGGGCAGGTAGAGATTGGCCGTCACGTACAGCCGGGGCATGCTTTCGAAGGCGACCTTCTCGACACGGTACCCTTCGCGCTCCAGAACGCCCGTTGTGCGAGCGTTCAGCGGAGTCCGGGGCGGCAGCGGGTCCAGCCCAAGCATGGAGAGCACCTGCGCCCGGACCGTGGGACGCAGTTTCTGCCAGTCTGCCAGGGAGGAAAGGTTCCGAAGGGAGTTGTCCGTGATCTCTGCTGCCTTCCGCTGGAGGTACTGATCGAACTGCGCGCTCAACTCCTTCGGGTTGCGAAGCCGGGCCGGGACGTCGTCGAGGGAAGCGGTGAACGCTGCGGATGGGTGCACCGCCGTGCGCAACGATGCCAGAAACGTGAGAAGACCTCGTCGGGTCATGAAGCTGTTCCCTCTCGTCCGATCACAGCCTGGGTGGCCGGACCGGCAGCGCGATTCATTCGCATGTCCACTACCTCCCTGCGAAGCAGGGTAACCGGGAATCTTGCGCTCCGCGCCCTCATCCTGTGCTCTCGGCTAGCAACGGCCGTCCGGTTCCTTGCGCGTAGAGTGTGAGTCATATGATCAACTCCAGGATTCCGAAGGCGGCCGGCACATGGAAGCTCTCGCTGCCCGTAGCCTTCCACGCCAAAAACGTCCGGGCCTCGGGCGGTCCCTCCATGCGATAAACATTGGCCCGGAAGGTCTTCCGGGCAACCACCGGGCCGGTGGTGATGGACGCGAATGGAATCCGCATGGCCCCGTTCCAGGTCCCGCCGGAAGCGTCGATTCTGGCTTCCGTAGACGAAGCCGGACGACCAGTGCCGGTTGCGTTCGAGGTCCGGAGGCGTGCGGTCGATTGCGACGTCGAGCCATTCGCCCTGCGGCGATAATTCGAATTCCTTGTAGCGTTCGATGTGCGCCCAGTCGTCACCAAGGAACAACTCCACCACATCCCAGTTCCAGAGTTCCCACGTTTTCCGGTCCCGGCGCGGCTCCGGCTTCAGGTGGAGCGTTTGGAAGGAGCATTCGAAGAGGACATGTAGATGTTCATTGGTCCACCGCGAGCGAACGATCGTCGCCAGTGATTGCAGGTTCTCGCCGAAAGGGCTCTGATGCACGCTCAGGGGCGGCGCGGCCAACCAGAAGGGATCAGCGGCATCGGCAGTGAGCTGATCTATCCCCTGCGCGTAAAGGCTGCGAAACGCATTGCTGGAGGCGCTATCCATGCGGGTGGGCCCGTGCTCGTTCGCCCTGGATCGTAACGCAGCCTCAACGTGCATGTCAACAGTAAGAAAATAAATTCAAGGAGGACGAGCAAGGCGAGGATCGACTCGATTCCCAGAGTATTACCAGCACTTCCACTACTGCGGCTCCAAGATTCCAGTTGACAAATGCAGTAACTAAATTTAAAACTATCCTACACACCAACGATGCTCACCACGTCTTCAGTCGGCACGCCTCCACCTCCGCGAAGCGATGCCGAACTCGATGAACTCCTCTCCCGCCCAAGTGAAGCTGATCGCCAGGCCATGCGCGATCTGGACGGTGACCTGCTCATTCTGGGAGTCGCCGGAAAGATGGGGCCCACTCTGGCTCGACTCGCCCGCCGCGCGGCTGACGATGCCGGAGTTAAGAAACGGATCCTGGGCGTCGCCCGGTTCTCCGATCCGGCGGTGGCTGCCGAATTGAGCGCCTCCGGCGTCGAGGTCATCCAGGCGGACCTGCTCCAGCAGGACGCCCTTGCTTCCTTGCCCTCTGTCCGGAACGTCATCTTTATGGCGGCTCGCAAATTCGGCACCGCCGGGCAGGAAGGCGCCACCTGGGCGATCAACGGCTATCTGCCCGCACTCGTGGCTCAGCGCTTCTCCAGTTCGCGCATCGTCGCTTTCTCCACCGGCAACGTCTACCCACTGACCCCCATTGCCACTGGCGGATGCAGCGAACAGCACCCTCTGGGCCCTGTGGGCGAATACGCACAGTCCGCATTGGCGCGAGAGCGGATGTTCGAGTACTTCTCCAGCGTGCATGGCACCCCAGTGACCCTGCTCCGGCTGAACTATGCGGTCGACCTTCGCTATGGAGTCCTCCCCGACATTGCACGCAAAGTGTATGAGGGGCGCCCGGTGGACCTGACCACTGGCGCGGTGAATGCGATCTGGCAACGGGATGCAAACAGTGTGTGCCTGCGATCTCTCGCGCTCGCGGACACTCCGCCCCGCGTGCTCAATCTCACCGGGCCGGAGACCATATCTGTAGCCTGGTTGGCGCGGCAGTTCGGCGAACTTTTTCAGCGCGAGCCTCAGCTGCAAGGGGGAGAGGCGCCCACTGCCCTGCTCAGCAATGCCTCGCTGTGCCACGCGCGCTTCGGCTATCCGTCTCTCCCACTCCAGACTTTGGTCGAGTACACCGCTGCCTGGATCGCCGCCGGCGGACGCTCCCTCCATCGCCCCACTCATTTCGAGCAGAGGCAGGGACGGTATTGACCATGGAATGGCGCACCGCCCTCCATCGGGGATTGATGAGTTCCCGCCCATCCGTTGGCGCTGTCACAGCGGCGAGTCTTGGACGAGCGCAGGCAACGTGCCTTGACTCGCTATTACCTCGCGGCCGGAGCCGGCGGGATAGCCGTCGGAGTCCACACCACGCAGTTTGCGATACGCGACGCAAGCGTGGGTCTGTATTCGCCTGTGCTGGAACTGGCCATGGAGGAGATGAGGGCGTCTCCCGCGGTCAGAATCGCCGGTGTCTGCGGCGGCACCACCCAAGCGGTTCAGGAAGCCGGAATCGCCCGGCAACTGGGCTATCACTGTGGCCTGGTGAGTTTAGGCGCGCTGCGCGACGCCACCGTGCCCCAACTGGTGGAGCACGTCCGGGCTGTCGGTGAGATCCTGCCGGTTTTCGCCTTCTATCTGCAGCCTGCCGTCGGCGGCAGGGTTTTGCCGCTCGACTTTTGGCGGGCCGTGGCTTCCATCGAATCCGTCGTCGCCGTCAAAGTGGCCCCTTTCAATCGCTACCAGACCCTCGACGTCCTACGGGCCGTCGCTGGTTCCGGGCGGAGCGGGGAAATCGCCCTCTACACCGGCAATGATGACCACATTCTCCTGGACCTGCTCACTCCGGCCGAGATCGACGGCGTCCGGCTGCGCTTTGCAGGTGGTCTGCTGGGGCACTGGTCCGTTTGGACCCAAAAAGCCCGAGAGATCTTCGATCGGGTCCGCCTTGTGGCTGAGTGCGGTGAATCCGTCGCGCCGGAACTGCTGACGCTCGCACAGCAGGTGACCGACGCCAATGCGGCCCTGTTCGACGCCGCGAACGGATTCCGCGGCTGTATAGCGGGCCTGCACGAAATCCTCCGGCGTCAGGGCTTGCTGGCCGGGCGGACCTGTCTGGATCCGGAAGAAGACCTCTCCCCCGGCCAACTCGGCGAGATTGACCGGGTATGTTCCCGCTATCCGCATTTGGCGGATGACGGCTTTGTGCGCCAGCACCTGGACGAGTGGTTGGGCAACTGAGCAAACTCCTATGCGACGACGAGACTTCCTTCCTCTCTCCGCGGCCTCTCTCTCCCTGGGAACGCAGCGAATCCTAGGCGCCAACGACCGCGTGAGCGTCGCCCTTGTCGGCCTGGGCGGCCGCGGCAACGACCACCTCACCGAGTTCATCAACATGGCCGGCGTGGAAGTCACGGCGATTTGCGACGTGGACCCTGTCTCCATTGAGAAGGCGCAGGGCCGCCTTGTCGCAGCCGGCCGGCCTGCTGCGCGCCAGTTCAGCGACATGCGGCGCATCTTCGATCTTCCGGATGTGAACGCCGTCTCCATGGCTACCCCAAACCACTGGCACGCCCTGGGCGCCGTGTGGGCCATGCGTTCCGGCAAGGACGTCTACTGCGAAAAGCCCGCAAGTCATGACCCCGCCGAGAGCCGGATCATGTTGGAGGCCGCGCGCCGCCACGGGCGAATGCTCCAGGTGGGCACACAAAGCAGGAGTCTGCCTCATAAGATCGAGGCTGTCGCACTTCTCCGCTCCGGTGTGATCGGAGAGGTGTATGCGGCCAAGGGCATCTGCTACAA
Source organism: Paludibaculum sp. (assembly GCA_049841055.1). Classification (GTDB taxonomy): domain Bacteria; phylum Acidobacteriota; class Terriglobia; order Bryobacterales; family Bryobacteraceae; genus Paludibaculum. The sequence goes on along the minus strand of JASGIE010000105.1, from coordinate 13,403 downwards.
ACGCCGCAAATCCATCGGCCACAGGCCCGACTCCGCCACTCCGAAGGGCGTCGACTGGGATGCGTTTCTCGGTCCTGCTCCCCTGCGGCCGTTCAACGAACTGCGCTTCAAGTACAACTGGCATTGGTTCTGGGATACCGGCAACGGGGATATCGGCAACCAGGGTGTCCACCAAATGGACGTCGCGCGCTGGGGTCTGGGCCTCCCGGATCACCACGGAACGCTCCGCAGTGTCACCGCCACTGGCGGGAAGCTCGTCTACCACGACGATCAGGAGACGCCCAACACCCTCGTCTCGGCTTTTGAGTTCGAAGGCCGCCAGCTCACTTTTGAAGTACGCGGAATGGTCTCCGAACGCGTGGGCGGCATCGGTTCGCCGCGCGGCAACTGCATCGGAAACGCGTTCTACGGCTCCGACGGCTTCCTGGAACTCGACGACTCCGCCTATCGGGTCTATCAGGGTGAGGATCACGTCCTCGTTCGGGAAGGCCGCGATCAAACCCGGTCCGAGACGGCTCCTCACATCGCGAATTTCCTTGATGCGGTAATAACCCGCGATCACACCTCGCTCCATGCCGACATTGCCATCGGGGCCGCCTCGGCGGACCTGTGCCATTTCGCGAACATCAGTTACAGGGTCGGCCGGAAGCTCACGTGGACCCCGGCGGAGGATGCGTGGGCCGGTGACGCCGAGGCCAATGCATTGATGGGGCGCCAGAACCGGCCACCCTACACCTGGCCCAGCCCGCTCTAGGCGGCAACTGCTCGTTTTTGTCTTGACAAGGTGCTCGTGGCACCTTATAAGATCTGTTAGTAACCAAATAAATACGGTGGAGACGATGACTCGTCTCCACCGGCCATCTCAAAACCAGGGGCGCACTTGAAAGGAGTCAGGCACGTGAGAGCTTCGATTGGAAGGTTGGTCTTGTTGGTGCTCGCTGGAATCGCGACACTGTTGGCGCAGTCGACTCAAAGCAGCATTCTCGGCAACATCCGGGATTCCGGCGGCGCCGTCGTCCCGGGAGCGAAAGTCATCCTCGTCAACGAGGGGTCGAACGATGAGCGTGTCCAGGTCACAGACACCGCCGGCGACTACCGGTTCTCCGGTATCCTCAATGGCCGCTACCGGGTCACCGTGGAAGCGCCCGGCTTCAAATCCCATACGACCCGCGGCATCACGTTGGACCTGAGCCAGACCCGCCGCGTCGACGCCGCGCTCGAAGTCGGCGACGTCAGCACCATGATCACCGTCGAAGGCGTCTCGGCCGCTCACATCGACACCGAGACCTCCACGCTGGCTGTGGTCTCCACCGCCCGCGACTTCGCCGATCTGCCAATGAGCGTCTATGGCCGCGCCTGGATCAACGTAGCCAAGGTAGCCGCCGGTGTTCAGTCCAGCAGCGGCCTGGAGGTCAATGGCGCCCGGGACACCGCCAATAACTTCACCTCTGACGGGATCTCCGCCAACGACATCGTCAGTAGCCGCCAGACTCCCAACGGCTTTTCGGGCGACATTGAGGCCTTCCAGGAAATGAAGGTGTCCACGGCCAACAACTCCGCCGAGTTCGCCCAGGTTGCCCAATTCGCTGCCGTCAGCAAGTCCGGCGAAAACAGCTTCCACGGCGGCCTGTTCTGGGGCAACTACAACTCCGCCACCGGCGCACGAGCCTGGCAGGACACGACAGGTCCGGCCTTTGAGAACTTCAACCAGTTCACGGCCATGAATGGCGGCCGCGTCATCCTCCCGCATCTCTACGATGGCCGCGATCGCACCTTCTACTTCTTCACATACGGCGGCGCTCGCTACCGGACCGGCGCCCGGTACAACACCAGCGTTCCTCCGTCCTCCTTCCGCAACGGAGATTTCTCCTCCATCGCCGGAGCGCTAACCATTCTCGACCCCCTTACCGGACAGGCCTTCCCCGGCAACAAGATTCCTTCCAACCGGATCAGCCCGGTCGCGAGCGCCTGGCAGTCGCTCATCTACCCCACCCCGAACCTGCCGGGGCAAGGCGCCTTGGGCCTGGTCAACAACTACTACACCGATCCCGGCGCGCAATTCAACGCCGACAACATCTCTACCCGCATCGATCACAAGTTCTCCGACAAGAACTACTTCTTTGCCCGCGTCGGTCTCACGATTCACAACCAGGATGCCAATCCCGGTCCTCTTCTGGGCGGCTATGGCGGCACTGGCGACAACGACCCGGGCCGCAGCTTCGTCGTCTCCGACACGCACATTCTCAGCCCCGGCCTCGTGAATGAATTGAAGGCCGGCTATTCCAGCACGAGCTTCGACTATTGGGGCGTCAACAGCCTGGCCGATGCTCTGGGCAAGATCGGCCTTCAGGGCATCAGCAATCCCGGTAACGATCCCGCTCTCTCGGCCATGCCTGATCTCCAGATCAACGGAGCCAACGGCTTTCAGGGCACCTCTTCCACCGGTTACAGCTCGCAGACCCAGAATACCTATCAGCTCATAGACAACCTCTCCTGGAACCACGGCAATCACCACATCAAGGCCGGATTCGACCTTCGCCGCTACCAGGTGAACGACCAGAACAAGCCGCAGAACGTCACCGGCTCCATCGCCTTCGACGATCAGCTCAGCGGCTTTGCCTATGCCAACTTCCTGTTGGGGCTCCCCTCGAATGTGAGTCTCGCCGTCGCCCGCCCCAACGCCTACGTCCGCAGCATGCAGCAGGGCTACTACATTCAGGACGAGTTCAAGGTAAACCGGCGACTGACCCTCACCTACGGCCTCCGCTACGAGTACCAGCCGCCCTGGGTGGAGAAGTTCAACCGCCTGACTTCGTTCGATCTCAAAACCGGCAGCGTCGTCACCGCTGGCAGCACCATCCCCACAGACCTGGTGCCTGCCGTGGCCGCGGCTCTGCCAATCATCTCCGCCGCCTCCGCCGGACTACCCACCCGGAGCATGATGCACTCCGACACCGCCAACTGGAGCCCTCGCCTCGGTTTGGCTTATCGCCCCTTCGGCGACGACAAGACGGTCTTCCGGATGGGCTATGGCCTGTTCACCTCCATGTGGCCGGGTCAGCTCGGTCTCGGTGCGACGGGCGGCCCGTGGCAATCCAACCAGAGCTGGTACATCGTCAATAACACGCCCAGCATCACCTTCCCGAATCCGTTCCGCTCCACCGTGCAGGGCTTCGACGGCGTCCAGAGCATCAACGCCATCTCGCCCAACTTCCCTCACGAACGAACCCAGCAGTGGAACGCGTCCCTTGGCCGGCAGTTCTGGAAGACTGGCATCGATGTCGCCTATGTCGGAACCAAGGCGAAAAACCTGCCCTTCTACGACAACCTGAACCTGCCCCGGCCCAGCACCACGCCCTTCGATCCGGCGGCCTTGCGCTACCCCCTCTTCAGCAGCGTCGGTTACAACCAGACCGGCTCCTCCTCCATCTATCACGGCCTCACCATCAAGGCGGACCGTCGCATCGCCCGCGGACTGACGTTCAACGCCAACTACACCTGGGCCAAGGCGCTGGACGAAGTCGGCCTCAACGGCTACCTGAATGCGGCGGCGCAGAACCAGTACAACCGGCGCCTGGAACGGGCGGACGACCCCGCCATCCGCCGTCACACGCTCATCTTCTTCTACACCTACGAACTGCCAATCGGTCACGGCAAGGCTCTGCTGGGCAATGCTACCGGGCTCTTCGACAAGATCGTGGCCGGGTGGCAGGTGGCGGGCACCACACTGCTCCAATCCGGACCCTTCCGCTCGCCCAGTTTCTCCGGTGTTGATCCCACGAACACCAACCAATTCAGCGGCCGCCCCGACCGTATTGGCGACGGCAACATCGGGGGATCTTTGACGGACCGCATCGAGAACCACCAGGTGATCTTCGATCGCAGTGCGTTCGTCGTCCCGGCCGCGGGCCGCGGCTACTATGGCAACTCCGGCCGGTCCGTCCTGGTGGGTCCGGGTTCCATGAATTGGAATCTGGTCGCCGCCAAGAACGTCTACCTCTTCGCGGAACGCGCCCGGGCTCAACTGCGCTGTGAGCTCTACAACGCATTCAACCACCCGAACTTCAACACGCCGAGCACGAACATCTCCAGTTCCAGCTTCGGCCTCGTGACCGGAGCCGCCTCCGGGCGGCGTGTGCAGATCAGCGCGCGCTTCGAGTTCTAGCCCGATCAGTTGCAGCCGCACACGGAAGAGGGAATCTGCTTGGTGGATTCCCTCTTTTTGTTTTTGAGAGAGACCGGATTTGTCGATGGAAAGTAGGCGTCTGAGGCCAGCCTTACTCTCGCAGCTAGAGGCCACCAATCAATCGCATCTGACCGGCGCCGCGTGCAGCTCATATCGACGAAGATATCCATTTCGAGTGCCGTCTGCACCAACGCGCTCATGCGCGTGAAGCCGCGCCCTCCACCCGCTCACCCTGCCTGATCGAGTTCAATCTGGATGATCCTGGCTGAACGAGGGCGGCGCATGCCGTTGGAGGGTGCTGGGCTTGCTGCTCCGTTTTCACGGGAGAGCCTCACACAGATTCGCGGCCTTCGACGGGCCGCAACGGTACCGGTACAGCTGTCGAGGCGCTGCCTGAGAGGGATTCCTGCATGAAAGCCGATTGAACAGTCATGTACCTGGGCTTACGCCGGGGGCGGTATTGGACAAGCTGGCGTCGATCCGGACGATCGACACGTGGATTCCGACGATCGACGACCGCTGGCTGAGTCTGCCGCGCTACACGCAGCCGGAGAAAGACCTGCAACTGTTGCTGGACAAGCTACAACTGAAACTGCCCAAGCAGCCCTCACCACGGATCATGGCGGCCCAAACAGGTCAAATGCCAGGCCCCGGCCATGATGTCTTGAAGTGAAGACCTCGGCTGAGCCCTCGCTGAAAACAAACGACTTGCGAATCTCATCCATGTTGAACTGCAGAAATCCAGTTCGGCCTCCCAGGCACCGTAGTGTGTTGATCACACGAATCGGCGCGCTAGAGGAGCCGAGGAAAATGGCCGGCAGCATCCTAAGTTTCCACTAGCTCAGCGCAACTGAAACCTCCTGCGGTAATACGGCGTGAGCTCGATCAATCAACAAGTCTGTGCCGTCGCGATCGACTGACGCGGGGCATTCAGGCCACATCTTTCGCACCAGATCCAGCCAGCCTTCCAGCTTCTCTCGGAACTTTCTCGGCCGGGTGTACTCGGCGCTGCCGAGTTGGCTCGCCAAGCCGAACGCCCCGAATAGCGGAATCCGCTCTCTGCCACGTGCAGTGAAGCATCGGTACGAAAGCCACATGAATAGATCCAGGGCTGCTGGACTCGAGGACAGTGCCTTCGCGGCTTCAAGATCAGTAGGAATCGGATGGTTGAAAATCTCACGATAGAACTCGTCGCTCAGGAGGATCATGTTCTGGCAGTCGTCAGGAAGAAACCTCTGGTCAGGGTCGCGAGAGTACCAGATACGCGCTTCGGTCATGAAGTTGAATCGGGCGCGATGAACCAATGCGGCACGTTCTCGCTGGCTGTCAGTGCCAAAGAAGATAGTGGCGCCAAAGATCCGCTGGAAGGCGGAGACTAGCCTCCGGTATTGCGAACCACCTTGCTGCATGCCGAAAGTGTCCAGCATCGCTGCCGCGCTCTCGAAGGTGATTCGCGGACTCTGCTGTCGGATCGCCAGGGTGGCCAGGAAGATCGGGACGAGCCGGTCCTGCCCCCAAGGCAATCCATAGCTGGGATGTCCGGTGACCTGCAAGATGAACTGCCCGTTCCGTCGCTCGTGGAGAAGACATCCGCTGCGAGGCTTCTTTACCGGCAGGCCGCACAAGACGAAGGGGCGGAGGAGAAACCGAGATTCTGCCGTCCGGCGTCGCGGTTCAGTCGAACGCATTCGATCGACTCCGCCTTGCGCCGGCGTTGCCGGGAGATGACGAATTCAGAGTAGTTACCTGCAAGAAGCGGCCCCACCCTATCCAAGCCACCGCTGGAAGGTAGACCGGGGCAGCGCCCGTGCTCTGAATGAGACAAGGATCGCCTCCGTCGCTGCTGGGAGCAGCGCAATTTGGCGATCCAGGGGACTGTTCAAAGGGCAACACGGAGCGGCAGAGAGCGGGGAGTAGTCGTTTTACTCCGTTTACTCCGTTTTCTGGTCATCGGGAGCAACTAAAGCATTTTCAATGGATTACATCTGTCAGAATGCACCGCCATGGCCGCATTTGTTCTTTATTGTCAAACGAGGCGGAACTTCCCAAGCTGAACGTCGCCGGTTCGATCCCGGTCTCCCGCTCCATAGAATCAATCACTTGGGGACATTTCAAAGTCAAGCGTTACTCCGATTTTTCCTGAGCCTGCCTAAGCGGCCAGCCACCTTCCGTGTATGCGTGGCTCCAACTTTGGTGATCGGCCTGCCGCCAAGTTGCTCGATAGGGCCCGGTCGTATGTCATCGACCACCGGGTGGGCGGTCGGCGGAACCGCGGCAGTCTGTATGTTTAGCTCTTCCAGGAAACGTTACAGGCGCTCGAAGATCAATACGACTTGGCGTCGGACATTGCAGCGTGCGAAACCCTCGACAAAATTCTCAAACAGGTCGAGCGGCTCGAACTCAATCGAGTGAAAGAAGTTCTTCCGTACATGCTCAGGAACGCGGACGGCGCTGAGTTGACGCAAATGTTCGGCCAAAAACGCAACACGATCACGAAGCAGTTCTATCGCGGGATGCGGAAAGCTGCCGAAGCGGCAGGCATCAGGTGGTACTAAAAACATGCCGGAGGACGTGTAACCCTAGTGCAATCAGTGCCATAATGTCATGGACTGATGCCTCCTGAAGAGTCGCCCGAAGCAAAGTTCGACAGACTCAAGAAGCAGCTTCAGGACTCGATCCTCAGAGACTACCCTAATCCGGAGCGGAAGGGTTGTCCCGGTGACGCTGTCCTGAAGGAGCTCGCTGAACGGCCATTGGACCAGGCCGTCGAAGACGATCCACATTGGCATCACGTCACGCATTGTTCCGAGTGCTACCGAGAATTCCTGGCGTTCAACAACGCGTATAGGGCAGGGGCAAAGGCCAAGCGAGCGCGGGCTGGCTGGACATTGGCCGCCGGTCTGGTTGTCGTTGCGCTGGGGCTGATCTTTGCGGTTCGCCAAGGATGGTTCTCGTCACAGCGCCCCCAGAATGCCGAACTGGCCTACGTTAAGCAGACGGTGGACATTCCGTCGATGACTAGATCCGCTGAAGCTGGCGGCGACAACAAGCCGGCGATCGCCATTCCGCGCACACCCGTCGATCTGACGCTTCAGCTTCCAATCGCTAGCCCTGCCGGTCCGTACGAATTCCAGTTGCTGCGGGCGAAGCGGGCCGTAGTATCCGCGTCAGGTACCGCCACGCTTGAAAATGGCACCACATCATTCACGGTCCGTGTTGACCTGTCGAAGCTCGCGCCAGGAATGTACGAAATGTCGGTGCGGAAGGTCGGATGGGATTGGGACTACTACCCGGTTGAAGTTCGGGCGGACTGAGTGCGGGACGAAACCGAATGCCGTTGCGGTTGGCCGAATCTGATCATCACGCTTTACGCACTCCAATTAGTAGACCTTCCGGACCGATGTACATGCAAGAGCCCGTTGGTAGCGGACAATGAACGTAAATCACTAAAACTATGGCCAAATTGACGAAGTCTGGCGGGCGAAGCCTCATTGTCTCCGAGGATGTGAACGGGCGCCTTCTCGCCCTAGCTGTCGGAGTCAGTGAGTACCGGCCCGAATCCGGACTGACTCGGTTGTCACCTTGCGCGCGAGATGCGGAACGGGTGCGGAACGCGTTGCAGGATGTCCCACAGCTTGGTTTGGCGAATTGCCAGTTGGTCGCGACGGGGACGAATGAGGTTCCAACGAAGAACACGATTCTGGGAAGTCTCAAAGTTCTGGCGAATTCCGCATCCTCCTTCGATCGGCTATTGTTCTTCCATAGCGGGCACGCTGTCCGCATCGCGGAGGAACTTTATCTGGTTCCATCCGATGCGTACGCCCCAGATGATCCAGAAGAACTGGTGCCCATCTCCAAAATTAAGAGCATCATCAGCGGAAGTGAAGCCCGCCAGAAGCTCGTGATTCTGGACGCCTGCTTCAGCGGTCCGGACACGGGCGCGTTCAAGACGATTCCGCTGAGTGTCTCAAACGCTTTTGTGAAGCGCTATGTCAAGGAGACCTCGGGCGTAGCACTACTATCTTCCTCTGGATTCGATCAAAAAAGCACGGCCAAGTCTCCTGACAACAAACTGAGCCTATTCACGTACTTTCTGGTCCGCGCACTTGAGGGCGACCCCGAAGCGCTGGACGATAACCGGCACCTGACCCTGTTTTCCTTGCACTCGTACTTGTCCGCAAGTGTCTCACGCCGTGCACGGGACTACGGACTTCAACAACGGCCTGGGCTCGACGTCGCCGTGAACGGCGATTTTCTTTTGGGCGATTTTAGTGGCAGCCTCATCGACGTGGAAAGTGTTCGGCTAGACGAACACCCAATTCGTGCGCTGGAGTTCGCTGATGATGACCGCATCAATGTCAGAACGATTTTGACGAAGATGAAATCTGGCGGACGGTTTACCCCGGATCAACTTCAGTATGCAGCAAACACAGCTCTCCCGGAGCATCTTGAGGCAGAGTTGGGGGGAGAAGGCGGCTACACTGGCGAAAAGGTTAAAGCTTCCGCTTTCCGAGATCAGCGTGGACGGAGCGGCCATAACTTTTCCCGACGGTACCTATATCGTTTTTTACGAAGCACACGATCGGTACAACGGATATCTCAATCACGAGGCAACGTTTAGCGGTCGGTGGATCGCCGAACCTGCGCGAATTGCTGTTGCGCTCGACTGTTTAGGGATGAGCACAAAAGAGATGACCATTGTCGTGAATGGCCACTTGGATCTTGATCGATTGCGTTCGGGATTACCAGCAGCGGGATGGGAGATCACCTCGCATTTGCCGGACAAGGTCAGCGCGTCCCGTGGGCCGTACAAGATATCAGGCGATGAGGCATCCCTGACATTCGGCGGTTTTCTTCCGAGCGAACTTTTTGGCGATAGTGCGGATTCTGAGAAGGCCGCTCTGGTTTCAACGGTGCTAGGCCTTCTCCCCGTTGGTCGATGATCGAGGGCCCTGAAGCGCAGTGCCAATCAAAGTCGCGTTCACGCGAATCCGGACTCGGTTCCCCAACGCAGCTTCCAGCTAAACTGGTCGCACGTTTACACTAATACTCGATGGCGAGCCTTGGCGAACCCTGTAATCTCCGACGATGCAATCCTCTTGACGGCTCTTTCACGGGCGTGTTGTTTACCTGCGGACGGCCAGGTCGTTCTTTTGGACGCAACTCTAGTGTTTCTGATGAGATCGCAGAGTGCTGGGTGGCTGGGCTGCCGCAAGCAACCAGCCTTCATCTGGTGTCACTGTTAGGCACGAAAGAGAATGGGATGTCTGAGTACCGCTTCTACTCGTTCCGCGGCAGTCACGAGAGTTCTGCGAAACCGACGTTTCAAGCATGGCTTGATAGCAGGTACGGTGCATGCAAGTTTCGAGTTCACGAGTATCCCACCGAGGATGCCGGACCGCGATCACTCTCGGAGGACGACATCGAAGCAATCCGAGCGATCGTCATGCCGCTGATTGAGGCCGGCGAAACTGTTGTAGTGTTTGACTCTTTCGGTTCCGAGAGAACCGGCCAAGTATGCCGCGAGCTCGGCTTTCGACGCTAAAAGAGCCGGCCTTGGTGATTTGATCGAATTCAGAGGACGCAATGTCGTGTCGCTGATCTGATCGGACGACCAACCCTTCAGGCCGACGCCTACGGTCTGCTCGTCGGGCCCGGATTGGGAAATGACAACGGCGGTCCGCGATTCGCTCACTGAGCGAAAGTTGAACCTGCGGGACAGCGGTCCGGCATTGTGGGCCCTGTCCGGCGCCCCTAACGCTGCACGATCCGGCAAGGGGCACAAAAGAGTCTGGCGGGTGCCGCCCGATCTGGATGAGCTACGACCGTCGCACCACAATCCGGCCGGAGCGCTCTGCAATGCGGTGGGTGATGCACGTAAGCCATACTCAATCCTCGAATAAGTCGCGCAACGCTGCTTGCTCTTCGACGTACCTACTTAGTGGCAGTGTGAAAAGCGCTTGGTTTGCACCCCAGAACTCAACCAACCCAAGTACGAAAGCGTATAAATAGAACAGCGCGGGCTGTGCCGAGTCTCCCCGATAATAAACCGATTCAGCTGTCGCACCCGCGTTCATCCAATTCGATCGCTTGGCCAACACGTACTCCGGCTCCAACACTACGATCAAATCGGGCATGGACTCCAGATGGAAGTCGGATCTCGAAGCGTCAAGCTGCTGCAATACGGTCTCAGGCCGTGCGCCCTTGTAAGCGAACAGAATATAGGGACAAGTGCGGAACTCCCCTTGGTGATTGAGAAACTCCACTATCATGCTTCGGTCCGCACTTCTTTTCAGCGCTTTTAGCTTCTGACAGTGTTTCAGAACTCGAGTGAGTTCTGCGTCCTCTCCGCCTGTACTTAAGTTAGATTTCACCTCTACCGACCCCAGCACCGCATCAACCGGCGCTAATGTGATCGCACCAAACAAGTGAAGCTTTGGGGATGATTGAGGTAACAGGATGATGTCGATCTGGCCGCTTCTTCTATCCTCCGCGTCGAACAGCTCGCCACTCGGATACTCGATTGCGGACGGCAAGTTCCGGGTCAAGAAGTTCGAAACGAGAGCTTCTCGCTGATCCAAGGTTGGTAGTGTGGTCAGCCTGCCCGATGACGGCGCGACTGAATTCACGCAGGTAATTACCGCTATTCTTGAGGTGCTCGAAAAAGAGTGAGGTCATCGAAGTGATCGCACGCAAAAGCCGCGTCCTCGATAGTACCAGCAGTCCGTGGCGCTGCGGATGCAGGAACGTTCGTTTCGGATGCCGGGTTGTGTCATCCGCAGCGGAGCAGTGCCGAAGGACGTTGAGCCTGCGAGTGAGTCAGCACGTCGAGAGCTGTCGAGAGCTGTGTGGACAGATGACTTCCTTCGCCCTCACTCCACGGAACAAGCACATCCGGCTTGATACCGCTGCCCTCAAAGCGCTGACCACCCCACGTTCGATACTCCGCTTTTGGCATGACGAGCATGTATCCGGCACCTACTTTTGCGCCAGAGCCTGGAAGGAGCCTCCAGGCAGTTTCGCTACCTACGATCTTCGCCAGCCGGTTCTCCGAAGCGAACGCGGCGACCATCTCGCCGGCGCTGATCGTGTGCTCGTTGATAAGGATCGCAACACGTCCATGCCACTTCTTACGGCCGAGACCCTCTGAAAGCAAGGCCACAGACGTGTCGCGGCCAACGAATTTGATCGCCATAGTCGCGATCGCCAGCGGGTTGGGTAAATTGGTGGGCAGTCGAGCCAACTTCGGAAGGGTGGCCTTGTCGTAGCCCTTCTCGGCCCGTTTTCGAGTCACTGTGTAGCCGATTGGGATTCGGTGGCTGAATCAGACTGAAATCGAGATTAGCCTCTACTCAAGACAGTGCTTGAGCCGACGAACGATTACGACGCTGGAGGCACTCACGCACGGATCGTTCGCCTGGAATCACAAAATGAATCGGGATCGAGTGCAGATCGATTGGAGATTTACCAGGAAGAGGGCGGGAAAGAAGTTCGGCTATGAGTAATCGCCTCTTTTCCTGTGGTCGACTGGGGCGGAATGAGTATGTTGCGCCAATCCTTTGTCGACCGTCGCGGCTGGGTCTAATCCAGCCTGCAGTCGGCATCGTCAGTCGTGCCATTCCCGTCGGCTTGATAGGATCGCTCGACGTGGGGCTGTAGATAACTTGTACGCGTCCGGCGAACCTTTCAATTACCCACAAGTCTGGCTGGGTTTCGCAGGATCGGCCATAAGATGAGTAGGCAGGATGCCGAAACAAAAGTGGGTAGAGCTGTTTCAGGCTGCGGAAGGCGAAGATCCGGCGACTCGGAGGTCCGGTGTCTCCGGTGAGCTGAGCCAGGAGCTGGCCGGATGTTTCTTTCAGAACGTTCGGCTGGGACGCCGGTTTCATAAGCTCGTCGGGCAGTTGGGGCGAAAACTCGGGCAATCGATTCCGCTGGCTTGCCAGGACTGGACCAACACCAAGGCGGCGTACCGGTTTCTGGCAAACCGGAGGGTTCATGAGGGGCAGATTCTGGCTGGGCATTTTCGTGCCACGCGGGATCGAGCTGCGGCCGTGTGCGGTCGGATCCTTGTCCTGCATGACACGACGGAATTCACTTACTACGGTCAATCCGCCGAGGCGCTGGGATTGCTGCACAAGGGTTTCAGAGGTGCAGGGCAGGAGCCGTACATTGTGCGTGGCATTCTCATGCATTCCAGCCTCGCGGTGACCATGGAGGGGCTGCCGCTCGGCCTTACGGCGATCAAGTTTTGGACGCGAGACCGGTTCAAGGGCACGAATGCCTTGAAGCGGACGATCAATCCGACGCGGGTGCCGATTGAAAAGAAGGAAAGTGTACGCTGGCTCGAAAACCTGCGGCAATCGGAAGAGCTACTGGGCGAGACCTGCACCTGTGTGCATATCGGTGATCGGGAGAGTGACATATACGAGTTGTTTTGTGCGGCCGTGGCGCACGGCACGAGCTTTCTGGTACGAACCTGCGTCGACCGCCTCGCCGTTGACGGCAAGCAGACGATCGCCGCCGCGATGAAGAAGGTGAAAGTGAAGGCTCTGCACCAGGTCGAGGTCCGCGACGGCAAAGGGGCCGTGTCGCTGGTCACCGTTGCGGTGAAGTATCAACGGCTGCGAGTCCACCCGCCTATCGGAAAGCACAAGGAATATCCGCCACTGCTGCTGACCGTGATTCACGCGCAGGAACGCGGTGAGCCGTCCGACCGGAACCGGATTGACTGGAAGCTCATCACCAATCTGCCCATCCGTTCCCGTGCTGAGGCGCTGGAAAAGCTCTCCTGGTACGCGCTGCGCTGGAAGATTGAGACATTCCACAAGATCCTGAAATCTGGCTGCCGGGCTGAGGCCTCTAAACTACGCGCTGCCGAACGGATCGTGAACCTCATCGCCGTGTTCTGCATCCTCAGTTGGCGAATCTTCTGGATGACTATGATCAACCGCGTAGCACCGGCAGCTAAGCCGGAGGTCGCGCTGACGGAAGTCGAGCAGCAGGTGCTCGACCTGCTGCTTCAGGACGGCCCTGGCCATCGGAGCCGGCCGGCGGTACTCTCCGCATACCTCACAAAAATCGCTCGTCTCGGCGGCTACCTGGCACGTGCTAAAGATCCCCCGCCAGGCAACGCAGTTATGTGGCGCGGTATGTCCAGGCTCATCGACATCGAACTCGGATTCATAATGGGGGCCAAGTTTGTGGGTAATTGAAA
>JASGIE010000104.1:0-24555 GCA_049841055.1 Paludibaculum sp. | reverse complement strand
ATATGTAACGTTTCGGCTACGACTACGTATTGCTAAGGTTAATAGGGAAACACGATAGAATCCGAACAGCACCTCGCGTCGCGTTTTGTGGTTTCCAGGAACTGGCGGGGTTCGGTCCAGCCCTCCGGCTCGAAGCCGCGGACGGGCAACGGCTGCGGATGTCGCGGAAGTAGGTGTTCTTGAAGTGATCGTGCGAACACTCGTTGGCTGCCCAGAGAAGTCGTAGCCCTGCCGGCGCGGGCCGGGTGGGACGAAGCCGGGGAGGCGGGGGCCGCCGTCGAGATGCCATTTGCCGATGAAGCCGGTGCGGTAGCCCTGCTGCTTCAGCAGGCCGGGCAGGGTGACCGAGGATTCGCTCGCAGCCGCAGGTCATTGGCGACCATGCCATTTCTGTGGCAATACTGACCGGTGAGGAAGATGGCTGGCGAGGGGCAGCGGACGGGGGTGTTGGCGATGGTGTTGCGAAAGATGACGCCTTCGGAGGCGAGGCGGTCGATGTTGGGCGTCTGGACCACCGTGTTGCCCATGCAGCCCAGGGCCTGGGCACGAAGCTGATCCGGCAGGACGAAGAGGATGTTGGGCCGGCGTGGTCGCTGGAAGGCTGCGGCGGTGGAGGCAACAAACTGGCGGCGGGAGAGCATGGGTCGTTCGCTGGCGATGAGTGTATCATCCGACCCATGCGGTGAAGGGACCGTATGCCACGAAGGGACCCATGCCACGAACGGCAGGGAAGAAGGTGACTGCCTGCCGTTCGTGGGACCCCCAACACAGAGCGTACGGGTCTAGATGGCCATGACCGCCTGATAGGCCGGGTGGAGCCAGGCGTGATAGTCGGCGATGCGGCCGCGTGTGGCCTGCATGTAGAGTTCGCGGATGTGGCCAGTGACAAACCCGACATTGCCGCAGCCGACCGAGCGGTGATCCACTTTGGTGATGGGCGCTACTTCGACGGCGGTACCCGTGAAGAAGAGCTCATCGGCGACGTAGAGTTCGCTGCGATCGATGGAGCGCTCGATCACGTCCATGTGCATCTCGCGGCGCGCCAGCGTGATAACACAGTCGCGCACCAGACCTTCCAGGATCTTGTCGGACGGAGGCGGCGTGATGAGCTTGCCGTGACGCACCATGAAGATGTTGCAGGTGGAGCCTTCGGCGACGTGGCCGTTCTCGTTCAGGAGAATGGCTTCGTCGTAGCCGTGGTAGCGGGCTTCCGTGGTGGCGAGCACGCTATTGACGTAGGCTCCGCAGATCTTGCCGCGAGCCGGCAGAGCCTGGTCTTCGACCCGGCGCCACGAGGCGACTCCGGCATGGATGCCTTTCGCGCTGTCGATGTAGACCCCGAACGGAATGGCGGCGATGGCGAAGCTGTGCTGCCCGTCGGCTTCACGCCGACGCGGGCGGAAGACATGTAGGAAAGCGGACGGACATAGATATCGGTGCGGAAGTTGTTGCGGCGAACGAGTTCGGCCGTGATCTCGGTGAGTTCTTCCGAACTTTTCGGCGGGTCGATCTCGGAGGATCCGGCAGTTCGCCTTCCAGCGGTGATAGTGATCCTCGCAACGGACGAGGAACAGTTCCTCTTCCTCCGGAACCCAATAGCCGCGGATGCCTTCAAAGACTCCGGTGCCGTAGTTCAGGCCGTGAGTCAGGATATTCACGTTGGCGTCGCGCAACGGGACGAACTGGTTGTTGAAATAGATGAGGACGTCTTGGTTGTCGAACATGGACAGGTACCTCGGGGCACAGCAGGGACGCGCCGCGGCGCAGGGCCTGGCGATCGATCTCGATCCACTCTCGGCCTTCACGACGCGGGGCAGGGCATGGTCGACGACCTCCAGCGGCAGCGCGCCGGTGGCGGACAGCAGCGCGCCCAGGACGACGATGTTGCCCACTTTGGTGCTGCCGAGTTCGTCGGCGACGGCAAAGAACGGAATGGCGTGCATGCGGAGCCCGGGCGGACGCAATCCGCCGGAATCTCCGTGCCGTTGTAGAAGACCAGTCCGCCCGGTTCCACGGACGCGATGAACTTGCGCAACGAGGGCTCGTTCAAGGCGATGAGGACGTTCGGACTGGAGACGAAGGGAGAGTCGACCGGTTTGTTGGACAGCCGCACGTGGCAGTTTGAGGTGCCGGAACGCATCTCCGGACCATAGCTGGGCAGCCAGGAGACTTCGAGGCCGTAGTCCATGCCGGCTTCCGCCAGCAGTTGACCCAGAAGGAGGACCCCCTGTCCGCCGAAGCCCGCGACTTTCACACGGAAATCGACGGTTTCGTGATGCGCCGGTGCTGTCGACTCGGACCCTTTGTCGAGCTTGAGAATCCGCGGCAGTTCCTCCAGCGCCGGAGCAGGCGGGAGGGCGGGGCGCGGTTCGGCTTCCCGGGTGCGGTCGCGCTTGACGCCGAGCGGATAGACAGCGGCCAGACCTTCGCGCACGTGTTTCTGGGCGTCGACCGGATCCATTTTCCAGATGGTGGGGCGGGGAACAGGATCTCGATCATGGAGAAGCCCAGGCCCTTCATCTGCGTTTCCAACGCCTTCTTGATGGCCTTCTTGGCCTGGAGAATGTGCTTGGTGTTGCCGAGGGCGGCGCGCTCGACGTAGGCGGGCGCTTCCAGTGTGGCGATGACTTCGGAGACGTGCAGCGGATAGCCGTCGTTGAAGACGTTGCGGCCGAACGGCGTCGTGGTGGTGCGGTTGCCCATCAGGGTGGTGGGCGCCATCTGGCCGCCGGTCATGCCGTAGATCGCGTTGTTGATGAAGATGGACGTGTAGTTTTCCCCACGATTGGCGGCGTGGAGGATCTCGGCGCTGCCGATGGCGGCGAGGTCGCCGTCACCCTGGTAGGAGATCACAATCGCTTCGGGATGCGCACGCTTGAGCGCCGTGGCGACTGCCGGCGCCCGGCCGTGGGCTACCTGGACGTTGCCGACGTCGAAGTAGTAGTAGAGGAAGACCGAACAGCCGACCGGCGAGACGAGGATCGACGCGGTCGCGGATGCCGAGTTTCGTCGATGGATTCGGCCAGCAGCTTGTGCGCGATGCCGTGGCCGCAGCCGGGGCAGTAGTGCGTCTGGTGCTGTGCTTCGCCCTTGCGCTCGTAGTGCTCGTAGAAGCAATCGGCCTTGCCGTGGATGCATTTCAGTTCAGACATCGGCGAACACCTCCTCCACAATCTCTTCGGCGGTGGGAATATTGCCGCCGCAGCGGCCGTAGAACTCGACGGGCCTGCGGCCCTCGACGGCGAGGCGGACATCTTCCACCATTTGGCCAGTGCTCATTTCCACCACGAAGAACTGTTGGGCCTGATCAGCCAGGCGCCGCAGTTCCGGAGTCGAGAACGGGTAGAGGGTGATGGGGCGCAGCGAGCCGGCCTTGATCCCCTGGGCACGCAGTTTCTCGACCACTGATTTTAGGATGCGCGCCACAATGCCATAGCCGACCAAGACGAGGTCCGCATCGTCCGTGCGGTAGTTCTCCCAACGAACCTCTTCCATTCGGCGTAGGTACTTTTCTGCGCCTAAGCTGAGTATGTGTTCCTCGAGGTCGATCAGGCTGCAGGTAGATCGACGGAGACCAGATTGTGGCGGGTGGCCGCATTCCCCGCACCGCCCAGTCCGGCCGACTTCGGGGCGCACCGGAGTCTTGCGGAATTCGACAGGCTCCATCATTTGCCCGATGACGCCGTCAGGCGAGGACGATGCACCGGGTTGCGGTACTTGTCGGCCAGTTCGAAGCCGAGCGAGGTGAGGTCGGCCATTTCCTGGGCGCGAAGCGGGAGCCAGACCAGAGCGATAGTTGCCGTGCCCGCCGTTGCTGACCACCTGGAAGTAATCCGCCTGCTCCGGGCGATATTGCCCAGGCCCGGGCCGGCGCGCATGATGTTGACGATCACGCACGGCAGTTCCGCTCCGGCGAGTAGCTGATGCCTTCACACATCAGGCTTATGCCCAGGGCCGGACGAGGCGGTCATGGTGCGGACGCCCCGGCCGAGGCGCCGTAGACCATGTTGATGGCTGCGACCTCGCTCTCTGCCTGCAGGAATGCGCCGCCCGCCTCCGGCAGATACCACGCCGCCGCTTCGGTGATCTCGTTCGCAGGCGTGATCGGGTACCCATAGAACGCACGGCACCCCGCCAGCACGGCCGCCTTCACAACGGCCTCGTTGCCCTTCAGTAGTTGTCTGTTGGCCACGTCAGCTCTCCTTCGCGTCAGGCAGCCGCCAGACGCTTGTACACCCGGAGAGCACCGGGTTCGGGACAGGCGTAGAAACACACGCCGCACCCGTTGCAGCCGTGGCCGGAGTATTCGGCCGGATGGTAGCCGAGCCGGTTCAGCGACACCGAAACGCGCAGCACCTTCGGTGCGCAGGCGGCGACGCAGAGGCCACAGCCCTTGCACTCCTCGGACGCAATGGCAACCGAGCCGCGATCCGAAGTGTTCATCTCCGTCATGGGGGTTCTCCCTAACTGACCATTGCGGCTCTCGACTCCAGGTAGTGAGCCTTCACCGCGAACTCATACAGGCTGGCGCGGAACTTCGGCTCCGCGATCGCAATCAGAGCTTCGGCCCGCTCGCGCAGCGTCTTGCCGATGCGAGCGAAGCGATCCCGTGCTCCGTCACCACGTAATGAACATCGGCGCGCGACGTCACCACTCCCGCTCCCGGATCCAGCACGGGCGCAATGCGCGAAATCGTGCCGTTCTTCGCCGTGGACGGCAGCGCGATGATCGGCCGTCCGCCCTTCGACCGCGCGGCGCCGCGAATGAAATCCACCTGCCCGCCAAACCCGGAGTACGGACGCGTGCCGAGCGAATCCGCGCAAACCTGCCCCGTTAAATCGACCTGAAGGGCCGAGTTGATCGCGACCATGCGCTCGTTCTGAGCCATCATGAACGGGTCGTTGACGTACTGAATCGGGTGGAAATCGAACACCGGGTTGTCGTCGATGAAGTCGAAAAGCCGTCGCGTACCCAGGACGAATCCCGCCACCATCTTGCCGCGGTGCAGCGACTTGGCGGCGCCATTCATGACGCCGCTCTGACAGCGGAATGACGCCGTCGGAGAACATCTCCGTGTGCATCCCGAGGTTGCGGTGGTCCACCAGACGGTTGAGGACGGCATCCGGCACGGCTTCGATACCCAACTGAGGATGTTGTGGCGCCGTTGGGGATCAGGGAAGCCACGTTGTCGGCGATGCGGAGCTGGATGTCGTCGGCGGGCTCCATGTGAAGACCAGCGGGGTGGTCCACTTCGACAATGCGGTCGACCTCGGAGACGTGAATGAAGGTCTGCCCCAGGGTACGGGGCATGTTCGGATTCACCTCGGCGATGACGCGGCGGGCATGGCGGGCGGCGGTGAGCGAGCAGTCGACGCCGGTGCCGAAGCTCATATAGCCATACTTGTCGGGCGGCGAGAGCTGGAGCAGGCAGAAGTCCAGCGGGCGTTCGCCGGATTCAAAGAGACCCTGGATTTTCGTGCAGAAATGGGGAGGTAGTCGGCGCGGCCGTCACGGATGGCATCGCGGACGTTGTCGCCGATGAACATGGCCACGGTGCGGAAGGCGCCTTCGTATTGCGGGTGGGAGTAGTCCGCGCAGCCGAGAGTCTTCATATGGATGATCTCGACGTCTTCCAGTTCGGGAGCGCGGTCGATGAGGGCATGGATCAGGACTTCGGGTGTGGCGCAGCTGGCGTGTACATAGACGCGGTCAGCGGGAGCGGTTTCGCGCATTGCTTCGGCCGCGGTGGTTCTCTTCTGTAGGTATTCGTCGTGCCAGGAGATCTGGGATCCCTGGGGGATTCGGATTTGTGATTTTAATACCTGCATAACCTAAACACGCAGTCCCAAGTCCGTTATCGCGCGTTCGGGCTGGAGTGTCAAGTCTTTTTTATGCAAGTATTTGCGAGAGTGCCATGACCACCACCGAACGGTGGTGAATTCTTCGATAAAGCCCTGCAATCCAGTGACATGCAGCCACCCGCGCGAGGTTGTACGGCTACTCGTTGCGCAGTGCGTTGAGCGGATCGATTGCGGAGGCCCGGAAGGCGGGCAGGGCGCAGGCGGCGGTGGTGATGAGGACCAGGCCCAGGGGAACGGCGGCCAGAGTCCAGAGGGAGAGGGGTCCGAGTCCGGCCAGGGCGGAGCTGAGAATCCGGAACAGGGGGACGCTGAGAACCAAGCCAACGCCGGCGCCGGCGAGGGTAAATACCGGAGACCCTGGCCGAGGATCAGCCAGAGGATGCGGGGGCGGCTGGCTCCGATGGCGACACGGATGCCGGATTTTCGCGGGTGCGGCGGACGACGGAGTAGGCGATGAGGCCGTAGAGCCCGACGAGCGCCAGGGCAAGGCCGACGAGTCCCGTGACGGTGACCATCTGGAGGACGATCAGCGACGGTCCGAGGACCTCGAGTTCGTCGAAGACCTCGATGGGGCGCGTATTGAAGACGGGTTGGTTGGGGTCGATGTTACGGAGCAGTTCCGCAGGACGGGACCCGAGATTTCACGCGGGTCGCCGAAGGTGTGGATGAAGAGCGTCAGCCTGGTGCGCGGAGCCTGGGTGAGCGGCAGATAGAAATAGGGCTGCGGTTTCTCAGTCAGGGACAGGTATTTGGCGGTCTTGGCGACGCCGACGATCTGGAGGAAGTCGCCCTTGAGGCCCAGGCGGAAGCGTCTGCCGAGCGGGTTCTGATTCGGGTAGAAGCGGCGTGCGAACTCCTGGTTGACCACTGCGATACGGGCGGACTCGGCGGTGTCGCGCAGGGTAACAGGCGCGGCCCTGGAGGATTGGTGTCCCGATGGTTTCGAAGTAGTCCTCTCCGACGATGTTCGCTGCCACGGAGATGGTGGGTTTGCCGTCCGGCAGCGGAGCGCCTTCCGGGATGATCTCTTCATCGGTGAAGTTTGGCCGGAAGGGCACGCCCCGGCTGAGGGCGGCGGAGCGGACGCCGGGCAGGCGGCGCACTTCGTCGGCAAGCCGGCGGTAAAAGACGGTGGATTGCTCCGGCGAATAGCGCAGGAGCGAGGGGTCGAACTCGACCATCATCATATGGTCGGTGCGGATGCCGGGGTCGGCCACCATCATCTGGCGGAATGCATCAAGAAACGAGCCGAAGGCGACGAGCAGGACGAGGGACGCAGCTACCTGGGCGCCCACCAGGAACTGCCGGCCGAAGGCCCGGCTCTTCCTGCTTTCGCCGGATTCCCCCGGACTTCAGTGTGGGGGAGACCTCCAGTTTCGTGGAGTGCCAGGCGGGCGCCACGCCGAAGAGGAGGGCGCTGGCGAGGGATACAGCCATGCTGAAGAGCAGGACGCGCCAGTCCAGTTGGGCGGAGATGGCGATGGGTGTGTCGGTAGGCAGTTGAATGGAGGTGAGATAGCGGATGGCTCCCTGCGCAAGCAGGATACCCGCGCCGCCGCCCAGCAGGGCGAGCAAAACGCTTTCGGTCACCAGTTGCTGGAAGAGGCGGCCGCGTCCGGCTCCGATGGCCAGGCGGATGGCGATTTCGCGGGATCGGGCACGGGCTCGCGCCAGCAGCAGGTTGGCGACGTTGGCGGAGGCGACCAGCAGGACCAGGCCGGACAGGGTCATCAGCAGCGCCATGGCACCGACGATGGGCGGGAACTGCTGGACGCGCGATGCCAACTCGGTGCGGACGGCGAGGCGGATGCCGCGGTTGGTTTCGGGGTATTCGCGAGCGAGAGCGGCGGCCAGAGCGTCGAGTTCGGAGCGTGCCTGTTGGATGGTGGCGCCCGGTTTCAGCCTGCCGCGCAGGAGGAGAGAGCGGGCCGAGCGGTCCTGCAGAAGACTGGCGCCGGGGCGGTTGGCGAGCCGTCCGGCCATGGTGAGCGGGAAGTAGAGCGCGGGCCGGATGAAGGGATCCATGCCGGTGAAGCTTTCCGGCGCTACTCCGATGATGGTGAAGGGGATGCCGTTCAGGCGGAGGGTGGTGCCGGCGGTATTGGGATCGGACCCCAGCTGGTTGCGCCAGAATTCGTGGCTGATGACGACGACCGGCTCGCGATCGGGCGAGGCGGTTTCTTCGTCGCGGAAGGCGCGGCCCAGTGCCGGCTGGATGCCGATGGTCTGGAAGAAGCCGTCGGTGACTACGGCGCCCATTTTCCATTGAGCGATGTCGGCGGCGGTCCGGGCGACTCCGAGTCCGTAGAGGTGGTAGCCGGCTACCGAGGAGAAGGCGCGGCTGCGGGCGCGAATCTCCTGGAGTTCGGGGTAAGGCAGACCCTCGAACGCGTCGTGGTCGCTGACGCCGGTGATCTGGACGAGTTCGGACGGGTTGTGCGCGGCGACGGGGCGGAGCAGCAGCGCGTCGGCCAGGCTGAAGCTGGCGGTGTTCGCTCCGATGCCCAGAGCCAGCGACAGGATGGCCGTGAGCGCGAAGATGGGCGAGCGGCGCAGGGCACGCAGGCCGAAGACGAGATCCTGTTTGAGGCGTTCGAGATTGGTCCAACCCCACATATCGCGCGTGACCTCCTTGATGAGGGCGACGTTGCCGAAGTCTTCGGTGTTTGCGCTGCCGTCGCGGGCAGACTGTGCGAGGTGGAACTGGATCTCTTCCTCCAGTTCCTGCTCGCGGCGGCGCCGTTGGAGACACCAGCGGAAGAAGCTCATGCGGGATCGCCCTCGACTCCGCGGCTCAACATGTCGGCCATGGCTTTGGAGAACTGATCCCAGCGGTCGCGTTCGGCGATGAGTTGGGCGCGTCCGGCGACGGTGAGGCTGTAGTATTTCGCGCGCTGGCTGTTTTCGGTGAGGCGCCACTCGGATTGGATCCAGCCGCGCTTTTCCAGGCGGTGAAGGGCTGGGTACAGGGAGCCGGTTTCCACTTGAAGAAGATCGCCGGAGCCAGAGCGGATCGCGCTGCTGATGGCGTAACCGTGTTGCGCACCCCAGCAGAGGGTTTGGAGGATGAGCAGGTCGAGCGTGCCCTGGAGCAACTCGATTCGGTTCTGGTAGCGGTCCGGCTTCGGCATAGTGGGGATGTAGAGAGTCTACATGGTTAGGATGTAGAGAATCTACAGGGTTTTTAGGGTGGCCCGTCAATTTACAGGTGTGAATGGGACAGAAGGCCGTTTGGAACAGGGTGCAGGCGTCCAGTCAAATGGGCTGAGGTAGACTCAGATCATGCAGCGGACACAGCGGCTGACAGCGATTATTGAACGCGAGGACGACGGGTTCGTCTCGTTGTGCCCCGAATTGGACATCGCGAGTCAGGGCGAGTCCATCGAAGAAGCCCGCGCCAATCTGAGTGGAAGCGTTGACGCTGTTTTTTGAAACAGCTGATCCGTCGGAGGTCGCTCGGCGATATCACGGAGACGTTCTCATTACGCAAGTCGAGGTTCCGGTTGGGTAAGCTTCGAGTTCTTTCACCATGCAGCGACATGTTTCGGGCACCACGCATCACTGTGCCCGTCCCACTGCACGATCCTCTGCGTTCAGGCACCTTGTTAAGTATCGTGCGGCAGTCGGGGCTACCTCGCGCCCTCTTCGAATAGAGCAAGCCGGAGTTTCGGCCACCAATCACGAGCCTCTGAGCGCGTCGTCGAACCACGGGGTTTGGAGTAGATTGGTTTCCGTATGTTGTTGCGCTCCGTTTCCATCCTTCTCCTTTCCGCTTTGGCTACCTTCGGCTCCGATCCCTCCACCGTCGAGGGTGCCTATGGGCGTCTTTCCACGGACAGGTCGAGTTACCGGCCTCTGGATGTCGTGAAGGTGAGCGTCGGTGGACGAGCGTCGCGCGACACGAAGTGCCGCGTCAAGGTGGCCGATCCGGATCAGCACGTTTACTTCGAGAAGACGTCGACCTGGAATCGAATCAGGGCGCGTCCAGTTCTTCCGCTACCGGCAAGCTCGGCGTGCACTACGTGTATCTGTGGTGGCCCGAGGCGAAGAAATACAGCCGCTATGTGAACTTCCGCCTCGATGCCGAGACCGGCATCGAGTCCGGCGACCGGGACTTCGACACCATCTATCCGTTCACGCATGAGCGCGTGCAGTTGGGGCGGCGCGACTACATGACGAAGCGCGGCCGGTTTGTGGGCTATATCTCGGCCGACACCAACCATTTCGACGGAATCTGGTTGCGCGACTGGATCTATACGCTGCCGGCCTACAAGTATTGGGAACGGGAGATGCAGTGCGGGCTCGACCGGTTCCTGGAGGTGCAGCGGGAAGACGGGCAGACTCCGGATGGCATTGAGCGCGACGGGCGGACGTGGCGCGTTGGTCTGGAGAGCGATGTCGAATACATCCTGACCCTGGGCGTTTGGGATACCTGGAAGGCGACCGGGGACGACGCCTGGCTGCGGGCGGCGATGCCAAAGCTGGAGAAGGCCCTCAACTACATTCGCAGCGACCCCAAGCATTGGGACGCGAAGAACCGCCTGATCCAGCGGCAGCATCAGCTGCGACACCTGGGACTACGACATCGACGGGGCTACAGATCACGGCGCCAGCCGTTACGTGATTGCGAACTGCGACCAGAGCGGCTACGCGCTGGCATGTTCGTGGATCAGCGAGATGTACCGCTATGTCCGGCGATACTGCCGCGGCAGAGCGTGCGACGAAAGAGGCCCGCGAGATATCGGGAGCGGGCGGTGAAGATGTTGTCAGGATGGTACTGAAGTTCCTGCATCACGTCCATCTCGATGCCATTGATCACGGCGATTTTGACGAGACCAAGCAGCTCACGATGGGGAACACGTGGGCGATGACGCGCGGGCTGGCCGATGAGAAGCAGTCCATTAAGGTCATCGATGAGTACCGCCGGAGACAGAAGGCGACGGGCGACAAATACCCCTGGTGGAGCCTGCAACCCGGGTATCCGGACCGGCTCGGCTATTGGAAGGACAAATACCGATTGGAAGGCGCCTATGCCAATGGCGGGCTTATGCCGTGGGTGGGCGGTGAGCTGGCTCGGGCTTCGTTCTTCTATGGACGGGAATCGTACGGCGTCGAGTTGATGCGGCAGTATGCGGATCACCTGCGGCGGACCGGTGGTGCGCAGGTCTGGTATTTCCCGGATGGGACGCCGGGCTACCGCACGACGAACGAGGTGAACTACGCGGGCTGGGGCATGGCGCAGTGGGTGGATGCGCTGGTGGAAGGCCTGGCCGGGATTCGCGATCCGCAGGGCCAGATGCGCTCCGTGGAGATTTCGCCGCGTTGGGCGGCGGCGGGCGTCAACCAGGTTCGGGCGACGGCGCGCTACGGGGCATCGGGGGCGTACTTCAGCTACAAGTGGGAGGCTGAGCCGGCGTCGATCGAGATCGAGTATTCCGGGTCCGGCGACAAGGCGGAGTTTCGTGTGCTGCTGCCGCAGGGGTTCGCGCCCCGGGCGGTGATGGTGAACGGGACTGACGTGAAGTTCGAGCGTGAAGATGTAGGGTCGAGCGTGTACATCCGCTTCCAGCCGGCGAGTGGAACGCGCGGCACGATTCGCATCGGCCGCGCGTGAGAACTGCCTAGGCGGACGCGGGGGCGGCTGCGGCCGGCTTCATGAAGGACTTGATGCCGAAGATCAGCAGCAGTCCGACGACTAAATAGACGACCGAACTCGCGCTGATGGCGACGCCCATGCCGTAGCTCTCGGCCGCGCGGGCCACCGCCAGCGGCGCCACGCTGCCGCCCAACCAGCCGATGGAGTTCATCAGGCCCAGGGCGGTTGCACGGTTTTCCGGGGTGACCACGTCGTAGAGCGAAGCCCAGATATTGGCGTCGTACAGACCCTTGGAGAATCCAAAGCCAGTCATGCCGAGCACCAGCAGCGGCACGGAGAGGGTCCACCCGGCGAGAAAGATGAACGGGATGCCCAGCAGGAGACCGAGGGACTGCGTCCACATGCGTCCGGCGCGGCTGCGGCGGGCGAAGCGGTCGGCGAGGAAGCCGCCAGTCATGACGCCGCAGACGGAGGCGATCTGGATGTAGGCAGTGCCACTGAGCCCTGCCATCGAGAGGCTCATGTGGAACTTCTCCAGAAGAAACGTCGGCATCCAGGTGAGGAAGATCATGGCCACGAAGTTGGCTCCGACGAAGACCGAGATGAGGATAGGCACCATCCGGTGTTCAAAGGTGCGGCGAATCGTCGCAAACAGATCCTTATTGAGGCGGAGCGAGCCGTGTCCGGCGTCATCACCCGATTGCTCCGACTGGCCTCGGGCGGGTTCCTTGAGGAGGGTCAGCAGGACGATGCCCAGCAGAGTGCCCAGGCCACCGAAGAGGTAAAAGCTGGAACGCCAACCGTAATACTGGCCGAGATGTCCGGCGACGGCGCCGCCGGCGATGGTGCCGGCGTAGACGCTGGACTGATGGATGGCCATCGCGCGGGAACGCGTGTCGCGGCCATGATAGTCGCTCACCAGGGACATCGAAGCGGGGAAGTAAAACGCCTCGCCGAGTCCTTCCAGCGCACGGAACAGGACCAGTTGCCAGTAAGTGGTGGAGAAGGCGGTAGCCACCGTGACCAGGGACCAGAAGATGAGCCCGCCGATGATGAGCGTCCGGCGCTGCAGACGATCCCCGATCATGCCGGCAAATGGTCCGGAGAGGGCGTACACCCACATGAAGGAGCTGCCAACGATGGCGAGCTGCGAATTGTCGAGGTTCATCTGGCTCTTGAGGAGCGGGAAGACGGAGTAAATCGCCTGGCGGTCCGCGTAGTTGAAGAAGCAGACGAACCAGAGCATTCCGACGACGAACCATTTGTACCGAGAGAGAACCATTCTTGTTAGAAATACCGCAACGGAGGGGGGGCGTGCTGTGCGGAGCGCTTACATCGCGTCCGGGGCGGGTGTCGATTCCTCAATCACCCTCTTCATGAGAAGAAGGGTGGAGTTCCAGTACAACTCATAGTGCTTGAAGGAAGTCTCCGAGACGAAGTTGGTCTGGATTAGCGTGAGAACCGTCTGCCCGCCTGCTTGCTCCAACTGAAATGTGAGGATGCAGTAGTTGTCCGGCTCGTCGGTGCATTCTGTGAGAGTGCTCCACTGTGTGTACCGCAGAAGCCGAGCCGGATCCCAGGCCAGGATCGTTCCCTTGTTGGTGAAGGGGACGCCGTGGAAGTCGCCGCGGATGGTGAGTGGCGCGCCGGGCCTCCAGTCGCACGTGATTTCGAGTGGCGCGTCCCACATCCACCTCTGAATGAGCCGGGGCGTCGTCAGCGAGGTCCAGACAGCCTGCGCCGGCGCTTCGATCAGGACGGACTTCCGGAGGACGTGATGAGCCGGCATCAGAGGGATGGATGCCGCGGATCTGTTACACGAGCGAACTTTCTTTCTCTCCCCTTGTGTTCCCAGGGGGAGCTGTGCGAATCTTCCATAGAAAGCACAGGGGAGTGGAATGGATAAGGCGCAACTGGAACTCGTTCGCGGAACTCTCGACGTATTGATCCTCAAAGCGCTGGTCTGGGGCCGGCTGCACGGGTATGCGATCACCAGCCTGATCCACCGCCAGACCGAGGAAGCGCTGCTGGTGGAAGAAGGTACGTTGTATCCGGCGCTATGGCGGCTGGAGGCGAAGGGCCTGGTAGCCGCCGAGTGGGGCGTTTCCGAGAACAACCGCCGGGCGAAGTTTTATCAGCTTACCGCCGAGGGCCGCCGGCATCTGCGGGAAGAGACGAAGACGTGGGAAGCCTATTCAGCGGCCGTCAGCAAGATGCTGGGCGCCACGAAACCTCCGCTGCCGGAGAAGGCGGGATGACCCAGGTGCCCATGTGGCGGCGTTGGGCGCGCATGTTCGGCGCGGACCCGGCTCGCGATGTCGACGATGAACTGCAGTTCCACCTGCTGATGAAGGTGGACGATCTCGTGGAGCAGGGCTGGCCGCGGGACGAGGCACGCAAGGAAGCGGAACGGCTATTTGGGGATTTGAGGAGCGTACGAGCCATGGGCGAAGAAATAGGCCAGCAGATGCAGCGGTCGAAGGAGCGCCGGGACTATTGGGGCGAGTTTGCGCAGGATCTGCGCTACGCGCTGCGGACGCTGCGCAAGGAACGCGGGTTTGCCGTCATCAGCGTCCTGATTCTGGCTCTGGGGATCGCCGCCAATACGGCGGTGTTCAGCGTGGTGAATGCGGTGCTGTTGCGACCGCTGCCGTTCCCCGAATCGCAGAATCTGGCGTGGCTGCGGGCGGACCGGAGTTTGGATGACCAGAGGAAGGCGACCGCCGGGCTCTCACAGATTACCTATACGGTTGCCTCGTTTGAGGAGTACCAGAGGCACAACAAATCGTTTCAGAGCCTGACCGGCTTCAATCCGTTCTACGGCAGCAGTGAATATACGATGACCGGCCGCGGAGAGCCCCGGACGATCGTGGCGGTGCTGGTGGCGGAGAACTTCTTCCCGACGCTGGGGGTCAATCCCATGCTCGGACGCCACTTTCTGCGAGAGGAATGCGTGAAGGGCGGCCGTCGCGCCGTGCTGTTGAGCGAATCGATGTGGCGAACGCAGTTTGGCGCGGACCCTTCGCTGGTGGGGCAGACCATCACCTTCAGCAAGCAGGCCTACACCGTGGTGGGAATCCTGCCCGCGAGCTTCGATTTCGGCGCCGTATTCGCGCCGGGGCAGCGCATGGACGTCTTTATGCCGGCGGTGATGGACGAGATCCGGAACTGGGGCAACACGCTGTCGATCTTCGGCCGTCTGAAGCCCGGCGTATCCGTGGCCCAGGCACAGGCGGAAGCCGACGTGCTGTTCCCGCAGATCTTCCAGTCGCACAAGGACTGGTGGACCGACTACGCCTCCACCGTGACCGGATTGAAGGAGTATGTCAGCGGGAAGCTGAAGCGCTCGCTGGTGATGCTCTGGAGCGCCGTGGGGCTCATCATGCTGATCGTGTGTGTGAATCTCTCCAATCTGCAGATGGCGCGGGCGGCGGCGCGCAGCAAGGAATTCGCCGTGCGCACAGCCCTGGGCGCGGGCCGCGCGCGGCTTTGCCGCCAGTTGCTGACGGAGAGCCTGGTGCTGGCCGGCTCGGGCGCGGTGCTCGGATTGGCGCTGGCCTACGGGTTCACCACCTATTTCGCGCGGCAGGAATCCATTGTGCTGCCCCTGCTCAGCAGCGTGAAGCTCGATTGGGCCGCTGTCGGGTGGACGCTTAGCATCGCATTATCGGCCGCCCTCGTGTTCGGACTGGTGCCCGGGCTCCGGCTGTACTCCGGGAATGTGCAGGAAGCGCTGCGCAGCAGCGGGCAGGGTATGACCACGGGCCGCCGGCATGAACGGATGCGGGCGACGATGGTGGTTTCCGAGATGGCGCTAGCGTGTGTGCTGCTGATCGGCTCGGGGCTGCTGTTGCGGAGTTTCCTGAAGGTACTCGATATTGATCTCGGCTTCGTGCCGAGCCGCGCGGCGGCGATCAAGATCGACTACGACGACGGCGGCAAGGTGGAGCGCCGGGGACCCGTCCTGCAGGAGATCTTGCGCAACATTCGAGAGATCCCTGGCATTGAAGCGGCCGGAGTGGCGGACATGCTGCCGTTGGGGCGGAATCGGGCCTGGGGTCTGACCGCGAAAGGCCGGCAATATGCGAAGGGCGTGGTGAAAGGGGCGATTGTCCGGATCGTGACGCCTGGTTATCTGGGCGTGATGGGAGTGAGGCTTCGCACCGGGCGCGATTTCGCATGGAGCGACGGGCCGAAGAGCGATCGGGTGGTTGTCATCAATGAAGCAGCGAGCCGCCTTTACTGGGACGGCGAGGATCCGATGAGCCGGCCGGCCCTGATCAACGGTCGCGACACCAAGGTGATCGGGGTCGTCGCCGATGTACGTGTGAACAGCCTGGAGTCTGCCGCGGATCCGGAGATGTACCTGCCGGTGACCCAGGCGGATCCCGAGGGCGCTGAGTTGGTGATCCGGACCAGCCAACCCCTTTCGGCTCTGGCGCCGGCCATTATGAGCAAGCTCAAGTCGCTGAATCCGGGCCAGCCGGCAACGGAACTGCGGCCATTGCAGGAGATCGTGGACCGGGCTTCGTCACCGCGGCGGTTCTTCGTCATGCTGGTGACCAGCTTTGCGCTGTTGGGCCTGGTGCTGGCGTCGCTGGGCATCTACGGGGTGATCTCGTATTCCGTAACAAGACAAACGCAGGAGATCGGCATCCGCATGGCATTGGGCGCGAGCGGAGGGCAGGTGCAGGCTCGCGTAATCGGCAACGCGCTCCGGTTGGCTGTCGCCGGCGCGGTGGTGGGTGCGGTGGGGTCCTTTGTTCTGGCGCGTTCCATCGCGACGCTGCTCTATGGCACGGAACCGTCGGATCCGCCCACCTTCGCGGGCGTCATCCTGGTGTTGTGCTGCGTCGCGCTGGCCGCCGGATACCTTCCGGCGCGGAGGGCTTCGCGGATCCATCCGATGACCGCCTTGCGGGAAAGCTGACACGCTGGACGGTGCGGGCATTGCGATGCGGCTTGCCGCAATGCTGGAATGGTCTGAGCCCCGGCCCGTCCATGATGTCGACTCGGCTGCACAGATCGGCAAACTTTGTTCCGGGCGTCCGTCAAGCCTCCGGCTGCGTGCGCCTGGCCACGGTACTGTTCCTGTGCTTGGAATTGGTAGCCCAGCGCAAAAGACCGCGCTATCCCGCCGGAACCGACGGGGCGGGGAATACGTTGACCGTGGTCGAGGTGTTTCATCCGAGGCGCGCTTCGGACGACACGCAATGCCTGCCGGGCGTGGACTATGTGCTGGAAAAGAGCCGCGGCGGTCGAGCCGTCTCCTCCGAGACGATCCTGACGGTGTGTCAGACGAGTGACCAGGCGGATGTCGCTGTCACAGTGACGCCGAATCGGATCGAGATCGAGCGGAATGCCGGACCACAGGCCGGATACTACAAAATCCATGCATATCAGTTATCGCCCTGGCGGCCCGTTTCGATGGAGGACTGTTCTTACTTTGGCAGCGGCGAGTACACCGTGGAGCGCTGGGATTACTTCACGTTTCGCAGCGAGGCATGGTTCCGCCCTGCCGGCGGTGAGGAAGCAGGCGTTTGCGAAGCGAGTCCCTCGCTGTGGCGGTATCTGCTCGTGCCGAGTGTCGGTGTGGATGTCGTCGAACTCGAGAACGTGAAGGGGCGGCTGGGCTCGTGTGCCCTGGCTCTGGATCCGGGAGGCAAGCACGGGTATATCACCTGGGGCCGGCCGGATCCGCGCGATCCGCTGGAGGTGAAGATCCTGCGGGCAGGCGAACGAGTCCTGCTGGCCCAGATCGTGGATTCGGGACGGACCAAAGAGCCGGCGCAGTCCTGGGTGACCGCCGATCACCTGGAAGTCTGGATGGGCGCCCGTCTGCTGGGTTTGGGCGAGGGCGAGATCTGGCAGTTCGGGATCCCCGTGGACGACGGGCCCGTGCAGGTGGGCTATGGCAAACCGAGCCGTCTGCCGGTTGTTCGGCGCTGGAGGGTGAACCTGCCGGATGGGCGTGCGGCGACCATGCTGCGAGTGGAGTTGCCGGCACAGCCCGACATGTATAGCGACGGCCTGACCGTGGCTTACAGTCAGAGCGATCACGGTCGTGCACAGAAGCGAATGATCGCGACCAGCCGGGTGAAGCGGGGAGTGGGCTCCACGATGGGTCGCAGTGGGTCTGTCCTGATCCACAACTCGGCCGACGATCACGTGACCTGCGGCCTGGTGAATGGCGCACTGGAGATCACTGGCGCGAAGCAGAAGCCACTGGTCGTGCCGGAGATGCCCCTAGACCGCTGAGAGCCGCGCCGCGGGCCGAGACCACGCGGATCCGCCGCCGAACGTATGATGGGAGCCTGGGTTCGTTGCCCGCATTCCTGTCGCGAAGAGAGCTTACGCCATGTCTGCATACCGTTCGGTCCGTGCTGTCCCCCTTCTGCCCTTGCTGGCCGTCACTGCGGGCGCTGTTTTCGCACAGACGGCGGAGCGCCCCGCGTTGCCGCCTCTGCCGGCGCCAATCGGGGTACCCAAGCCTAGCCCGGTGACCGATGAGCCCTATGCTCCGCAGCCCATCCTGCAGGGTGGCGTCGTGGTGCCGCTGTATCCGGCGGGTTCCGCTTTTCTCAAGGCGGACCGGGTCCGGGAAGCCGAGCAGTACAACCTGAGCCAAACTGTCGCCGGCCGCATTAACAGCATCGTCAACATCCACAATCCTTCGATCGAAGTGCATACGGTGGATCGCAGCATCAATACGGGCGCGGCCGTCATCGTAGTCGCCGGGGGCGGACACAACACCCTGAATGTCGGCAGTGAGTCGGCCGACTTTGTGCCCTTCTTCTACAACTACGGGATCAACACGATCATCCTGCGGAATCGTCTGCGCCGGGATGGCTACAATCCCCAGACCGATGCAGTTTACGATACGCTGCAAGCGATTCGCCTGGTGCGGGCCTACGCCAAGGAGTGGAATCTCGATCCGAACCGGATTGGGGTGATGGGGTTCTCCGCGGGCGCTGAACTGACGGCCGCCGCGGCTGTGCGGTTCGAAGAATTCGACAAAGCCAACAGTGCGGCGAGTGACCCGTTGGCCGGCATCACCTCGCGGCCCGATTTCGATGGCATTATCTATCCTGGACCTTCGCCCTTCGCCAGGAATCGTGTGGCCCCGGCAATTCCGCGCAATGTGCCGCCGGCGTTCCTGGTGTGCGCGGGTTCCGGCGATCGTGTGCATGCGATCTGGGCGATGGAGTATTACAACGCCATGCTGACGATGGGTGTGCCGAATATCGAGATGCACTTGTATGGCAATGGGCGGCATCCCGGAGATCCGTTGCCCGACGGGACGCGCATGACCGGCGGATTGACCGATCGCAATCACACTCCGTTCGGCACCTGGCAATACCGCTTCATCGACTGGTTCCGTGATCTGGGTTTCCTGCAGAAGCCGGGTGTGGAGACGAAGGCGGCGCACGATGTGGGTGTGTTTGTGACGCAGCCGCCGATTGCGGAGAGGCCGGCCGCGGCGCCGGCGAAGCCGTGAGTACATAGAGTGGCAGGAAGGGGAGAGATTGCGCGCCCAGGCGGTGTTGAAGGAAATGGTCGGGGCTAGTGCATTCGAACCACAGGCCCTGCTTACCATGTTGGCAATCCACCGTGTGCGTGCTCACGCGAGGCCGTTCGAGCCCCGAATGACGTTCTGAATTCAGTTCCTGCCGCAATTCGGAATCGCAAACAGCAACCTCAGTTCAGCTGGATTACAGGCGCACAGGCTGATGAGAATGCCCCAGAAACTGCGATTTCTGTCCGCACGCGTAAAAAGTCCACTGGCCAGTCGGCGCAGGCCGATCGTATGCACCCAGGACGAGGTCGATCTGACGATTCCTTTTGGGCGAGTCAGTCAGAGGCGTTACGATCACTTCGTGGCTAAATTGTTTGCAGCGATACTCACACTCGCAACCATCCATGCTGGTTTGGGTGCGAGCCGCGAGACGGATCCAATAGAGTGCGCTGAGATTCAGCCAGGAAGCAGTGTCGAGCGGAAGACCGACACCGTGCACAGCCCGGACGGGAAGTCCCTCGCTTTTGCAGTAGTCACGCTGACACGCGGTGCGGAGGATTCGAGTGGAGAGAAGTGCCGGGTCGGATACCGATTGCTCGTTCAGGAGGGCACCGCGACAGCCAAAGCGGTAAAGGCGTTCGACGAGGTTCGATCTGAAATCGTTGGCGTGACAATCGTCGGTTACTCCCAAGACGGCTCGAACGTTGCCGGCGATTTCTGGTGGGCTGAAGGAGATTATACGGCAGTACGCCCCGTCGTGTATTCCTTCAAGACGCGAAAGGCAGCCATGCGGGATCTTGGCGATCGCATTACTCGACGCCTTCCTTCCTGCGACTACTTTGAATCGTTCGAACGAATAACGAACAGGGGAGATGCGATCATTCATGTTCCGAAGAGCCACTACGTTGAGACGGGTTGTCCCGATCAAGGCGAATGGGCATTCAATTTGACGACGGGAAGAGTGCGCCGCCTTGCCGCAGTGAGGCAGCCCTGACGCAGTGTCCCCAGGCTTCCTGGCACAGGCCCAGGAAATCGTGAGAGTTGTCTGACAACAAGTCGATCAAAACAAGGGTCGAACGACCAGCGGAGTCTGGTCGCGGAGGCGGACCAGGGTCCAAACACACCCTGATCAGGTTGTGATGGTCTTGGGATTCTTGAAGGAAATGGTCGGGGCGAGTGGATTCGAACCACCGGCCTCCTGGTCCCGAACCAGGCGCTCTACCAGGCTGAGCCACGCCCCGACGGTCTACTGCGGAATGAGGCGCTCGGGAGGCACTCTCAACTCTTTGATTGTAGTCTGTCGCCCGCCGTACCGCAACCTTTCCTGCCCCACACCTGCCTGCTAACATGGCCTCATTCCTGATCAGGAGGGCTGCATGCCTACACTGGACGATTTCAAGAAGAAGTATCAATCAGTACTCGAACTCATTGCCAAGAGCAACGTCCGTCTCGATCACCTGCACGTCGCCAACGACAAGCTCGTGATGACGGGCGCTGCACCATCGGAGAAGATTCGCAACAAGGTTTGGAACCAGATCAAGGCCGTGGATCCCATCTACGGCGATCTGCAGTGCGAGATCGCCATCGACGCCAGTTTGCCGGAACCCATTAGAACCTACACGGTGGTGGCCGGTGATTCCCTCTGGCGCATCGCGCAGAACCACTACGGCAACGGGGCACTCTACCCGAAGATCATTGCCGCTAACCCGGGCAAGTTGAAGGATGAGAAGTCCGTCATCCACCCGGGCGACGTGCTGGTTGTCCCGGAAGATTAATCGCACCATCTCAGCCAGTTGCGGCCGGCAAGGCGTCCCGGACCTTCTCTGGAAGGGCGGAAGCCGGGCCGGCCGTATGTGTTTTCAAGCGGTTGAGTCGGGGCCGGCGGCGGCCTGGACCCGCCTCGGCCACCCCCTCTGGCATATCAATCGGCCTGGAAATCGAACTGAAACGTCCCGTTCTGGTATGCTGGGGTTGAGCGTTTCATTCCTACTAAGAGAGAGGTTACTCCTTAAATGGCTGTCAAAGTCGCGATCAATGGGTTCGGCCGCATCGGACGCAACGTCCTGCGCGCGGGTATCAACAATCCGGGCATCGAATTCGTCGCCACGAACGATCTCACTGATACCAAGACCCTGGCGCACATGCTGAAGTACGACTCGGTGCTGGGTCCCCTGCACGCCGACGTCAAGGCCACCGAGGACTCCATCGTCGTCAACGGCAAGGCTATCAAGGTGTTTTCCAGCAAGGATCCCGCCGCGATTGACTGGTCCAGCCTGGGCGCCGAAATCGTGATCGAATCCACCGGCCGCTTCACCGACGCGGAGCAGGCCAAGGCCCACCTCAAGGGTACCGTCAAGAAGGTCATCATCTCCGCGCCCGCGAAGAATGAAGACATCACCCTCGTGCTCGGCGTGAACGACGACAAGTACGACGCTTCCAAGCACAACATCATCTCCAACGCGAGCTGCACCACCAACTGCCTGGCGCCGTTCGTGAAGGTTCTGCACGAGAAGTTCGGCGTGGACCGTGGTTCGATGACCACCATCCACAGCTACACGAACGATCAGAACGTGCTCGACTTCCCGCACAAGGACCTGCGCCGCGCCCGCGCCGCTGCCATCAACATGATCCCGACCTCCACCGGCGCCGCCAAGGCCATCTCCCTGGTGATGCCCGAGTTGAAGGGTAAGCTCGACGGTTATGCCATGCGCGTGCCGACCCCCGACGTCTCCGTGGTCGACCTGGTGGTCATCCTGAACAACGCCACCACCGCCGAAGCCATCAACGCCGAGTTGAAGGCCGCCGCGGAAGGCCCGCTCAAGGGCATTCTGGCCTACACCGACGATCCGGTGGTCTCCAGCGACATGCTGAAGAACCCGAATTCGTCCATCGTCGACGGCCAGCTCACGAAGGTCATCGGCGGGACTCTCGCCAAGGTTGTGTCCTGGTACGACAACGAGTGGGGCTATAGCTGCCGCGTCGTCGACCTCTGCAACTTCCTGGCCAAGAAGGGCCTGTAAGCCGGATCTGTTCGATCCCGAAACGCCCCGGACGGCCGCTGCCGCTCCGGGGCGTTTTCCATTTTCACCACCCCGTGCCGGCTGTGGACGCTGGCGGGCGGGGCCGTGCGAGTCGCATAATCATCGTTTGGTCACTTGATTCACCATGTTTCTGAATGTTCGTTCCTTCACCCTTTGCCTGCTGGCTTCTATCGCCCCGCTCGGCGCACAGACGATGGACGCGTTGAACAGTGTCGCCTGGACCCAATCCTCCGTCGAGTTTCGCGGTAACGCATTGCAGGCGTGGCACTCCGCCCGCATTGCCCTGCCGAAAGCCCTGAAAGACAGGAAATGGACGGCCGCCATCGAACAGACCGGCAACTTCCGGAAACTCCCGCCCGCCATCATTGTCGATATCGACGAGACCGTGCTCGACAATTCTCCGGGGCAGGCGCGCTTCCTGCTGGAAGGGTCGGGCCGCTACTCCATGGATATGTGGATGAAGTGGACGGCGGAGCGCAAGGCGAAAGCGATTCCCGGCGCGGCTGAGTTCCTGCGCGACGCCGCAACCAAAGGCGTCACCGTATTCTATGTCACCAATCGCGGGCCGAAAGAGGAGGCGAATTCCCGCGCGAACCTCGAAGCGGAAGGGTTCCCCATGAAGAACGCGGCTCTTGGCGATATTGGTGACACAGTGCTCACCGCCGGTGAGAAGCCGGAGTGGACCTCCGACAAGGGAATCCGCCGCGCGCTGATCGCGAAGTATTACCGCATCATTCTCCTCTGCGGCGACGACCTCAACGACTTTATTCCGGCCCGGTTGAGTGTGGCCGAGCGTGCCGCCAAGGCGAAGCCATATGAAACCTGGTGGGGCGAGCGCTGGATCATCCTGCCCAACGCCGCCTACGGATCCTGGGAAGACACCCTCTTCGGCTTCGATCGGACTCTTTCTCCGCAGGTGATCCAGGAGCGCAAGGTGAAGTCCCTCCGTCGCGACTGATCCTCCTTGCCATGCGGTCCAGCCCTCCCATCCTGGAGCATGAAGCGGAAGGATTCGCCGCCGGATGAAGCGTCGTCTCACACCCGGTTGGACCTATTCCCTGCTGGCGGCCGGAGCTGCCACAGTGGCGATGCTGGTGTCCTGGACCGCCCTGGCCGCCCAGTTCGACAACAACGTCTATGACTTCATCTTCCGCGTGCGGCCGACGGTCCGCGCCGATGTGGGTGCCGTGCTGCTCGCGCTGGACGAGCGCACCATGCAGCGCCATGGCGGTATCGGAGGCATGCGGCGGGCGTTGACGCAGGCACTGCAGCAGATGGCGCAGGCCCCGCCGCGCGTGGTCGCGGTCGATCTCACGCTGACAGATCCGGGGAATGAACAGGATGATGCGGCCCTGCAGGCCGCCTTTGCGAAGACGGAAGGACTAGCCCTCGGCTGCGAGATGGAGCCCGACGCGGGCGGTTGCTCCGGCTGGCAGGACCCGGTCGAGCGGTTCCGTCCAGGGGCTGCGCTCGGGCATGTTCACGCTCTGGCCGGTCCAAACGATGAGATCAACCGCCGTGTCACGCTTCAGCGAGTCTGCGGCCGTGCTCGCCGCTGGGCGTTGTCCCTCGAGGCGTTGCGGCTGTTCCGGCGCGCCGCCGTCATCGAGAGTTTACCCACCGATGTCAGCATTGGTGCCCTCACCATCCAGTCCCGCTGGGATGCCGGCCGTCCGCTCTGGGTCCGCTATCGCGACGCCTCCTCCATCGCGCGGCTGTCCATGGACGAGGTGATCGCCGGGCGCGGGTTGGAGCGCCTGCGGGGCAGGATCGTATTCATTGGAGTGACGGCGCAGTCGGCCGTGAAGGATCGTCTGTTCACGCCGCTTCCGGCGGCCTGCCGATGCCGGGCGTCGAGATCCATTTGCAGGCCTTCGAGACCATGGCCGCCGGCGACTTCCTGTATGAGTTGGGGCCGCTCATCCCGCTGCTGCTCGCGTTCCTGATTGTGGCTCTAGCCGCGGCCGTATTCACGTTTCTGCGCGGCTGGCAGGCGATTCTCGCCGCGTGTGTACTGCTTCTCCTTGCTCACCTGGCGCCCTACATATTGTTCACACGGGGTCTCATCCTCGATGCCTTCGCGCCGGTGGCCGCTTCCTGGCTGGGCGTCCTGAGTTGCGCGGGCTTCCAGTATTTCTATGTGCGGCGCCGCCTCTCGGTCAGTGAGGCGACGACCGCCCGCTATCAGAGCCCCTTCACTTCGTCGCCCACGAGATGCGTACACCTCTGACGGCAATCCAGGATTCCATCGAGCCGATGACACCGCTACAACCTGCCCGAACCCAAACGGAAGGAGTTCGGCAGATGATCAACAGCGAATCGAAGACGGCTGGCGAAAATGATCACGACCTTCCTGGATGTGGAGAAGCTCGAGGCCGGCCAGTTGAATGCGCCGGGCGGTGTTCACGTTCCAGGGAGTCGTGGATACCTGCTACCAGCGAGCGATGCCGCTGGCCGAGCGCAAACAGATACGCATCACTTCGGAAGTGCCCGATGAACTGGCCGTCAATGCCGATCGCGAACTTCTGGAGTACGCCATTT
>JASGIE010000103.1:0-71974 GCA_049841055.1 Paludibaculum sp. | reverse complement strand
TATTGCTCAAGGTTAATAGGGAAACACGATAGAATCCGAACAGCACCTGTCATCCGGGCCCTGCGACCCCGGAGCAATGATCGGCACCAGCAGTCGCACCGCCTGCCCCACCGACGCAATCTCCGCACCGGCCTGGATCCCAGCGGTCTTCCACGACGCATCCAGCAGAATGCGGATGGCGTCCAGAATCGTATCGTGTGTGTTCGACTGCGCCACCGGCGCGGCCGCGGGCGTGGGATTCTTTCGAGTGGGCGGCACGAGGGAACTCCTTCTCGTTCAAACTAATCCTGACGAGTATATAGGCATTCGGCGGCAGTGCCTATGCAAAATCTTCTCCCCTCGTTTTCGGTGCTGCGGTAGTCCTCAAATTGGTGAATCCGCCCATCGCGCACTTTACCCCGGAGTGCAAATCGGCCCACTGGACTGCGCGTTATCCCACAGGTAAAATGGACTGTCTGGTCTGAAACACTGAAATTGCGCAATGTCGCCCACTTCGCAGGCCTGGACCTCGAATTGCACAGCGACAGGGGAGAAGGAGAATCGATGCCGGCCACAAGTACTCTCAGTTCTGCGAGTTTCTGAAAACACTGCCTGGTGATGACGTCCGGCAGATCCAGTGGCGCTTTGCCAGGACCGCTACGACCTCCAAATGCTCGTCCAATCCGTGCGCTCCGTAGCGCGCCCGCGAA
The DNA here is from genome assembly GCA_049841055.1 of Paludibaculum sp. Classification (GTDB taxonomy): domain Bacteria; phylum Acidobacteriota; class Terriglobia; order Bryobacterales; family Bryobacteraceae; genus Paludibaculum. Next base: position 71,285 of record JASGIE010000103.1, on the reverse strand, counting down.
CCGTTGCCCGCCTCGTCGCGCAGCGGCGGCCGCAACACCCATGATGGACGCCCGAGAAACAGGCACTCCTCGAAGAGTTCGACGAATGCCGGCATCACCGCGGTATTCATGGAGCCTCTCGCAGGGCGGCTTCATCGAAGGGCCGAAGAACCTCGCGCTCGCCCTGGTCGCGCTTTGAACTGGCCTGGGTGGATGCCGGCGCCGCGACCGGCAGCCCTCGCCACCCACCTCGGCCTCGCCCCGATCCACGAGCGCGGCACCGCCCGAGCAGCAGGATTACTACATGAGCAAGTGCGCCCCGGCGCAGCCCGGCGAGGACCGCGAGCCCAGGCGCGGCGCGTTCTGCCTGACCGAGCCCATTCCCTACGTCGGAGTCGAAACCGGCATGCTCGGCGGCAAAGTCCGCGTCGAAGAGTGGGAAGAAGGCAAAGAGCCGCAACTTCGCGTCGATAAGCGCGGCCGCTTCATCACCAACATGGGGTTCGCCAACTTCGTCACCGCCGCGGTGGAGTCGGCCGACCCGCGCATCAAGGGTAGCTGCATGGTCATCCTGGAGCAGGGCGACCCCGGAATCTTCGATCGCGGCGTCCCCACCCGCAAGCTCGTCCATCAGCTTTCGTCCACGCGCGACCCTGTGTTCTCGCTGAGCGTGCCGGCCAGCCGCATCATCGGCGGCTACACCGTCAAAGACGGCGTCATCGTTCCCAACTTCAGCCACGGTGAGGTGATCGAAGCGGTCTTCCGCCGCACCCGCGTCGACTGTGGCGATCATGACCTCGGCCAAGCTGCTCAGTGCGGTCGAACCCGTGATCCGCTACCACCGCGACCGTTTCCGCGGCAGCGACGTCGCTACCCCGGGCGCACCCCGGTACGAACTCGGCCTGCAGCACAAGGAAGACGTCATGCAGCGCCTGGTCGACGTCTGGGCCACGGGCGAGGCGGGCGCTGCTCGCTCGGTTTCGCCACGGCCCGCCTCTTCGACCAGGTGGACCCGCTCGAGAAGCAAGGCGCAACTTCGCGGAGCAGGGATCGGCAGCGGCCACGGGATCAAGGCTGCGCGGCGCCAGTCCGACGCTCCGGAGTTCATCGAACTGGACGCGGAGTGCGCGGCCGACCGCAACGCCGAACTCGAAGGCCGACCCACTGGTCGCAGTACACGATCCTCGATGCGGGCTAACGTCCTCTGCCCCGCCACCAAGCTCTGGAATACCGGCTACGGCGCCACCATCATGCGCGAAGCGGTCAGCCTCATGGGCGGCTACGGCATCACCGAAGATTGCCCGGGCTTCCTCGGCCACAAGTGGATGGACGCCCAGCTCGAAGCGACCTATGAAGGTCCCGAAGCCGTGCAGCGCCGCCAGCTATCATGACCATGACGCAGCGAGCTCTTCCTCGCCCAGTTCCGCCAGTGGATCGACGAGATGCGCAAAATCGCCGACGACAAGTCCCGGGCATCGGCGCCTGCTCGCTCGCCACTGCCATGAAGCTCTGGCTCTGGAGCCTCGACTACTTGCAGCACGGGAAGGACGCCTACGGCGGCAAGCTCTACCAGAGCCCGCCAGGGCGTCACCTTCCCGATGGCCGACGCGCTCTGCTGGCTGCTCGCCTCGCGCTCCCAGATCCTCGACCTGATCGAGGTCGAGAAGCGCGACCGGAACCGACCGTGGCCGAGGACTGCCCGGGCTCCTCCAGTTCCTCACCGACCTGTGCCACGTCCAGGCGGCGCGGCGCCGCCGGCGAAGTCGGACCGCATCTGCGCGCGAGCTGGTCTACGGCTTCAAGCCGCCACCGGCCTGGGATCAGCGCAGGTGCAATACCTGCTTCCACGCCGACGACCAGGTCCGGAGACGCATCCCCGGCTCGCCGGGCTCCCGCGTCGGCGACGTGAACGCCGGCGGAAAGCATCCGCCAAGGCTGGATCCCTGCGCCCGGCTCGACCGGCCTGGAACAGTTCGGCCGCCTGCGCGACCCGCTCGACGGCTGCCTGCCGGAGCAACTGCGAAGGATCGTGCCGCCGATCGCCCTGACTAAGGTCATGATTCCTGGCCCTGGACTACCCGCATGAGCCGATTCCGCTGATCGAACTGCCCAGAACGATGCAAGTCAACATCGCCTGATGTCGACATCGTTTGCGTGGCTCGGCCCGGCGACTGGGGGTTTCCTCACCACGCTCGCGCGCGGGCTCGCGTAACCCGGATGGCACGCCCGCGCTCGAGAGCTCCGCCATGCCCGGCATGCCCCGCAGGTGTCTGCTACGAGCGGGCCGACGACATCGGTTCGGCGTCTCGGGCGTGGTCACCCGGGCCAAGGGCATCCAGGAGTCGTCTTCCCGGAGCTCTGATGAGCAATCCGAGATCCCGATGCTGACCCCGCGTGTCAGGAGAAGGTAGTCTACCTGCTCGATCCCAGTCGGCGCCAGCCGCCGGCCCGGCCGCAATGCGCTCGCCGACGGCGCGGTGCAGGCCTTCGGCGATGCAGCGTGAGAAGCGGTTCGAGCTTCCCTACAGCCGCCCTTCCTCCACAAGCACGACGGCGTCGTCATCTCCCTCGGCCAGTTCAACTCAATGGGTCGGCCGGCAGGCCTGATGGCATCGGCGGCCTGTGCAGATCTGGCCCGCCACGCCGGTGCAGGCAGCCGCTCATCGGATGACGAACGAGTCATGGGTGTTCGCATGGCCGACCAGGGAGTCACGAAGAGCGGCGAGCCGGAACCGAAGTTTCATGCCCGGTATGGACATTCACGCTGCTCTGACAGTCGGTGAGGACGGTCCCGTCGGGGACGTCGGCCGCCAGCTCGACGAGACACTTCGGCCTGCCCCGCGGGCAACCAGCGACGAGTGGGCCGTCGGGATGAAGATGGTCGTCGACCTTCCCGAGGACACTACAGCTCGGAGCCCGGCACCGTCTTCCACACCTTCGGCTACCCCGAACCCGAGATCTTCGGTTTCCTCTATGTGCATCCCGGCAGCGTAGCGCCCGGTTGGGATCTTCGTGCCTTCGTGGTTCGACAACCCGTCCGCACGGCCTACCGCTACCTGCAGCATTAGATGCTGCACCCCTACCTCTGGCAGCACCTCGAAGGCGGGCGCGCTGCGCTCTTGGGGCGCCAAAACGCTGCAAGAGTCGGGACGCGTGGCGAGCCGCTACCTGGCGGGCGACGGCTATGCCCGCATCGGCGAGGGCTCCGGCACCACCAACGTCCTCACCGGCTCCGGCGTCGACGAGGCCTGGGCGCACGGGCAGCAGCTTGCCGAGGCCGTCATCGAACTGCTCAAGGCAGGGGCAAGCCCTTCACCAAGGAGAACCTCGAGGCGAGCTACGTGAAACGCCGCCGCGAAACCTGGATCGAGAAGAAGCCAAGCATCGCCGAGAAGGCGCGCGACGGCTTCCAGCGCGGAGTTGTCACCGGCATGATCGGCATGGGCCTCGCCGGACTGACCGAGGCGGTCGTCCCTGTCCGTGGAAGCGGCGCCGACAAGCGCATGCCCGACCTCGAAGACTACCTCCAGGGGAGCTCATCCCGAAGAGATCCTCACGCTGCGCGACTGCAAGGCCAAGGGCCGTCCCTGCACGACGCGGTCATGGACCTGCGCGGCTGGCCCGCCATCCGTACGACGGCCAGCTGCTGGTCTCTCACCAGGATGCCCTGCTCATGGGCGGCAAGGTCCAGGCTCCCCCGGGCTACGCCGACCACGTAGTTTTCCTGCAGCCCCAGGTCTGCGAAGCCTGCGGCGCCAAGATCTGCATCGAGATCTGCTCGGGGCAGGCATCGACCCCGGCGAACCGGGCATCCCGCCTTCGACCACGAGAAGTGCATCCACTGCGGCGCCTGCCTGTGGAACTGCTCGCAGGCCAACCCCGAGAATCCCGGGCAGCTCTGCGCTTCCGCGTCGGCACCGGCGGACTGCACACCGCCGAAAATTAAGCCCGGCCCCCCATTCGACGTCTCCTCCCTATGCCATACCTCCAAATCATCGTCTGCGGCAGCCTCGTGCCCGACCCGCTCCAAACCTTGGAGCCGGTCACCACACCGGCCGGCCCGGGCCTCAAGAACGAACTCATGCTCCCCGCCGTCCTCGACCCCTGGGCCGGCCACGCGCTCTACGAAGCCGCCAACCTGGCGAAGAAGGTGCCCGGTTCCGTAGCAAAGTTGGTGAGCATCGGCCCAAGGCCAAGCTCCAGCAGGTCATGATGACCGTCGCGCAGAAGTCGCCGTTTGAACTGGTCCCCATCGATGGCCCCGGCAGCGGCTTCACCGACTCTGCTTCCAAACGGCCGCCGCCCTGGCCGATGCCGATCGCAGGCATCCCCGGCCTCGACAAGTCGCAGTTGCTGCTCTTCGGCGGTTGGGAATCCGCCTCCCGCGGAGCTCGGCGTCGTCATGCAGATGGTCGGCGAACAGCTCGGCATCACCGAACAGTTTCAGGCCGTCGACGAACTCGCGTCGAGCGAGTCGGCGCCATCGAAATCATGGAACGCGCCGAGGGCGGACGACACCAAGTCTCCAGTCCTGCGCCGCTCCTCCCGCCCTGTCCTGGGCTGGGCCACCGGCAACCTGCTCCGAGCCGTCCAACAATCCGCAGATCGGCATGGCCAACATGCGCGCCATCATGCCCGCCCTGCAGAAGGCCAAGGCCGGCCGGCCTCAACAATACCGTTGCTTGTCTCGGTGACCCTGCCCGACAGTCAGCGCCAGACCAAAATTGTCAAGGATATTCCCGCAGATCAGATCGCCCAGGAAATCGCCGATTGGATCAGGCAAGGCTGCACATGGAACCATACTCTTTCTGCACACACCGAGCGAAGGCGGGCTGCCAAGGCTGCTCTTGAGACGCTGACGGCGCTCGCGCGGCACGGAAGCGTACCTCATCGCGCGGACCTTCGGCGGACGACGCCGCTCCGGCTGCCCGACTCATCGCCAACGGGCGCGGAGAAGTCCTCGGCGTGAAGGCGACGCCTTCGGTCACCGCGCTACGCCACCGATGCCGCCGCCGCCCAAGCACTCTGCCGCGCCTCCGGAGCCACCCGTGGTCCTCGCCCCCGGAACCTCCGCTTGCGCGCGCTCTGCCCGGCGTCGCCTCTCGGCTCAACGGAGCGTCGACACCCATCGACCGGTCGCTGCCGCCCGCACTCGCCATCCCGTTGGTACTACCGCCAGCGTATGGAAGCCGTCCTCAGAGCCGCATCCGCCGTCCCTGGTATCGTTCTGCTCGAACCCGGCTGCTGCCCAGCCGTACGACGGACCCAAGGCGGAGCGCCGGTCGAAGTGCACCGAGCGCCCGGAGACCCGCACGACGTCACCGGCGTCCAGGCGCCCAAAGCCGACCAGCAGACAATCCGGCCCGACGCTCAAGCTCCTCTTCGTCGCCGGCGCCGGCTGGACCAAGAAACAAGCCGACGGCGCACCGCATCCGGAAGAGGCTGAGCGCATCATCCTCGACTTCCTCGCGGACGACAAGACATCACTCGGCAGCAGCAAGTCGCTGGTCGATCTCAGCGGCGAAGGCCAGGAGGTGCTCCGCTTCATGACGCACCTGAACCAGGTCGGCCAGACCGGCTCGACGCCGCGGCATCCGCAAGGGCCTGGCCACCTGCTGCCACGGCGAAGAGCCGCACGTCGTCGGCTGGCGTTTCATCGGCGAACGGCGGGCGGTCAATCTCGACGCCAATTGCGGCTGGGCGCGCGGCAAGGCCGACGTCCTCTACGTCGCCGACGCTTTCGAAGTGATGCGCGAACTGGCCAAACTGCTCTAGTTTCTGTGGGGGCGTTGGACCTCCAATGGCCAGGAGGTCCGGCGCCTGACGAATCGCCCCCGCGCCCAAACAGGTAGCGGGGGCGATTCTGCGTTTGCAGTCAGAAACGGCCGCCTGCGGCCCTGCCCCAGGTGATATCGTTGTCCAAAATGATCACCCGCCGAACCGCCCTGGCCTCCGCGCTCGCGCCTGCCGTTCTCTCCGCCGCTCCGGCCCGCCCAAACGTCATCTTCATCCTGACCGACGATCAGGGCTACGGCGACATTTCGCTCCACGGCAATCCCCAGCTCCGCACACCCAACATGGACGCTATCGCCCAGCAGGGCGTCCAGTTCACCCGGTTCCACGTCATGCCGGTGTGCTCGCCCACCCGGTCCTGCCTCATGATGGGCTGAGCAACACCATCCTCGTACCGGGGTCGTGGATACCTATCTGGGCGCTCCATGATGCATTCTCCGGCGAAGTCACCGTGGCCGAGTCGCTGGCCGCCGCCGGCTACCAGACCGGACTCTTCGGCAAGTGGCACCTGGGCGAACAACTACCCCCTGCGCGCCATGGATCAGGGCTTCCAGACCGCCCTCACCCTGCGCGGCGGACTCGCTCAGCCCGCCTCCCCGCCCAATACCGGCTACTTCGATCCGCCGCTGGAACTGAACGGCCGCCGCGCCATCCGCAAGGCTACTGCTCCGACATCTTCTTCGACGAGGCCATGCAGTTCATCGAGAAGAATCGCCGCCGGCCCTTCTTCACCTATATCTCCACCAACGCGCCGGCATACCCCGCTGGCAGCCTGAAGGAAGAGTGGGCCGAGCCCTACCGCAAGGCCGGGCTCGACGAGACCACCGCCAAAATCTACGGCATGGTCGGCAATATCGATTCCAACATCGGCCGCCTGATTACGCATCTCCACCTGCGCCGCCTTCGTCTCGACCAGAACACCCTGCTCTGGTTCATGACCGACAATGGTCCCCAGCAGCCGCGCTCCAACGCCGGTCTGCGCGGTCTGAAGACGACGTCCTACGAGGGCGGAATCCGCGCGCCCAGCTTCCTGGCGCTGGCCGACGAAGATCCAGCCGGGCACCAAGGACTCGCGGCTCGCCGCCCACATCGACTTCCTGCCCACTGTGCTCGACGCCTGCGGAGTGCCCTTGCCCAAGGACCGCAAGATCGATGGCCTGCTCGCTGCTGGCTCCGCCCGTCGAGCGTACCCTCTTCTTCCAGTGGCACCGCGGGGGACGCCCCGGAGGAGTTCCGGGAACTGCGGCCGTCCGGACCGATCGTTGGAAGCTCGTCGGCACCGACAACGCGAGTGGAACCGACCGATCTGCCCAACGACCCCGGAGAAGTGAAGAAGAACCTGGCAGCGTCTGAACCGGCTGTGCCACCCGCCAGCTCCGGCAGCAGTACAACACCTGGTTCGCCGACGTCTCGGCCGAACGCGGCTACGATCCGCCCCGCATCTTTGTCGGCATGCCGCACGAGAACCCAGTCGTCCTTTCGCGTCAGGATTGGCGCGGACCACAGGCCTCCTGGAATGCGGACGGCCTGGGTCACTATGAAATCGACGTGCGTAGTACTACAGAGTTCGAAGTGACGCTGCGCTTCCCGCCCACCAAGGAGGAATCGACCGCTCTGCTCACCTGCGGCCCGGTCCGGCAGGAGGTGAGCGTGCCGGCCGGCGCCGTGCAGGCGGTCCTGCTCGAAAGTGGTCCTGCCGGAGGGGGCGGCGAAGATAGAGGAAGTCTCCAGCTCGCCGGCCGCCGCATCGGGGCCCATTACATCGAACTTCGCGCCGGAAAGTGACGGTGAACCGCACCGCTACCACCGGCTCTTGGTATCGCGGAATTGCAGGAACCGCTTCCGCATCGCCCGCTTCTCGCGCAGCTCCTCGAGCTCGGCTTTGAGCTTGGACGACCGGACCTCGACGTGTTCGTCCGTCCAGGGCATCACCTCCCGCAGCCCGGGTAGGTCCATCAGCAGCCAACCCTGGGGGAGCAGGTGCAGCTCGCGCCTGGTCGTGGTGTGGCGCCCGTGGCTGTCGTCCTCCCGCACCGCCTGGGTCAATTGAACGTTCGAACCCAATAACTGGTTCGTGATCGTACTCTTGCCCGCACCAGAAGAGCCGAGGAGGGCAGCGGTCTCGCCCGGCTGGAGAACGCCGCCCAGTGCCGCCGGAACATCGTCCTGCAGGGCGGAGAGGAGCACCACCTCCGCTCCGCGGGCCGCTTCCCGCGTGGCGATCGCGCAGGAGTCGGGCGCCGGGTGTTGATCCCGCTTGTTGAGAACGATGCAGGCGCGGGCTCCGCTCGTCTCCACCAGGATCAGGTACCGTTCCAGCCGGGCGAGGTTGTAGTCATAGTCCAAGCCCATGACAATAAAGGCCAGATCGATATTGGCTGCCAGGGGCTGGGCCTCGACGCGCTTGCCGGCCGCCTTGCGTTCAATCAGGCTCTGGCGCGGCAGAATCGATTCGATGCAATCGAGCGTGGATCGCACGGCCGCCCAGTCGCCGGTGACCGGCGCTACGCCTTTTCTGGCATGGCGCACCCAATGTTCTCTGTCAGTGAAGTGGATCAGCCAGGAACCGTATTCCTGGCGCAGGACGCGGCCGGGCACGCAGCCGCGCAAATGCCACTCTTCAAATTGGTCAGCCCGCTCGGGCGACCATCCCATATGTGGAAAGCAATGGAGTTGTCCTCGAAACACACCGCAGGCTTCGTCAGGAATCCGGGGGACGGATTCGGCCGCTTCGGGTTAGAGGACAAGGACAGACAAAGGCAAACCACAGAATATCTCATTTCAGCGAGACTGGCGATATACTATCCCTACCCCAATCTTCCATGACACGCACTGTTTGCGTTATCGCTCTCCTCGGGATGGCCGCTGCCCGCGCCGCCACGGCTCCCAAGCCGGTCGACTTCCAGAAGGAGGTGCGGCCCATTCTCTCCGACGCCTGCTTCCATTGCCACGGGAACGACCGCACGACTCGCATGGCCGGACTGCGTCTCGACACCCGCGAAGGGGGCCTTTTCGAAGCGGAAAAATGGCACGGTGATCGTTCCGAAGAGTCCCGCAGCGAGTTTACTTCTGCAACGGATCAATAACCCGATTGCTGCAAATAGGATGCCTCCTGAATATTCACATAAAACTTTATCCATGGAGCAGCGGGCGACCATCCAGCGGTGGATTGAGCAGGGGGGCGCCCTGGAAGGAGCACTGGGCCTATTCCGCGCCGTAAAGCAGGAATTACCGGCGGTAAAAAATGCCGGGTGGGTTCGTAACCCTATCGATCAATTCATCTTAGCGAAACTGGAGGCGCAGGGCCTGGCGCCCGCGCCGGAAGCCAACAAGCGAACACTGATCCGGCGCCTGGCGTTGGATCTCACGGGTCTGCCGCCAAAACCGGATGAGGTTCAATCGTTTGTTGAAGATTCATCCGCTAATACATACGAAAAATTAGTAGATAAGTATCTTGCAAGTGCTCGTTGGGGCGAGCACCGGGCCCGTTATTGGCTGGATGCCGCCCGCTACGGCGACACCCACGGAATCCACATCGACAACTACCGCGAGATCTGGCCGTATCGCGACTGGGTGATCCAGGCTTTCAACGCCAACATGCCCTTCGACCGCTTTACGACGGAGCAACTGGCGGGCGACCTGCTTCCGAATCCGACCCTGGAGCAACTGATTGCCACCGGCTTCCAGCGCTGCAATGTGACGACCAACGAAGCCGGCATCATTATTGACGAGTACGATGCGATTTACGCCAAGGACCGCGCTGACACGATCGGCGCCGTCTACCTCGGCCTGACGGTCGGCTGCGCCACCTGCCACGACCATAAGTTCGACCCAATCCCTCTCGGGACTTCTACTCCCTGGGTGCGTTCTTCCGAAACACAACCCAGAACATCATGGACGGCAACATCTACGATACGCCGCCCATCGTCGTCGTTCCGAAGCCCGAGGACCGTCCGCGCTGGAGCGAAATCCGAGGCAGGGAAGCGGAGCTGGTACAGCAGCTCACTCATCGCCGCCAGGCGCTGACGGGCAGCACGCAGTCTGGTCGCATCGAAGGCCCTGCTCGCGGTGGAGCCGAATGGCGTGATTCAAGTAGTATCTGAGCAAAACAGTGTCAATATGCCATTTACAAAAGGGGTTGTCCCTCGGAGGATCTCCCTGGCCGGGCCGCACTGCCCTCCACTTTGGAGCCGAATCGCAACTGGAGGTGCCGTCCACCTCATTGGGTGTGAATGACGTCTTCACCCTCAGTGCCTGGTTCTACTACCCGCATGGGGAGAGCACTTACACCATCGCTGCCCAGTTGGACGACCAGCGTCAAGGACAAGAACCGCGGCTGGATGTTCTTTGTCGGAGGGCGCGTGGTCGGCATGCGGTTCTATGGCGACGAAGGCAAATCGATGGAGGTTCGCGGCGGCCACCTGGATCAGGTAATGCCGGGCACATGGAATCACCTCGTGATGACCTATGACGGCACTGGTTCGGCGCTGGGGGTTCGGTTCTTCCTGAACCAAAAAGAGATTGGGACACAAAGAGATGCAGGGGCAACAATAAAGGGAGACTTCAAGACGGATGTGCCCCTGAAACTGGGCAACCCGAAGCGGGAAGAGGACGGCGCCATCGCCGACTTCCGCATCATCCGGCAAGCCCTCTCCCTGCAGGAAGCGTCGCTGTTGAACCCGGGTGAGCCGGCTTCGTTGGCGTTGTTCCACGGCTTGAACGAGGATCCTGCGTATCAGGCTGCATCCAAAGAGCTTCATGATCTCGAGATGGAGCGCCGGGCGATCCGCAAGCGAGGCGCCATCTCGCTGGTGATGGAAGAGCGGACGGACCGAGAAGCCGTTCGCCCATGTCCTGTATCGCGGCATGTACGATCAGCCGCGCGCCAAGGTGGACGCAAACACGCCGTCGGTTCTGCCGCCCATGCTCAGCAGCATGCCGCACAACCGGTTGGGCCTGGCGCAGTGGCTGATGTCGGCGGAGAATCCGTTGACGGCGCGAGTGACGGTCAACCGGTTCTGGCAACAGCTCTTCGGCGACGGTATCGTGAAGACCGCAGAGGACTTCGGCTCACAGGGCGAGGCTCCGGTGAACCAGGCTCTGCTGGACTGGATGGCTGTCGAATTCCGGGAGAACGGCTGGGATGTGAAGAAGTTCTTCAAGATGCTGGTGATGTCGTCCGCTTACCGGCAGGAGGCTCTCACGACGCCGGAAAAGCTCGAGAAGGATCCCGAGAACCGGCTCCTGTCCCGCGGACCACGCTACCGCATGGAAGGCGAGATGATCCGCGACTACGCGCTGGCGGCCAGCGGTTTGCTCACGCCGGACATCGGCGGCCCAAGTGTGCGGCCGTACCAGCCGGTTGGTGTTTGGGAAGCGGTTGCGATGGAGGGGAGTAACACCAGGAATTATAAGGAGGATAGCGGTGATAAGCTGTACCGCCGCAGCCTCTATACCTTCTGGAAACGCAGCGCGCCGCCGGCCTCCATGGAGATCTTCAATGCTCCGACGCGGGAGACCTGTACCGTGCGCCGGGAGCGGACAAACACGCCCTTGCAGGCGCTGGTCACGATGAACGACGAACAGTTTGTCGAGGCGGCCCGGGCCCTGGCCACGCGGGCCATGGAGACAGCCAAAACGGATGTGGATCGCCAACTGGCGTTCGTCGCCGAGAATCTCCTGGATCGGCCATTGAGCGATAAAGAAATATCCATTGTGAAAGCATCTTACAAGGAATTCTTAAAGTATTACGATACCAAGCCGGCTGATGCAGAGAAGCTGGTGAGCGTGGGTGCGAGCAAACCGGATGCGAAGGTGGCTGCGGTCGAGTTGGCCGCCCTGACGATGGTGACCAACCAGTTGATGAATCTGGACGAGGTGCTGACAAAATGAACGAGATGACTCGACGGCGGTTGCTGGGCAGCGGCGCCCGAGGCTTCGGCGCCCTGGCGCTGCAACAACTTCTCAGCGCCGATTCCGCGAAGCCGCAGTTGCCCAACTTTCCGCCTAAGGTGAAGCGGGCGATTTACCTGCACATGGTGGGGGCTCCGCCGCAGCAGGAGACTTTCGATTACAAGCCGACGATGAAGTCGTGGTTTGATAAGGACTTACCGGATTCCATCCGGCAGGGCCAGCGGCTCACGACGATGACCTCGAACCAGAGCCGGTTCCCCATCGCGCCGTCGGTGTTCAACTTCAGCCAGTGCGGCCAGTCGGGTGCGTACGTCAGCGAACTGCTTCCTTATATGGGCAAGATGGCGGACGACATCGCCATCATCCGGTCGATGCACACCGAGGCGATCAACCACGAACCGGCGATGACCTTCATCCAGACCGGCTTCATGATCGCCGGCAAGCCGTGCATCGGTTCGTGGATCGCCTACGGCCTCGGCAGCATGAACCGGGACTTGCCAACATTTGTCGTTTTGAACGCAACCCATTCCAACCCAAAGGCTAACGTCCAGGCGATCTCGGCCCGGCTGTGGAGTTCTGGGTTTCTCTCGGGCCAGTATTCCGGTGTGGCGCTGCGCGCCGCCGGCGATCCGGTGCTGTACATCAACAACCCGGACGGGGTGCCGCCGGAGATCCGCCGGAAGATGCTGGACGGGTTGGGCCAGTTGAACCAGATGGAGTTCGACCGGTATCACGACCCGGAGACCCGCGTTCGTATCGAACAGTACGAGATGGCGTTCCGGATGCAGACATCCGTACCTGAACTAACCGACCTAAGTAAAGAATCCGAAGCGACTTACAAGCTGTACGGTGAGGATGCGAAGAAGCCCGGCACCTTCGCCAACAGCGTCCTGATGGCGCGGCGCCTGATGGAACGGGGCGTGCGGTTCGTGCAAATCTACCACCGTGGGTGGGACGTGCATGGGAACCTGCCGGAGGTGCTGCCGTCGCAGTGCAAGGACGTCGACCAGCCCTCGTACGGATTGGTCCAGGATCTGAAGCAGCGCGGAATGCTGGACGACACGCTGGTCATCTGGGGCGGAGAATTCGGCCGGACCATCTACTCCCAGGGCAAGCTGACCGACAAGGATTACGGTCGCGACCACCATCCCAGGTGCTTCAGCCTGTGGCTGGCAGGCGGCGGGATCAAGGGTGGCACCGTCCACGGCGAGACCGACGAGTTCAGCTACAACATCGTACGGGATCCGGTGCATGTGCGCGATCTACAAGCCACGTTATTGCATCAGTTCGGGATCAATCATGAAACCTTTACTTACAAATATCAAGGTTTGGATCAGCGCCTGACCGGTGTGGAGAAGGCCTCCGTGGTGCAGGGGATTCTGCGGTAGCTAACGCTCAAAGGCGACATGGTCGCCCTGGACGTACACCTGGCTGAAGTGGCGTGTGGCGAGGAGCCCGTCCTCGGGCCGGCTCCCCGGCAGGACGCCAGCGGTCGGCTGATTCAGACGGACGAACCCAATTTGCAGCCATGCGATTCTGGCGAGGCGGGCCGGACTGTTGCCGGTGTGGCTCGAGGCTAAGGCAAGTCCAACCTCGGTCATGGGGATCGGACGTTTGGGCCACAGGACGATGTCCGAGGCGCCGGAGTCCACGATGAGCCGGAGCGTCCGGCCGCCGGGCGCCTTGGCCCTGACCGCCATTCGGCCATCGATCCACTCCACAGGCAGGGAGTTCAACCGAGGCGTAGAGGACTCGCCGAAGGTCACAAGTCCGGCCCGGGTGTCGATGCGATAGGACTGCCCGGCCAGAAAGCTCTGGCCTAGGATTCCGTCTACGCCTTCCGGAAGGGCCCAATCACACCAAAGAACCTCGACATTGGGGGCTTGGGCTCCCGGCACGGACACTAGCGTTCTTGCTGTCGCAGGGACAAGGCGGCTGCCCGAGGTGGTGACCAGTTCCACCCGGTAGTCCGGTTTGAGCCGGAGCGCCGCGGCAAGGCGCGTAGTAATGAGGGTGCTGCCGGCTCCGGTGTCGACGGCGAATCGGAAGGGGCCTTCGCCGTTGATACGAACTTCAACCCTGGGCATCCCTTCCGCCGATCCGAACGTCCAACCACAGATCAGGAACAGGCACAGAACCAATTTCATGACGGCAGCGTATGGTTAGTTACCCCGGCCGGTCGTGATGGAAGCATGATGAATTGGTGATCTTAGTGGAAAGTCTTTCTTATCATTTCGATGACGTGGTGATCGAGAAGCGGTCGCACCGCCTGTTACGACGCGGAACGGCGTTGGAAGTCGAGCCCAAGGCGTTCCGCGTCATGCTGTACCTGGTGGAGAATCAGGGCCGGGTGGTGCCCAAGGACGAGCTGGTGCAGGCAGTGTGGGAGGGTACGTTTGTCTCGGACAACGCGTTGACGAGAGTCATTGCGCAACTGAGGAAGCAATTGGGCGACACGGCACGGGATTCCCGGGTCATCGAAACGGTGCCGACGGTCGGGTACAGATTCCTGCCCGAAGTGCGGACGGTGGCGGAGGCGCCGGTCAGGCCGGTTCGCCGGGAGCGCAGTTGGCGGTGGCTGGCTTATCTGGCGTTGATCCCTCTGCTTGGAGGGGTGGTGTGGCTGAGGCGGGAGCAGGCGGCGGCTCCGGCTTTGCGGCTAGTCCAGGCCACGACTTCGACAGGTGTAGATCTCTACCCTAGCCTGTCGCCGGACGGCGGGTCGATTGCGTTTGCCTCGGACCGGTCCGGGCGGTTCGAGATCTATATCCGGTCGCTGGCGAACGGCGGGGGCGAGGTGCAGATCACCAGTGACGGGATGCAGAATCTACAACCGTCGTGGTCACCGGATGGGCGGTACGTGGCGTTCACGTCGCAGCGCCGTGGCGGGATCGGGGTGGTGCCGGCGCTGGGTGGAGTGGCTCGAATGGTGACGGACTTCGGGTCGCGGCCGGCGTGGTCGCAGGACGGGCGGGAGATTGCGTTTCAGTCAGAGGGGGTGTATTCCCTGTCTCCGCTGGACCTGGGTCCGAGTGGAGCGTCGACGATCTGGACGGTGAATGCGCAGGGTGGGGCTCCGCGGCAGGTGACCCGGCAGTACAACCCGAAAGGCGCGCATTCGAACCCAATCTGGACGGAAGAGGGCCGCATCCTCTTTATATCGACCACGCGGATGGACTGGCCGGAGTTGTGGTCGGTGGATGGCCGGGGCGGCGCTGTCTCGCAGGTGAAACTGCCGGCGTCGATGATCGGGGTCATGGCGTATGCGACCCGAACGCGCACACTGCACTTTGTGAGCCAGGGCGATCTGGGGCTGGTCAGTATCTACAGGGTGAAGCTGAATGGAACCGGAAGGACGGGTGAGGCGGAGAAGGTGTCGGCGACGGTGGGGGCGACTATTCCCCGGGATCTGTCGGTTTCCATGGATGGGTCCACCGTGGCGGTGACGCTGAGCAACCTGGCGACCTCGTTGAGCGAGATCCCGGCGGAAGGCGGCGCGCCGAAGGTTCTGATGCAGGACACGAGTTTGCGGAATTCGTTTCCAGTCTTCTCGCCGGACGGGAGCAAGATCGCGTACTTTTCACGGCGGTATGGCGAACGGGGCGATTTCTGGCTGATGGACGTGGACGGGCGGCATGCGCGGCAGGTGACGACTCTGCCGCCGGGCGAGCGGATGCCTTCCTGGACTCCGGATGGGAAAGAGCTGACGACGCTGTGCAAGGACGGCAAGCAGTACCAGATGTGTTTCACCTCGTTGGAGGGAGTGCGGCGCATGGTGCCGGTGGAAGGAACGCCGAATGCGTGGGCGCGGCTCTCGCCGGACGGGAAGAAGGTGGTGACGCAGCGGAGTGGGAGCGACGGAAGAAAGAGCCTCTGGGTGGAGGTTCTGGGCGCGGGGCCGGCGCGCGAGATCACGCCGGGCAACCAATCGATTGGATTCCCGTTGTGGGCTCCGGATGGTCACTGGGTGGTGGGGGAGTTGAACGAGGGTGAGAACACGAACCTGGTGATGGTGCCGGTGGAGGGCGGCGCTCCGGTGAAGCTGACCGAAGGACGCGGGCATGCGTGGCCGGCAGGCTGGGCTCCGGACGGGGACCGGGTGGTGTATGCCGGGTTCCGGGATGGGGTGTGGAATCTATACTGGACCTCCAGGAGCACAAAGCAGACGCGGCGGTTGACGGAGAACGCGTCGCTGGCGGTGTATGTGCGGTATCCGACGTGGTCGCCGAATTCGGACAAGATCGTATTCGAACGGGGCGAAGTAAAGAGCAACATCTTTTTGCTGCAGGAGCACTGAGAAGGCTGCGCACGATGCCGGGGTTTCGCTAACATAAGCGGAGCGAATAGGCGTATTGGCCAGGTTGGCGCGGCAAGGAACTTCATGCTCGAAGTGCGAGAGCTGATCAAAACCTTCGAAAGTCCGGGCGGTTCGGTGCAGGTGCTGCGAGGGCTGCATCTGGAGGTGGAAGAAGGCGCGGGTGTGGCGGTGTTGGGGCCCGGCGGCAGCGGCAAGTCGACCCTGCTGCAGATTCTCGGGGCCCTGGATCGGCCGACGAGCGGCACGGTGAAGGTGGCGGGTCTGGATCCCTTTGCCATGGACGAGGCCGGGCAGGCGAAGTTCCGCAACGAGATGGTGGGGTATGTCTTCCAGGACCACTGCCTGCTGCCGCAACTGACGGTGCTGGAAAACGTGATGGTTCCGCTGATGATCGGCCCGGAGGACACGATGGGGCCGCAGCGGGCGCGCAAGCTGCTGGAAGAGGCGGGGCTGAGCGAACGCCTGAACGAGAAGCCGTCCAAACTGACCGCGGGCGAAAAGCAGCGGGCCGCGGTGGCACGGGCGATGGTTCGAAGTCCAAAGCTGTTGCTCTGCGATGAGCCCACCGGGAGCCTGGAGAGCACGGCCGCCAACGAGGTGGCGGAGCTGCTGGAGAAGTTTCGCAACGAATACGGCGTCACGCTGGTGCTGGCGACCCACAATCAGGTGGTTGCTTCGAAGCTGTCGCGGCGCATGCTGTTGACGGATGGGCGGCTGTGACCAGGCTGCAGTACCTGTGGCGATCGATGGTGCACTACCGGCGATCGCACCGGGCGGCGATGCTGGGCGCGGCGGCCGCCACGGCCGTGATCACGGGGGCGCTGTTGACGGGTCATTCCGTGCGCAGCAGCCTGCGCGCGCTGGTGGTGGAGCGGCTGGGTGGAACCGAGTATACGCTGACGTCGCGCGGCTACTTCCGGCACCAGGTGGCGGGCATCTTTCGCCCGGACTGGCGGAGTTGCGGGCTGGTTGCCACGGATGGACTAGCCACGGTGGGGGGCTCGGGCCGTCCCGTGAAGGCGGCCGTCTACGGGGTAGATGACTCCTTCTACGAGTTTCATGGCCGGGGCGGTCATGCGCCCGCCGGTGGGGAAGCCTATCTGAGCCGTACCCTGGCGGCGGAGCTCGGCGCTAGGCCGGGGGCCGAGATCTCGGTTCTGGTGGAGCGGCCTTCGACGATTCCCCGCGAGGCTCCACTGGGGATAAAGGACAGCACCTCGGTGGCATTGAAGCTCAAAGTGGCGCAGGGGGTGCAGCCGGAGAGCCTGGGCGATTTCTCGCTTCAGCCGGAGCAAGGTGAGGTGCGCGCGGTGTTCGTGCCCCTGGGCTGGCTGCAATACCAACTGAATGTCCCGAACGAAGTGAATCTGGTGCTGCTGAACGGGCCGGGCGGCGGCGCCGAACTGGCGGCCCGGCTGAAGTCGAAATTCCAGTTGGAGGACGTGGGCCTCCGGTTGAGGCACCGGCCATCGACCGATGAGATGGTGCTGGAACACGAGAGCACCATTCTGGACGACCGGATGGCGGACCGGGCGATTGAGACGGCAAAGGAGCTGGGTGTGCTGGCGCGGCCGTCGCTGGTGTCGTGGGTAAGGACGATAGCCGCGGGTGGGCACTCGATTCCCTATTCGGTGGTGGCCGCGCTGGACAACGCTTCGATGGCGGAGATCCATCATGATCAGCCGCTGCCGAAGACGAAGAAACCGCCGGTGCTGATCAACGACTGGGCGGCGATCGACCTGGGGGTGAAGCAGGGCGACACGGTGACGCTGGAGTTCGCGGCAGGCGAGTCGAATTGGGCTGCGAAGCAGACGAAGGCGGAGTTCGAGGTCGCCGGGATCGTGCCGATTGTGGGCCTGGCGGCGGACCGGGATTTCGTTCCTCCGATGACAGGGTTCACCGATGAAAAGCTGATGGCGAAGTGGGCTGCTCCGTTTGCGATGGACACGCGGCGGATCCGGCCGCGAGATCAGATGTATTGGGATCTGTTCCGGACGACTCCGAAGGCGTGGGTCCCGCTGGAGGTGGGACGGAAGCTGTGGGGGACACGGTTCGGGTCGTATACATCGGTGCGCTTTATGCAGGACGAGCCGCAGCTGCGGAATCTGTTGCGCCAGGAGGTGGTGCCGTTGGCGGGGCTGTTCACGATTCAGGCGGTCCGGCGGCAGAATCTGGAGGCGGCGGCGGGCTCGACGAATTTTGGTGAGTATTTCGCCTATTTCAGTTGTTTTCTCGTGTTTGCGGCGCTGCTGCTGATGGTGCTGATCCTGCGGCTGGGCGTGGAGAAGCGGGACCGGGAGACCGGACTGCTGCTGGCGCTAGGGTTCCGCGCGGACTGGCTGATGAATCTGTTCGAGGTGGAAGGACTGGTGGTGGTGGCGGTGGGCGTGGCCGCGGGCGTCGTGCTGGCTCCCATCTATGCGGTGTTCATCCTGACGGGATTGAAGACCTGGTGGAACGGAGCGACCGGCACGCAGTTGCTGCACCTGAGCCTGCATGCGCCCTACCTGGTGGAAGGCGCGTTGGCCGGAGCTGTGACGGCGGCGTTGGGTGTGTGGATGTCGATGCGGAATTGGGAAGGCCTGGCTCCGAAGGCGTTCCACATCGCCGAGCGAGCGGAAGAAGGCGCGCCGCGGTGGCTGATGCTGGCGGGTTGGCTGACTCTGGCGCTGGCGTTGCTGTTGATCGGCTTGTCGGTGTTCCGGACCATCGGGGCGCGGTCAGGATTCTTCGTGGCGGGTGCGTGTCTGCTGGCATCGATGACGATCTGGCTAGACTGGCTGCTGAGGCGGCCGATTCCTTCGCTGGTGGCGATTCCCGGAAAGCGGGCGCTGTTGCGGCTGGCGCTGCGCAATTTGTCGTGGCGGCGGAGGCGGACGGTATTGAGCCTGGCTCTCATTGCGCCATGCGCGTTTCTGCTCGTGTCGATGGAGTCGTTCCGGCAGAAGGAGACGCTGGAGGGGACGGGCGGTTACGCGTTGTATGCGGAGTCGCAGGCGCCGCTGGTGCATGACGGGGGCACGAAGCAGGGTATGAAGCAGTTGAGGCTGGAGTCGGCGGGTCCGCTGAAGTGGGCACGGTTCCGGCTGCGTCCGGGCGATGATGTGAGCGGGTTGAATCTGTACATCCCGAAAGACCCGCGGATTCTGGGGGTGCCGGAGAGTTTCCTGAAGTCGAACGGGTTCCAGTTCACGGGCTCGACGGGGGAATCGGCTGAGACGCAGGCGAATCCGTGGCTGCTGCTGGAGTCGCAGATGAACGGCGGGACGATTCCGGCGATTGTGGATCAGAATTCGCTGTCGTATGTGCTGCACAAGAAGGTGGGGGATGAGCTGGAGGTGGCGCGGGAGGGGGCTCCGCCGCTGCGGCTGCGGCTGGTGGCGGCGCTGCGGGGCAGTGTGTTCCAGAGCGAGCTGCTGATTAGCGAGAAGAACTTTGTACGGTTGTATCCGCATGTCACGGGGTGGCGCGTGTTCCTGCTGCAGGGGCCGCTGGAAGCGGAGCGCCCGCTGGAGACTGCGTTGAGCGGGTATGGGTTCGCGGTGCGGCCGGCGCGGGCGCGGCTGGCGGACTATCACCGGGTGGAGAATACCTATTTGAGCGCGTTTCAGGTTTTGGGGTTGTTGGGATTGCTGCTGGGCACGGCGGGACTCGGCGTGGTGATGATGCGCAATGTGTGGGAGCGGCGGCGGGAGTTCGCGATGCTGCGGGCCGTGGGGTATGAGCCGTGGCAGTTGTCGAGGATGATCCTGGCGGAGACGGCGGCGGTGCTGGTGGCTGGTTTGTTGACGGGGTTCCTGAGTGCGCTGGTGGCGGTGGGTCCGGCGCTGGCGGGCGAAGGGTCGGGCTGGCCGGTGCTGGGGATGTTTGGTGGATTGATGCTGGTGCTGGCGGGCGGATTGGGGGCGGCGTGGATGACGGCCCGGGCGGCGATGCGGATGCCGATGGTTGGCTCGCTGCGGGCGGAATAGTAGAATCCTGGTTGAGCTGCCCGGCGCAATCCGGTTCGAACAAAAGCAGTCTGTGATGCGTATGAATGAGAAGACCGTTATGAAAGCACGAATCCTCATCCTCCTTATGGTTCCGCTGCTGGGTGTTGTGTGGGGTTGTTCCCGGCACGACCGCCAGCACGTACGGGAAGACTTGCGCCATGCGGCGAGCGAGGCGCGCCAGGCGGCCCGCGACGCCGCGCATGAGATGCGGGACGCGGCGCGGGAGATGAAGTCGTCGACGCGGGAAGCGAAGGAAGAACTGGCGAAGGCGACGAGAGAGGCGCGGGAGGAAGCGGGGAAGGCGCACCGGGAGGTGCGGGACTCCGTGCGGGAAGCGGCACGTCAGGCCCGGGATGAGAGCCGGGAGGCGGCGCGGCAGGCCAGGGAAGAGGCTCGACGGGGAGCCGATGATGCGCGGCGGGCGGCCGATGAGGCGCGCCGGATGCCGCGCGAGCAGTAAGGTGTCAGGCTTTGCGCAGCCCGGCCATCGCCCAGGCGGCGAAACCGAATGAGGCGAGCAGGAAGATGGTGGGCGGCCAGATGAAGTAGTTGACGGAGATGGCGGAGAGAACCAGCAGGCCGGCGAGATAGATGCGCGTCAGGCGGCGGAGGTTCGGACGGTCGTCCTGCAAGGCTCTGGACGCGACCAGGATGATGGCGGCGATCATCATGGGTGTAGCGGCCATCACAAGACTGAACCCCAGATAGATGCTGGTCATGCTGCGGTCGACGGGGGAGTCGCCGAGCATGTAATTGTTCATCGTCGTGACCAGCACGCGAGTCTTCTCGTCCGAGGGACTTCTCCATTCCTTGAGCCCCGCGATGTGGCCCACAGTGTGGGTCAAACCCATGGCAAACAGAACCCAGGCGCTAACACGCAGAGACAATGGAGCTTGCATCGAACCAAGGGTAGAGCAGACGGGGTCGCATTTTCAAGTGTGGATGAGTGAGAATAGGGCCGGAAGTCATGGATCATCTACCACCGGCCTGGATTGCGATGGGCGAGTCGCTGCTGATCGGCTTGATTGTCGGCATCGAACGGGAGACCGACCGGAAGGAGCGGCACGCCGGGCTGCGGGATTTCATCGGCATCGGCCTGGCCGGTGGGATCTGCGGCATTTTGAGTGTGCCGTGGCTGACATGCGCCGCGCTGCTGGCGATCACGTCGCTGGTGGCGATCTTCCGCATCCAGACGCCCGGACGGACGGGCATCACGACAGAGATTGTGGCGGTGGTCACCTTTCTGCTGTGCGTGCTGACGGCGACGCCGGGTTTGAGTTGGGGATCGGCTCTGGCAATTGCGTTGACGGTGATTCTGGCGCTTTTTCTGGATGCCCGGGAGCCGCTGCGCAAGTTCTTCCTGGAGTCGCTGACAGAGGGGGAATACTTCGACACGCTGCGATTCCTGGCGGTGATCTTTGTGATCCTGCCGGTGTTACCGGAAGGCAGCTATGGGCCGTATGAGTTCTTCGAACCGCGGCGAGTGTGGATTTTCGTCATCCTCGTCTGTTCGATCTCCTATGTGGGCTACTTTCTCCAGAAGTTCATGGGCGAAGAGAGAGGGTTGCCGCTGACGGCGGTGCTGGGGGGCATCGGCTCGACGACGGCGGCGACGACAGCGTTTGCCCGGCAGGCGAAGGAGGAGCCGGAGCGGACCCGGAGTCTGGCGATGGCGACGGTGCTGGCGAACACGGTGCAGTTTCCGAGGGTGGCGGCGCTGTTGTGGCTGGCGGGAGGTCCGCTGGCGATGGCGTGCGTCCCGCTGCTGTCGGTGATGACCCTGGCGGGTCTGGCGGCGACTTACTGGTTGAGGCGCAGCATCACGGCGCCGGCGCTGCCTGCTCCGGATGCCGTGAAGTTGAATAACCCGCTGCGGCTGCTGCCGGCGATCCAGTTCGGGGTGCTGTTCGCGCTGGTTCGGCTGGTGGCGCGGGGGATGACGACGGAGTTTGGCACTTCGGGTTTGCTGGCATCGAGCGCGATTGGTGGCTCGGTGGATGTGGATGCGATCGCGTTCACGCTGGCCGGCCTGTTGCGGGATGGCCAGACGGCCGCGTGGCTGGCGGTGGCGGGCATCCTGATCTCGCTGACGGCCAATGCGATTTTCAAGGCGGCGGTGGGCTATAGCCTGGGTGGACGGGCGTTTGGATGGCGGGTGCTGGCCGGATTTGCGGCGATGTACGTGACGGGGGCGGCGGTCTGGCTGGGGCAGTGGTAGGGGCAGGCTAAACGTTTGAGCGGCGCGCGCCGATGGTGGGGGTAGCGGGCGCAGGATGTGGTCCGCTGAGACGACCGGCCCAACCATGTCCACCTACATTTCCAGTCCTGGCCAGGATACGGATGCGCTGAGCGCGCAAGGACCGGCCGTCCGGGCATCCTCCTGGCGGCGCTGGCTCTGGCCTTCCCTCTTCGATGTGATCGTGGTGGTGCTGCCGCTGTGGTTCTTCGCTCTGTCGGGCGATGTGGCGTCCTCGCTGCTGTCCGATGGCGACACGGGCTGGCACATCCGGACCGGTGACTGGATCCTGCAACATGGGCAGTTTGTGCGGGAGGATCTGTTTTCGTTCAGCAAGGCCGGGCAGCCCTGGTTCGCCTGGGAGTGGCTGAGCGACATCCTGTTTTCGCTGCTGCATACGGCCATGGGCATGAAGGGCCTGGTGTTGCTGACGATTGGGCTGTCGTCGCTGTACCTGGCGCTGTTGTTCCGGCAGATGGTGTGGCGCGGGGCGAACATTTTCATCGCGTTTCCTCTGGCCCTGCTGGGGTTTGGCGCGGCGAGCGTCCACCTGCTGGCCAGGCCGCATGTGTGGACCATGGTGCTGCTGGCGCTGTCGGGCTGGCTGATCCAGCGGGATTTGAAGGATCCGGGGCGGCGGATCTGGCTGCTGGTGCCATTGACGGTCGTCTGGACGAACCTGCATGGGGGCTGGCTGGCCCTGGTGGGTGTTCTGGGGCTGGTGGCGGCGGCGAAGACGGGCGAGGTGTTGCTGGGTACGGCGCGATGGAGGACCGTTTGGCGCTATGGGGGACTGGCGGGTGCTTGTCTGGCGGCGTCGCTGGTGAATCCTTACGGCTGGAAGCTGCACGCGCATGTCCTGGAGTATCTGAGCGCGGCCTGGGTGAAGGAGCTGACGAACGAGTTCAAGTCTCCGGTCTTCCGGACGGAGAACATGATGATGTTCGAACTGGTGCTGCTGGGGTCCCTGGTGGCGGCGAGCCAGATGCTGCGGCGGAGGGAGCTGGTGGGTCCGGCGCTGATTCTGTTCTGGGCGCATTCGAGCCTGGTTTCGGCGCGGCATATCCCGCTGTTCCTGACGCTGGCGCTGCCGGCGGTGGCGGAGGAACTGGGGCGGTTGTGGCAGTCGTGGACGGAGAGCGCGGCGAAGAAATCGATGGCGGGCATTTTGAGGGGGATGGCCCGGGATGCGCAGCCGGCGATTGCGCGGGCGAGCGTGTGGGCGGTGGTACCGTTTCTGGCGGCTCCGTGGGCGCCGATCCGGTGGCCGGACAACCTCGCGGCGGAATCGTTTCCGATCCAGATGGTCGAAAAACACAGGGAGGAACTGGTGGGAACGCGCTTATTCACCTCCGACCAGTGGGGCGACTACCTGATTTACCGGTCGTTTCCGGAGCAAAAGGTGTTTGTGGACGGGCGCGGCGACTTCTACGGGGAGAAGCTGGCGCGGGACTACTGCGATCTGCTGAACGCTCCGTACAACTGGCGGCAACTCACTCAGAAGTATGGGTTTACCGCATTTCTGGTGGAGCGGAAGAGCGCCCTGGCAAGCGTTCTGCGTCAGACATCGGAATGGCGTTTGGCGGACGAGGATTCCAAGGCGGTCCTCTTTCTGCAAAGTCACTAGATCCGGCCTAATTTTTTCTTCATTTCTCGCCGATCTATACCTGAGGGACTTCTCGGGTCCCGGGCTCAGGAGGATCGTGCGGTCACATGGCTTCTTCCAGCAATTCCATGGCGGGTCAAAGTGCGGCAATACCGGTACCGGGCAGCGGCATCGGAGCTCTGGAACAGGGCGGACTGTCGCGCTGGCTGCTGCCGTCGCTGTTTGACCTGCTGTTCATCTCGCTGCCGTTCTGGTTTTTCGGACTGGCGGACGGGGGGACGGGTCTGCTGCTATTCGACGGCGACACGGGCTGGCACATCCGGACGGGCGATGGATCCTGCAACACAAGCAGTTTGTGAGCGGCGACATTTTCTCGTTCACGAAACCGGGGCAGCCGTGGTTTGCGTGGGAGTGGCTGTCGGACATTATCTTCTCGATGCTGCATTCGGCGGCGGGCATGAAGGGGGTGCTGCTGTTCGGGATCTTGTTCGCGGCGCTGTTCTGCGGCCTGATCTTCCGCCACATGGTGTGGCGCGGGGCCAATGTTTTCATTGCTTTACCGCTGGCGTTGATGGGTTTCGGGTCGGCCACGGTGCATCTGCTGGCGCGGCCGCATCTCTGGACGCTGCTGCTGGTGGCGGCCTGTAGCTGGCTGATCCAGGCGGACTTGCGGAAACCGACGAAGTGGATCTGGGCGCTGGTGCCGGTGACGGCGGTGTGGACGAATCTGCACGGGGGCCGGCTGGCGCTGATCGCGATTCTGGGGCTTGTGGCGGTGGGGTCGGCTGTCGAGGCCTGGTTCGGGACGGCGGCGTGGGCGACGGTAAAGCGCTATCTTGCGTTGGCCTCGGCGTGTTTAGCAGCGTCGCTATTGAATCCGTACGGTTGGCGTCTGCATGCGCACATGGCCGAATACCTGAGTGTTTCCTGGATCAAGGAAATGGTGAGCGAGTTTCAGTCGCCCAGTTTCCGGTCGGAGAACATGTCGCAATTCGAGCTGATCCTGCTGGCTTCGCTGGTGGGCGCCGGGTTTGCGTTGCGGCGGAAGCAATTCGTGGGGCCGCTGTTGATTTTGTTCTGGGCGCACTCTTCTTTGGTGTCAGCCCGGCATATTCCCATTTTTGTAGCCCTCGCCTTACCGTTTTTGGCCGATGAGATTCAGGGCGCCTGGATGACCTGGACCGCCGGAGCAGGGAAGAAGTCGACATTGGGGATTCTGCAGGGCCTGGCGAGCGAGGCGCAGCCGGGTTTGCACCGGACCAGCGTGTGGGCAGTGATCCCATTTGTTTTGATTGCGTTGCCGATTCTGCCGATCCCGTGGCCGACGGATTTCCCGAGCTTCCGGTTCCCGACGAAGATGGTGGCGAAGCACGCCGGGCTGTTGAAGACGTCGCGGGTGGTGACGGAAGACCAGTGGGCGGATTACCTGATCTACAAGTTCTATCCGGAACAGAAAGTGTTCTTTGATGGGCGGAGCGATTTTTACGGCGAGGCGCTGACGAAGGAATACGCCCAAATGATGGCTGGGGAATGCCGCTGGAAAGAAGTAGTGCGGAAGTATGCATTTTCAGTGGCATTGCTGAAGGCGAAGTCGCCATTGGCGACGATTTTGAAGGAATCGGGTGAGTGGCAGGTTGTGGAGGACGACGGCAAGGCGATCGTATTCCGGCGGCAGGCAGCGGCCGGTAATAGCACGGCTCTGGCAAGTATCGAAAACACGGATGCGGGGGCTAATGAAAATCCTTGAGACAGCCGAAAGATGCACAGGAGACGTTGATGACCCCAGGCGCAGCGATATCCCGGATTGAGATGGAAGCACCGCTGGCGAATGCCGTGGTGCGCGGACTGAAGGCAGACTGCGAATGGCGGCTGCCCTCGGGTGAAGATTTGATCTCCTTTGCGCTGGCGACAGGTTTCGCGGCCGGGCCCTTACTGCCTGGCGCGGTGGAACCGGTGAGCGAGCGCCGCTCTGAATTAGCACGGAGCGGCCGTTCGCGGAGGCGTATGTGACGAACGCGACGGAGGCAGTCAGCGGTACAGACTGCCCACGGGCCCCGCGGAGGCGAGCTGGAGTGGAGTCCGGCTGTCCTGCTCCGCGGGGGCCCTTCGATGATGCAACGCGGTGATGTGGAGATACGATCCACGGCCCACGGGGCTGGACATCGAAATTGGATGGCAAAGCGCCTCGAGCCGGTGACGGTTGAGGCCATGGATCAGGAGGCAAGGATATGGATCGCAGGTTTCTAACAGTACTCGGGGTGAGTCTGGTGTTTGCGCTGGTAGTCAGCAGCATCTTTTACCAGATGACCTCGCGGGCCAACGGCCCCAAGAAGCAGGAGGTCAGCGACCTGCGAGACATGGTTATCGCCGCGCGGCCGCTGCCGGTGGGCCTCACCGTGAAGACGGCGGACGTAAAGGTCATCAAGGTCCCGGTGCAGGCGTTCCCGAAGGGCGCGTTCAGCAAGCCGGAAGACGTGCTGGACCGTCCGGTGGTGGCCTCGATCCTGGCTGAAGAGCCGATCAGCGAAGGCCGCCTGGCGCAGCGCGGCAGTGGAGTGGGCCTGGCGCCGATCATCCCCGTCGGTATGCGAGCCGTGACGGTTCGCGTCAACGACGTGGTGGGCGTGGCGGGCTACGTTCTGCCGGGCATGCGCGTCGACGTCCTGATTACGGGGCATCCTCCGGGAAACCAGACGACGGTGACGAAGACTGTGCTGCAGAACATTCTGGTGCTGTCCTCCGGCCAGATGATGCAGACGGACCAGTCCGGCAAGCCGGTGGACGCGCCAAACGTCACGGTGCTGGTGACGCCGCAGCAGGCTGAGCTGTTGACGCTGGCCGGCAATGAAGGCCGCATCCAGCTGGTACTGCGCAACGGCGGAGACCAGAACATCGAGAAGACCGAAGGGCTGAGCCTCTCCACCTTATATGGAAGCCACAGCCGGATCTCGGCGAACGGGAACGGGCAGGGATCGGATGATCCGGACGGCCTGGGTCAACGGACCCGCCGGCCGCGTCCGGCGCCCGTGACGGTGGCCGCGGCTCCGGTGGCGGCGCCGCCTCCGGCGCCCGTACCTGACCAGATCATCACCATCCGTGGCATCGACAAGAAGGTCGAGAACGTGACGACCAAGAAATCGGCCGAAGACGCCGGAAGGAACTAACAGAGCCATGAAACGTATCGCCAAAATCGCGCTTGGTCTGGCTGTTGGGCTGGCCATTTTCGTGGTGTCGGGTACACAGGCTCTGCGGGCCCAGGGCGGGGCGGAAGACATCCGCGTGACGCTGGGCAAGAGCGTGGTCATCGACTACCCGGAGGATGTGAACCGGATTTCGACCTCGAATCCGGAAGTAGTGGACTATGTGCCCGTATCGACGCGGGAGATCCTGCTGCACGCCAAGGGGCTTGGCGCGGCGACGCTGGTGATCTGGGCGAAGTCGGGGCAGCGCAATTTCTACAACATCAACGTGGAGCAGAATCTGGATCCGGTGCGCAAGCTGATCCGCGATGCATTCCCGAAGGAAGACATCACGGTGGCCAGCGCGAAGGACACGATTTCGATCACGGGTACGGTTTCGAGCCAGCAGGTGGTGGACCGCATTGTGGCCTACATCACACCCATGGCGAAGGGCGTCGTCAACAACATGAAGGTGAAGGTGGCGCCGGTTGAGAAGCAGGTCATGCTGCGGGTGAAGTTCGCGGAACTGAACCGCAACTTCTCCAACCAGTTCGCGGTGAATCTGGCCTCCGTGGGCGCTTTGAACACGGTGGGCAGCGTGGGTACGGGGCAGTTCGGATCGACGAAGCCGGACACGGTGGGCGGCGGGGGCAGTTCCTTCAGCATCACCGATGCGCTGAACGTGTTCGCGTTCCGGCCCGACCTCAACCTGGCCGCGTTTGTGAAACTGCTGCAGCAGCAGGGCGTTCTGCAGATCCTGGCCGAGCCGAACCTGATCACGAGCAACAACAAGGAAGCCAGCTTCCTGGTGGGCGGTGAATTTCCGGTTCCGGTGCTGCAGGGCGGCGCGAATGCCGGCGCGGTGACGATCCAGTTCCGCGAGTACGGTATCCGTTTGACCTTCAATCCGTCGATGACGGAGAACGGCACCCTGAAGATGTACGTGAAGCCGGAAGTTTCCACCATCGACCTGGCAAATGCCGTGTCGGTGAGCGGCTTTGTGATTCCGGCGTTGGCGACCCGCCGCGTGGAATCGACCATCGAGCTGGGCGCCGGGCAGAGCTTTATCATCGGTGGCCTGGTGGATGACCGGACGAACGAAGTGTTCGCCAAGATGCCGGGCCTGTCCAACATCCCGCTGCTGGGTCAACTGTTCAGAAGCCGAAATGAGAACCGCCAGAAGACGGAACTGATTGTGCTGGTGACACCGGAGTTCGTGGAGCCGCAGAGCGCTTCGGATCAGAAGCTGATGCCGAGCATGCCGGGCGGATTCCTGAATCCGATGATGCTGCCCAACGGCATGCCGGGTTCGTCGAACACCGGCTCGGGCGCGAAGATCATCAAGGGTGATCCGGCGGAGATCCGTAGAGACGCAGTGAAGCGGATGCCTCCGGTCAAGTAAAGCCGCGGCCGAGACGCAGACGAACAGGGGTGCTGGAGATCGCATGAACGGGCGTGGCACAGTTCGAGAGCCATCCTTGACGGCTCTGCTCATCGCAGAGGATCGCGATATGGCTCGACGCCTTCAGTTGTCGCTGACCGAATCCAGGGCGTTCGAGGTGCTGTCGGAGCTGAAGAGCTATCCGGCGGAGCAGACTCTCGAAATCCGGTTGAGGCAGATTCAGCCGGAGGTGGTGTTGCTGGATGTGTCCACGGACCTGAATGTGGCTCTCCGGCTGATGCGGTTCATCGCCGGTTTCCAACCGACGATCCAGGTGATCGGCGTCCACAACGACAACGATCCCCAGGTGTTGATTCAGAGCCTGCGGGCCGGCGCCTGCGAGTTCC
Source organism: Paludibaculum sp. (assembly GCA_049841055.1). Classification (GTDB taxonomy): domain Bacteria; phylum Acidobacteriota; class Terriglobia; order Bryobacterales; family Bryobacteraceae; genus Paludibaculum. Next base: position 42,481 of record JASGIE010000103.1, on the reverse strand, counting down.
TGTACGAGCCGTTCGATGTGGCGGCGCAGAAGGAAGCCGCGGCCCGGATCTGCCGCTTGCGGGAGCCGGAAGGCCACTCGAAGCAGGATTTCGGCAAGGTGGTGACGTTCTCGTCGGCCAAGCCGGGCTCGGGCGCGTCGACGCTGGCGACGCAGACGGCATTCTGCCTGAGACGGATTACGGGCAAGCGTGTACTGCTGGCGGACTTCGACATTCTGAGCGGGTCGACGGCGTTTGCGCTGAAGCTGAATCCGACGTATTCGCTGATGGACGCGCTGGAGCGGTCGGATCAGCTGGACCCGGGTTTGTGGTCGTCGCTGGTGGTGAGTGTGGGCGGGCTGGACGTGTTGGCGGCGCCGGATGCGGCGATGTCGGACACGATCGAATTCAGCCGTCTGCACGACGTGCTGGAGTATGCCCGCATGCTCTACGACTGGGTGGTGGTGGATCTGCCGACGGTGTTCCACCGGCTGAGCCTGTTCGTCCTGTCCGAAGCGGAACAGTCGTTTCTTGTTTCGACCTCGGAGCTGCCGAGCCTGCACCTGGCGCGGCGCGCGGTGGGCATGTTGGGCCAGCTCGGCTATAGCAGGGACCGCTATCAGATGGTGGTGAACCGGGTGAACCGGAAGGCCGACATTTCGACGGCGGACATGGAAAAGATCTTCACGTGCTCGGTATTCGCGTCGTTTCCCAACGACTACTATGCCCTGCACAAGGTAGTGACGCGGGCTGAGCCGCTGCCCGCCGATTGCGACCTGGGCCGCAGCATCGAGCAGATCTCGGTGCGGATCGCTGGTCTGTCGCAAAGCGATAAGAAGACAGGCTCCGGAGTGCTCGAGTCGAAACCGGCGCTGTCAGAGGGGTGATCGCCTCTCAAGTTTTTTGCGCGGGTGGCCGATCAATAAGGAGCAGGCAGCAAACGCTGCCCGGAAAGAATCTTAGAGGACCAGCATGATTCCGACGATGGATCAAAAACCGGCCCAGCCGATCTCCTGGGAACAACGGCTTCTCAAGAACGCCGGCAAGCCCAAGTCGTCGTTGAAGCCGGAGTATCAGGAACTCAAGTTCACCCTCCATCGGAAGCTGCTGGACAAGATCAACCTCGAAGCGCTGGCCACGATCGACAACCAGCGGGTGCGCAGGCGAAGTCCGCCAGGCGCTGATTACGCTGATCGACGGCGAGCCGACTCTGCTGAGCGTCGCTGGAAAAGCAGCAGATCTGCGAAGAAGTCCTGGACGAAGTCTTCGGTCTCGGACCGCTCGAGACCGCTGCTGCAGGATCCGACCATCTCGGACATTCTGGTCAACGGCAGCAAGCAGGTCTACGTCGAGCGCAAGGGCATGCTGGAACTGACGACGTCACCTTCCGCGACGACGCAGCACCTGCTCCGCATCATCGACAAGATCGTCAGCCAGGTGGGCCGCCGCGTCGACGAATCGACGCCGATGGTCGACGCCCGCCTGCTGGACGGATCGCCGCGTCAACGCGATCATTCCGCCGCTGGCGCTCGACGGCCCGCTGCTGTCCATCCGCCGTTTCTCGCAGGACAAGCTGATGCCGGCCGATCTGGTGGAGAAGAAGGCGCTGACCGCGCGGCATGATGGAACTGCTGGAAGCCGCGGTCAAGGCGCAGCTGAACATCATCATCATTGGCGGTACCGGCGCCGGTAAGACGACGCTGCTGAATGCGCTCTCGTTCTTCATCAACCCCAAGGAACGCATCGTCACCATCGAAGACGCGGCCGAACTGCAGCTGAAGCAGCCGCACGTGGCGCGTCTGGAAACGCGTCCGCCGAACCTGGAAGGCAACGGCGCGGTCCGCCAGCGCGAACTGCTGATCAACAGCCTGCGTATGCGCCCCGACCGCATCGTCGTCGGCGAAGTCCGCGGTCGAAGAAGCGCTCGACATGTTGCAGGCGATGAACACGGGTCACGACGGCATCGTTGACCACCATCCACGCCAATACGCCTCGCGACGGCATCTCTCGTCTGGAAGTCATGGTTTCGCTCGCCAACTGCCAACATGCAGTTGATCTCGCATCCGCCAGCAGATTGCCAGCGCCGTGCACGTACTGGTGCAGGCGGCCCGCCTTCAGCGACGGCTCGCGCCGCGTGACCAACATCACCGAGGTGACGGGCATGGAAGGCGAGGTGATCACGCTGCAGGACATTTTCGTGTTTGAAAAGCGCGGTCTTGTCTCCGGAAGGGCGAGTGCTGGGCCGCTTCGCGGCGACCGGCATCCGGCCGAAGTTCTACGAAAAGCTTCTTGTCCGCGGGCATCCGCCTGCGGCCTGACCTGTTCGATGAAGTAGTGGAGATCTAAGGTCATGAACTTCATGCTCATCATGGTCTTGGCATCTGGGCTGCCGTTGCTCGGCGCCTGGTGGATCCTGTCGAAGTGCGTTCAAGAGCGCCGATGTGGACAAGATCAAGAACCGGCTGTTGGGCGCCAACCGAGAGGAGAAGAGGCAGAAGGTGAACGTTCAGACAGCCGCGCTGATCGCGCAAGAAGACAAGATTACGGGCAAGCATGTGCTGAGAGTACTGCAGCGCTATGGAGTTGCAGAGACCAGCTCGAAGACGCTGCTCGAGCAGGCCGGACTGAAGCTGGAAACTGGCGCGTGCTGGTGCATATGTGTCTGGCGCTGTCCTGGCCGGGTACGCGGCTGGGCTGGCTGTTCTGCCTTCGCGGCTCCAGCACTGGCCGTGATGCCGGCTCTGGCGGTTGGGCTGTTTCCCGCTGCTCTACGTCACTGCATAAGAAGCAAGAAGCGGCTGCATAAATTCGAAGAACAGTTTCCCGAGAGTCTGGAGTTCGTGGCTCGATCGATGCGTGCCGGGCACGCGTTCTCAGTATCGCTGGAGATGATCCATCGCGAGTTTCAGGAGCCGCTGGCCGGTGAGTTCCGGCGCACGTTCGAAGAGCACAACCTCGGGCTTGCCTCTCGACGCGGCGCTGCAGAAGCTGGCCAAGCGCGTGCCTTCGCTGGACGTGCACTTCTTCGTCTCGGCCGTGATGCTTCAGAAGCGCACCGGCGGTAACCTGGCCGAAATCCTGGACAAGCTGGCCTACATGATCCGTGAGCGCTTCAAACTGCGCGGCAAGATCAAGGCCATCTCGCGCCCACGGCCGCATGACGGGTATGGCGCTTATCGTTCATCCCTTGCGCGGTGGCGGCCATCATGTTCTTGGTCAATCCTGAGTACGTCGACCTTCTTCGTGCGAGGACGAAACCGGTAACTATCATGGCGCTGAGCGCGGTCGGGCTGCAGATGATCGGCTACCTGATCATCAAGAAGATCGTGAATATCGAGGTCTAGTCCATGGCAATGCTTCTCAGTTTCGTGGTCTTTCTGGCTGTGGCGATCGGGATCGCGTTGCTGGGCATGAAGCTCTGGCTGCGGCCGAAGGAAGCGATTGAACGTGTGACGGGTGGCGGCGTGAATCCGGAAGAGGAAGCTCCGACGCACCCGAGCCTGGTGTTCCGTGACATGCTGAACCGGCTGGGCACGGTGCTGCCGGCTTCTCCGAAAGATGTTTCGGTCATGCAGCGGCGGCTGATGCGGGCCGGCATGCGCGGGCCGAACGCGCTGCGGATGCTGTACGGCGCGAAGGTGATTCTGGGCGTGGCGCTGCCGTTGATCATGACGGCCGTGGTCTGGAACTCCTCGGCGGAAGGATTCAACAAGGGCGCGGCGGTTACTGGCCGCGGCGGGCCTCGGTTTCTTTGGCCCGAACGAGTATGTAAAGATCATGTCGCGCCGCCGGCAGAAGGAAATCCGCCGCGGCCTGGCGAATGCGCTCGACCTGATGGTCGTCTGCGTGGAGTCCGGACTCGGTCTCGATCAGGCGATTCTGCAGGTGGCCAAGGAACTGGAGCACGCTCACCCAGAGATCAGCGAAGAGTTCGCCATGGTGAACCTAGAACTGAAGGCCGGCAAACGGCGTCCGGAAGCGTTGCGCAATCTGGCCGAGCGGACGGCTGTCGACGATTTGAAGAAGCTGGTCGCCGTGCTGATTCAGGCGGACCGCTTCGGCACGGGCGTGGCGCAGAGCCTGCGCGCGCACTCCGACTTCATGCGAGTGCAGGCGCGGCAGATCGCCGAGGAAAAGGCGGCCAAGCTGGGCGTCAAGCTCGTGTTCCCGATCTTCTTTTGTATTTTGCCGTCATTGTTCGTGGTGACGGTTGGACCAGTGGCTGTCAAGATCATGCGGGAATTGGTCCCCATGATGACTGGCGTGTGAGTGGTCTCTCGAAGAGAGAAGCCTCACGAAGGTTTAGATTGTTAGTTCACGGGATTAGGAGAAAGGAGAAATCACAATGGAAACGATTCTTCGACCCGTTCGCGTGGCCTGCGCCGTTCTGGCCGTTGTATTTCTTGGCGTCATCATCATGCACCACAAGAAGGGCAAGGAATCCGAACAAGTAGATTCCTGCCGGCTTCTCAGACTCCGGGCAGGATTCGGGGTTGGGAAGGAAAGACTTGGATACCATCGCAGCGGGCCATCGGCCCTTGCCGAGGAGAGAGTTGCCCCCGGGCCGGAGGCCGGGCCGTGACCGCTGGGTATGACTGGATCGAGATCGATTTGATTTTTGTGGATTGAGGGAGTGTACGATGCGTACGTCAAGATGGTGGATCGCGGCAATCGGAATGGTCTTGGCAACGAGCGCCTGGGGCCAGACTTTCGGAAAGGTTGTTGCGCTCGGAGGTGCTTCCGCCGACCTGGTTCTGGACGAACCGCGCGGCCTGTTGTACGTTGCGAATTTCACCGCGAACCGGGTTGACGTTGTTTCGGCGCAAACGGGCGAACTGACGCGGTCGATCAATGTGGCCTCGCAGCCGAGTTCGCTGTCGCTGTCTCCGGACGGACGCTACCTCGTGGTGGGACACTACGGCAATTTCGTGACGCCGAGCACACCGCGCAATGCGCTCTCGGTGATCGAGCTCGATTCGCGCTCGAAGCAGACGTTCTCGCTGGCCGATCCGCCCTTCGGCGTGGCCTTCGGGATCGACGGCCAGGCGCTGGTGGTGACGAGCACGCAGTTCATCCTGTTTGATCCGGAGCTGGGCACCATGCGCGTGCTCGACACGATCGCGGGTGTGACGGCGAAGACTCTACCTCAGCCGCCGGCGAACTTCCCCAGCGAGATCGTGGGCGCTTCGGTGCAGGCTTCCGGCGATGGGCTGGTGATTCACGGCGTCACCGATACGATTCTGTTCACTTATGATGTCTCGACGCGCACGGTGAAGTCGGGCGGCTATGTGGCGGTTCCGCCGCTGGGTCCGCGCGCCATCAGCGTTTCCCGGGACGGCTCCGATTATCTGGCCGGCTGGGCCATGTTCGACCGCGTGAGCGTGACGAACCAATTCGCCAATCCGAGAGGACTGCTGGAAATTGGCTCGCACGCCATCGACTCCGACCGCGGCATCGTCTACGCGGAAGTGCCCGAGGCGACCACCACCACCGATACCGGCAACGGTTCCGGCAACTCGAACAACACGCCCGACAAGACTCTGCCGGCGCCCGTGCTGACGATTGTCGACGCCGACAACCTGGCGCTGCGTGAAAAGATCAAACTGCCGGAGCATCTGGCCGGGAAGGGCATTCTGTCCTCCGATGGTTCCACGATGTACGCGCTGTCGCAGAGCGGCGTCATGATCCTGCCGGTCGGCCAGACCTGGCGGGCAGCCCGCGAGTCGTGGCCGCCCAGGAAGACCTGGTCTTCCGCAACAGCTTCTGCAACCAGGGCGTCATCACCAAGGAACTCACGATTGTCGATCCCAGCGGCGGGCAGACCGATTTCTCACTGGTCTCCTCGACCTCCGGCGTCAGCATCTCGCCGACGCCGTGGCAAGACCCCGATGACCGTGAAGGTGGCGATCGACCCGAGCGCCTTCCAGAATCAACGCGGCACTCTGGCCGCGACCATTACGGTGAAGTCGGCCACGGCCGTCAACATCCCGTCGACGGTCCGCCTGCTGATCAACCTGCAGGATCCCGACCAGCGCGGCACCTTCCAGAATGTGCCCGGCAAGCTGGTGGACATCCTGGCCGATCCGTTCCGCAACCGCTTCTTCGTCCTGCGCCAGGATCTGAACCAGGTGCTGGTGTACGACGGCAGCAACTACACGCAGATCGCGACCCTGCGCACGGGCAACACGCCCACCTCGATGGCCCTGACCTTCGACCGCAAGCTGCTGATGGTCGGCAACGACAACTCGCAATATGCGAACGTCTACGATCTCGAGACGCTGGAACAGCAGGCGCCCATCCGCTTCCCGTTCGGCCACTATCCACGTTCCATCGCGGCTTCGGCCAACGCGATCCTGGCGGCGACCCGTGTGGCCGGACCCGAAGCACACCATCGACCGGATCGACCTGTTCAGCCGCACCGCGACCGAACTGCCGACGCTGGGCGTCTACGACAACAACATCGCCCTGAATACGGCGCTGGTCGCCTCCGCCAATGGCAGCTCGGTCATGGCAGCCATGTCGGACGGCCACGTCCTGCTGTATAACGCGAACTCCGACGCCTTCACCGTATCGCGCCAGGACTTCACGGCCCTCAGCGGAGCGTTCGCCGCTTCCAGCTTCAATCAGTTCGTCATCGGCACGACGCTGTTCAACGCCTCGCTGGTGCCAGTGGCTGAATTTGACACCGCCGTGGGCAGCTCTTCCGGCTTTGCCTTCATCGACCAGACCGGCTACCGCACGGGCGCCGCGAACTCGTCCAGCCCGGGCGTGATCCAGCGGGTGGATCTGTCCAGCGGCGTGGGCCGCAATTCAACGCGCATGGTGGAAGCTCCGGTGCTGGGCACGACGAGTTCCGTGTTCACACGGTCGCTGGCCACGCTGCCCGATCGTTCCGCCCTGGTGAACTTGAGCACGTCGGGCTTCACGATTCTGGCATGGAACTATGATGCGTCCGCCGCGATTCCGCAGATCGACCGCGTGGTGAATGCGGCCGACCGCACGAGCGCCGTGGCTCCGGGTGGACTGATCGTCGTGCAGGGCACCAACCTGAGCCCGACGAATCTGGCGACCAAGGAGATTCCGCTGCCGACCGCGTTGGGCGAAAGCTGCCTGACGGTGAACGGCCTGGCGGTGCCGATGCTGATGGTTTCCCCCTCGCAGATCAACGCGCAACTGCCCTTCCAGGCGGAAGGCAACGTGACGATGGTGCTGCGCACGCCGGGCGGCGTCAGCGACAACTACAACCTGACGGTGCTGCCGACGGCGCCCAGCGTATTCCGCACCACACTGGCGGCGGATTACGAAGTGCCCACCGTGGTTCGCTCGGCGAACGGCGAAGTGGTGACCCCGTCGAACCCGATCCGCAGCAACGACGAGCTGGTGATCTACCTCACCGGCATGGGCATCACGAATCCGGAGATCCCGGCCGGTACGCCGGCTCCGGCCGAAGCACCCGTCGTGCTGACTGACCCGACTGTGACGATCAACGGTTACCGCCTGCCGGTGGTGGCTTCCCAACTGGTTTCCGGTCAGGTGGGTGTGTATGAGATCAAGGTGACGGTGCCCTTCAAGGTACCCAAGGGCATGAATCAGACCATGCAGATCCAGCAGGGTGGGTATTCAAGCTCCGTCAACGTCCGCGTGATTGACTAGACCGGTGGCAGTGGAGTGGATTGCCGCTCCACTGCCCATTTCGCCAGGACTTCGGCCAGGCTCCACAGCGGGTGAAGCGTCTGGCCCGCATCAACAAAACTAAAACAAGAAAAAGCAGGATCGCTATGTTTCGTTCCAGGATCGTTTCCCTGATGATCGCCGCGGGCATGGTCACACTAGTGTCGTCAGCGGCATACGGACAACATTGGGAAGTTGGCGCTGGTGGCGGCGCCTCGTTCTACAACTCGAAGACGTTGACGACGCCGTCGGGCGACATCAGCGCCAAGTTCAAACCCGGATACAACTTCAGCGGCTACCTCGGCCAGATCGGCGGACGGCTGGGCGGCGAAATCCGGTACTCGTACATGTCGAATCAGATGGAGCTGGCGGGCCTTGGCAAGAGCTACACCATGGGCGGCCGTTCCCAGGCGATTCACTACGACGTCCACATCTATACAAATAAGGACAAGGAAGCCAAGTTCCGCCCGTACTTCCTGGTCGGCGGCGGCATGAAGCAGTTCACCGGCACCGGTTCCGCCGTGGCGCTGCAGCCCCTGGGCAACCTGGCCGTGCTGACGAACACCAGCCAGTGGAAGCCCCTGGTGACGGCCGGCGGCGGCGTGCGCGTGGCCCTGAGCCCGCATATGCAACTGCGCGGCGAAGTGCGCGGCTATTTCACCGAGATGCCCACCGACGTGATCACGCCGGTCAGTGGTAGCCTGGGCGGGTGGCTGTTCAACATCGTGCCCACGGTGTCTCTCAGCTACGTCTGGTAGGCGAAAGCCGGCGCGCGCCGGTGAGAGCTTCGGTACAACTTCAAAGACTTCGGCCGGATCGTGTTCCGCACACGATCCGGCCTTGTCTATTCAGGTAGGCATGGCGGGCAACAGTTGGTGGATCAGGCTGCTGGCGACAGCGGCACAGCTATCTATCGGGGCGGCGATCGTGCTGGCCGAGCCGGCGTATGTCGGCAGTGCGGCATGCAAAACGTGCCACCCGGGCATCTCCGTCGATTTCTACCGCAATCCGCACTACAAGACCATCTCCAGCGGCAAGGAACCTCCGGAAAAGACAGGCTGCGAGGGCTGTCACGGGCCGGGCAGCGAACATGTGGCGGCCAAGGGCGACAAGTCGAAGATCTCGGCCTTCTCGCTGATGCAGCCAAAACAGGTGCTGGACAACTGCCTGCGCTGCCACGCCGAGAGCCTGGGCCGGGCGAATATCCGGCGGTCGTCCCACTCCCAAGCCTCGGTGGCCTGCAATTCCTGCCATTCGATTCACAAATCGAAGACGCCCAAGTCCCTTCTGGCCAAGGAGCAGCGCGACGTCTGCTATGGCTGTCACGGCAATGTGCGCGCTCAGTTCTCCCAACCCTTCAAGCACCGCGTGAACGAAGGGTTCATGAACTGTACGGACTGCCACAATCCCCATGGCACCAACGCGGCGAACTGGAGCATGGGCGCCCGGCCGCGCATGGTGGATACGGCCCTGAACAACGAGGAGCCGTGCCTGAAGTGCCATACGGATAAGCGCGGGCCGTTTGCCTTTGAGCATCCGGCGGTCCGTGTGGAGGGTTGTGCCTCATGCCACGTGCCGCACGGTTCGGCCAACGCCCGAATGCTGAAGCGGCCGGTGGTCTTCACGGTCTGCCTGGAGTGCCACAACGGCGCGGGCGCCTTTGGCCGGGACGCCGACGGGGTTCAGTTAACGCCGCCGACGCACAATATGGCCGACCCGAGATTCCGCAACTGCACCACCTGCCACACTCGAATTCACGGCTCGAATGCCGACGGGAGGTTCCTGCGATGAGGTATCGTCTCCTGGGCACTCTCCTCGGCTGCGGCTGCCTGCTGTGGGCTCAACCGCCCGTTGCTCCGACCGACGAAAAGGTGGGCGAGTCGCGTGGTGAGAACTACGGGAACTACAACCTGCTGCAGTCGTGGGAGCTGGGCTACCGGTTCCGCGACGTGGACGGGAACCTGGGCAAATACCGCAGCGACGTGAACTATGGCAACGGCATCCGGCTGCTGGGCAGCAGGCTCGCGTTGCGGTCCCGCGACGGACACGGCAGTTGGCTGGATGAACTGGTGCTGACGACGCAGGGGCTGGGGAACGATCCCTATCAGTTCGCGAACCTGCGCATCTCGAAGAACGGTCTTTACCGGTACGACCTCATCTGGCGCTCGAACGAGTACTTCAACCCCGCGCTGGCCGTCTCCAACGGGCAGCACGCCATCAACACGAACCGCCAGATGCAGGACCACGACATCACGCTCTTTCCGCAGGGCAGCGTGCGCTTCTTCCTGGGCTTCAGCCGGAACCTGCAGGAGGGCGCCGCGCTCACGACCGTGAACGTATTCGATGTGCGCGGCGACGAGTTTCCGCTGTTTGCGCAGGTGCACCGCCGCCAGAACGAGTTCCGCTACGGCAACGAGCTGAAGCTGTTCGGCGTGAAGGTGAACTGGATGCAGTCGTGGGAGCTCTACCGGGAGGAGATGCCGGTGGCGCTGGGCGGCGCTTCGGCCGGGAACAACCCCGCCGACCGCACGAGTCTCAGCGATTTCACACGCAATGGTCCTTACAAGGGGACAACGCCCTCGTTCCGCCTGAACCTGTTCCGGGAGAAGGGGGAGCACTGGGCGGTGAACGGACGGTTCTCGTGGTCCGGCGGCGACCGCAACTTCGCGTTCGACGAGACGGCGCTGGGGACCGACCGCTTTGGCGGCGCCCGCAACCGGCAGGTGCTGGTGAGCGGCAATGCGCGGCGTCCGGTAGCGACCGGGAACCTCACTTTCAGCCTGTTTCCGACCTCCCGGCTGACCATCACGAACCACACGGGATTCCACTCCACGCGCATGGAAGGCGACTCGACTTACGTCGAGCTGGAGAACGCGTCGCTCACGACGACCTACGTCAATTTCGACTATCTGGGCATCCGCAATATCACCAATGCGACGGACGTCCAGTATCAGGCCAAGCCCTGGATCACGTTTCGCGGCGGCTACCAGTACTCCAACCGGCAGATCCGCAGTGTAGAGCAGGTGACACTGGAGAACGTTCCTTTCGCGGTGCGGACCGAGCAGACGAATACGCTGAATGCCGGCGTGGCCGGGTTCCGCCTGAAGCCCTGGAAGCCGTTCACCGTGGCGGTGGATGGCGAGTTGGGGCGGCAGGACCGGCCGTTCTATCCGACATCGGAGAAGAACTACCACGCCGTCTCGGCGCGCGCTCTCTGGCGGCAGGGGCCGCTGACGCTATCGGGGCTGGCGCGGTCGTATACGAACAACAACTCGACCTCGCTGTTCGCTCACAGTGCGCGCACGCGGCAGTACAGCTTCGACGGCTCATGGACCCCGCGCGAGTGGTTCTCCGTCGATGCCGGCTACTCGAAGATCCACTCCTACACCGCGACCGGGCTGGCCTACTTCCTGGCCTCGGCGCAGGTGACCGGCGACCAGTCGCTGTTCCTCAGCAACCTGCACACGGGGCACCTGGGCGCGCACTTCAATATCGGCAGCCGGGTGGATCTGTATGCCGGGCTGAGCCTCACCCGGGACGCCGGCGGGAACCCGCAGGGCGGCTCGACGCTCGCTCTGCTGCGCTCGGTCCAAACCTTCCCCATGGACTTTGATGCACCTCTGGCTCGCATCTCAGTGAAGTTGCACCCCAAGCTTCGGTGGAACGCCGGGTATCAGTATTACCGCTATCGAGAAGATCTGCTCCCCTCGCAGAATTACCGCGCAAACACAGGCTATACCAGCGTATTATGGACTTTCTAGCTGGTGTGGCCGGTTTTGGTGTATGGGGAACATTGGGCTTCTCGCGACATTTGGGCTGCTGATGGGGGCAATCTGGATCGGCATGAGCCGGTTCAGCATGCGGCTGGAAAACAGCTGGCCGCTGCTGTTTTACCTCATGCTGGTGCTGTACCTGAACTCCTACGAGCTCGTACTGAACCCGTATGTCGTGTACGTGGCCGTCGTGTGCGCTCTCTTTATCCGCTTCGAGTTCATGAATGAACGGGTGGTGTTCTTCGTTCGTGTCATCGAAGTGGCCGCGCTGGCGCACATCGGCTACCGCCTGCTGACCACGCTGCTCAAAGCTTACTAGCCAGGTTATTTTTCGACGGGCAGGGAACGCTCGTTCCAACCACGCCAGCCGCCATCCATCGAGATGCAGTTGGTGTAGCCCATCTTCTGCAGATTGTCAGCCGCCAGGGCGCTGCGATAACCGCCGCCACAGTAGAGCACCAGGGTGGAGGAGGTGTCCGGCACCTTGGCTTCGATGTCGCGCTCGATGATGCCCTTGCTCAGATGGACGGCTCCGGGGATGTGTCCCGCGGCCCACTCGTTGTCTTCGCGGGTGTCGATGAGGATGTGCGGCGTGCCGGCCTGCTGCATCTCGAGGTAAGCCGGGATGTCGATCTCCCGGACGCGGGTCTTCGCGTCGTTCACGATGGCGAGGAATCCGGTAGCGTGCTTCATGACTCCCCGATTCTAACCGATTGCCTCGCGAACCCGCCCGCCGCTGGCCTTCAGACGCTCCTGTGCCTGGTCCCTTGTCAGACCCAGCTTGCCCATGACGATGGCCAGGCGGACGTCACGGCCCGAGGCGGTGAGAGCCGAGGCGGCGGCCTCGCGATCCAGTCCGCTGATCGCCATGACAATGCGGATGGCGCGATCCTGCAGCTTCTCATTCGTCGGCTGGACGTTCACCATCAGGTTCGAGTAGACGTAGCCGAGCTTCACCATGGCCCCGGTGGAAAGCATGTTCAGCACCAGCTTGGTGGCGGTGCCGGCCTTCAGGCGGGTGGAACCGGTGACCACTTCGGGTCCGGTGAGTACTTCGATCGGGATTTTCGCGGCGGCACCGATGGCGGAGTTGGGTGAGCAGGCAATGGCGATGGTGGTGGCGCCGAGTTCGTTGGCCAGCGCCATGGCGCTCAGGGCGTAGGGCGTCCGCCCGCTGGCGGCGATCCCGACCAGTACGTCCGCGGCCTTGAATCCATGTGCTTCGAGATCGGCGCGACCGGAGGCGGCTGAATCTTCACTCCCTTCGACAGCATTGCGAAGGGCAATGTCTCCACCGGCAATCAGGCCAACGACCAGTCCGGGCGGGACGTTGAAAGTGGGCGGGCATTCGGATGCGTCGAGGACGCCCAACCGTCCGCTGGTGCCGGCGCCGGTGTAGAAGAGGCGGCCGCCGGACCGGATCGCGTCCGTGATGGCGTCCACCGCCTGGGCGATGCGGGGCAACTGCTCCTCGACGGCCAGGGCGACCCGCTGATCTTCGCGGTTGAAGACGGCCAGCATGTCCGTGGTGGAAAGGGTGTCGAGGCCGGCTGAGGCGGCGTTGATCTGTTCGGTCATGAGATGGCCGAGATCCAGGCCGGGCTGGGAGGTGGGGGGCATGGGCGAACTCCTGGACTAGTGCGGACGCGAAAAAAGGGCGTACAGAACCTGGCAGGTCCCGCACGCCCTTGGATTCTTCACGGAAACGGCCTGCCGCGCCTGACTAGACGCTGAAGCTGGAGCCGCAGCCGCAGGTGGATTTCACCTGTGGATTGTTGAACTTAAAGCCGGAACCTTCCAGGGTCTCCACGTAGTCGACCTCGGCGCCGTCCAGGTAAAGCATGCTGGCCTGGTCGACGAACACCTTCAGTTCGCCGTAGTTGTACGTCTTGTCGAGCATGCCGGGGGCGTTCTCAAAGGCCATGGAGTAGCTGAAGCCCGAGCAACCGCCGCCGACCACCGAGATGCGCAGTCCTTCGGGCTTGGGATCCTGGGCATTGAGGATCTCCTGGACCTTTCCGACTGCCGTCTGGGTCAATGTAATCATTGCGTTAGTCGACCTCCTACTATTTCGTCCGGAATCCTCATGATAGCACGGGATCCGAGTGACATTTTCATTATAGAAGATGCGCCGCGCGCGCCAAAAGGTGCGTGGATCTGCTATGGTAGACACATCCTGATTCCAGTGGCGTGCGGGCGAGCCCCGAAGTGACTCAAACGTAACGGAATCAGTTGAAACCGGACTCGGACGGCGTGCGTCGGTTAGGGCGTATGAGCAGCTACACCGGCGTGCTACCGCTTCCCGATGCCGGGGTGATGGCAAAGGCCTCCCGTCAGGGTAAAACGCGAGTGGATTACCGCAAGACCGAAGAAGCTGAACTGGTCAAACGAGTCCAGGCGCGCGACCAACTCGCCTTCGGCGAAATCGTCGACCGCTACCAGTCCAAGGTCTTCTCGATCATCTTCGGCATTCTGCGCAACCGCAACGACGCCGAGGATATTGCTCAGCAGGTATTCACCAAGGTTTACTTCTCCATCAACAGTTTCGACTTCCGCAGCAGCCTGCTCACGTGGGTCTACAAGATCACGGTGAACGAGTGCTACGACTATCTGCGCAAGAAGAAGGTCCGCAAGCTGGTTTATGAGAGCGACTTCAGCGAAGACGACGCCGTGAGCATGGAACGCAGCGAGCCCGACGGCACGCCCGCCACGGACGACACGCTGGCCAAGCGGGACCTGGTGATCAAGCTTTTGTCGAAGGTTTCCGAGGAAGATCGGAACCTGATGATGCTCAAAGAAGTGGAAGGTCATTCCGTTGAGGAGTTGGCGGAGATGACCGGGATGAACGAAAATACGATCAAAGTGAAGTTATTTCGCGCTCGCCAGAAGCTATTGAAGGCGGCGCAAAGGCTCACCCGGGGTTCAGGGGCCCGGTTGACAGCGGAATAGGATTCTCCGGAACCACTTGCAACCAGGAGTGGTCCGGGTATGATAATCCCAAGGGGTTTAGTTCCCCATGGGGTTGAAAGTGGCGGTACGCTGGCGGTCGAGCCGGGCAAAACAAGCCGGCGGCGGTATTGAAAGAGACCAGCGGCCAAAGCAGGAGTCCGAGCAACGGATACTTTTGAGGGAAGACGGTTATGCATCAGCCCATCGAGGACGGACTTGAAGACTTCCTCTCCGGTAAGGTGGAATCCCATCGATACCAGGGTCTGGAACGCCATCTGAGCGATTGTGCGGAGTGTCGCGAGGAAGTGGGTCAAATGGTGGAACAGGTGACCCTGCTGCGGACGCTGCGCGCGCCTGCCGATGCCGGACCGGCTCCGGGCTTCTACGCCCGCGTGATGGATCGCATCGAAGCCCAGTCCGGCAATTCATTCTGGTCTATTTTCCTGGAGCCGGCGTTTGGCAAGCGGCTCATGTACGCATCGCTGGCTTTGTTTGTCGTACTCACCTCGGCTGTCTTCCAGACGAATTCAGACTCCATGGCGACTGAGAGCAATCCGATGACGATCATGGCCGGATACGATCTGCCGCATGCCAGCGGCGACGATCCGCGGCATGACCGCGAAGTGGTTCTCGTGAACCTGGCGACCTACAGCACCGGCGCCACGGCTTCAGCCCTGCCCGTCTCGTCCGATTAGCCGCGGGGAGTATCATTTCAAGGTGAGCGTGCGATCCAGTCTTGCCGACAACCGGCCCTCCTGGCACAACCCCAGGATCGTGATGTTGTTGCTGACCATCTTTCTGTGCGGCGCCGCGGCCGGTGCCCTGACGGTGCGTCTCACCGCCAACCGTCCCACGGCCGGCCCGTACTGGAAGGAAGGCGGCCGCGAACTCACGCTGGAGATGATGCGCAAGGAACTCAATCTGACGCCGGAACAGGCTGTCCAGATCGAGACCGTGCTGGACGAATTCGTGCTCTACTACCAGAACCTGCAAGGCCAGATGGACGACTTCCGTTCCGACGGCAAACAGCGCATCACCCACGTCCTCACCCCGGAGCAGCGGGTGAAGTTCGAAAAGATGATGACCAACCTCTCCGCCCGCATCCACTAGCCTCCTTGCGCAAAGCCCGCGCACTCCAGTTCCAGTTCTGATAAGATTCGGCAGCCTCGTATGCTGCCTGACTACCTCTCCAAAGCCGTACCCAATCCCGCCTCGAACCGGGCTCCCTGGTACAAGAACACTGCACCCAGTTATGCGGGCGTCTTCCTCTGGATCGCCTTCTACAATTCCATCGCCGCCGGCACCATCTCGCGCGGCTCGCTCACGGTCTGCCTGCTGGCTCTGGCCGCCGCCGGACTGCTGAGTTACGCGCTCTACTACTACGTGCCGGCGATCCAGGGAATGCGCACCGGCTATCCGCTCTACGTGATCGGCAGTTCCACCTTCGGTACTCGGGGCGGCTACGCGATGCCCGGACTGCTGATGGGGCTGTTGCAGGTGGGCTGGCTGGCGGTGGGAACCTTCTTCGCCACGAAGTTCGTCCTGACGGCCCTGGGCATCGAGGCCAAGGCCGGTACCATGCCGTTTATCGTCACCGGCGTCATCTGGGGCTATCTGATGGCGTGGATCGGCGTGATGGGCATCCAGTACGTCGCGCGCATCGCCACATTCCTCAATTTCATCCCGCTGGTGATGATCCTGGTGGTGTTCGCCAAGGTCTCGCCGGGCATCTCCGGCCACGTGCCGTCCGAGCCGAACACCTTCGTCGCCTTCACCATGCTGCTGCAGATCGTCATCGGCTTCTTCGCCACCGCCGGAGCGGCCGGCACCGATTTCGGCAGCAATGCCCGCAACACGAGCGATGTGAAGTGGGGCGGACTCGTCGGAATCGTCGCCGCCATCCTGATCGCCGGCGGACTGCCTCTCGTATCCGTCGCCGGCGCCCGGGTCCTCATGCCGAATGTGCAGGGCTATAACTACGACTCCGTCGTCTCCGGCATCGGCGGACCCCTGGCCACCGCCATGTTCTTCCTCTTTACACTGGCTTCGATCCCTCCGGCCTGCTTCTCGTCGTTCATCGCCGGGAATAGCTTCTCCACGATGCTGCCGGGCGTTTCGCGCATGGGTTCGACCATGGCCGGTATGACTGTCGCCATCATTCTCGCGGTGACAGGCGTAGCCGAGAACCTCGTCGGCTTCTTCACCATCGTCGGCGCCTCCTTCGGACCCATCTGCGGAGCCATGGCAGCCGACTACTTCCTCTCCGGAAAGAAATGGGCCGGCCCGCGCGAGGGCATCAACTGGGCCGGCTACGGCGCGTGGGCCGTGGGCTTCCTGGTTGGGATCATCCCGTTCCTGCCGGTGAGCAAGGAAGTGCAGGAGCTCTCGCAGCCCGCTGTGCTCTACAGCTTCCTCACGGGCTTCGTGGTCTACGTCCTGCTGGCCAAGGCCGGGCTGGAGCCGAAGACCGTGCCGATGCCGAAGTAGCGCGGCACCCACTGGACCCGGCCCGTGCGGGCGGCGCACAATGGACTCAAATGAAATCCCTTGCCGCCGCCCTCGTCCTGCTGGCCAGCCCTGCGCTGTGGGCCGTTCCGCCTGCCGCCGCCACTGAATTGAAGGATGTCGAGTTTGCGAAACCCGCCGGGGTGTCGCTGACGCTCGATGCCTGGATTCCGCCCAGCGCGAAGGCGCAGCCGGCCGTGATTCTCGTGCACGGCGGCGGATGGAACGCGGGCACCAAGCGGACGTACATCAATCCCTGGTTTCCCACGCTGACCGATGCCGGCATCGCCTGGTTCACCATCAACTACCGGCTGGCGCCGCAATGGAAGTACCCGGCCGCGCCGGAAGACGTGGAGGCCGCGGTCACCTGGGTCCAGGCCAATGCGAAGAAATACAACATCGATCCCAAGCGCATCGCGCTGATGGGCGAATCCGCCGGAGGTCATCTGGTGGCGCTGGTCGGAGCGCGCGGCAAGGTGAAGGTCAAAACGGTGGTGGACTTCTACGGCCCCAACGATCTTCCGCTCATCAACCAGCAGCGCGGGAAGTCGAAAAATCTCGAGCAGTTCCTGCCCGACGGCAGCGACGCCACCTACAAAGCGGCCTCGCCCGCGACCTACATTCACAAGAAAATGCCGCCTTTCCTGTTCATCCACGGGACAGCGGACAAGGCTGTGCCGTGGCAGCAGTCGCCGGCGATGTGCGACCAGATGAAGGCCGCGGGCGCGCGCTGTGAAGTGCTGCTCATCGAAGGCGCGCCACACGGCGTCGAGGGCATGGAGAAGAATCCCGCCTGGCAGACCTGGAAGCCCAAGGTAGTGGAGTGGCTGCAGCGCGAGCTGCGCTAGCCGCATATGGCCACCGTCACAATGGATCCCCAGCCGCACCGGCATCTGCTGTTCTACAAGCCCTACGGGGTACTCACCCAGTTCACCGACGAGAGCGGCACGGGCCGCCCGACACTGAAAGACTTCATCGATGTCCCGGGCGTGTTCGCGGCCGGACGCCTGGACGCCGATAGCGAGGGGCTGCTGCTGCTCACCAGCGACGGCGTTCTGCAGCACCGGCTGACGGACCCTCGCTTCGAGCACCCCCGCACGTACTGGGCCCAGGTCGAAGGCACACCCACGGCCGCGGCGGTTGCCGCGCTGTGCCAGGGTGTCGAAATCCAGGGCCGCAAGACGCGTCCGGCCCGCGCCAGGATCCTCGACGGCGAGCCGTCGCTGCCGCCGCGCGATCCGCCCATCCGCTACCGCCGCCTCATCCCCACGGCGTGGGTGGAGGTGATCCTCACGGAGGGGCGCAACCGCCAGGTGCGGCGTATGACCGCAGCTGTCGGCCTGCCGACACTCCGACTGGTGCGGGTGGGCATCGGCAAACTGACTCTGGAGGGGCTGGCGCCCGGCGTCTGGCGGGATCTGACCGCCGCTGAACTGGCCGCGTTGGCCCGGCCCGAGCGGAATCCGGCCAAGGGCGAAGTGGTGCCGGGCCGCCGTCTGGTGGATCCGTCCAAGATTAAACGGGGTCCCTCCACTCCAGGCCGTTTCCGCCGCGGCTAGAAAAGAAATCGCCTCATTCCGGCGTGGCCGGAATAATACCGCTTACATTGCGGCTTTCCATAACGATAAAACCGGGCGGCTTCTATTCGCCCTACTGTCCGCTGGGGATCCGGATCTCTTTATCGAAACCTAGTTATCAACTCACTCATCTCACAGGTGGAACAATTCGAATCAACGCACCGGTAGTAAGGAGGAGCACCATGAAAAGCACGAAAGTTCTGATCGGCGGGACTCTGACCGCGTTGTTGTGGATGGCTCCTGCGTTCGCGCAGAAGCAGGATGAGGACCCCATTGCGGCGACTCAGAAGATTCAGACTCCGCAGTCGGTTCTGCGGATGGCGCGCGAGGTTGAGAAGCAGATCCTCTCGCTCACCGATTACGGCGTCTTCGACAGCATTAACTTTCAGATTAAGGATTACAACGTCACTTTGCGTGGATTCGCGTCGCGGCCGATATTGAAAGATTCGGCGGAGCGCGTCGTGAAGAAGATTGAAGGCGTCACCGGTGTTGTGAACGAGATCAAAGTTCTGCCGCTGTCTCCGAATGATGATGTCATTCGCGCCCGGACCTATGTGGCGATCTATTACCACCCGATTCTCAGCCGCTACAACCCCGGACGCGGCACGCCGCTGTGGTTCAGCCCGGCCCGTGTCGCGGGCGGCATCACCAACGATCCGCCCATCGGCTGGCACCCGATCCACATCATCGTGAACAACGGCAATGTCACTTTGGATGGCGTCGTGGACAACGCGGCCGATCAGCAGGTGGCGGGCATGCAGGCCAACAGCGTGCCGGGTGTCTTCTCCGTCGAGAATCACATTCAGGTAACGAACCCGGGCAAGCCGAAGGCCCCCAAGTCGAAGAAGTAAGCCGGCTCACAATGAAAAAGCTCCCCGGGGCGGCCCGGGGAGCTTTTCTGTTTTCAGACTGGTTCAACGGACTACAGCAGCGGAATCGTTACCTTGCCCGCCGGGCCCTCGTAAACCAGTTCCGCCGACTGGATCTTCTCGGTCTTTCCTCGATACTGGAAGTACAGCAGACCGGCCTGTGGCAATGGCCGGTCGCCTTCCGGCAGGGAAGCCTTCTGGGCGCGCTGCGTAATGGACCGCACGACTTCGATGGGCAGTTTCGCCGGAGCGGGCGGCGGATCACCCTGGGCGCCACCACCGCTGCCGCCGATGCTCGACTTCGATTCCTGCTTCTTCGGCTGCTCGTAATCCGGGTCCTTCAGCGACTTCACCACCAACCCGTAGGGCTGGCTGGGCAGGGGCGCCTTCTTCCCGTTGATGCGCAGTGAGAAATTGTCGATGGAGATGTTGAGCTGTTCGCCGGCCGCGCCGTACAAGCCCACCTCGACCATGACATACTCTTCCGAGTTCATCACTCCGCTGGGACCGGGAAAGCCGTGGCCCGTGAAATCGGCGGCGATCGTCACTTTGCCGGCCTTGCCCGCCGCCGAGTAGTCGGCTGGTGCGGCGCGAGGCGGAACCGGCTGGGCTTCCTTCAGAACGTACTTTACGGGCTGCTCAGGCTCACCGGGAGGCTGCGAAGCGAAACAAAATGCGGAAAGAGATAGGCCGATGATGCAGACACCGGCACGGACGGCGGGTTCAATTCTCATTGCTACTCGCTCTCTATCATATCGAACGGGAGCGGCCCGCAAGCCGCCTTCCCGTCACTTGGCGGACGCGGGACCATTCCGGGCGGTTTCCATTTCCTTAAGATGGTAGTGGCCGGGCGGCCGGAACAGACGCGCCGCGGCCCGCTGGAGGGTTCCTATGCAGACGAACGTGGCGCTACCCGTTTCCCGTGCTACCGATATCGTCGACCTGCGCTCCGCCCTGGAGTTTCTCGCCTCGGTTCCCGGACAACTCGTCTCCACGCACGAACCGGTCGACCCCGTGGCGGAGCTCGCCGGCGTCTATCGCCTCGTCGGCGCCGGCACACCAGTAATGCCGCCCACGCGCATCGGGCCGGCCATGGTCTTCGAATCCGTGAAAGGCTACCAGATGCCCGTCGTGACAGGCGTGCTGGCCAGCCGCCTGCGGACCGCCCTGCTGTTGAACAGCACGGTGGAGCGCCTGCCCTTCGATCTGCTGGACGCCCTCAACCACCCGCACAAGCCGGTCATCGTTCCCGCCTCCGAAGCACCCTGCCAGGAGGTGGTTCTTCGCCCGCCCTTCGACCTTCGCTCCCTCATCCCCGCGCCGACCAATACGCTGAAGGACGCGGGCCCCTACTTCAACATGGGCCTGATCCGCGCTGAGGATCCGGAGACCGGGGAATCCGATGTCACCATCCACCGGCTCTGCCTCCAGGGACCCGACCTGCTGAGCGTCTACTTCGTCCCCGGCCGCCACATTGACGCCTTCCGCATCAAGGCGGAGGCGCGCGGCGAAGCGCTGCCGGTCTCCATCAGCATGGGACTCGATCCGGCGGTCTACCTCGCGGCCTGCTTCGAACCACCCACGACGCCGCTGGGTTTCGATGAGCTCACCATCGCGGGCGGCCTGCGACGGCGTCCGGTGGAACTGGTGCCTTGCGTCTCGGTGAACGCCAAGGCCATCGCCCGCGCCGAAATCGTACTGGAAGGCGAGATCCTGCCCAACGAGCGGATCCGCGAAGACGTGCAATCGAATACCGGCTTCTGCATGCCGGAGTTCCCGGGCTACCTCGGCAAGGCCCAGCCTTCGCTGCCGTTGATCCGGATCAAGGCCATCACCCACCGCTCGCATCCCATCCTGCAAACCATCATCGGACCCGGCGAGGAACATGTGAACCTGGCCGGCATCCCCACCGAAGCCAGCATCCTGCGCCTGGTGAACGACAGCATGCCCGGCAAGCTGCTGGGCGTCTACTGCCACTCGGCCGGAGGCGGGAAGTACCTCGCCATCCTCCAGTTCAGGAAGTCCGCCCCCAGCGACGAAGGGCGCCAGCGTCAGGCCGCTCTCACAGCATTTGCCGCATTCCCGGAACTGAAGCACGTCATTCTCGTGGACGAGGACGTGAACCTCTACGACACCAACGACGTGCTCTGGGCCATGACCACGCGCTACCAGGGCGACATCAGTACGGTCTTCATTCCGGGCGTCCGGTGCCATCCGCTGGATCCCACGCAGTCGCCCGAATTCAGCCACACGATTCCCGCCGACGCCACGTCGTGCAAGACCATCTTCGACTGTACGGTGCCTTACCGTTTGAAGGAGCGCTTCCGCCGCGCGGAGTTCGTCGATGTCGACCTGAAGCGCTTCCTGCCATAGCCGGGCGTTTTGCGATAGATATAGAAGGCTGGTCCGCAGGGGCCATGCAGCCCCAGCCTATTCCCTGAAGGAGTCCGCATGAAACGCAGATCGTTCCTTGGCGCGGCAGCCGCCGGAGCCACGCCTCTCGCCGCCGCCGCCCAGTCGCCCGCGCGCAAGTCCGGCATGAAGATCAAGCGGGTGCTCTACTACGGAACCGGCGGCGATGCGGCGCTGCGCCAGACCAAGGTGCCGGGTCTCTTCAATCAGAGCACCAACATCGTCGTCATCGAGACCGATGCCGGCCTGACGGGCATCGGCGAAGGTGGAGCCAAGGATACGCTGGAGCAGTGCGCCGCGGCCATCATCGGCATGGATCCGTTCCGCATTCAGGAGATCTGGCAGGTTCTGTTCCGCGGCTACTTCTATCCGGCCGGCCGCGAGAAACTGCACGCCCTCGGCGCCATCGACATGGCATTGTGGGATCTCAAGGCCAAGGCGCTGGGCGTGCCGCTCTACCAGTTATTGGGCGGCCTGACGCGCGAGCACGTCGAGTGCTATGCCACCAGCTATCCGTCCAAAGGCAGCGTGAAGGAGACCGCCGCCGCCTGCATCAAGGACGGCTACCGCGCCTTCCGCATCGGACCCGCTGACGGCCAGCCCTACGACCGCTTCGAGATGGTGAACCGCACGGCGCAGATGTGCCGCGACGCCCGCGAGGGGGCAGGGAAGGACGGCGGCTGGGCGGTGGACTTCCACACCCGCTTCGACATGAACGACGCCGTGCGCCTGTCCAGCCTCATTGAGAACCTGGGCGCGTACTTTGTCGAGGACCTTGTCCGCTCCGAAGATCCGGCCGTCTACAAGACCCTGCGCGGTCTGGTGAAGGTCCCCATCGCCGTCGGAGAGCAATACGGCTCCCGCTGGGATATGAACGAGCTGATCGAAGGGCACCTCATCGACTACTGTCGCGCCACGGTCCCCAACGTCGGCGGCATTACCGAGTTCGTCAAGATCGCCGCGCTCTGTGAAACGCACTACGTCGGCCTGATCCCGCATTTCACGGGACCCATCTCGGAAGCCGCCCTGGTCCATCTGTGCGGATCCTTCTCCGGTCCTGCGCTCATGGAGATGTTGCCACGAGTCGCCATCAACGGTACACCCTACTTGCCGAAGGCGTTCGACTTCCGCGAGGGCAAGCTCTGGCCGAACGACCGCCCGGGGCTGGGCGTCGAGGTCGACACCAGCAAGCTCACCCTGTTGACGGAAATAACGGAAAAGACCCAGCCGACGCCGATCTACCGGCGGCCGGATGGGTCTGTGACGAACTGGTAAACGTCAGGGCTCAGGCGTAGGTGGTGGTGGTGGAGGTCTCCTGTGTGGAGATCTCCGTCTGCGCCGTCTGGACGTAGTGGGTCGCTGCGTAGGCTGCCGCTTCCTGCTCCGAAACCGTGCCGTCCTGATTGGTATCCCGGGGATCGTACTGCGTGCTGTCCGTGCTGGAGCCGGTGCCGCCCGTGGCTCCTCCGCCCTCGGCATGCCCGCCTCCGCCGCCCCGGCCGTGGTGTGCTTCGCCGGTCCGCTTCGCTTTGGCTTCCGCGAACTTCTGGGCCAGGGCGTCCAGGCCCGCGGCTGCGTCTTCCTTGGTGATGTAGCCCTTGCCGGCGGTGTCGAGCGCCTGGAAGAAGTCGTCCACGCTGAGCTTTTTGCCGCTGCGGTCGGTTTTGGTAGCGCCGGATGCCAGCGCCTGCGCCAGTTCATCCTTCGTGATCTGCCCATCCTGATTGGTGTCGACCTTCTTGAACATTCTGTCGACGACCTTCTCGCTCATCCGCGCGTGGGACGAAGCCTGATAGGTCGAGGTGAGACAACCGACCGAATTCAGCATGGGAACTTCTTCTTTCCGAGCAAGCCGCCGGGCGTACCGTGGCGGACTTCTCACTCCATATGTCGAAAGGACCGGAGCCGGTTCGAGCCAAATCGGCGCGCAAAAGATTAACGTGGTTTAATCGAAGCGCTCCTTGGTCATTCCGATCGCAGGCTGGAAACGGGATCGATCCGCACCGCGCGCACCACCGCGGGCACCACCGCTGCCAGCGCCGTTGTCAGAATCACGATCCACGGCCCGGCCAGCATCCAAGGGTCGGTGTCCTTCACCTCGTACAGCAGAGGCTCAATCCCACGGGCTGCCGCCAACCCCAGCCCTGCCCCGAAGACAAGCCCGGCTAGCACCATCTGCAGCGACGCCGTGGTTACCAGCCGCCCGACGTCGCCCGCCCGCGCTCCGATCGCCATGCGAATGCCGATCTCCTTCCGCCGCTGCACCACCGAGTAGTCCAGCACGCCAAAGAGCCCAACTCCGGCCAGCAGCAGCGCCACCACGGTAAAGAATAGCGCCAACATCGCCAGCAGGCGCTCCTGCAGCGTCTGGGCGTCGAGCAGCTCCTGGAACGTGCGGACATTGGTCACACGGAAATCCGGCCGCGTCCGGGCGAGCTCTGCCCGCACCGCAGGAGCCAGCGCCAGCGGCGCATCCCCCTTCACCCGCACCAGGAACGACATGCTGCGCACTGGCCGCAGCTCGCCCTTCTTGTCGAGCTCATGCTGCGGAAAAAATGCCAACGGCGAGGTTGGCGCGCGCAGCCCCTGGTACGGTGTATCTCGTATGACACCCACAATTTGATACTGTTCGCGGGCCCTCCGGAACATTCGGCCCAACGGCCGCTCGCTGTGGAAGAACGTCTTCACAAAGGTCTCATTGACGATGGCCACACCCGGCGACGTGGCGTCCGGCCGGAAGTCCGAACCGTCGAGAATCGGAATCTTCATGGTCTCCAGCCAACCGGGCGACACTGCCAGCATGTACGCCGGCACAGAGCTTGGCGGGCCATCGTGAATCGAAACGAAACCGCTCCAACCCATGGCCCCGATCAGCGGCCAGCACGACGTCGATGCCGATTCCACGCCCGGCAATGCCCGAATCCGCCTGGTCAGTTCCTCCCAAACCACCGGAAACTGCGGTTGCTTCGGCGTCACATCCACCACCAACAGCCCGTCGGACAAAAACCCCATCGGCCGTTTCGACAATTTGTGGAACGTCTCCACGAACAGCCCGGAGACAAACAGCACCACGAAGCAGAACGTCACCTGCGCCGCGATCAGCCCGTACATCAGCCGCCGCCGCAAATACGGATCCGATCCGCCTTTCAGCGCGCTAGCCGGTTTCACCCCCGATGCCCGCAGCGCCGGCGCCAGCCCGAAGAGGCACGACACCAGCACCGTCAGTCCAAAGGCGAACCCTGTCACGCGCCAGTCCATCGGCATCACCAGCCGCGCCGGATCGTCGGGCGGATTGATGTGAGCGACGACAAACGGCGCGGCCCAGGACGCGAATACGCCGCCTGCCGTCGCCGCCAATATCGCCATGAGAGTGCTCTCCACCAGCACTAGCTGAACCAGCCGGCCGCGCCCGGCGCCGATGGAGACCCGCAGTGCCATCTCCCGTGCCCGCGCCGCCGCCTGCGCTGACAGTAGATTTGCCACATTCGCACAGGCGATCAGCAATACGAGCGCCACCAGCACAGCCATCGCCTGCAGCGCACGCCGGTACTCCTTCTGGAGCGACGAAATCCCAGTCCACGCTGGCCTGATTTCCACCTTCCGGTCGAGAAACCGCTGGATGTTGGCCGGCGCGATGCCCTGTAACCCCTTCGCACGGTTCTCCTCGAACGCCCGCGACACTGCGGCCACTCGAGCCACAATCGGCTCCGGCGCCGTGCCGGGCGGAATCCTCACCAGCGTTCGCATCCAGGTCCAGCCCTCCTCCCGCGCACCGATGTGCATCGTCACCGGCAGGAAGATCCCGGCCATCGAACCCGGTTCGGTCCCGGTAAACCCCTCGCCCGACACCCCCACAATCTCGAAGACCTGCGCACCAATCCTCACCTTCCGGCCCACCACCCCGGCGTCTCCTCCGAAGCGCGCCATCCAGTAGTCGTGCGACAGCACCGCATAGGGCTGCGGATGCGACAGATCGTCTTCGGCGCCGCTGAACAGGCGCCCCACCCTGGGCCGCAACCCGAACGATGCGAACGTCCGCCCCGAGACGTACTGTACGTTGGCTTTCTCGATGTCGTCTTCAGACGCGAAGCTCACGTCCACCCGTTCGACTGAGCCGATCGCCAGTAGTTCCGCCTTGCCCCGCACTGCCTCCGCTATCAGCCGGAATACCGGATACGACCAGCCATCGTCCGTCTCGAACTTACCGAGGAACCCAAAGCCGGAGCGTTGGAGCGCGTAGAGCTCCTCTGGATGCGCCACCGGCAGCGGTCGCAGCAGCAGCGCGTCAATAATCCGGAACGCGGACGTACACGACCCAATGGCCAGGCCCAACGAGAGAATCGCCGCGGCCGACGCCACCTTGCGCTTGCGGATCTGCCGCCAGCCCAGCACGACGTCCGACCGCAGCGAATCGAGCCAGGGCAGCAGGCGCTGATCGCGGCTCTCCTCGCGAATCCGGAGTGTGGTGCCCAGAGCGCGGCGGGCCTCGGCCTCAGTGCGGCCCTCGGCCACGGCGTCCGCTAGATGCCCTTCCAACTCTTCGTCGATATCGCGGTTCAGGCGATCACTGCGGAACACATTCGATAGTCGCGACCAGAACGACATTGAGTCTCCTTTCCTTGCTGCCTATTCCGCCCTCAACATCTTGGCCGGATCCGTGCGGACTGCACTCACTACAGCCGGCAGCGAAGCCAACAGCGCCGCCGCCACCAGCGTGAGGGCCGGGAAGGTCAGCAACGGTAGATCAGTCGCCTTCACCTGGAAGAACAGCGACTCGATGTAGCGCGCGCACACCAGGCCCAGGCCGAGGCCCGCCACGGCGCCCAGCGCCACCATCGAGTAGATCTGCGACGTAACGCGGACCGCGATGTCTCCCCCTTGCGCGCCCAAAGCCATGCGAATGCTGATTTCGCGGCGCCTTTGCAGCGCCGAGTAGTCCATCACCCCATACAACCCGACGCCCGCCAGCACCAGCGCGACCACCGCGAAGAACAGCGCCAGCATGGCCAGCAGGCGCTCCTTGACGGTTTGGGCTCGCACGATCTCCGCCTGCGTCCGCACATTGCTCACCCGGAACTCCTTCCGCTCCGCCGGCACGGCCTGCCGCAGGACCGGCGCCAGATCGCTCAAATCGCGCCCGCTGCCGCGGACGAGGAACGCGCCGCGGCTGACCGGGCGAACCGCCCCGGCCTCATCTCTCGTGGCAAACGGCAGGTAAGCCACCGGCAGCATGGCCTCGCGCACATTGCGATAGGCCGCATCCCGCACCGTGCCCACAATCCGCAGCCGCGTTCGAGCGCCCTTCTCGCCCACCAGTTCAAACGACTTGCCGAGTGCGTTCTCACCCTGGAAATACTGCCTGACAAAGGTCTCATTCACGATTGCGGCACTGGGATGCATCTCTTCGGGGCGGAAGTCCCGGCCGCCGGTGAGGGTGATCCGCATCGTGTCCAGCCAGCCCGGAGAAACGGCCAGCAGGAAGCCCAGCACATCCGTGGGCGCATGGCCGCCCACTGAGATGTATTGGTTCCGCATTTCCCCGGTCAACAGCGGCCAACTGGAGAGCCCCACCGAATCCACTCCGGGTACCGACCGCAGGCGCTCCGCCACCTGATTCCAATATGCAGGAGGCTGCGGGCCCGCGCTCACCGTTTCCAAGACCAGCAGGCCCTCCGGCGAGAAGCCGAGCGGCTGGCGGTTCAACCGGTCAAACGTGGCGGCGAACAGTCCGGCCACGAACAGGACCAGGAAACAGAACATCACCTGCACCGCCACCAGTCCGTTCATCACCCGGCGGCGCGAATGCGGATCCACTCCGCCTTTCAGAGCACCGGCCGGTTCCACCGACGCGGCGCGCAAAGCCGGAATGGTGCCGAACAGCAAAGTGACCCCCAGCGTCAGCGCGAGGCTGAATCCAAGCACGCGCCAATCCGCCGGCAGCACCAGCCGTGCGGGATCGTCGGGCGGATTGATCAGACTTACCACGAAGGGCGCGGCCCACGCCGCGAACGCTGCTCCGAAGGCCGTCGCCAACCCCGCAATCCAGGCACTTTCCACCAGCACCAGTTGCATCAGACGCCCGCGGCCCGCGCCAATCGCCACGCGCAGCGCCATCTCGCGGCCGCGCGCCCACGACTGCGCGGTCATCAGATTCGCCACGTTCGCGCAGGCGATCAACAGCACCAGCGCGACCAGCACGCTCAGCGCCGTGAGCGGGCGGCGGTACTCTCGTTGCATGCCCGATGCGCCCGTCGCCGCCGGTTCCAGATGGAGCGTTGCCTCCACCACCGGCCCCGAGCGCGCCGTCTGGAAATAGCCCTTCATCCGCTCCAATTCGAAGGCCCGATAGGTGGAGGCGAGCAGGTCGCGCACCGGACCAGGCGAGGCGTCCTGCTTCAGCCGCACCATCGTGTGGAACCAGAACGAACTCGAACTGCTCAGCGCCGGGCCGCCTCGCATCGTGATGGGCAGGAAGACATCGGTCACTCTGCCTGGCTCGACGCCCGTGAAACTCCTCTCCACCACCCCGGCAATGCTGAACAGCTGCCCGTCCACGCGCAGACTCTTCCCCAGGATGGATGGGTCTGCTCCAAACCGGCGCTGCCAGTAATCGTAGGAGAGCACGGCGTAGGGACGCGCGCCCGGATGCTGGTCCTCTTCCGCTGTAAACAGCCGCCCCAGTGCCGGCCGCAATCCAAAGGAGGGGAACATCCGCCCGGAAACATACTGCCGGTGCGCCTTTTCCATCTCCTGGTCGGAGCCGTAGGTGAGATCCGTGCGCTGGGCGTAGGAGATCGCCAGCAACTCCGCGCGGTCGCCCAGGGCCGCCTGCCAGCGCTGGAACATCGGATACGAGCAGCTGTCATAGAGCACGGGTTTGCCGTCGCGTCCGCGTTGCTCATAGGAGATCGCAAACAATTGGCTTGGCTCGGACACCGGCAAGGGGCGCAGCAGCAGGGCGTCCACCAATCGGAAGGCCGCCGTGCACGCCCCGATGGCCAGACCCAGTGACAGGACTGCCGCCGTCGATGTCACCTTGCGCTTCATCAATTGACGCCAGCCCAGGACGGCGTCCGCCCGCAGCGAATCGAGCCAGGGCAGCAGCCGCAAATCGCGGCTTTTCTCGCGCAGTTGCAGCGCCGCGCCCAGCGCCCGCCGCGCCTCCGCTTCGTCGCGCCCCTCGGCTACCGCATCGGCCACATGCGCTTCCAGTTCTTCGTCGATGTCGAGATTCAGGCGGTCGCCGCGGAAGACGTTTGTGATGCGCGTCCAGAATGACATGCCCTGTTATCTTGTCCTTATACTCAGATGTCCTAGTATATAGCTGTCTGAGTAAAACGGCTTGTAACAAGTTGCGCCCGTCAGTGGCGGATCGAAGCGCGCGACCCGCTCACCGCGGTCGCCAGGCCCAGGCCGATGTACACCGAACCCGACACGTACCGCTGATTCCTCAGAAACCCGGGATTGCCTCGCAGCCAGCGTGAAGCGCTGCCCGCCGTGAAGGCCCACAGGCAGTCGCTGACGAACCCCATGCAGGCAAACAGCAAGCCCAAGGCCAGTAGTTGCGGCATCACCGGGCCGCGCGCCGGGCTCACGAACTGCGGCAGGAACGAGAAGAAGAACAATGCGGACTTCGGGTTCAACAACTGCACCACCACCCCTTGCGCATAGATGCGGCGCAGGCTCGCCGGCTCTTCATGACCAACGCTGCCGGTTTCGGGCTTCTCGCGCAGTTTGCGGACGCCCAGGTAGATGAGATACGCCGCGCCCGCATACTTCACCGTGGAATAGGCCAGCGCCGAAGAGACCAGCAGCGCCGACAGGCCGAACGTCGCCGCCAGGACATGCACCAGTCCGCCCGTGGAAATGCCCGCGCACGAGGCGAGGCCCGCCCGCCGCCCCTGGTCCACGCTGCGAGCGACCACATACAGCACAGCCGGCCCTGGAATCACCAGCAGGATCGCAGCGGCGGTGAGGAACATCGCCAGTTCGGCGGGCGCGGGCAACAGTTGCATGATGGTCCTTCCATTGTTGACCACTTCGCAGAGCTTCCGCCGCGTTGTAACAAGCGACAGAAGAGCCTTGACCAGTCCAGTTCGCCTGGCGCAGAATACCAGTAGTTAGACTATGGGAAACGACGAAGCCGCCGCGCGGTCCGAGATCCCGCCCGGCACCCTCTACATGCTCATCCTCAAAAGCCTGGCCCATCTTGGACCCATGCACGGCTACGGCATCGCCCAGCACATCCAACAGATGTCGGAAGACGTGCTCCAGGTGGAGGAAGGCTCGCTCTATCCCGCCTTGCAGCGCATGCTCATCAAGGGCTGGGTAGTGGCCGAGTGGGGTCTGTCGGAAAAGAACCGGCGCGCCCGCTACTACCACCTCACCCCCGCCGGCCAGAAGCAGCTTGGCGCCGAGATCTCGGAATTTGAACGGGTGATGCGGGCGATCACACGCGTGATCCAGCCCGCCTGACGGACGGTACCCACATGGAATGGCTTGGTGAGTTCTGGCGGCGGCTGGCGTTCCTCCTGCGGCGCCGGCAATTTGAAAAAGACCTCGAAGAGGAGATGCGCCACCACACGGAGAGCAAGGCGGACTCCTATGTCGAAGATGGTGTGCCTGCCGACGAGGCACGCTATCGGGCGCGCCGCCAGTTCGGCAATGCCACGCTGCTGGCGGAACGCAGCCGGGAAACCTGGGGTTGGAGCTCTCTGGAAGTCTTTCTGCAGGACATCCGCTATGCCGTGCGCCAACTGCGGCGCGCGCCCGGCTTCACCACCGTCGCGGTGCTCTGCCTGGCGGTAGGCATCGGCGTGAATTCCACCATGTTCAGCCTGGCCGACGGCATGTGGTTGCGGCCGCTGCCGGTGAAGGATCCGCGCGGGCTGGTCTACCTGTCGATGGCCACCGATCGCGATGCCTTCGACGGCGTCTCCTTCCCGGAGTATGAGGATTTTCGCGACCAGTCGAAGACGCTCGCCGGCCTCACTGTCACCCAGCGCCGCGGCCCGGTGCTGACGGGCGAGGGCTTCGCGGACTCCACCATGTCGAACGTGGTGAGCGAGGATTACTTCACCGTCCTCGGTGTCGGCGCGCAAGTAGGACGGGTATTCAGTGAGCACGTCCGCGAGCCGGGGCCTGTCGTGGTGATGAGCGACAACCTGTGGCATCGCCGCTTCGGCGGAGATCCGTCGATTGTCGGCAAACCGGTCCATCTGGGCCGCCTGTATACCGTCGTCGGCATCGCCCCGAAGGGCTTTCACGGCATTGAGCCTTGGATCGATTCTGACTTCTGGATCCCGATGAGTTCATGGGATCCCAGCCAGGGCGGGGAACGAGCGCAACGCGAGTCCCGCTCCTTCACGGCGCTGGGCCGTCTGCGGCCGGACGTCTCGCTGAGCCAGGCCCGCGCCGAGATCGAGGGCATTGCCCGGAATCTGGAACGCGCCTACCCGCGCTGGAACCAGGGCCGCCATGGCGTGCTCTACTCCTCGCTGGAGTACGGCCTCCGCAGTGCCGGAACGATGGGCGGCGTCCTGCTGGGCATCGTGGCCCTCGTCCTCCTCATCGCCTGCGCCAACGTGGCGAACCTGCTGCTCGCCCGTGCCGGCGTACGCGCCCGCGAAATCGGCATCCGCCTCGCCATCGGCGCCGGCCGCGCCCGCATCGTCCGTCAGCTTCTCACCGAGAGCCTGCTCATCGCCACTCTCGGCGCGGCCGCCGGACTCCTGCTGGCGCGCTGGCTCATTCTTGCGCTGCCCTCCGTCATCACCCCGCCGGGCGACTCCTCCACCCACTTCGACTTCCGGATGGATACGCGTGTGCTCGCGCTCACCCTGGCGGTCTCCCTCGTCACCGTCCTCGCCTTCGGTCTCTTTCCGGCTCTGCGCGCCTCCCGCGTGGGGGTGATTCCGGTGCTGAAGGGTGCTGATCCCACATCGTTGGGCCGCAGCCGTTCGCGCGGCCTGCTGGTGGTCTTCCAGGTGGCTCTGTCCATGCTCCTGTTGACCGCCGCCGGCCTGCTGGTGCGGACGTTCGTCTACAGCATGCACCTGGACCTTGGCTTCCAGCGGAAGAGCGTCCTGGTGGCCGACATCCTGCCCGGCGGTCCGCGTGCCCAGGTCCGCGCTTCCTACGCCCAGATCCTGGAGCAGATGCGCGCCGCTCCGGGCGTCCGTCACGCTACCCTCGCCATGCACCCGCCGTTGTGGAATTCCGAGGGCGGCACGGCCATGCACATCCGCATACCCGGACGCGCCACCCCTTCAGGCGCCCAGGATCCGCCAGTAAAGTACAACGTCATCGACCAGGACTACTTCCGCACCCTCGGCATCTCCCTCCTGCGAGGCCGCGACTTCTCCTCCGCCGACAACCCCGAAGCGCCGCCGGTCGTCATCGTCAGCGAGACCATGGCGCGCCGCCTCTGGCCCGAAACCGACGCGCTGGGGCAGTTCCTGCACCTGACAGGCGACGCCGAGGGCATGAACCGCCGCGTGGTCGGCATCGTTCGCGACGTCCGCATCAACTCCATCCTGGAGACGCCGGAGCCTTATTTCTACCTGCCCTACGTGCAGTCGAACCACGAGAGCATCCTGCTGCTGGTCGAAACCACCGGCGATCCGTTGCGCCTCGCCGGTCCGCTGCGGAACGTCGTCACCGGCGTCGACCGCCGCGCGCCGGTCCTGTCCCTCTCCACGCTCGGTCTGGTGGTCCGGTCGAGCATGTACGAGCAGGAAGCAGCCGCCACCCTGGTGGGCGGGCTCGGTCTGATCGCCCTCCTGC
This sequence comes from Paludibaculum sp., assembly GCA_049841055.1. Lineage (GTDB taxonomy): Bacteria > Acidobacteriota > Terriglobia > Bryobacterales > Bryobacteraceae > Paludibaculum. The sequence continues at coordinate 9,961 of JASGIE010000103.1, read as the reverse complement.
TGACGGCCATCGGCCTTTACGGCGTCATCTCGTACACCATGGTCCAGCGGACCCGCGAGATCGGGATCCGGATGGCGATCGGCGCCCAACGCGGCGACGCCTTGCGTCTGGTGCTCCGGCAGGGGCTCCATCTGGCGTGCTTTGGGATTGCCGCGGGTCTCCTAGCGGCGCTCGCCGCCGGCCCCTTGTTCGCGAGCCTCCTCTACGGAGTCAGTCCGCGCGATCCGCTCACCTTCGCCGCGGTCGCGCTGCTCATGCTTGCCGTCGCGCTGGCGGCCAGTTTCGTGCCGGCGCGCCGCGCCACCCGCATCGATCCGCTCCTCGCGGTCCGGCATGAGTGAGTGCCGTCAGTCCTTCTGCACCCGGTAGGCCAGCACCTCGGCGCGCGGCGCCGTCACGTTGATGTTGTCGACGCGCAGCAGCAACTCGAAATGCGGCACCCGGTCGTCGGCCAGCGTGATGGTCTCCAGGAACCGGCCGAAGGTCGATTGATTCAGCAGGAAATCCGCCGCGCCCTCGGTGCCCGGTGTGGTCAGTCCCGAGAGAATCAGGACGTTTTCGTTGCTGGTCAGCCCGCGATTGAATTCGATCAAGGCGTAGGAACGAAACACCCCGTCCATCCGGCTGCCTCGATACACCGGCAGTTCTCCGTTGTGGGGGCTCCGGTTGAGGATGTGATCCTTGAACTCATCCGTGAACAGGCCCTGAAAATTGTTCTTCTGATCGAAGAGTTCCACCCACGGATTCGCATGGCGCGCCCCAATCAATACGGCATTGGCTCCTTTTAGGTCGGCCATGCCCAGTTCCCGGGCCGGACGCACCGCGGCCCGCCGGAAGTCGACGCCCGGTTGACGGCCCAGCCGCCAGCAGAAACTCAGGTCGACATTGTTGGTGAACGGGCGGTCGCGCAGCCCCGAGATCCAGTTGCCCTGGATGTCGGTCTGAGGCGGAAACTTCTGCCAGAAATCCCGGGCCAGATACTCGCTCAATGTGACGGAAGTGCGCGTGTACCCCTCGAAGAGCACCAGCGCCGTATCCGACGACACCACCATCGTGGGCCGGTCGGCGTTGAACACCTGTCCCCAGAACTGACGTACCAGCTTCTGTGGCCGGGCAGGAGTCATCCACCGGAAGACGCCATAGACCGCCAGCAGTAAGACCAATACGCCCGTGGCCCACCAGAGCAGGGCAGGGCGATGGCGCTCGACCGGAGGAGTCTCAGGCAGCACCTCAGGAGCCGGGTCCGACACTGTACCGAAAACGGGCAGATAGGCCCCTTTGGGTATTTGGATCCGGATCGCCTCCTGCCGCCCCTCTTCCGCGTAGTATTCGTCCAGCTTCTTGCGCAAAAGCCGCGCATGCGACCGGACGATATTGTCTTCGCTGGCGTTATAGTCCGGCGGGCGCTCGAACACATGGATGCCCACATGCTGTTCGCTGACCTCATCCACGCGGCCCAGAATGGCGCGTTCGCACACATAAATCAGGAATGAGGACAATCGGGCCGATTTGTGGAATCCGGGAGATGCCAGGATCCGCTGCACCGCGGCCCAGCGTGGATCGCTCTCCACTCTGGCCCGGTCCATCGGATTGAGGGCATCGCGGGTGCCAGAGGAGCTCGACATCAGACCAATCCTTGCAGCCTTCCGCCGGGACGCTTCCGGTCCAGGCCGTTCAGCATGTTGCAACCACCGGACCGCGGGGCTAACGGGTGCGTTACCGGCACCCTTCACCTGTACCCCGGTGGAACGCGACAGCCTTGAAACGGGGCTTTACTTTCAAGAGTATAGCATGCGTTTTACGGTGAAATGCACCGTGAACCACTGAACTTGGGTGAATCTCCAGCGCAAGAATCGACGTAGTGCAAGTGAATGCCCGGGTCCACTGTCCGAGTCCGCGTGGAGCAGGTCCCTCAGTCTTCGCAGGTTGATCGCCGGCTCATCCCCGACGCGGCAGCGCCCGCGCGTTTTGCAGTGCACCCGAGTTGCGACCACCACGAAAGGACTACACCATGAAATCCATGAGCAGGGTATGGCTCTGGGGCGTGTATCTCGCATCGGCGACCCTATGGGCCCAAACGACTGGCACCATCGTGGGACGCGTGACGGATCCGAGCCTCGCCGCCATTCCGCAAGCCCGCGTTGAACTGATCAATGAGAGCACCGGTATTACGGAAGCCCGCACTCCCGGCGACGAAGGGGACTTCGTCTTCCAGCGGCTGAATCCCGGCAGCTACCGCCTGGTCGCTAGCGCCGGCGGCTTCAAAACCGTCTCCAAGCGCGGCATCGTCCTCCTGGTCAATCAGACCGCGCGCATCGACTTTCAATTGGAAGTGGGCAGCGTGACCTCCACTCTGGATGTCGAGGCGACCGCGCCCATCGTGCAGTCCGAGACCTCCTCCGTCGGCAACGTGGTGGACAGTAATCAGGTTCGTTCCATGCCACTGAACGGCCGCACCGGCATCAACGGTCTCATGGCCATGGCTCCCGGCGTCCAGCAGGCAGGATCGAACCCGGCCATCGCCGGAGCTGCCTATCGCGGCGGCACGGGCCAGACCGTCGACGGAGTATCCAACGACGACGCCATCGGCGAACGGCTTCTCGGCCAGATGTTGTCCCTCGACGGCGTCGCTGAGTTCAAGGTCATCGCCAACGCCGCTCCGGCCGAATTCGGCAAGAGCGCCCAGGTGGTCATCGCCTCGAAGTCCGGCGGCAACGTAGTCCACGGCAGCCTGTTCGAATTCAACCGCAACGCCGTCACCGCCGCCAAGGCGCACTCGGCGCAACTGCTGGCCAAACCGCCCTTCAACCGCAACGAGTACGGCGGATCCGTCGGCGGCCCCGTCATCAAGAACAAACTGTTCTACTTTGGATCCTTTGAAGGTCTGCGGCTGGTGCAGTCCAGCACCACTCAGATGTCCATGCCGCGCACGGCCATGAAGTCCGGCGACTTCACGAACCTACTTCCCGGCACGGTGGTGAAGGATCCCCTGGCCGGCGGCGCGCCGTTCACCGGCAACATTATTCCCACCAGCCGCATCAGCTCCGTCTCGCAGCAGTTCCTGAAGTACATGCCCGATCCGAATCTGCCCGGGCAGGGGACCGCGGGCCTCGGCACGAACTTCGTGGCCAACGTCCCGCAGCACCAGCCGAACGACCGCTACTCCGCCCGTGGCGACTACCAGATCACCGACCGTGACATGGTCTCCGTGCGCTACTTCTGGACGAACAACGGCCCCTACAGCACGGCCGGCGGCGGAGTCCCCTTCGGCAACTGGGATGGCTTCGGCATCAGCACCAAGAACCTGGCCGCCCAGTACACCCGCGTCTTCACGCCAACCATTGCCAACGTCTTCCGCGTCGGTTTGAACTACTGGGAAGACTACCGCATGCCGCAGAATCACGACCTCGATCCCAGCAAGTTCATCCCCGGCGCCACCGCTCCGCTGGAAGGTCTCGGCGGCCTGCCGACCATTTCGATGACCGGCTTCACCACGCTGTCCGACCAGCCCGGCTCCGGCGACGTCAACCACCAGCGCCAGTTCTCCGACAACCTGAGCTGGGAGCGCGGCAAGCACAGCCTGAAGTTCGGTGTCGACTTCGCCCGTGTCGATGTCGTCAACCGCCAGAACTCCTCGCCCTATCGCGGCTCTTTCGCCTTCGATGGGCGCTACAGCGGCAACTCCTTTGCCGACTACCTGTTGGGCACCATCTCCACCAGCTCCCGCGCCACCAGCAACTTCATCCTGGACGACGTGAACTACCGCTTCTCCGCCTACGCGCAGGACGACTGGCGCGTCAACTCCCGCCTGACCGTCAACGTCGGCCTGCGCTACGACTACCAGTCCCCCTGGGAGAAGAACAACGACCTCGCCGTCTGGGATCGCGGTCGCAACGCCCTGGCCGTCATCAGCGGCACGGCCGACCCCATCTGGTCCGGCGTCGTGCCGATCGTCGACGCCAGTACCCTCGGCCTTGACCGATCCAACTACATGACCCTCGGCAGCCGGAACTTCGCACCCCGCATCGGCCTGGCCTACCGGCCTTTCGGCACCACCAAGTTCGTCATCCGCGCCGCCTACGGCATCTACTACAACGTCATGGGCGAGTACGATGGCGCCGTCGACCTGCGCGACCTCGGTCTGAACCCGCCCTTCCGCGCGTCGCAGACCTTCCTCGGCAGCAACAACGGTGTTCCGAACCTGACCTGGGCCGATCCCTGGGCCGGCACCGGCACCTCCTCCACCAGCACCCCGCCCAATCTGTACGCCGTGGACAAGGACTTCCGCATCGGCTACTCCCAGCAGTGGAACTACACCATGGAGTGGGAACCGGTCAAGGCCGCGAATATGAGGGACAAGCGCCCGCGTGACCGCTACGCCAGCGAGAGCAAGCGCCTGCTCGGCGTGCTGGAGGACAGGCTCGCGAGCCGCACCTGGATCATGGGCGACGACTACAGCATCGCCGATATCGCGATCCTGGGCTGGGTGCGCAATCTCGTCGGCTTCTATGGCGCGGGCGAGCTCGTCGACTATTCCAAGCTGACCCATGTGCCGATCTGGCTGGAGCGTTGCCTGTCGCGCCCCGCCGTCCAGCGCGGTCTCGACAGCCCGAAGCGCCCGGCCTGAGTGCCGGCTGCCTTGGCCTAGCCCGAAAGCCTATTTGGGCTAGGCCGGAGGGAGGCGTTGCAGGCTGCGCACGGCGATGCCGCCCTGCGCCAGCCGCTCGCGGCCGCCGAGGCCTTCGAGCTCGAAGACGAAGAGCGCATGCGTGCAGCGTGCACCCAGCCGGCGCAGCAGCTGCGCCGTCGCCAGCGCCGTGCCGCCGGTCATCAGGCAGTCGTCGATGATCGCGACATGGCGCCCGTCCAGCGCCTGGCCCTTCGACAAGGCGATGCCGTTGCCGAGTTCGTAATTGGCTGCGAGGCTGCGCACGACATCGGCACGGATCGACGCGACCTTGCGGATATCGATGAAGCCGAGGCCGTTGCGCAGTGCCAATGCGCCCGCGAAGCCGAGCCCGCCGATATCGATGCCGGCGAGAAGGTCGATCTCCTTGTCGAGACGGGTCGAGAGCGCCTCGCAGGCGGTTCGCATCCAGCGGGGATCGCTGGTGAATGTCGTGGCATCAGGAAAATCGACGCCGGGTACGGGATGGTCCTTCCAGCGTCGATGGGGAAAAGCCGGGCTGTCCAGCTTTTTTGGCGCGGAGACTGATGCGGTATCCATGCTAATCCCTGCCTGTATCCGGCGCTGTCGCCCGCCCTGTCATGCCCGTCTGCCGCCCGGCCGGCGAACCGTTATGGCAGCCGGGCAGCGGATGCCGGGCGGCTTCACGAGGTTCGGACGACGGCATGACGATCACGATCTACGGCATCAAGAATTGCGACACGATGAAGAAGGCGCGCGTCTGGCTCGAGGACCATGGCGTCACGGCCGCCTTCCACGACTACAAGGCGAGCGGGATCGACAAGGCCTCGCTGGAACGCTGGGTCAAGGAGCACGGCTGGGAGACCGTACTGAATCGTGCCGGCACGACCTTCCGTGCATTGCCCGACGCCGAGAAGCAGGGGCTCGATGCCGGGAAGGCGATCGCGCTGATGCTGGCGCAGCCCTCGATGATCAAGCGGCCGGTGCTCGATCTCGGCAAGGGCAAGACGATCGTCGGTTTCAAGCCGGATATCTACGAGGCGGCGGTCGCGAAGGGCTGAGCAGACGAGCCTAACGTTACGTCGCGATGTTTACGGGAACCGTCAACCTTGGATTGAAGGTTCCCGCTTATCCTGGCGAGAATGGCCTCTCCTCGATTGCTTCCCTCTCGCGTATTGCCATCCGTCTCGTATGGCCCGTTTCGGCAGATAGGGGCCGTTCCCTGGCTGCTTCTTGCTGCGTTGATGCGGGTTTTTGCGTTCGGCGGTGGCCTGATCGCTGTGCCGGCCATCACCATCGCAGACGTGTCGCTGCTGCTCGCATTCGTGATCGTCACATGGAAGACGGTCACGATGACCAATGGGCAGACGAGCCTTGCGGAACGCGGCCTTGCCCAGCAGCTCGCTATGACGCGCAGCGTCCTTATCCCGATCTTCGGCTTGTTGATTGCAGCAACATGCGTCGCTGGACTGTCCGGCCTCATCGCCGAGCCCGGCCAGTTGATGATGGGCTTCGACGGGATCGCATTCGATCAGGCAACGCATATCGGCCGGTTGTGGAGCCCGATCGTTGCGGTGATCGTGCTGCTGATGGTCCTTCAGGTCGACGAAGGACAGAAACCCAACCTGTTTCGGGCCATGCGGGAGCTCGGGCGGCGCGCAGCCTGGCTCGTGCCGGGAGCTCTGCTGGTGGCCGGGCTTTCGATTCTGCTCCATCCCGTCCAGGGCTGGTTCAGATCGGTGATCACCGGCTTATGGTTCAAAGCCGGCGCGCCGCAAGGCATCAAGATCGCACTGTTCTTCAGTTATGTCGTCATTTTCGCGACGATCCGGCTCTGGCTGACGGTTGCAATTCTCGTTCTCGCGTTGCGCCGTTCATACCGGTCCGGCGCGCAAGGCTGACGCGGGCGTTCTGCGCGGCAAGCCCTTTCGCAGCGCGATCGACTGCGCTACCTCGCAGGCCATGACCGCTCAGCCACAGTCCATGCAGCCGGAAATCGCTGCGACCCCCGAATTCACCTTCAAGGTCGCCGCCCGCGACGGCGCCGCGCGCACCGGCGCGATCAGCATGCCGCGCGGCGTCATCCGCACGCCGGCCTTCATGCCGGTCGGCACCGCCGCGACCGTCAAGGGCATGTATCCCGAGCAGGTGAGGGCGCTCGGCGCCGATGTCGTGCTCGGCAACACCTATCACCTGATGCTGCGGCCCGGCGCCGAGCGCGTCGCCCGGCTCGGCGGCCTGCACAAGCTTCATGAACTGGCCGCACCCGATCCTGACGGATTCCGGCGGCTTCCAGGTGATGTCGCTGTCGCAGCTCCGGAAGCTGACCGAGGAGGGCGTGACCTTCCAGTCCCATATCGACGGTTCGAAGCACATGCTGACGCCCGGAGCGCTCGGTCGAGATCCAGAACCTGCTCGGCTCCGACATCGTCATGCAGCTCGACGAATGCGTCGCGCTGCCCTGCGAGGAGAAGGTCGCGGAGAAGGCGATGCGCCTGTCGCTGCGCTGGGCCGAGCGCTGCAAGACCGCGTTCGGCGATCATCCGGGCCGGGCGCTGTTCGGCATCGTGCAGGGCGGGGACGTGCCGCATCTGCGCGTCGAGAGCGCGCGCGAGCTCGCCGCCATGGACCTCAAGGGCTATGCCGTCGGCGGGCTCGCGGTCGGCGAGCCGCAGGACGTCATGCTGGCGATGATCGAGACGGTCGAGCCGCATCTGCCGCAGGAGAAGCCGCGCTATCTGATGGGCGTCGGCACGCCGGACGACATCGTGAAATCGGTGGCGCGCGGCATCGACATGTTCGACTGCGTGATGCCGACGCGGGCCGGCCGCCACGGCCAGATCTTCACGCGCTTCGGCCGGATGAACCTGAAGAACGCCAAGCACGCCGAGGATCCGCGCCCGATCGACGAGCAATCCTCCTGCCCGGCCGCCAACAGCTGGTCGCGCGCCTATCTGCACCATCTCGTCAAGGCCGAGGAGATGCTCGGCAAGATGCTGCTGACCTGGGTGAACCTCGCCTATTACCAGGACCTGATGGCGGGCCTGCGCGCCGCCATCGCCGCCGGGCGGCTCGACGATTTCATCGCCGAGACGCGGGAAGGCTGGGAGAGGGGCGAGCCGGCTTGAGCACGGGCCTCGCCCTGCTGCCTCTCAAGATGGCGCTCGCGGCCTCGGTGGTCGTCGAGCTGTTCGCTGCTGGCCGAGCGCGCCGGGCCGCTGATGGCGGCGATGATCGCGACCCTGCCGATCTCGCTCGGGCCGGTCCTCGTCTTCCTGGCGCTCGACCACGGTCCGGACTTCATCGCGGGCAGCGCGCTCGGCACGATGAACGCCAATGCGACCCATGCCAGCTTCGTGCTGAGCTATGTGCTGCTGGCCCAGCGCCATGGTGTGGTCGCCTCGCTCGGCGGCGCCTTCGCGATCTGGGTCGGTGTTGCTGCTGCGTCTGCGCAGCCTGGCACTGCCGGTGCTGCCGCTGACGGTGCTCACCGTGCTCGCACTTCCTTCGTCGTGCACCTGCTCGTGCGGCCTTATCTCAAGGTGCGCGCCAAGCCTCCGGCCGGGATCTCGCGCTATGCCATTCCGATCCGCGCGGCCTGCGTCGCCGCGCTGGTCGGCATCGTGACCGGTCTCAGCGAGCGTGTCGGGCCGCAATGGTCCGGCATCCTCGCCGGGCCTGCCGATCATCCTGTCCAGCCTGATCATCATCCTGCATACGCGGGCCGGCGGGCCGGCTGCGGCTGCGGTCATCGGCAGCAGCGCGCTCGGGCTGCTCGGCGCCGGGCTCGGGCTCGCGGCGGTGCATCTTGCCGCCGTGCCCTGGGGTTCATGGGCGGCGCTGGGGCTCGGCCTCGCCATCGCGGTTGTTGTGGAACCTGATCCTGCTCGGCCTGGCGCGCCGGGCGGCGCCATGACGCCACGAACAGGCCGCCGATGATCAGCACGATGCCGACAGCCATTGCAAGGCGGCCGGCCATTCGCCTAGCACCGGGATCGCCAGCGCCGTCCCGGTGACGGGGATCAGCGGCGGAAAGCGCCCGACGACGGCGGCGCCCAGCACATGCGCGGCGCGGCCCCAGAGCCAGAGCCCGACGATCATGTTCAGCACGCCCTGATAGAAGCCCTGGAAGGCGAAGACCGTCCAAGGCGCGCCGAAGCCATGGTGGAAGAAGGCGAAGTAGAACGGCAGATAGGTGAGCGACAGCACCGCGACGATCGCCGCCGCATGCAATCCGTCGATCCGCCAGCGCTGTATCATCAGCGGATAGAAGCCCCAGAGCAGGCCGCAGCCGAAGAACATCAGGTCGCCTCGTCAGCGTGCCATGGCCGCCGCTCGAACCGGCGATCGCGAGGCAGGCGAGCCCGGCGAGCATGCCCGCCGTTCCCGATCACGAGATTGCGCGTGATGGCCGCTCCGAACATCACCACGCTGCCGACGATGCCGATCATCGTCACGGTGCCGGGCGTGATCGTGGCGCCATGCGCCGCCGGAGCCAGGCTCAAGCCCGTCAGCATCAGGAAGCTCATCGGGAAGCCGCTCGAGACGAGCAGGAAAAGGCCGCGCCCCCAGCCGACGCCGCTGCAATTCGACAAGCCCGCGCCGCAGGAAAAGCGGCAGCAGCAGGAGGCCCGACGTTCCGAAGCGGACGGCCATCATGTCGTGCGCGGTCATGCCGTGCAGCACGGCGTAGCGGCTGACGACGAAGTTGGAGCCGAAGACCAGGACGCTGAACACCATGCCGGCGATGGCCAGCCAGCGGCGCCGGCTCTGCTCTTGCTGGTGCAGCAGGGGATTGGCGATGCGCTGATCCATGCGCCGCCATAGCGCGGATTGCACGGGCAGCCGTTACCGGGCCTTTTGCATGGCGCCCGCGCGTGCGGCGGCAGACCGCATTTGCGCCCCGTTTCGGCCCCGCTGGTGCCCAGAGGCGCGCGGCTTCCTTGCGCTCGCCAACATGCAAGGGGCGCAGCGATGCGGAGCGCAACACGATGTCGAGAGGTTCTGATTTTCCCGTGCCGGCCATCGATGGCGGCGCGGCTGGGGGAGCGATCTGCTGCTCTCCCTGGGCATCGCGACGGCGACGGCCCTGCTCGTGATGGTTCCGGTTCTCGCTGTCCGATGCTGCGCCCGATGGCGCCAGGACGCCGACCCTGACCCTGCTGCGCGACGGCAAGATCAGCGGATCGGCTGGCGGAATTCGAAGCCTGTCGGAGAGGACGTCTTGTCGGCCGGGCGTCCGATGACGCCGGCCGCCCTGGCGATGCCGATGACGCTGGCCTGGCCGGAAGCAGGGGGACTAGGTGCTGTTCG